>CAZZHH010000024.1:0-47758 GCA_964653595.1 uncultured Lentimicrobiaceae bacterium
GCTTACTTGTATTGTGATAACTCGTTCCAGTCTATCAAAATAAACTCCTTCGTCTCGGATAGATACTTCGCTCTTTTCCTAGAACATAATTTTGGAAAATCTAAGTTCTTTTACAAACAGTTTAAACCCGAATTGTCCATACTCCTCAATGTCCTTTATGGAGATTTAAATCACAATCAATATCTAGAAAAATATCATTATCAAACTCCAAAAAATGGATATTTCGAATCTGGATTATTGATAAACAAATTGTTAGATTTAAAAACAATCTCTCTCGGAGTTGGAACATTTTATAATTTTGGATACTATGCTAGCCCAATTATAAAAGATAATTTTACCTTTTTATGGAGCTTCTCTTTACCTATAGAGTGACAATCCTTATAAAGACCTATAAATTTTCATAAATTATGATTTTTTTTGATGTCTGGTGGGGCTTTTTTGCCGAAATTTGCAGTAGCTAAACAATAATTTCAAGAAACAAATTGTTTATCAATAAAAATATTCCAAATCTTCTTTTTGTAATTATGAAACCATTTTTTTTTATTTTCCTTTGTGTTTTTTTGCAAACCAACGTAATATTTGGACAAGTTGCCCAAAACAAATGGTCTGCATCTTCAGTAAATGCTTTTTATGATAGCCTAAATGATGCTAAAAAAAAGATTGAAATAGACGCTGCTTTCGATTACTTAACTACTCAAAAAAAATTCAATGGATTAGTGCTTATTAGTAAAAAAGACAAAATTCTGATTCATAAAGCAATTGGATATGCTAATTTTCCAAAGAGAATCAAACTATCTACCAAAACTATGTTTGAATTAGCTTCTGTTTCAAAGCAGTTTACCGCTACTTCTATCATGATTCTAGAAGAGAGAGGATTGCTTTCTTATACGGATACCATTCAGCGTTTTATTCCAAATTTTCCGTATAAAGGAATCACCATTCATCATCTATTATGTCATCGAAGTGGATTGCCACACTACTATAATTTTGCTCCAAAATATTGGAAATATAAAAATTTGGACTTGTCAAACGATAGTTTGATGTCGATGATGGCCATGCACAAACCATCAGTAAGGTTCGCACCAAACGAAAAATATGAATACAACAATACAGGATATTGTGTCTTGGCTGCAATTGTTGAAAATGTGTCGAAGAAAACCTTTGCAGATTTTGTAGAGCAAGAGATTTTTGAAAAATGTGGGATGAAAAATTCCATCGTATGTACAAAGCTAAAAACCAGACCATTCGATCCCGTAGCAGTGGGTCATACTGCCAAAAGAAAAGTGAGAGCTAATACATGGCTCTCTGGCACTACTGGCGATAAAGGAGTTTACTCTACAGCATACGATTTATACCTCTGGGATAAAGCCTTGAGAAATCATCAAATTATTAAATCGGAAACCCTTATCCATGCCGTCTCCGGAAAATCTGCAGATAGACCCATCGATAATAATTATGGATATGGATGGCATCTAGGTAAAAATTATTGGGGTGTGCCACTTGTATATCATGGTGGATTGTGGAATGGATTCAATACCTTGTTTATCAAAAGATTAAATGATGATGTTTTTATCATCGTCTTAAGCAATATCACTAATTGGAGTTTCTCCCGACAAAGTAACAATTGGTTCGAAATGATTGATGCTATATGATTGATATACATGCAACTTCGAGTCGAAAAATAATAATTTTGAAAAAAAATCCGATTATAAGTTTGATATTAAAAATAATAATTGTAACTTTGCACTCCCGAAAAGGTACAACGATAAAAATATTATAAAAATGGCAAAAAAAAATAAAGAAGCACGTCAGCAAATTATCTTGGAATGCACTGAACAAAAAACATCAGGAGTTCCTGGTATGTCTCGTTACATTAGTACCAAAAACAAAAAAAATACACCGGAACGCCTTGAGTTGAAAAAATTCAACCCATTCTTACGTAAAGTTACGGTTCATAAAGAAATTAAGTAAGTTATCACGATTTAACGCATATCAATTATGGCAAAGAAAGTTGTTGCAACTCTGAAAAAATCATCTGGAAAAGATTTTGCAAAAGTAATAAAAACCGAACGTTCACCTAAAACTGGTGCGTATGTTTTTAAAGAAACTATCGTAGCTACCGATTTAGTTCAAGAATTTTTGGCACAAAAATAATTGAATTTTCAATAGCATTTAAAACGAAGTCGTTTGATTACGACTTCGTTTTTTTTTTGTACATTTGTAGTAAATTTGATACAATGATAATTGTTTTTTTAATTGTATCCATATTAGCCAGTATTGCGAATTAGCATTCTAATAATATTAAAATTATGGGATTTTTTTCATTTTTCACAAAAGAGCGCAAAGAGTCGCTAAATAAAGGGTTAGAAACTACTAAAACTTCTTTTTTTTCAAAAATATCCAAAGCAATCATCGGGAAATCCACCATCGACGATGAAGTATTGGATAATTTAGAGGAAATTTTAGTAATGTCGGATGTGGGAGTAGAAACCACGCTTAAAATTATTAAAAGAATCGAAAACAGAGTCTCTAAAGATAAATATATTGGCACTTCGGAGTTAAATGGCATGCTCAAATCCGAAATTTCCGAACTAATGGCCGAAAACAACGCTCAGTTGGCAAATGACTTTGAATTACCTCAAGACAAAAAGCCCTATGTGATGATGGTTGTTGGGGTTAATGGAGTTGGTAAAACTACTACTATTGGTAAGCTGGCTCATCAGTTTAAACAAAAAGGATATTCTGTAGTATTAGGTGCATCAGATACATTTCGAGCTGCTGCAGTTGATCAACTTACCATATGGTCCGAAAGGGTAGGGGTGCCAATAGTTTCTCATGGAATGAATGCGGATCCTGCTGCAGTTGCTTTTGATACTTTGTCCTCTGCGGTTGCTAAAAAATACGACGTAGTGATTATTGACACTGCCGGAAGATTACACAACAAAATTAATCTAATGAATGAGCTCAGCAAGATTAAAAATGTAATGAAAAAAGTAGTACCTGATGCTCCTCATGAGGTTTTATTAGTGTTAGATGCATCTACTGGCCAAAATGCAATAGAACAAGCAAAGCAATTTACTGCTGCTACCGAAGTGAATGCTTTAGCTCTCACCAAACTAGACGGAACTGCTAAAGGAGGTGTAGTTATTGGTATTTCCGATCAGTTTAAAATTCCAGTAAAATATATTGGCGTTGGCGAAAAAATGGACGACTTGCAAGTGTTTAATAGAGAAGAATTTGTAGATTCTCTATTCAATTAAAAGACTATGAAGGTAGTTATCGACAAAAATTCTGGATTCTGCTTTGGCGTAATCAAGGCGATAGATGCAGCTGAAAATCATTTAGCTAACGATGAATCCTCCCTTTTTTGTCTCGGTGAAATTGTCCATAACAACGAAGAGGTTAATCGACTCGAAAATCTTGGGTTAAGAACTATTTCTCATCAACAGATTCAAGATATTCCAAAATCAAGATTGCTCATCCGTGCTCATGGAGAACCCCCAAATACCTATAAATTAGCTGCTAATGCTCAGGTAAATATCATCGATGCTACCTGTCCGGTTGTGTTAAAATTACAAGAAAGAATCCGAAAAGGGTATCAAGAAATGGTCTCCATCAAAGGGCAGATAATTATCTTTGGGAAAGAGGGGCATGCTGAAGTAAACGGACTTGTAGGACAAACAGATAACAACGCGATCGTTATTAATTCATTAGAAGATCTTGATAAAATCGATTTTACCAAACCCGCCCGACTTTTCTCGCAAACTACACAAAGTGTCGAGATGTTTAAAGAGTTAGTAGCTGAAATAAAAAAAAGATACATTCTGCACTTTTCTCAAAATCCTGATTTTAAAGCATTTGATACAATTTGTCGGCAGGTTGCTAACAGAGCTCCTCGCTTAAAAAAATTTGCTTCTGATCATCAAGTAATCCTTTTTGTATCTGGTAAACAAAGCTCTAACGGAAAATATTTATACCAAATTTGCAAACAAGTAAACCCTAATACCTATTTTATTTCTTCCGAATCTGAAATTGACTATAATTGGTTTACTAGCGTAGATAAAGTTGGAATATGTGGAGCTACATCCACTCCTATGTGGCTGATGGAAAAAATTGCAAATCTTGTTTCAAAGCTATAATTATGTTTTTACAAAGGTTACAACTCTCTTATTTTAAAAATTATAAAAGTCTTGAGATAGACTTTTCCTCTAAAATAAATTGTTTTGTCGGTAATAATGGTGCAGGAAAAACCAATCTTTTAGATGCAATTTATTATCTCTCCTTTTGTAAAAGCTACTTCAATGGCGTTGAACAACAAAATATTAATCACGAAGGAGAATTTTTTGCCATTCATGGTAGGTACAACTCTCAACTGATTAACGATAGTAGCGATTTAGTGAGTATTACGTATAAACGAAATGATCGTAAAATTATTAAATTTAACAAGAAAGAGTATCCAAAATTTGCCGAACATATCGGAAAAATTCCGCTTGTAATGGTTTCTCCTTACGATGTGGATTTGATAAAGGAAGGGAGTGAGTTTAGAAGAAAATATTTCGATTCTGTACTTGCACAATTCGATAAAAATTATCTAAACGATATTGTTCATTATCAAAAAGTGGTCTTACAACGTAATGCCCTCCTAAAACAGTTTGCTGAGTCACACTCCTTTAACATAGCCTCTCTCAAAATCTGGGACGAACAGATGATTCTCCTTGGAAACCGGATACACCAAAAACGAAAGTTTTTTTTGGAGGAATTTCAACCTATTATTCAAAAATTCTTTGATATTATTTCTAATGGCTCCGAAAAAATTTCTATTCAATATGATTCTCAGTTGACTGAAAATGACTTTCAATCTCTCTTAAATAGAGCCTTAGAGCAAGATAAAAATGCTCAATATTCTACTGTAGGAACTCATAAAGATGACTATATTTTTCTGATGAATGGTACTCCACTTAAAAAATTTGGATCTCAAGGTCAACAAAAAACCTTTCTGGTGTCTCTTAAACTTGCTCAATTCGAAAGTACAACTCAAAACAAACAAGTAAAACCAATTTTGTTGTTAGATGATATCTTTGATAAATTGGACAATAATAGAGTGAGTGCTCTTATAAATTTAGTTGGAAACGATTCCTTTGGTCAAGTGTTTATAACCGATACTCAAGCGGAAAGAATTGCTTCTATTTTCAATGAATTTAACATTGAGCATTCTATATTTTCAATTTCCAATACCGAAATAGTGCCTGTAAAATAAATCAGAAGATGAGAGACAAAAATGATGTTTGGGTAGGTGAAGCAATTCAACAGTTTTTGCAAGATTATAGTAGTAGCGATAAGCTAAAAGAGGCAAAAATTATTAATGAGTGGGGAAAACTTGTTGGACCTGTGTTTCAAAGTCATACTGTTAGCATATATCTGAAAAAGAGGTATTTATATGTTCGCATGGATGCTGCTTCCGTAAAACACGAACTCTACATGGCTCGCAATCTGTTGATAAAAACCATCAACAGAGAGTTAGGGGAAAATGTGATCGAAAAAATTATATTTCAATAATAATCTGTTCTTCTGCCAAAATGCAAACTGAGATATAGAGAGAAGAAATAATATTGCTTTGGATTAAATGCCATTATCTGAACAGGATAAGGATAGATGTCTAAGATTGCCCCAGCATCTAAAGCACGAACTACTCTGTCGTTGGTCCCAAATTCAAAACTCAATCCCGTTTTTAAGTAAGCACCTGGATGTGGAGTAATCTCAAACCACCCTTTCCCAAATGGGCCTCCTCCATAGATGTTGTCAATATCATGTTTGCCAGGGTCAAATTTTTCAACTTCTACGATGGGTAAAAAAAAGGTTGTGTCTAATTTTATAATATATAGGTAAATCGGTGAAGTAAGTCCTAACGAAACACCCCCATAATAAAAATATCTTACTTCGGTGCCTCCCCAATAGGGCTTTGTGTTTAATACATGTTGTGTGCCTACGCCTGCTCGTATTACATTCAAACGGTTGAGCTTTCCAAAAGAGTAGTTTTTTGCACTCGAAAAATAGGGATTTCTCCCCTCAATCTCTTTCTCATGTTTTACAAAATTGAATTCAAATTCGTAAAAATTCTTTCGATGAATTGTCTTTTGTATTCCTTTACGATATCCACCTCCCCATCCATTTGAATGTAACATCAAAAATCCATTCCACTCTTTCCTGAGAATAGACTTTCCATAATCATCACCAATCTCTTGAGCTTCAATAGATGGAAATTTGAATATGAGAATAAATACAATCCAAAAGATTCTTTTGCTCAACATAAAAAAAGGGGTGTTGGTATAATTTAGAAAAATCTATGCAATAGTTTTTTCCGTTTGATTGTGAGTGTTGTTGCCATATGCTGGACATCTCTCACGGGTTTTACAGGATGAAATTATCACAACAGTAACTATAAAAGTAGCAATTAGGAGAGCTCTTCTTTTCATAATAATATTCGTTAAATTTTTTTATTAATCAACTTAATTGCAAATATAAACAAAATTGAGCTAATTTTGAAGATTATAAGTAAGTTGATATAAAATTATACAAACATCTAACTGTTAATAATATTGAGAGTATGCTGGATTTTTTAATAAATCAATCGTGGATAAAAGTTTTAACCCCAGCTTTTACTTCCTCTTCCTTTTTAGAGTTGCAAAGTTTTCTCGATGAAGATAGAAAATCAGTTATCGTTTATCCCGACGAGTCTTTAGTCTTTAATGCCTTTAATAAAACTTCTTTTGATCAAATTAAGGTTGTAATCTTAGGCCAGGATCCCTATCATGGAGAGGGGCAAGCCCATGGATTAGCATTTTCTGTCCCTCAGGGAGAGAAAACTCCTCCTTCCCTTAAAAATATTTTTAAAGAACTTTCTCTCGATTTAAAAATACCTTTACCATGTCACGGAAATTTAGAATCTTGGGCAGAGCAGGGTGTGTTTTTACTCAATGCTACTCTAACCGTAAGAGCTAATCAACCAGGATCTCACCAGGGTAAAGGATGGGAGGAGTTTACAGACTTTGTGATTAAATCTATATCTGGGCAAAACCATGGGGTTGTCTTTTTGCTTTGGGGAAAATTTGCACAAGCTAAAGAATCTCTCATCGATTCCCAAAAACATTTGATCCTAAAATCTACCCATCCTTCGCCACTATCTGCTCATCGAGGTTTTTTGGGTTGCAATCATTTTTCTGCAACAAATCAATACCTTATTTCGTTAGGTAAAAAACCTATTGATTGGAATATATGATAAGGCTGATACGTTTTCTCTTTCTTTTTCTAACTCTTTTTGTTCTTCAAACAAAAGCTCAATATTCTATTATTATTATTCAAAAAGATAGTTCAAATAAGGTTGTACTTAATTTTGAAACTAGAGCAAAACAACAAGAGATGCTGCAACATTCGTTGAATGGTAGTTTAAATAATGGATTTCGATTAATCAAAATTGATAATGATACAATTACCAAAAAAACTTCTTCCATATTTTTTGGGTGCGAAATCGGATTTCAAATTTCTAATATAGATAGCTTAAAAAAAAGTTCTACCGAATCTTTTATCGACAAAAGTGCAATTAAAAAGAGTTTGTCTCCAAAACAATTCTTTGGTATTATGGATCAAATATTAGTACGTGCTGAAAATTCAGGTTATCCCTTTATAACTATTATTCCAAAGTATATGTTAACATCGGATTCTATCATTGATGTTGTCTTAACCATTGATAAAGGTCCTATGATTCGATATGATAGTCTTGTTGTTAAAGGAAATTCAAAGGTAAGCCCTGGCTTTTTAACCTCGTTTCTTGGTGTAAAAAAAGGAAAATTGTTTAATCAAAAAGAGTTAAAAACAGTAGATTCAAGACTGAAAAAAATGGCATTTCTTCAATTAGAAAAAAGTTCGGAAGTAGCCTTTATTGATTCAAATATGCTTTTAATTCTATATTTAAATAAAAAAAACAGTAGCCAGTTTGATGGTATTGTAGGAATTTTACCCCAATCTGGAAATGAAAACCGACCAATCATTACTGGAGATGTTAAACTAAATTTGCAAAATCTTTTTAATAGAGGCGAACAAATATGGTTCAATTGGAGAAGAAGTGATCCATTGTCCCAAGATTTAATTGTAAATTCATCATTCCCTTACATCGCAAATTCCAAATATGGTGCAATTGGTGAACTAAAATTAATAAAGAAAGATACTACAACCATTACTACTACTATAAAAGTGGGGGGACAACTCTTTTTTTATGCCATGAATAATGTGAGTGCATACTACGAAAACACATCTTCTAAATTATTGTCTACTTTCGCTATTAGAAGCTCTGGATTATTAGGAGATAATATGGACTATACGATTCATCGATATGGATTGTCTTCTACAATAGATATGTTAAATGATGTTTGGATTCCAACGAAAGGCATTAAATTGTATATTGATCTTAATGTTGGATCCCGAAAAGCTACTCCAAATATTGCAATTCCGATTGAAATGTATGCTAATGTATTAGATAGCAAAACAAATATGAAAGTAGTTTCTCAACTCGAATGCTATTATCCTATTTATAAAAAGATTATTTTCAATTTTTCTCATAAATTGAACCTTTTATCGGGTAATAATCATTATGAAAATGAGATGTTTCGTTTCGGCGGACTTACTAATCTGAGAGGATTTAATGAAGAAACTTTTTTGGCTTCTTTTTATACCATGGCAAATATTGAAATTAGGTGGCTTCTCGATAGACAAACGTATTTGTTTGGCTTTTGGAATGGTGCATATTATGAGAAAAATACCACCAACAAATTTATCCATGACACTCCGAATGGCTTTGGGGTTGGTTTAAGTTTTGATACTCCCGCGGGAATTTTTAATATCACCTATGCCCTTGGTAAAGAGTTTAATAATCCTATTCAATTAAAATATGGAAAGGTGCATTTCGGAATAGTTGCTAGGTTTTAATAATTGATATCACAAAAAAAAAGAGGATTTAAATAAATCCTCCTTTTTTTCTTTTCTTTGCAAAAAAGATTAACCTTTAAGTTTTTTAGCAGTAGTAACTACTTTTTCAACTTTAGTTTCGGTAGTTTCTTTTTTAGCAACTGGTTTTTTTCCACCTTTTGATGCAGCAGCAATTGAGTCAGCTTTAGCTGTTTCAGCAGCAACTAATGCTAATGAATCTTGAACAGCTTTTTCAGCAGCAGCGATTGAGTCAGCAGTAGCTTTTTCAATAGCAGCGATTGAATCTTTGGTTGCTTGTTCAGCTTTCGCTTTTTCTTCTGCGCTTGGTCCACATGATACAACTGCGAACATACCAGCAGCTAATAATAATGCAAATACTTTTTTCATTCTTTTATTTTTTTTTTAGGTTTATTAACACTGCAAAATTAATACAATTTATATTACAAAAAACACTTTTTGATTTTTTTTTTGATTTTTTTTTATTCTATTTCAAAAATCTACTTAATTCTAATCGCTATTTAATCTTTTTAGATTATATTTCTTTGTTTTATTGTCTTTGAAATCTCCTTTATTAGCTGATTTCCCTTTTTTTAATTTTAACTTTGCAATGATTTAAAGTCACTAGCTAATTTTTTTTACCTTTCTTATTGATTCCTTCAATTACAAATGATTTTGTAACAATGACCCAAAATATTTCTTTTCACAACGTTTGTTCTATCAATTTTGTCACAAATAGTTATTCATTAGTTGAAACCAATTTTTTAAAAAGAGTAATCTCTGAAATGATTAAATTGTTAAAAAACAAGTTGTTTAATTTTTTAATACATATGTAAAAAATTTAGGAGTCTGAATTTGAATGTTTTATAATCCAATTTTCTCCAATAATGTCCGTTTTATACTGTTCTTTAACAATTATAAGTTATTATGAAAAGTACATTAAATCAAAATAATTCATTTTGTTGACATTTTTTTATTATCTTTGCAACGAAAAAAATTTAAATTAAATTAATTATTTATCTAAAACCAAATTAAAATGAAAAAAATCGCATTATCAATGACTGCATTAGCAGTTGTGTTAGCTGTAACATTTACAAGTTGTAAAAAAGAAGACGTAGGTGCACCTGAAATTACTCTTAAAGGCAATGGTACTGTAGAGGTTGAATTAGGCGCAACATATATAGATGCAGGTGCAACTGCAACTGATGACGAAGACGGAGATATCACTCCTACTGTAACTGGAACTGTTAATACTGACAAAGTTGGTAGCTATACCATTACTTACACTGCAACTGATGCAGCTGGAAACGAAGCTACTCCTCTTACTCGTACTGTAAATGTAAAAGCTGCTGGATTAGCTAAATCTTACAGTGTAACTGAAACTTATTCATCTGGTTCTCCTTATACTTATACTCAAGTAGTAAGCGTTTCTGTTACTGGTTTCGACAAATTAGTTTTCTCTGCTTTTGGCGATTATACTGCTGCTAACATTGTTGCTACTGCTAACGCTACAGGTATTACTGCTCCAGAAAAAACTTTCCAAGCTCCTTCTACTAGCCCAACTCACAATGCTCGTATCTACAACTTTTCTGGTACTTATGGTAAAAACGGTACATTATATAATGTATTAACTGTTTCTTACAAATTAGACATGACTCCAATAGCTGGTGGTGCAACTGAAACTACTACTATTACACAAGCTTACGCTGTTTTATAATTTAATTATAGAATGATACAAAAAAAGCTGTTCACATAGGTGGACAGCTTTTTTTTTTGTATTTTTGCACCCTATGAAAAGGAAATTACCTGAATTGAGATATCTCTATTTCATAACACTTCTGCTGTGTTGTGTGGTTACTCTTTTCTCCATATCAAGAGTGCTTTTTTACTTGTTAAACAACTCTCTTTTTGAGATTTCATGGATAGAATTTCTGAAAATTTCATTTTCGGGTTTACGATTCGACCTTTCTGCCATTTTATATATCAATGCAATCTTTATCCTATTATGGATGATTCCTTTCCGATATAGAGAAAATATCAGATTCCGAAAATCTCTTTTTTATATATTTGTTTTATTAAATTCCATTGCTATTTTGGCAAATTGCGCAGATATTGTCTATTATCGTTTCACATTAAAACGTACTACTGCCGATGTCTTTTCATTTATAGGAGTGGGGGGTGAGTTTGATAAATTGATGCCACTATTTTTGAAAGATTTTTGGTATATCGCAATAATTTGGGGAGTATTAGTTTTCGGTTTGATAAGAAGTTACCGGTATATTGAGACTCGATTCTTACGTAAACACGATGATTATAGTTTAACTTCTTACCTGCTTCAGGGGTTGCTTTTGGTCTTAATGCTCATTTTTTCTGTAATTGGGATGAGAGGTGGTTTCCAACTCCGGCCAATTAATATCATCACTGCTGGGGGCTATGCTCAGGGAAATGCGTCTGCATTGGTTTTAAATACTCCCTTTACCATTCTTCAAACCATAGGCAAACAAGAATTAAAACCTCTTAGTTTTTTTAATGAGAATGAACTTTCTGAAATCTACTCTCCCAATCATAAGAAATTGATTAATAATAAAATTCCAACAAAATTCAGAAATAAAAAGAATGTTGTGCTTATTATTGTGGAAGGTTTATCTTTGGAGCATGTTGGCTTTTTTAATTTTAAAGTTAATCAAAAAAGCTTTACCCCATTCATAGATACCCTTGCTGAAAGAAGTCTAGCCTTTAAGGCTATTTCAAATGGTAAAAAATCTATTGAAGGTGTACCTGCCATTATTTCAGGTGTGCCAACTCTAATGAATACCCCTTTTATAAGTTCACCTTATAGTGGTAATATTTTCAACTCTTTACCTCAAATATTAAACATACAAGGTTATAAAACCGCTTTTTTTCATGGAGGAGTAAATGGTACTATGGGTTTTGATTCATATTGTAAAGCGGCAGGATTTTCTTCTTACTTTGGTAAATCAGAATATCCAAATGCATCTGCGGATGATGATGGCAGTTGGGGTATTTGGGATGAGCCTTATTTGCAATATTGCTCTCACAAACTCGATTATTTTTCTGAACCTTTTTTTGCCACATTTTTTACTCTATCCTCTCATCATCCATACAAAATTCCTTCCTATTATCAAGGTAAATTTCTCTCTGGAAATCTACCAATACAGCAGACGATTGCCTATGCTGATTATAGTATTTCTCGTTTTTTTAATACCGCTTCAAAATCAAAATGGTACCATAATACCTTGTTTGTTATTACTGCAGATCATACTTCTGAAGCGTATTTGGCAGAATACAAAAGCGATTACGGTAGTTATAGAATCCCTTTGATATTTTACGACCCAACATCAGATCTCTCCTCGTTTTCCGATTCGTTAGTTGCTCAACAAATAGATATCATGCCTACCATTCTTGCTTATTTACAATATGATAGTCCCATTTTTGGGTTTGGGGTTAATTTATTAGATACTAATGCTTTGCGGTTTGCAGTTAACTATAAGCAACCTTATTACCAACTGATTCTTGGAAATTTTTTATGTAAATTTGACGGGAATACTATTTTAGAGCTTTATGACATTTCTGTAGATAAAGAGTTGAAAATAAATTTGTTTAATAAAAATATTATTTCAAAAGAAAAAATGGAACGTTTTATCAAAGCATTTATTCAGAAGTATAATCATTCGTTACTGTATAACAACATGATGCCGAATACATTAAAAGAATTTAATAGAAATTGAATATGAATAAGAAAAAAATTGTCTTTATTATTAATCCAATTTCTGGAACAGGTAGACATAAAATGGTGGAGTCGGCAATTGAGTCCTATATTCATCACGATAAGTTTGATGTTACTATCGAATATACGCAATATAAAGGACATGCTTCAGAAATTGCTCATCGGTATTCGGATTTAAAATTTGACTATATAGCTTCTGTAGGAGGTGATGGAACGTTAAACGAAGTAGTTAGTGGTATGAAGGAAGGTGATTCAACGTTAGCAGTAATTGCTACTGGCTCAGGAAATGGTTTAGCACGTCACTTAGGAATTTCTACTTCCCCACGACACGCATTAGAGGTTGTAAATGAGGAACATTTTACGGTTGTAGATACGGTTTCTTTAAATGAATTTACATTCGTTAGTATTGCTGGAGTTGGTTTTGATGCTCTGGTAGCTCATCTTTTTTCAATGTCAAAATCGAGAGGGTTTAAATCGTACGCTAAAATTGCAGTCAAACAATTTTTTAACTATAAATCAAAAAAATATACTCTTCAATTTCCTGACAAAACAAAGGTGAAAAGAGCTTTTTTTATTACATTAGCCAATTCATCTCAGTGGGGATATAATACCAAAATATCACCAAATGCATCTATAACGGATGGATTGGTGGATGTTTGTATTTTTAAAAAACCATCCTTGTTTAAAGCACTATTTTTAATGCCACTTCTGTTTGCAAATAAAATTGATCGAAGTAAACAGATGAAAATTATCCAAACTTCTGAGGTAATTATCAGTCGTACGAATGGAAAAAAAATGCATATTCATATCGATGGGGATGATGCTAAAAAACAACGCGTAGTAAAAGTGAAAGTTAATCCCAATTCATTAAAAGTACTTACTCCAAAAAATTAAAGATATGTCGAAAAAAAAACCAATAGGAGTCGTTTATTCTACCAATCCAGATTTCAACTTTCAATTCCACGAGCAAGATGAAAGCGAGACTTTACCTCCAAATCAGCAAGATTTACGAGTGTGGATAGATCGCAAACAGAGAGGTGGCAAGCAGGTTACTTTGATAACTGGTTTTGTAGGCAAAAATGCTGATTTAGAGTTGCTTGGGAAGCTTCTGAAAACTAAATGTGGCACGGGAGGTTCTGTGAAAGATGGTGAAATTATCATTCAAGGAGATACCCGCGACAAAGTGCTCGATTTGCTTTTGAAAGCTGGTTATAAAGCAAAAAAAGCAGGTGGGTAGTATCTTTTTGTATAAAAAGTACAATCTTTTTAGTGTTTTTTTGTCATTTTTTACGAATTGCTTTGGAAATCATTTTTTTATTTATATATTTGTGCCATTAATTCTAAAAACAAAAATTAAAAAAATGAAAAAAATTACTTTGTTAGTAGCGATTGCTGTAGGTTTTGCCTTTACAGTTTCTGCTCAAAAAAATGCTTCTCAAATTTCTGAGATTTCTAAAGTAAATCATCAAGTATCTTTTGTTAACTCAGATGCTAAAACTGTATCGGATACTATTTTCCCAACTTCTATCGAAAATGGTTGCGATTCAATCCGATTATTTATTACTTCTGGTGGCGGTTTTGTAACCGGTAACAACGAGTATGGTGATGTCGAAAAAGGTACTTTAGTAAGACACACTGGTACTGGTTCTGTAACTACTGTTTTTGCTTATTTGTATAGAGTTGGTACAGTAGGTACAAGCACTATCAAAGCAAATGTTTACAGTAAAGGTACTGATAATCTTCCAGGTGCTCTTTTAGCATCATCTGCTGATGTTCCTTTGTCGGCTATGCAAATTGAAACTCCAGAGTTTGTTCCTTTTACATTCTCAACTCCAGTTGCTATCACTGGTGACTTTTTTGTAACTATTGTTTTGCCAACTACTACTGGTGATACTATTGCTGTACTTTCTACTTCACAATATTGTACTCCATTAAACGACACTCTTTCTATCGAAAAATGGGATGATGGTACGTTTAGTTATATCAAAACAGCTTATGGTGGCTCTTTAAATATCGATTTAGTTATAGCTACTGTTGTTGAAACTTCATCTGCTGTTGCAAATAACTCAATTGAAAATATCCATGTTTATGCTTCTAACAACCAAATCGTTGTTGAAAATAATCAAAACGAAATCGTTAAACAAGTTATTGTTTATAACGCTTTAGGTCAAGAAGTTTCAAAATTTAATGTAAACTCTTCTGAAACTGTTAGATTCTCCACTGATTTTGCTTCTTCAAATTATATTGTAAAAGTTATCACTGATAAAAAAGTAGGTTCTTACAAATTATTTGTAAGATAGTCTTTTAATAATATTACAAATATAAAAAAAGCTACCAATAAGGTAGCTTTTTTTATGTTTTGAATGGTCGTATTTTTCTTAGATAAAGGCCAAAAAATGGTGTTCGAAGAAAGCTAAACAAAAAATTAGTGGTCTTACTTACTAAAATCATCCTTGTTCAAGTCAGAGAACAATTTTTTCCCTTTAACATAGTATTGAGTAACTAAGTTTTTGTTTAATATTTGGGATACATGTCGATGTGGGATGTTGTTCCTCTTTTTTAAGTTTCGTCTTAAATATCTATAGAAATGGATGTGCGCTTTAAATACCGCAAAGGTGTCGGCAATACCACTATCGAAAAGAAATCGTACAGCTGCAACACCATCTAATATCAATCTTACAGAAAATACTGGAATTAACTTGTTGGAAGGTAGGTTTTTGTATAATAAGAAGATATTGTTTCGAAAGTTTAAATAGGTTTTTCTAGAAGATTTTTTTGGTAAAGTTCCTCCACCAATATGAAAAACCGTTGCTTCGGAGCAATACATCACTTTATAACCTAAGTTTTTCATGCGCCAGCAAAAGTCGATCTCTTCCATGTGGGCAAAAAAATCTTCATCCAAACCACCATGTTTGTGATAAAGATCGGCACGGACAAACATGCAAGCACCGGTGGCCCAAAAAATTTCACAATTGTCGTTATACTGCCCATTATCCACTTCCAAATTCATAAACATGCGCCCTCTACAAAATGGATACCCAAATTTGTCAATAAATCCACCTGCAGCACCTGCATATTCAAATTTTTCTGGTTCGTGCCAAGAGCGTATTTTGGGTTGACAAACTGCAATGGAAGGATCACTATCCATGAGTTGAATGATTGGGTCAATCCAATTTGGGGTAACTTCAATGTCTGAATTCAGTAGACAAAAGTATTTCGCGTCTATTTGTTTTAATGCATCGTTATATCCTTTTGAAAATCCACCATTAGTTGGGTTAACGATCACTCGAATAGTAGGATACTTTTGTGCTAAAAATGAAATTGAATCATCCGTAGAAGCATTGTCTGCAACAATTACTTCGGCATCAGCCGAACAGTGTTCCACAACCGTTGGGAGAAATTGCTCCAAGAAACGTTTTCCGTTCCAATTAAGAATAACAATAGCTACTTTCATACTTTTATACTCGCCACAAAGATACATAATTGTTCCATTTGTCCCAAATGTTTTGACTGAATATCCAAGATTCATTTTTTTTATCATTAATTAAGGTTAAAATGATAAGATTGTAAGAGATTTTTTGTAATATTGTTTCAAATTATAAAAATTGACAACCTATGAGCAACGAAATTTTAAATCTTAAGCCTACTAGAGTATGGCATTACTTTATGGAAATCTGCAAAATTCCTCATCCAAGTAAAAAAGAGGAGAAAATAATAGAATATCTTATTCAAATTGGGAAATCACTTAACTTGGAAACGGAAAGAGACACGATTGGGAACGTACTTATTCGTAAACCCGCTTCTGCAGGAAAAGAAAATGTAACCCCAGTGATTTTTCAGAGTCATATGGATATGGTGTGTGAAAAAAATAGTGATTCAAAACATGATTTTATTACCGATCCAATCCAGCCAATCGTCGATAATGGATGGGTTACTGCAAAAGATACTACCTTAGGTGCCGATGATGGAATTGGAGTAGCCATCATGTTGGCAATTTTAGAAGATAAAACACTCGTTCATGGTCCTATTGAATGTCTTTTTACCGTCGATGAAGAGACAGGATTGACTGGAGCTTTTGAGCTGAAAGAAAATTGGTTAAAAGGGAAAATGCTTTTAAACCTTGACTCTGAAGATGAAGGTCAATTTTTTATTGGATGCGCCGGAGGCATTGATACCGTTGCTAAAATTGATTATGAACCAATTGAAACTCCTGAAGGGCACGTGGGCTATAAAGTATGGATAAAAGGATTTCAAGGTGGTCATTCAGGCGATGATATTAACAAAGGCAGAGGCAATGCCACTCGCGTATTATCTAGATTGCTATTCGAGTTGACAAATCGTTTTGATATTTGTATACATTCTATTGATGCTGGTAACCTTAGAAATGCGATATCACGTGAAGGATGGGCATCTATCACAATTCCTGAAGAATTCGAAAAAGAAGCAATCGCTTATGTGGCAAAATTTGATAAGACTGTAAAACTTGAATACAAAACTACTGATGGTGGGGTTGAAGCTGGTATAAAGAAACAAGAACTGCCAGAAACGGTAATCGATGAATTGACACATTTTGACTTGATTTGGTCGCTAATGGCTTGTCCCCATGGTGTCTTAGATATGTCGCAAGATATTAAGGATTTTGTGGAAACATCTACCAATTTAGCATCTATCAAGATGGATTCCAAAGAGATTGTTATTACGACTAGTCAACGCTCTTCTGTAGAAAGTAAAAAAACTTGGGCCGCTCAACATGTTGCTTCTGTGTTTGAAATTATCGGAGCCGACGTAGAACAAGGAGATGGTTATCCTGGTTGGACTCCAAACCCAAATTCAGAAGTGCTAAAAGTTCTTTCTTGTGCATACAAAAATGTGTTTAAAAAAGATCCTCAAGTTTTAGCAATTCATGCAGGACTCGAGTGTGGGTTGATTAGTGAAAAGTATCCCAATATGGATATGATCTCTTATGGTCCTACTTTAAGAGGTGTTCACGCTCCTGGCGAAAAGATAGAAATCGATACTGTTCAAATGTGCTGGGATTTAACCATTGAATTTTTAAGAATATTGAAATAATCTATTTTTTATAATTTTTATGCTTTTCTGCTTCTAGTAAGAACATTATGAAAATTATCGATTTATGCTCTATAAAAAATCATTTTTTATAGAGCATATTTTATTATGTAAATGTTTTTTTGAATCTTTTTTTGTTTTTTTTTGATATAAGTTTTTGTAAGTCAGTATGTAGCGATTTTATCAACAACCTATAATAATAAGTTTTTAAAATATTAACGTACAACTCAAATAAAAAAAAAGTATTTTCGCACTATTAATTGTTTAACAGATATTTATAACATGCATTTTGGAAAAGTAATTTTTTTCTTCATCACTCTTTTTATCATCGTAAACATGCAATCTGCTCATGCTCAAAAGAAAGGGGAAGTCATTCGAAAAGGGGATCCAGAAAAGGCTATGATGCTGGTGAAAAGTGGTAATTTCAACTCTGCTATCAAAGAATTGGAGATTTTAGTTGCCGAAGAGCCTGAAAATTTAACCTACCGTGTCTTTTTAGGATTTGCATATTTAAACACAACCGTAAATAAAGTAAAAGCGATACCTCATTTTGAGATGGTGGCAAAGGATACTAAATCCGATCCCTATTGTCATTACGATTTAGGGAAAGCTTATCTTCTGGCGTATCGCTTTGATGATGCAATCAAGAGCTTAGAAAAGTTTAGAAGCATTACCCACGATAAAGAAAACAATCTGTCTGTATCAGCCAAACGAATGATTGAAATGTGCAATCAAGCAAAAGAGATTTTTAAGAATAGAGTAAATGTACGACTTGATAATTTAGGACCTGAAGTAAACAGTAGCTCTCCGGATTATTCTCCCTTTATTGATGAAAACGAAACTACCCTCTTTTTTACTTCCCGAAGAGCTGGAAATACCGGAAATATGGATGATGTGGATGGTTTGAGAACTGCGGATGTGTTTATCTCAAATTTGGAAAGTGATAAATGGACAAAAGCAAAAAGAGTCTCCTCTGCAATCAATACCTATTTAATTGAAGAAAGCGTTGGTATGTCGGCCGATGGAAGCG
Organism: uncultured Lentimicrobiaceae bacterium; assembly: GCA_964653595.1. Classification (GTDB taxonomy): domain Bacteria; phylum Bacteroidota; class Bacteroidia; order Bacteroidales; family WCHB1-69; genus JBAXTE01. The sequence goes on from CAZZHH010000024.1 coordinate 18,822, forward strand.
AATTATTTATTTATATCTTCAGCGAAAAAGGGATGGATGATGTTTTTAGAGCAACCAAAAGAGGTAGAAACTATCAGAAGGCAGAATATTTAACCATAAATACCCCATATGTAGAGACAGCTGCATCCATTACTCCAGATAAGAATGCCATTTTTTTTGCGTCTAAAAGACCTGGTGGTAAGGGCAAAAGCGATTTGTGGATGGCTTTTAAATTGCCTACAGGTGCTTGGAGTGAAGCTGTAAATTTGGGAGATTCAATAAATACAGAATTTGATGAAGATTTTCCACAAATTGCTCCCGATGGAAAAACTCTCTACTTCTCATCCACCGGCCATTATGGGATGGGTGGTTATGACCTTTTCAAAACAACCTGGGATAACAAAACGAATAAATTTTCTAAACCTGTAAATATTGGTTATCCCATTAATACTCCCGATGACAATAAAACGATCTCCTTTTCCAAATCAGGAAGATATGCTTATATGCACGATGCCCGTGAAGGTGGATTTGGTGATTTGGATGTGTATAAAGTTACATTTTTAGATTTTCCAGCTCCGTATGCTACTTATATTGGTCATGTTTTTAACAAAGATAGTGTGGAAATGGAAGAACAAAGACTTAAAAATATTGCCATAGCTCAATCCAATTTCAATAAAATTGAAAAAGAAATAGAGGCTTTGATTTTAAAGAATACATCTCTTCAAAAATCCATTGCCGATCTTGAAATGGATACTACAACACAGGGGGTGGCCAAGAAAAATCAATTTTCAAAAACACTCGCTAAATCAGAAGAGGTTTTAACTATGCTTAAAAATTCAAAATTACCCGAAGCTCACCAAGCTGTAGTTGAAGCAAGTAAACCATTGAATATTAAAATTCTATTACTTAATCAAAACACTCATAAAGTAATGTATCAATTTACACCAAGTAAATTATCCGGTGAATTTGCGATTATTGCTCCTCCAGGTAGTTATAATATGATCATCAAAAGTGATGTCTTTCCAGCTATTAACCGTATCTTTGTAATCCCTGATAGAGAGCCACTCAAAGATCCATACGTGTACAATGTTTTTATCAAATAAAAGATTCTAAAATGCTCTTTTAAAATGGTAATCACAACTTTATTTTAAGACAACAATAGATATAATAGACGATGAACGAGATTTGGAATATTATTAATCAGAAATCAAATTCGAGAACTCCTTTTTTCTTTATGATTGATTTCGAGTGTTCGAGAGCAGTTGTAGAAGATTTACCATTAGACCCCTCTGAGGTAATGATTGATTTTCCAAATTATCGAAATGTATCATATCCCCAAAAAACCTTGCCTTTTAGTTTTAATAAACAGCCCATTTCAATTATAGAGTATAAAAAACAGTTTGAAAAAGTGAAATTTCACTTACAACGTGGCGATACTTTTTTGTTAAATCTTACTAATTCCACTCCAATCACTACATCGTTGGGATTAAAAATGCTTTTTGCAGCTGCAAATGCAAAGTATAGATTGTTTGTTCCTGGAATGTTTACTGTATTTTCACCGGAGACATTTATTAAAATTTCGAATAACATAATATCTTCTTATCCCATGAAGGGAACCATCGATGCAGATTTGCCAGATGCTGAAAACCAATTAATCAATAATCAGAAAGAGATTGACGAACATAATACCATTGTTGATTTGATTCGAAACGACCTAAATAGCGTTTCTGCGAATGTTAGAGTAACAAAGTATCGATATGTCGATAAAATTACCACTAATAATAAAGCATTACTCCAAGTTAGTTCAGAAATTCAAGGTGATTTGCCTGAAAATTGGCAATCTCAATTGGGGACAATCTTAAGTAAATTGTTGCCAGCAGGGTCGATATCTGGCGCCCCTAAACCAAAAACTCTGGAAATTATTAATTCAGTTGAATCTAATTCACGAGGGTATTATACTGGTGTTATGGGCGTTTTTGATGGAGATTCGCTCGATTCTGCCGTCATGATTCGCTTTATTGAACAAACTGAGAATGGTTTGATGTATAGGAGTGGAGGTGGTATTACCATTAATAGCATGATGGAAGATGAGTATCAGGAGTTAATTGATAAAGTATATGTTCCAACTGTTTGAAACCATTTCTGTAGTTGATTACAACCCCGAAAATTTGTGTGATCATCAGAGTCGAATGGATGAATCTTTTATTAAATTTTATGGGTGCGAAAACCCATTTAATCTATCCGAAAAATTTCAAGAGATAGATGTTCCTTCTGCACAAAGGTATAAGTGGAGGTTGGAATATGAATTACTGTCTTATAAATCTACCATTGAACCCTATATTGCTAAGGATGTTTTAAAATTGGGATTTGTTGAAATACCCGAGTCTTTTGATTATTCATTAAAATTCAAAAATCGAGAACTGTTTATCCGTATTCAAAAGTTGAACCCGCAATTTGATGAAATTATCCTTTTAAAAAACGGCTTTTTTACCGATTCTTTAATTGCTAATATTGTGGTAAAGTTCTCCCATGATCCTCATTTTTATACTCCATCAAATCCTCTTTTGAATGGTACACATCGACAAAGACTTATTAAAAATGGAATTTTGTACGAAAAAAATATCCACAAAGAAGAATTTACCAACATTGAAAAGCTATTTTTTATAAATGCAATGCTCCCATTTGAGCAATCGAAAAGTTGGGAGCCGAAATTTTGACTGTTTTAATTACCTTAAAAGCCCTATTTGAGTGCATTTTTTGGCATTTTTTTGATTAGTTATCAACAATTTCTTGTTTTTTTCAACAAAATCACTGTTTTTTGTTAAAAAAACTTGACTTATAGCTTAAAAAGGTTATTTTTGTAGCGTTATAAAGGAAATTAAAATAATTAACAAAAAAAAATTACAATGAACAAAGCTGAATTAATCGATGCAATGGCTGAAAAAGCTGGTTTGACAAAAAAACAAACAAAAGAAGCTCTAGAAGGATTTATCTGTTCAGTATCTGAATCATTAAAAAAAGGCGAACGTGTTGCTTTAGTTGGATTCGGATCATTCGCAGTATCAACCCGCGCAGAACGCAAAGGTCGTAACCCAAGAACAAAAGGCGAAATGATAATTCCTGCAAAAAAAGTTGTTAAATTCAAACCAGGTAACGAACTTCAAGGTAACGTTAAATAGTCATTAGTTTGATTAAAACGAAAAAGAAAAACTCCTCAAATTTTGAGGGGTTTTTTTTATCTTTGCAACTTCATTGAATTTGAAAAACAGTTAATCTAAACCGATCGAAAATAACTAAAGGATGGAAAAAGAAAAATTGATTTCCTATTTAAAAGAGTTTATGACTCCAGAAAGGGTTTCAAAAATGGATTACGTACTACAGAATCGGACAAAACATGTATCTATACTGCTCGAAAATATTTATCAGTCGCAAAATGCAAGTGCCGTTTTAAGAACAGCAGATTGTTTCGGAATTCAGGATGTGCATGTAGTAGAAAATGAATATGAATTTGATGTCCATCCCGATATTGCACTCGGTTCTTCAAAATGGTTGTCTATCTATCGTTATAATCAGCAAGCAAATAATACAGTTGATGCTATTACTCAGTTGAAACAAAAAGGGTATCGAATTCTAGCCACTATGCCTCACGAAAATGATTGTATGGTTGATCAAGTTGACTTATCTCAACCCACCTTATTTATGTTTGGGACTGAATTGACGGGACTCTCTCAAGAAGCGATCGACCATGCAGATGGGTTCGTGAAAATTCCAATGTATGGTTTTACCGAAAGTTTTAATATTAGTGTCTCCGTTGCATTGGTACTCCAAAGCATAATTACTAAAATAAGGAATTCGGATATTCATTGGCAATTAACCAATATCGAAAAAAACGAAATTCTAATAGAATGGTACAAACAATCCATTAGAGAATCCGAAAAAATTATTGAACGCTTCAAAAATCAACGTTAAAAAGATTATTTGCGTAAGCTTTTTTTTATCTAAAAAAAAATAATTTTCAATAATAATACAACTTTTTTTTCGTTTAGGGTTGTTGTTACAAAAGGAGTGCTTTTTATGTTTATTTAATTTTGTAAAGAGCCACTATGGCTAAATTATTAATGGATTGATTAACTAATTTTAACAATTTCTAACGAATAGTAAAAAAATAACAATTTATATTTGCAAAAAAAATGAGAAATGGAAACATATACAGACATTAGAGAACTTAACGAAAAAATTCAACACGAAAGCGCGTTTGTTGATTTAATCTCCATGGAGATGAATAAATCGATTATTGGCCAAAAAATGATGGTTGAAAGACTTTTAATTGGATTGCTTGCGAATGGTCATATTTTATTAGAAGGAGTTCCTGGTTTAGCAAAAACACTTGCTATAAAATCTCTGGCATCCTCAATTAAGGCAGATTTTAGTCGTATTCAATTTACTCCCGACTTATTACCTGCTGATTTAATTGGTACCATGATTTATAGTCAAAAAAACGAAGAATTTAACGTTCGAAAAGGTCCAATTTTTTCAAATTTTATCCTTGCAGATGAGATTAATAGAGCACCTGCAAAAGTTCAAAGTGCATTATTAGAAGCTATGCAAGAGCGTCAAGTTACCATTGGGGATAAGTCATACCCCTTACAAGAACCATTTTTGGTATTGGCTACTCAAAATCCAATTGAGCAAGAGGGCACTTATCCATTGCCCGAAGCACAAATTGACAGATTTATGCTGAAGGTTGTGATTGGATATCCTTCCAAAGAGGAAGAGAAAATTATTCTTCGTCAAAATTCAGGGGATACCAAAGCTCAAATAAATCCGATAGTTTCAACACAAGATATTATCAATGCTCGAAAAGTAGTTAGAGATGTATATGTAGATGAAAAAATTGAAAACTACATAACCGATATTGTTTTTGCAACCCGTTATCCAGATCAGTATCATTTGCAAAAATTTAAAGGGATGATCAGTTTCGGTGCTTCGCCTCGTGCTAGTATTAACATGGCATTGGCCGCTAAAGCATATGCTTTTATTAAACGTAGAGGATATGTAATACCAGAAGATGTAAGAGCTGTTTGTCCCGACGTTATGCGTCATAGAGTTGGTTTAACCTATGAAGCGGAAGCTGAAAATATCAACACTTCGGATATCATCAATGAAATTTTGAACAAAGTAGAGGTTCCTTAAACGATGACTAACGATGGTAGATGGGTTCACATTAAATTGTTTTTATGGATGCAAATGATATTTTAAGTAAAGTTCGTCATATCGAGATCAAAGCCAGAGGGCTTTCCCGTCAATTGTTTGCAGGAGAATATCATAGCGCTTTTAAGGGAAAAGGAATGGCGTTTAATGAAGTTCGTGAATATCAATTTGGCGACGATATCCGTTCAATCGACTGGAATGTTACAGCACGTTTTAATCATCCTTTTGTGAAAATTTTTGAAGAGGAGAGAGAGCTTACCGTAATGTTAATGATTGATGTTAGCAAATCTTGCTTCTTTGGGTCTGATCGGATGAAGAATGACCTGATTACTGAGATTGCTGGAGTTTTATCTTTTTCAGCAAATATGAATAACGATAAAGTGGGTGCAATCTTTTTTAGCAACACAATTGAAAAGTATATTCCACCCATGAAAGGGTCTAAACATATTTTGCGAATTATTAGAGAGTTGTTGACCTTTCAACCTTCGAATGTACAGACTGATATTCAAGTTCCTATTCAGTTTCTTACGAATGTAATCAAAAAAAGAGCGACTGTTTTCTTAATTTCCGATTTTCAAGCAACGGATTATAAGTTAGCTATTCAGATTGCAAATAAAAGACATGATTTGGTTGCACTCAGAATCATAGATTTTCGAGAAACAGAAATGTTGAATGTAGGTATTTTAAAGGTTGTGGATCCTGAGACGAAATTGGAAAGATGGATAGACACTACATCAAAAAAAGTTCGTGAGGTATATGCTTCCCAATGGATAGACTTTAATGATAATACAGATAATGTGTTCAAAAAAGCGGGTGTGGATCAGGTCAAAATATTCACCAATAAGGATTATGTTAAGCCATTAATAAATCTTTTTAAACTACGTGGAGCTCGGTTTTGAAAAATTTTAAATCTTAATTGAATAATTATGACGGGTAAAAAAATAAACTATCGATTTTTTATACATACGTTCTGGATATCCCTTTTTTTATGGTGTGTTTTTATTTACAATACTTCTGCCCAAAAAGCAAGCGCCCAACTTACGCCAAGTTCTTTTTTGATTGGTGATAGAACAACACTTATGTTGCAGTTAGAATTACAGACTCCAAAATCTGTTTTATGGCCTGCATTTATTGACTCAACAACTACTCATAAATTTGATGTCATCGAAAGAGGTTCTATTGATACTTTAAAATCGGATAGTTCAAAAAAATTCACACTCTCTCAAAAAATCATCTTTACAAGTTTTGATTCTGGAACTGTCGTATTGCCGCCATTTATATTTTATTCCAACGACTCCAGTTTTATAGCTACTACTGATAGCTTAAAATTTGTAGTAAATACAGTTGCAGTTGATACAACGAAAGTTTTTAAAGATATTCACGAACCGCTTGAAGAGTATCTGCGTTTCAGTGAACTTTTGCCATGGATTCTGTTAGTATTGGCATTGATACTTGTTTTTGGATTTGGTATATATATATACTACAGACAAAAGAAAAAGAAACCATTATTTACTATATTTAAGGCTAAAACCATGACAGCCAATGAGTTTGCGGTTTCTGCATTGCTTGCATTACGAGATAAAAGATTGTGGCAAAATGGTCTTGTAAAGGAATATTATACTGAACTTACCGATATTCTCCGTTTATATATTTCCCAAAGATTTCAGATAGATGCACTAGAAATGCTATCCAATCAAATAGTTGATGATCTATCCATAAAACCTGATCAAGTAGCAAACTTGTCTGCGTTAAAAGAGTTGCTTACCGTTGCAGATTTGGTAAAATTTGCTAAACAGATGCCTCTGCCAAATGAGAATGATCGTTTTTTAGAATCTGCATTAGAGTTTGTAAGAATGAATAAACCTATTGATTTAGAAGCTAAAGAAAAAAACCCTGAGGTAGATGGTTGAAATGGATTTAAAAAATAATATAAAATTCCTTTTTTTTGAATTCGCAGATGAAATGATTCGTTGTAATTTTAAAAATATTAATTGTATATGTTGGAGTGGTTTTTAGAAATTAAATTTTTATATCCATGGGCTTTGATTGCATTGGTAGTCGTGCCAATTATCATAACATGGTATATTTTTCGTCGAAATAGATTGCGACCAGCCTTTGTTTTGCCTCATTTGCCGAATAAAAAGTCGTTGCCACAAACGTATAAACTTCGTTTTTTTCATTCCATGTTTGCTCTAAGATGTTTGGCCCTAATTGCAATTATCATTGCCATAGCAAGGCCACAGACCAGTAGTGATAAAACAGATATAAACATCGAAGGGATCGACATTGTTCTCTCTCTGGATATTTCAAGTAGTATGTTATCTGAAGATTTTCGTCCAAATAGAATAGAAGCAGCCAAAGACGTTGCGTTAAAATTTATAGAAGGAAGACCTCAAGATCGGATTGGATTAGTTGTCTTTAGTGGCGAATCATTCACTCAATGTCCGTTAACGATTGATCATCGAATTCTTAAAGAACTATTTAGCCAGATAAAAAGTGGTATTATTGAAGACGGAACTGCCTTAGGCGATGGCTTGGGAACAGCAATCAATCGATTGAGAGAAAGTAAGGCAAAAAGCAAGGTAATTATACTTCTAACCGATGGGGTTAACAATACTGGCTTTATCGATCCTCTTTCTGCTTCCGACATGGCTCGTGAGTTTGGAATTAGAGTTTACACGATTGGTGTTGGGACCATTGGTGAAGCACCTTATCCTTTTCAAACTCCATTTGGGGTTCAATATCAGCGAATACCAGTAGAAATAGATGAACCCTTGCTTCAAAAAATTGCAGTTAATACTGGGGGAAAATATTATAGAGCGATTTCTAAATCAAAATTAGAAGAAATTTATGCAGAAATTGACAAGTTAGAAAAATCCAAAATAGAGGTATTATCATACTCGCATAAGACTGAAGAGGCATTTCTGTTTATTCTTATTGCATTATTTGCGCTCTTTTTTGAACTTATATTGAGAAATACGATTTTTAAAACGATTCCTTAACTCTTTAGATTATGATAAAATTTGCATATATTCACATACTTTGGCTGTTGACTTTTGTGCCATTAATCGTGGCTCTTTATTACTATGGAAGAGTTAAACGAAATAGGCAATTATCTAAATTGGTTAATATTGAATTTATCGATAAATTGATTCCATCTCTTTCTAACTTTCGAACTTCATTCAAATTTTGGCTTACCATATTTGCATTTGTCTTATTGATTCTTGCTGCTGCACGCCCTCAAATGGGATCTAAAATTGAAAAGGCAAAACGAAAGGGAGTTGAATTAATGATCTGCTTGGATATATCCAACAGCATGATGGCCGATGACATTAAACCAAATCGACTGGAAAGATCGAAACAAGCTATTATTCAACTTATTAAAAGATTAGATAACGATAAAATAGGCATCGTGGTTTTTGCTGGAAAATCCTTTATCCAACTTCCACTTACCGATGACTATGGCGCTGCTTTAATGTACATCGACAGGATAAACCCAAGTTTGATTACGAATCAAGGAACAGCCATTGGGTCGGCAATTGATCTAGCGGCGGAGTCGTTTGTAAAGACAAAGAATAAACCAAAAAACAGAGCAATTATTGTTATTTCGGATGGCGAAAACCACGAAGATGATGCGCAGGATGCTGCCTCTAAGGCTTATGCTAGCAGGATTAAAGTTCACACCATTGGAATAGGTACTCCTTCTGGAGCCCCTGTGCCTGTGTTTGTTAACAATAAAATAGATTATAAAAGAGATGCAGAAGGGCAAGTTGTTATCACCAAATTGAACGAACAAATGCTTCGCGACGTAGCTCATAAAGGAAAAGGGGAATATATAAAAGCAAATAATTCTGATTTTGGTTTGGACAAAATATTTGATGAAATTGCAAAAATGGAAAAAGAAGATTTCGAAAGCATTAATTATTCTGACTATGAAGACCAATATATGTCGTTTGTTATTATTGCTTTCTTCGTTTTATTAATTGAGCAATTATTGAATTATCGTAAAAGTTTTTTGTCCAAAAAGATTAACCAAATTACTCAAAGAAAAAAAGAACTGTTATGAAAGGTTATCGATTTTTATTAGTATTATTTTTCTTTGTTGGTTCTATTGTAAGAATTAATGGTCAAACTAATGAGTCTTTGAAGATGATTAGAGACGGCAATAGAGCTTACGAAAAAAATGAATTTAAGGACGCCGAAATAAAGTATCGAAAAGCACTCGAAAAAAATCCAAATTACATTAAGGCAAATTACAATTTAGGAAATGCTCTTTATAAACAAAAAAGATTTGAGGATGCTGCTAAATACTATCAAGAAGTGATAGAAAACCCAAATACCGATAAAAAAACGGTATCTTCTGCTTGGCATAATGTAGGCAATATTCTGATGAATCAAGAAAAATATAAAGAGAGTATGGATGCTTATAAAAAATCGTTGTATTTAAACCCCAAAAGCGAAAAAGCAAGATATAACTATGAGTATGCTAGAACTAAACTAAAACAACAGCAACAACAACAGCAACAACAACAGCAACAACAGCAACAACAGCAACAACAACAACAGCAAAAAGATAATCCATCGAAGCCAAATGAGAACAAGAAAAACAAAAAAGAGGCACAACAACCCCAACAAAATAAGAAGGATATGGAACGCCAATTAAATGCACTGTATCAGAATGAGAAAAAAACGACAGAGAAGTTGAAAAAAGAAAATCAAACTGGAGTCAAATCAAAATTTGAAAAGGATTGGTAATTTTTATCGAACATAAATAAATAAGTATGAAGAACATATTAAAGTATATTATCTATTTCTTTTTGTTGATTGTTGGAGTTAATATTGCAAATTGTCAAGTAAAGTTTGCCATTAATGCTCCCGCACAGGTTGCCGAGGGAAGTCAGTTTAGAGTAGTATTCACAGTAAATGATAATGGTAAGAATTTTTCTGGGCCAAATTTTAAAGGTTTCAGTGTTCGATCTGGTCCCAACCAATCCCAAAGTAGCTCTACTCAGATATTTAATGGTCAAGTTAGTTCTAGTGTTGAAATTTCCTATACTTATATCATCGAAGCAGGTTCTGTAGGAAAGTATACCATTGGTCAAGCCTCTATTAGCGTAGATGGTAAAACGTATCGTACAAACCCCCATTCAATTGAAGTAATAAAAGGAAATCAACAAAAACAAAGGGGGCAAGAGCAACAGCAATCATCCACTACTGCTACGATCTCTGCAAATGATCTTTTTGTAAGAGCTATACCAAGTAAAAATATGGCCTATCAAGGGGAAGAAGTGCATATTTTATATAAGCTATATTATACTGTGCCTATTGTTAGATATGGTATTACAAAACTTCCTTCCAGCGAAGGTTTTTGGTCGAATGAGCTTACAGATAAAAAAGCTTCACCCAGACAATATACAGAAACCTATAATAATCGAAATTATAATGTTGCAGATTTGCGAAAAATTGCTGTTTATGCCCAGAAGAGTGGGAAGTTGACGATAAATCCATTGACGATCGAATTAATCGTTCAGCTACGTCAACAGAGACAAAGAAATAGTTTTTGGGATGACTTTTTTGCGGATCCTTTTCAAAATATTCAAAATATTGAAAAGAAAATTGCTTCGAATGCAGTATCTATTCAGGTGTTGCCTTTTCCAGAGCCTAAACCCATAGGTTTTACCGGAATTGTTGGTAATTACAATGTCTCTTGTGTGATAGATAAAACTAAAGCTAAGACCAATGATGCAATTTTACTTTCGGTTACATTTTCAGGAAAAGGGAACTTGAATTTAATTGAAGCACCTAAGTTTGAATTCCCATCGGATTTTGAATCCTACGACTCAAAAGTGAAAGATAATATCTCCACTACCCTCGGGGGCATTTCAGGAACTCGAACCTTTGAGTATTTGATTATCCCCAGAAATCCTGGAAAATTTTTAATCAAATCGACAGATATTTCCATATTTAACCCTTCTTCTAAAAGTTATTCTACTTTTAAAACCCCTAATTTTTCTATCGATGTTGAAAAAGGAAATGGATATACTCCTTCTAATTCGTCTAATCGTAAAGATGTCAATTACGAAAATTTGGACATCCGATTTATAAAAATTAACAATCCTAATTGGGTTAAGAACGGAAATGTATTCCTGTTTTCATTGAGCTATTTTTTAATTTTGTTCATCCTTCTAACCCTTTTCCTATTCTTGGTCTATTATTTTAGAAAACAGATATCGATGAAGCGGGATTTAGGATTGATGCGAAATAAAAAAGCATCTAAGATAGCACGGAAAAGACTTTCTAAAGCTTTAAAATTCATGCAATCGATGAAAAAAGAGGAGTTTTTTGTTGAAATATCTCAGGTTATTTGGGGATATGTAGCGGATAAATTTAATATTTCAAACTCGAAACTCTCTATGGAAGAGATACATGCGCAGTTATTGCTCTTTCATATCGATGAAATAGTGGTGGATGATTTCATTCATTTACTAAACGATTGCGAGTTTGCTCGTTTTGCTCCTGGTGATCCTGCCGATTTAATGCAAGAATTTTACGAGAGAGCATTTAACGCCATAATTACTCTTGAAAAACAGATTAAAAACAATTCAAAAAACAGTAAATAAATGAATAGTAATGTGTTGTTAGTTTTGAGATTTCTTCTGATTCTCAACCTGTTTCCAATTTCTACTGGCTTTTCACAAAATGAGAATTCACTTTTTAACAAAGCCAATAAAGAGTATAAAGAAGGTCATTTTGATAAAGCCACTTCTCATTATTTGTCAATTTATAAAAATGGGATAATTTCATTTGAATTGTGCTATAACCTTGGAAATTGTTATTATAATCAAAATGAAATTGCTAAATCTATTCTTTGGTATGAGCGTGCTAAAAAAATGGACGCAAACAACGTTGACTTATTGTATAATTTAAATTTAGCGAAGCAAAAAACTATCGACAAAGTAGAACTTAAGCCTACCATTTTTATCGTAGATTGGTGGTGGAATATTGTTTTTATGTTTAATGTAAACAGTTGGGCAATTCTTACAATCGTACTTTTTGTTGCAGTATTGGTTCTTGTGCTTTGGTTTTTATTTACCAATTCCATTCCTATTCGAAAATGGGCTCTTTATATATCTTTTTCTATGTTTGTCCTGTTTTTGATTGCTTCTTTTGCCGCTTGGTCGCATAAAAATTATATTTTAGATAATCGAAGTTTAATTATTATTCAGCCTTCGTGTAACGTGAAAAGTTCTCCCGACGAAAAAAGTGCTTTGCTTTTTGTTATTCACGAAGGTGCTAAAGTGCTAAAAACTGATCAAGTGGGTGAGTGGATAGAGGTACAAATAGAGAATGGCTCAAAAGGTTGGATAAAGATGGAGGAGGCAGAAGTTATTTAATACATATTAGATCATTTTTTTAGAAATGGCAAAAAATTTATCTATATTTGTTGGTTCTTCAGATTAAAATATTGTCTTTGTACTGGATTGTATATCATATCTAATAAGCTTCTATCGTCTAATAATACAAAATTTTAAAGAAACTTAAGAGCACAGAAAGACAAGATTATTGTCAATACGATGGGAAGATCTTTGATTGTGTAAATGTAAAAATATAACATAGAGTGGAGAACAGAAACCACTTAAAAAAAACGGGGCGTCATTGAATCGCCAAACGATTACGAATAAATCACATGACAATGAAAGTGCTAAAGTTTACTATTTTAATTTTTTTTCTATCCCTTTTTGGGGTTTCCTGTAAAACTCACGAAACAATTTCCGTTGTAGTTGTTGACAAATTAACAAAGCAACCATTAGATAGTGTTTTTGTTAAAGTTACGGATGGGAAAAAAAATAGTGGTGACTGGTCTGATCATGCTGTTACAGGCTATACCGATTCTACTGGAAAGTTCGAAGCTACAATACAATTGGGTTATGCCTTTGGCAATAATCATATTTATTTGAGCTATAAGAAGGTAGGGTATGTTTATAAAGAAGAATTAAACAAAACAAAAGGGATTGTTGAGTTAGAAAATTAGAGTTGCTTAAATAATTTGAATTGCAAATTGTTTTTATTACAAATAGGTATATCAATAAAAAATGAGACCCAAAGCAAGCCCATCACCTGCGTTTGCTATCATCAGTGGAACGATAGTTGATTTGAATTGACTTTGTTCTTCGTGGATAATTCTTTTTAACAAATTACCACAGAACAGTAACCGCTAAACTGTTTTATTCACTTGTTATTCAATATCTTATTTTTTTGTTTAACCTAGAATCAGCGATACAATCGCTGAAACGATTAAATGTTTCTAATTCAATTCTTTGATACGAATTGAAACAAACACTAAATCGGGATTGAACCCCGCTTGAAGGCGAGGGCATGCCCAACTAAATTAAGTAGTTCGATTTTTTCAAATCTCCTATTGATTAATTTGGGCTTAAGAATCGAAAATTAGATTTGAAAACTCTCATTTTCACAAACAGAAAAAAAAGATTTTTTAAATTATAAATGTTATTAAATACGAAATATAAATTTTTAAATCAGAAAATGATTATTTTTGAGCATTAATTGATTTTTGGATGAAGAGATTGCTAGTTTTATTATTTATGACTTTTGCATTAAATGCTTTTACTCAATCTAACTTAACGATTGCATTACTTAAATATAGAGGTGGTGGAGATTGGTATGCTAACCCATCCTCACTCCCAAATCTAATTTCTTTTTGTAATAAAAATTTAAATACAAATATCAATGCTAAACCAGCTACTGTGGAAGTTGGAAGTACCGATATATTTAATTATCCGTTTGTTCATATGACAGGGCATGGCAATGTTTTATTATCCGATCAAGAGTCCAAAAATCTTAGAACATATTTGCTCGCAGGTGGTTTTTTGCATATCGATGATAATTATGGAATTGATAAATATATAAGACCTCAAATGAAAAAAGTGTTTCCCGAACTTGAATTCGTTGAATTGCCTTTTAACCATCCCATTTATCATCAAAAGTATAATTTTCCGAATGGTTTACCCAAAATTCACGAACATGATGGTAAGCCTCCTCAAGGATTTGGTCTGTTTTTCGAAAATCGACTTATTTGCTTTTATACTTTTGAGTCCGATTTAGGCGATGGTTGGGAGGACAAAGAAGTACATAAAGATTCAGATGAAATTCGATTGAAAGCTCTGCAAATGGGAGCAAATATTTTAAAATTTGTATTTACAAATTAGTGTTGATATTGAGATTTTTAAAGATAATAAATTATAAACGTATGAAAAGAATAACATTATTAATTGTTTTTTCTATTATTACCCGATTTGCTGTTTTTGCTGATGAAGGAATGTGGTTGCCAATTTTGCTACAGGCTATGAACGAGAAAGAGATGAAAAGCATGGGAATGCGTATAAGTGCGGAAGATATTTATAGCGTCAATAAATCTAGTTTAAAAGATGCTATCGTTTTGTTTGGAGGTGGTTGCACTGCCGAGATAGTCTCAAACCAAGGTCTTATTCTTACCAATCATCATTGTGGTTTTAATAACATTCAACAGCATAGCTCCTTAGAGCAAGATTACTTAACCAATGGTTTTTGGGCTACTTCCAAATTAGAAGAGTTGCCAAACAAAGGACTTACTGTAACATTATTAATACGGATGGAAGACGTTACTCAGCAAGTTTTGGATGGGGTTACTGCTCAGATGACAGAGAGAGATAGAGATGCCAAAATTGAAAAAAATATGGAAAAGATTTCAAAAAAGGCTACAAAAGATACTCATTATAACGCAGTTATCAAACCTTTTTATTATGGTAATAAGTACTATTTATTTGTAAATGAGACTTTTAAAGATGTTCGACTAGTTGGTGCACCTCCATCCAACATTGGTAAATTTGGTGGCGATACTGATAATTGGATGTGGCCTCGCCATACTGGGGATTTCTCCGTATTTCGGATTTATACCGCTCCTGATGGTTCTCCTGCGGAGTATTCAAAAGAGAATATTCCTTACAAACCCAAAAGAAGTCTCGATATTTCTCTGAAAGGATACGAAAAAGGAGATTTTACCTTTGTATTTGGATATCCAGGTACTACCAAGCAGTTTACTACTTCGCATGGGATCGAGTTGAAAACCGAGCTCGAAAATCCTATTGCAATTAGCATGCGCGATAAACGTCTTGAAATTATCAAAAAATATATGGATGCAGATCCCGCCATAAGAATTCAATATGCTGCAAAGGCAGCAAGTATCTCCAATGCATGGAAAAAATGGATTGGCGAAAATAAAGGAATTCGTCGTTTGAACGGAATTGAGAAAAAAAGAGCATTCGAAAGCCAATTTAATACATGGGCAAATACTCCCGAGCATAAAGATCAATATGGTGGATTAATTGCTTCTTTTGAAGAAGTTTACAGAAAAATGAAGCCCTATCAACTTTCCTACACTTATTTTACAGAAGGTGCGTATTCTATTGATATGATTCGATTTGTGCTCAATTTTAGGAACTTAGTAGAAATGTCCCAAAAAACCGATATTGCCCAAGAAAAATTGGATAATGTTGCTAAAAAGTTGATTGAATTATCAGAAAATTGGCACTCTACTTATCGTCAAGAAATTGATAAAAAAATAATGATTTATCTCTTATCCGAATATTACCAAAAACATGATCGAAAGTACCAACCCGAAGAACTTATCCAAATTGGAGATAAGTATAAGGGCGATTTTGATAGGGCGGTAACCGATTTTTACAAAACGTCGTTGTTTGCAAATAAAAATCAATTGGTAAAATTTTTAAAAGGGTACAAGAAAGGGAAATATTCAAAAATTCAAAATGATCCATTTTACAAGTTGGCAGTGGGTTGCGTAGATTATTACAGAAACACCATACAAACTCCCCTGATAACATTTGACAACCAATTAGATAGTTTGTATCGTGTGTACACTTCTGCTCTTTTTCAAATGATGCCGAACAAAGTTTTTTATCCCGATGCTAACTTAACCCTCAGAGTGGCTTATGGTTATGTAAATGATTATGAACCTGCGGATGGAAAAATTTATCACCATTTTACAACACTAGAGGGGATCATGGAAAAAGAGAATCCAGATATTTATGATTATGTGGTTGAAAATAAGTTGAAAAATCTATTTAAAAATAAAGATTATGGCCGCTATGCCGATAAAGATGGTAAAATGCATGTAGCTTTTATTGCTACCAATCATACTACGGGTGGTAATTCAGGTAGTCCTGTTCTTAATGCAGATGGACAGCTTATAGGAATTAATTTTGATAGAGCATGGGAAGGCACCATGAGTGATTTAATGTATGACCCTGCACAATGTAGAAATATTTCATTAGATATCAGATATTGTTTGTTTGTAATTGACAAATTTGCTGGCGCAAAATGGATTGTTGATGAGATGAATATTGTAAATTAATTCTATTTTTTGATTTTTTTAAAACTTTAAGGCGTATTTTATCTTCAAAAAAAATGAAAAAAACTCAAGTCATATTACTTCTTTTATTGGCTTTTAATTTTGCGAATGGTCAAAGTAAAATGTATACCCACGATAGTTTACTTTTAGAAAATAAAGTGTATTTGCTTAAAAGCACTCGATTACCTTTCACTGGGACGGCAATAAGTGCTAATAACGGTATTAAAGTAATTGAAACTCAATATGTAGAAGGAAAGGTAGATGGATTTGAGATTTTATATTATAATAATGGAAATATTGAAACAAAAAGCACCTATAAAGAGGGTAAGTTCAATGGATTAATGACCAGTTATTATTCTGATGGTAGCTTGAAAAGTGAAGAGTTTTACCAAGATGATTTTAAAAATGGTAAATCTACCTATTACTATCCTTTCCAAAGAATTGAAAAGGAAGGGTATTACGAAAACTGCATTGAAACTGGTGTTTGGACATTTTGGGATGAAAATGGAAAAAAAACAGCAGAGATTGAATATAAAAATGGGGAAATCATCAAAGAAATAAAATTCTAACAGATGATTTCCCTATTTATTTTTTTTTCAAAATAGAATTATTCTGCAAATGCAATGATGTGACCATCTGGATCGGAAAAATAGCCTACTACATCTCCCCAATTTCTTAGAGATGGGGCGCTAATAGGTTTAGCATGGCAATCTTTTATAGCCCGATTGTATTCATTTTTAATGTCTTTTACTTTAAGGTATAACTCACATCTTGGAATATTCTTCGCTTTATCAGGATTTATAATTGAATCTCCTAATAATCTTACTATTCCACTAGAAGGCATTAATCCAAGAGTTAATTTATCCGATATTTTAAACTCTGTCATACCACTAACATCTAAAACAGGATTCATTTGTAATAAATTTTGATAAAAAATTTTACTCCTATTTTGATCTCGCACAAAGAGTATGATTTCTACACTATTTAAGTTCAAAATAATTAAAATTTATATGCAAAACCAATTCCTAAAATCTCTTTAAATTGAACTCTAGGACCCGATCTGTCCATAATGCCATCATTGTTTGTATCTACTGCTATATTAATATCATGATCATAAATTAAATGTGTAGCAATATTCACAGAAAAATACTTATTTACTTTAAATGCAATGAGTGTTTCCCAGTTAACGTCTATGTTTTGAGGTTCTTTCATGTAATTGGAAAATAAATCTAATTTGGTCGTAAATGCCACATTCTTCAGCCATTCAGCATTGAATTTATTCCTAGAGTATATTATTCTTAAGTAACCTCCTAACTCGCTTCTGGATAATTTTCCTTTTGTTAACATTGTTCCCGATGGATCAAATACTGCTTTATCTACCCCGTATGCTCCTAGGTCGGCAAGGGTTTGGTCGTTTACAATAGTGGTTTTAATGGTTAATGGTGCGACAAATAAACTGAAATAGTTGTTTGGTTTGTAATCTAAACCAATAGCTCCAAGTAAATATGCTGGGGCAAGTATTTTTGAGATTGGCACACTGTCGTTGGGATAGTTATATCCGTTGGTCATTTGGGTTTTAAAGTTCACTAAGGTTGCATAATACCAATCTTTATATAGCTGGCGACCATACTTCGAAAGTAAATCAATTTTATCATCCGTTTTCATCCACCCACTCTCTTTTCCTTGTTTTAGCAACCCATATCCTAGGTCTAATGTGTTGTTCCAGCTGTCTTTTTTACCATTATAGTTAGCAAAAACACTCGTCATGCCATTTACAGCAAATGAATTTTGCCCCCCAGCTGCCCAGTTTGTCAACGATGTTTGTGCAAGTCCTAGCGAGAAAACACCCCCTTTTTTCCATCCAATAATGGTGTCTTTTCCTTTTGTTCTAAGCTGTTTTTCTCCCTCTGTTACTTGAGAAAATCCAATGAGGCTTAGCATTAATAAGCTGATAAGAAAGTAAATTTTTTTCATGATTTTTATTTTTGATTGCTCATTTAAAGATCAAAATTCAAACTTTTGTGTGCTATTATAAAACATTTTTTGTCGAAAAATGTTCATTCTTTGTTGTAAGTTTTATGATAATCTACTGGTTTTTTAAAAAAACTTCATGACATGCTACCATTCCGGCGGTTTCTGTCCTAAAGCGGGAGCGTCCCAAGCTAATAGGAATAAAGTTTTGCGATAACGATTTTTCGACTTCTGCCTTCGTAAAATCGCCTTCGGGACCAATCAAAATCAGTGTGGCTATTTTTGCATTACATGCTTCAAAAAGTAACTTCTCGTGCTCGGTTTCGCACCAAGCTATATATTTCTGTGGAATATTTATTTGTTTGTTTTGAATGAATTTTTCAAATGGTATCGATTCGTTTATCTTAGGTAATTTCGCTTTTATGGACTGCTTTGCTGCTGAAAGGGCAATGCGGTTTAAACGCTCGATGTTCACTTTCCCTTTTTCGGTACGGGAACAGATGATGGGAGTGATTTCATCAATCCCGATTTCGGTGGCTTTTTCTACAAACCACTCAAAACGATCCGGGTTTTTCAACGGGGAGATGGCAATGTGTAAATAGTAGTTTTTCGGAAACGGATTCACCGCAATGTTTTCGATTTTTACAACCACTTGATGCATGTTGTCGTCGATAATGGTGCATTGGAAGATTTCCCCTTTGCCATCGGTGACATAGATGGTGTCCCCATTGCGTTTTCGAAGCGATTTACAAGCGTGTTTTGAATCCTCTGTTGAGAGAAATATCTCTTTTTCCGATGTTTTTTCTCCAAAAAAAAGTTGCATATTTTTGAGTTTAGTAATCTTGGTTTAAGTTGATTTTTTTATTTATTGAGCTAATTGTTTAATTATGAGGATGTCACACTGCCACGATAATTATCGGGATTATCGAAGTGCGTTTTTACTGTAATACTTCGATCACGCTATGTCGTGACAAGCTAAGCACAGTATGACATTATTATTCAATGGCTCAATATTGGTTTTTTGTTGTGTTTTTAGACTTTATTTGAATGAGAGTAATGAATCACTTCTATCGATTGTTTGGTGATTAACATGCCGTATTTAGGATTTTCGAGATAAGGTTTTATCATCTCCAAAAAAGCATCTATTCTTTCGTCTAAGTCAACAATTTCGATAATTATTGGCAAATCTTGTGAAATCTCAAAAATTTTGGTAGAGTGTATGATGCTATTTGCCCCGTATCCCATCACCCCTTTGTACACCGTTGCACCAGCCAATCCCTTACGTTTGGCTGCATATACAATGGTTTCGTAAAGTGGGGCTCCGTTTATTTTGTCGGTATTGCCTACGTAAATACGAAGTATGGATGATTTTTTGCCTGTCATATCAAATTGCTTTAATCAATAATTGTCCTAAATATACCATCAATAAACCCAATGCAACACTCCCAACGGTGTAAAGTGCCATGTATAGAAACTGCTGGTCTTTAACCATCATCAGGTTGTCATTTGCAAAGGTGGAGAAAGTGGTAAAGCCTCCACAGAAGCCAATGGTGAGAAACAACCGCCATTCGTTGGTCATAAACTCCGACTTTTCCGAAATTCCGTAAAATAGTCCGATTAGAAAACAGCCCAAAACATTCACCAAAAAAGTACCCAACGGAAACGAAATCGCCACCCATTTGTGGACATACACCGTGCTCAGATAGCGCGATATGGTCCCGATAAAACCTCCCATTCCTATAATCAGTACATTTTTAAGCATATAAGTATCCTTATTTTCTGTTTTTGAAAATCAAAGGTACACAATTTTAAAGAAATAGTAAAACCAAAAAAGTGGATATCCATTAATAAAATGGCCAATAACAATGATGAAAACTATCGAATAAAAATCTTAATCCAGATCTGTTTATATTTTGATGATTTTTTTTGTCGTCACAAATTTACTCCATTTCACCTTAATAAAGTATATCCCAGTTGATAATTTTGAAATATCAATTACGTTTTGTGAGTTCTTTATCGGCGTTGATTCCAAGAGGAATCCATCCAAACTGTATATCTTCAAGTTGTAGTCATTTGTGGTAGAATAATTTGAAATAGCAACATGAAGGTATGTATCTGCTGGGTTTGGTGTTATTATAATCTCCCTTTCATAAGATATTTCTGAAATATTATTTGGATTATTAGAGGCAAAATTTGATTTGGATGAGTTGTAATTATTCGATTTTGAAGGAGAACAATTGCTTGGACTCAGAACTTCAATTTGATAATATACATATCCAGTTGGTGGAGAAAAATCGGTATATGAGTTTACGGATGATGGTAGTGAAGCGAGTAAAGATACATTATCTTGCGAGGTGCCTCGATATATGTTATAAGTTGAAGTTGCAAAGCCTTCGTAATTGTTCCATATCAAATTAAATGAATTTCCCATTCCTTGATTGATCGATAAATGGATGGTTTTGTGCTCTGGGCTCAATGTTGTTTCTGTATTGCAACTGTCGGTAATTGAAATACGATATTTAGTTGAACTTTGTAATGGATTCGAAATAGTGTCGATAAAAACACTCAATGAGTCGTATGGGACAACTCCAATTAACTCATATTGATTTACAAATGAACTTTCTTTGTAAATGTTATAGTGATTAATTGCATTTGAAGCGATTTTGTTCCAAACTACCATGTTTTTTTGTTGAGCACTATCTATGCCTACAATGCAAATGATTGGATTTTCCATCGGTTGATTTACAATTACTTCGATAGAATCGGATGGACTGGAACATCCATTTTCAAAAACTGACGCATAATAATATCCGCTCATCGACAAAATGGCACTATCGCTAACAATCGGATTCTGATCATTTGTAGAGTATCCATTAGGCCCAACCCATGAACAAGAATCTCCAGTAATAGAATTTACAGAAAGAGAAATTGGACTCCCAATACAAACACGATTATTCCCACTAATTTCTGGAGCGAGAGGTATTGGGTTAATTGTGACAAATGTTGAATCTACTGGACTAGGGCATCCATTTACAACTACATTTACATAATAATAACCTGAAATATTTGCCGTAGTGGTTGGGCTTTGACCAATGGCACTAAAATTATCAGGGCCAGTCCAGTAATAGGTTGCATTTATCATCTCCGAAGCTAAAAGGGTAAAGGGAGATTCTGCACAAGCAGGTCCATCGTTTGTTGGAGTAGGGGCTAGCGGATAGGGGTAAATATTTACATAAGTGGTGTCAAAAATATCCAACATGTCAGGAGCAACTACATGTAATGCATAAGCTCCAGACATATCCACAGTAGCGCTTAAAAGCGTTGGGTTTTGATCGTTTGAAGTAAAGTTATTCGGACCAGTCCAATAATAAGTTGCATTAGGGATAAATGAAGTGTTTAATTGTAACTCAAATCCCTCGCAAATTGGAGTGTTGTTAGAAATTTCGGTATTTAATAAACAGGAAATAAAAACCATCGGACAGTTCTCATCAAAAAGACATTCATCGTTTACCAACTGTCTATTTCCAAAATATAGTGTGTCTACTATCGAAAAGCCGGTAATGAAGATATGTCCATCCGAGTTTAAAGATATACTATATGGAATACTTCCATCATCATTATTGCCAGATATTTTTTTTACCCATTGTGAATTCCCGTAAATATCTGTTTTGCAGATGAAAATAGCAGGATTTGAATTCATAACAGAAAGGGTGTCATCTCCATACACAAAAGTCCCACTAAACCATCCAGTTAAATATACGTTGCCTGTTGTGTCTAATGCAATATCTCTATTTTGGTTATATGCGGTACTTTTTACGATTCTTCCCCATTGCATTTGCCCTAAATCATTGAATTTAGTAATAAAGGTATTATACCCATCATTGTCGGTAAAGGTGTTTGTGTTTAATTCAAAAGGGATACTAGAGCTATTGGTAACTCCCGATAAATAGATGTTATTGTGTGTGTCGGTTTTGATAATTGGCGTTAATTCATCACTTACTCCACCATATTTTTTTGCCCATATACAAGTTCCTAATACGGAATATTTGGCAATAAATATATCTGGGTTGTTGTAAAATTGATTGTTTGTGTTTACAAGGGTATTCGTGCCAATAGTTAAGTATCTGCTTTTGAAAGTCCCACAAATATTGATAAATCCATCATTGTCGATGGATATATCTCCACCAGTTTCATTTTTATTTCCTTGGATGGCCCGAGCCCATATTTTATCTCCGTTGCTGTTGAATTTTACCAGATAAACCTCGGAGCATTCAATGGTGTCTGATCCTATTGTTCTAGATAAGGTATCGTTGTTGAAAATCAATTGCTCACCTCCATAGGTGCCTCCCATGTATACATTATTGGAATCGTCTACCGACAGACCATAGTTAAAATCGATGCCGTTACTGCCAAAATTTTTCGTCCACAATATATCTCCCAATGAATCTACTTTAATCAATAGTTGATTTGTATTATTGGATGTGTTTTCTATTGTATCTAAGCCTATTGATACGGATGTAGAATAATTGCCACTAATAAGAATGTTATTTGAATTGTCAATTACAAGTTTGCAAGGGGTGAAATTTGCTTCAATTTTTTTTGCAAATACAATCTTCCCACTCGAATTGTGCTTGGAAATATAAACACAATAATAACTTGAAGGAGACAAAACGATACTGTCAAAAGTAGCTGGTTGCCCATTTAACTGTCCCATTGTATATGTGTTTCCATGCTCATCAGTAGTAGAACATTCAATGTTATTGCTAATCTTTTTTATCCACGACCAGTTTGGGGATTGACAAAATGTGCTTGTGATGATAAAAAGGAGGAATAAGGGCGAAATGAGTTTTATTTTCATGTCTGTTTTTTTAACAAAGGTATTTTTTTTTTTTTTAATGCAAAAAATATTACTAACTGAAAATAAATCATTTTTAGATATTATTAATTGGGTTTATATCATTAATTTTGGCTCTTGTTTTTTGAATTATTATTATTTAATTTTGTAGAGTAATCTTTTTTTTTTAAAATTTTATTTTTTATAATTATCAGTTGTAAATTTTTTTTAATAATATTAAATTCTCGTGAGAAAGTTATTTTTACTTTATTTTTCTTTGTTTTTATTTACTGGAGAAGTTTTTTGTCAGTTATTTGATTCTTATTCCTATCCTACAAAATTATCTCCTATTCCTAGCTATTATGGGATATCTATTAGTCAAAACACCCCTTTTATTCCGTTCGAACTCAGTAGATCATATACAAGTGATGAGAATGAGTTGGGTTGGTATTCCCCAGTTGAACCTGTTATTGGTTTTAGAATTACGGAATATGGTGATTTTTTTCTTAATAGGATATATCCATTTATTATTAATATCTTCTCTTCCACACCTCCTAGTTATTATTACGAATGGGATAACAGTCGTAATAAATGGACTTATGCTGGTATGTCTAGAGGTAAACCAGGAGTATCATTACCTTCTAGCCCTTCTGGGTCGTACATAGAAATGTATAATAGCGATGAATTTTTCAAATTTTATCTAGCTGCATCTTATCAAACAAATAAAATGTCCTCTATTGGATTTGGGTTTGGAATGTCAAAGATAAAAAATGTCACCTTGCATAACATGAAAGCTACAGGTGATTTTGGGAGCCAACTGTATAAGTTGACAAATAGAAGTATCGTTGTTAATGGAGGCTCTACCCTTAATTTTTTGGATGTGATTTTTAGTTGGAAATTTGGATGTTAAATATTTAGGAACCATTAAGTTTACTCATACTATTCCACCATTATCGTTGTTTACCCCAACTACAAAAATGAAATTGGGAGTTATAGAATTAGGAGCATTCCCTTTTGTAGGTGCAAGTGTTCATAGAAGTATAGGTCCTATTAGCGTTGGTGTTGAAGTAAATACTCCCGCAAAATTTATTTTTATTCCTTGGTATATGAAAGCTACGGAATTAAAATACTCTTTGCGCTTAGCTTTCTAGTTTTGATCCTATATCTTGAAAATCCTCAAATCCTCAAATCAATCTTTAGACACGCTTCGCGTAATCATCAAATCATATAATTTTCAAATCGGCTATCTAATTGGCTATCTCACTTTATAAACTTTATGGACTTTACAAACTTTATAAACTCATTAATTCCAGTTCCAACCACAAGACCAGAATGGATACAACAAAACTCAGCACAGTTACAATGATTCCGGATTTAAAGAATTCCATGAACTTGATATGAACGCCCTCTTTCTTTGCAGATTCGATTACGATCAGATTAGCCATAGCTCCGATGATGGTGGCGTTTCCAGCCAAGGTGGAGGCCGAAGCCAGAGCCAGCCACAAAATATCTCCTTGCGTGGTGTGCATGATCGGGAGCATGGCGACAACCAGTGGGACGTTGCTCACGATCTGTGAGAAGATAAGGCTGACCCCGTGGATCATGCCAATTCCATTCATGTCGTTGGTAATGATTGTCATGGATTTTATTTTCTCCATCAACCCAACATGTTCAATCCCCTTGACTACGATGAAAAGGGAGGCAAAAAACAGCAACAGCACCCAATCGATCTCTTGAATGATTTTCGAGGGCTTGATTTTGCCCACAATTAGAATTAACGAGCCACCTGTCAACGCAATTAATGGGATGGATATGTTTAGGGTGTTGCTTAGGAAAAAAGCCACGATGATCGCCACGAATATCGGAACCGAAGTGTACATTGATTTGTAGTTATAGGTGCTTTGTTTACTTGGATTGTAGTTCAGCACCAGTTTTTTGTTGAACTCCTTTTTGTAGATTATTTTGATGACTAAATAGATGATTCCCATTCCGATGATGGAAACAGGAAGCAGATGGAGTAAAAATGAACTGTACGAAATGCCTGAATTGATGCCTATCAACATGTTTTGCGGATTTCCAGTAATGGTCATCGCGCTGCCAATATTTGAGGCTAGTATTTCCGCAATGAGATAGGGGATCGGGTTTATTTTGAAATTCTTACATAAGCTAATGATGATGGGTGTGAAGAGTAACACTATCACGTCATTTACCATAAAAGCGCTACCAATGCCTGAGATTAGAATGATAAAAATTAGTAAACTATTGCTCGTTTTTGCATATTTAATCGTTTTTCGAGCCACTAGTTCAAAAAATCCATCCAATTGTAGTGTGGTTATCACTATCATCATGCCTAGTAACAATGCAATCGTGTTAAAATCGATTGCGTTTATCGCTTGGTCAAATGAAATTACCCCAAATAAAATCATGGCAACGGACCCAAAAAAAGCTGCTGATGGTCTGTCTATGTTCATCCATGGTAATCTAGTGAAAATAATACCGATGTAAGTAATAACAAAGATAATCAGTGCTATGATTTGAATTTGAGTCATTATAGCCAACATTTTCAGCAAAGTTAATAAAAAAAAGAGGTTGATTTCTCAACCTCTTTAGGTATAAGTATGTGTTTTTTCAAAATAATTTTGAAAAAACAAACAGTTCTATTTCCTATTTCGCAAAAGCTACAGATCTAGTCTCACGAATGACGGTAATTTTAATTTGACCAGGATATGTCATTTCGTTTTGAATTTTTTTCGAAAGATCCATCGATATTTGATTTGCTTGTGCATCGGTTACTCTTTCAGCACCAACTATCACTCGAAGTTCTCTACCAGCTTGAATAGCATAAGTTTTGATAACTCCTGGATAGGTTAAAGCCATCTCTTCAAGGGTATTTAATCGTTTAATATATGCTTCAACTACTTCTCTTCTAGCACCAGGACGAGCACCCGAGATAGCATCACAAACTTGAACGATAGGAGCATATAACGATTCCATTTCTACCTCATCATGATGCGATCCTATGGCATTATACACTTCAGATTTTTCTTTGAATTTTTCAGCAAGCTGCATTCCAAAGATAGCATGTGGTAATTCTGGTTCATTGTCAGGAACTTTTCCAATGTCATGTAAAAGACCAGCACGTTTGGCAATTTTTGGATTTAATCCAAGTTCAGCAGCCATGGTAGCACATAAGTTTGCAACTTCTCTAGAGTGTTGAAGTAGGTTTTGTCCGTAAGAAGAACGATATCTCATTTTTCCCACCATACGAATCAACTCTCCATGCATACCATGTATTCCAAGATCGATGGTTGTGCGTTTTCCAATTTCAATGATCTCTTGTTCAATCTGTTTCTTAGTTTTGGCTACAACCTCTTCAATACGAGCAGGATGAATTCGGCCATCGGTTACAAGTTTGTGAAGCGAAAGTCGAGCTACCTCCCTACGAACCGGGTCAAAACTGGAAAGTAGGATTGCGTCTGGAGAGTCATCGATGATGATATCAACTCCTGTTAAAGACTCTAATGCACGAATATTTCTTCCTTCGCGACCTATGATACGTCCTTTTATTTCGTCGTTGTCGATGTTGAAAACAGATACACTATTTTCTAGCGCATTTTCAACGGCGGTTCGTTGTATGCTTTCAATAACAATTTTCTTAGATTCCATGTTCGCGGTCATCCTTGCTTCATCCATGATTTCGATGATTAATTGAGATGCTTCCGATTTGGCTTCATCTTTCATTAACTCGATAATCTCGTTTTTAGCTTGATCTGAGGATAGACCTGCAATTTTCTCAAGTTTCTCTAACTCTTGTTTTATCGCTTTTTCTAGTTCTTGTTTTTTTACATTTAAGTTTTCAGCTTGTAAGTTGAATTTCTCTTTTGTCTTTTCAGCTTCTTCTGTTTTTTTAGTTAAATCTTCAATCTTTTGATCTATTTGAGACTCTTTTTGTTTGGCTCTATTTTCCGCAACTAGTAATTGTTGATTTCTTTCATTTACCTGCTTTTCATGTTCCGATTTTAATTGAAGAAACTTTTCTTTTGCCTGCAAAATTCTCTCTTTTTTGATAAGCTCTGCTTCCTCTAGAGCCTCTTTTTTTATCTTTTCGCTACCTTTTTCAATGGATTTGCGTATCAGCGAATATGATAATCCGATCCCTGCAGCGGTGCCTGCAAGTCCAGTGATGATTAATATAATTATGTCCATAATTAAGTGATATTTATATAGTTATTAATGATTCCCTTGTGTTAAATATTAAAAAACCCGCAATATCCGGAACAAGGGTTATGTGTAAACTCCTTATAATGACATGGTTAGAAGGGCCGAGTTCGTTTAAGATCCTATGGCTTTTCAGGGCTTCACTTTCGTGAATTAAGGCCTGTTATTGGAGCTCTTGAGCTTACTTCTATTGTTTTAATGTTGAGTTTACCAAACGTGTCCGAGGAAATTGCGGGCAATGTTTTTCCTATGTATAAGAACGTAAAATGTATAGTATCAATTGCTTTGTTAATCTAGTATCGTATTGATTTCATTGAGTTTTGGTAATAATTCTGCTTGATAATATGCCTCTTTTTCCTCCATCTTTAAGGCTTCAATGGTATAATGGAGTGCAATCATCGAAAGCAAATCTTGCTTGTCTTTAAATGCATAACTTTTAGCATATTCGGTAAATCGTTTTTCAATGAGCTTTACAGATTTTCTAACAATTTCTTCTTCTTCTCGAGTTACAGTTAATTTGTAATCTCTATCTGCTATCCTGATTGTAATTGTTAGTTGATCCATTTCTTATATCGTTACTTGTTTAAGAGATTGATACAGCTGTCTATTTCCCGCACGAGTTCGTTGATTTTGAGTTTTGTTTCAGTTAAGTCCCTCTTGTTTTCTATTGTCTTTGATAGTTTAATGATTTTTATTTTGTTATGTAGGTTTTGGATTTCTTCTTTTTGTTTTTTGTTTATTTCTTGTAATTCGTTGATAACTTGATCTTTATCTGTTAGTTTTTTATTCGCAAGGTGTAAATCATGTTTTAGTTTTCGAACTTTATAGTCGATCTCTTGGATCACCGTTTTTATGTTGTCGCTCATGATTTAAACTATGCGAATATTGGTTTTTTACAAAGATACTACTTTTTAAATATTCTAAGCAAATAAAATTAAGGTTTTTTTAATAGTTGGGTGTTAATAAATGTGAAGAAGTGAGATGATATGATAGGATTTATAATAAAAAAGTCCGCTGATTTCAGCGGACTTTTAGATACTTTAAAAAGGTATGAATTATATTATACAATTCCTTGAGCCATCATCGCCTCTGCAACTTTCATGAAACCAGCAATGTTAGCACCTTTAACATAATCAGTATATCCATTAGATGTGCCATATTTTACACATGCGCTGTGGATATTAACCATGATAGTGTGAAGTTTTTCGTCTACTTCTTCTTTAGTCCAGTTGAATCTTAGACTGTTTTGTGACATTTCTAAACCAGAAGTAGCAACACCACCAGCATTAGCAGCCTTAC
>CAZZHH010000025.1:0-29256 GCA_964653595.1 uncultured Lentimicrobiaceae bacterium
CTTATAAGAATACATTAGTACTCCTAAAAGTTGCATTTACTAATTGAATTTAAGATGTTCCATCATGAATATGGGCAATATTTCTAAAAATAAACGAATATCACAGGAATAAATATGTCAGAGCCAGACCTTTTTATTAAGAAAATGCAATCGCTATCGGATATGGAGTTGCTTAAAGTGATCGCCCAGCGGTCAGAGTATAAACCGGAAGCAGTTCAAACGGCAAAAGAGGAAGCGTTGAAAAGAGGGTTGATTGATGAAGAATTCAATTATCTCAAGATTAACCAAGAACAGTTGACCGAACTCTCAAAAGCGTGTCAGACTATTGAAAAGTTCAAAAAAAGTGATGCCAAACGAAAGAAATATCGGCCTGTAAGAATTGGGTTTTATATTTTGATATTGGCTGCCATTGGAATCGGTGTTTGGAAATTTGAGGACATCAGGTCTTCTTTTGGCTCTCAAAGCCAAGTAGTGGCAACCGACACCGTTTTCTTGAAAAATGACACCGTTCAGATTCAGTTGATTTCGAAAGGTAAATATGAGATGTTGTTTGATTCATGTAAATCAATTGCTATTAATACAGAGTCACCAATCGAAAAAAACGGGGACACCCTGTTGTTGCCGGTGATGATGGGCCAAAATGCTGAATTTGTGGATTTGCCTGAATCAGATCCTTCAGATGGTGAAAGAACGTATAATTATTACGGTGAATTGACCGAATTGGGGTTATATGTTGTTGAGGCAAACTTCTACGAAGGGAAACATTATTATTTGGTGGATAAAATGAGCGGAGAGAAGGAACTGATTTTGGGTCTGCCCATGCTTTCACCAAATAAGAAGATGATTTTTTCGAATGTTGCGGCAATCGGTTATGGTGCCGTTGGCAACGGGTTTGATCTTTGGAAAGTAGGAAAAAACAATAAATTAAAGCACTTTTTCGAAAAATCAGATCATGCTGATTGGGAAATAACCGAGGCTGCTTGGCTGACAGACACTTCGTTGTTGCTTGCAATGAACAATGGAAACGAGTTTTATGGAATACTGACTATCAAAATGCTGAATAAAAAATATAAATAGATGGAAAAAATATTAATCGCACTTTGCATAGGCGTTGCCGCCGGAATCATTGACGTGACTCCGATGATTATACAGAAGTTAAACAAAACCGCCAACTGGTCCGCATTTATCCATTGGGTGGTGCTTGGACTGATTATCCCGTTTGTGCAATGGGACATGGACCCATGGTTGAAAGGGCTGGTCATCGGTGTGCTGACCACCGTGCCGGTGATGATCATTGTAAGTGCCAACGACAAGAAAGCGCTGATTCCGATGACCCTGTTCTCTGCATTGCTGGGAGCTGGCGTGGGGTTTGCCGGGGCTTATTTTATCGGGTAGTTTAAATGTCAATTCTTATAAGATCGAAGATGTTTAGAAAAAGCCACAGTCAATTATGTAAGAATCAAAAATTTTTATTGCTTTATATCGGTGCAGTTGTGCTTTTTGTTTATATTGTTCTTTTTTATGAGGATTTTGTTAGACATGGTCAATATCATAAGGATTTAAGATATCTTGTAAGTGATTAATTTGAAATTGAGAAATTGATGTCTGGTAAAGTTTTGATTGATAATGAAAAGGTTTTTGCATCGGATGGTGTCCCGAGTGCAGATTTGCAAATTATTGCGATTCCTGCAAGGAAACTTGGACCAAAGAGGGGCTGGAAAAGGAGAGAAATAACAGTGGAGAATTGTTTCAATCGTAAGTAGTGATACATTTTTACCCCAAATTAATGGTCATGAGAATGCTTAATTCAAAAAAGCCCAAAAAGATAATTGTTGAATTCGACTATTATATAAACTATATTGAAAAAAACTGATCAACCATAGATGTCATTTTCTATTACTCATGTTGAAAAGTTTTGTTTCTTGATTTTTATTAAATGAAAGTATAAACTCATTTTTTGCATATTCAATTTTTTTCTTCTTATCTGAAATTTCACCAGCAATAACTTCTATTGAACCACCATTTAAGGCAATAGCTTTTTTTATTAATCCCATCCCTAATCCAGCTCCTTGCCTTTTCTTTTCTTGAGCAAAAACGCCTGAATAGTTATCTTCAAATATTTTCTCAATTTCATTTTCTAAAATTGGAAAACTAAACATTGAAACAACTACTATAAGCATGTATTCATCTTCATGACAATCAATTTTTAATCTTGAACTTGGCATAATATACTTTGTTGCATTATGAAATAAATGATAAAATGCAACACGTATTGTATCATAATCAAACAATAAATGATTCTTTGTTTGAAAAATATCTAAAGCAATGTTCTTGTTTTTTAATTCTAAAGCAAAAGCATGATATACATTCAAAATAACTTTTTTAATTTCATGATTATTCATTGATAGAATTGGATTCTCTATCGATAATTTTTCATGTGTGACGAATTCTGTTTTAACACTTGCGTTATTCTTTGCAAGCCTCAAAAAAACAATGGCTGCTTTTTCGGGATTTTTTTGAATTTCATTTGTAATATACTCAATTTGATTCCCATAATTTTCAGCAAGTAAATCTTGAGGTATTAAACTAAATTGCTCTTGAATACTTTGAGCATTAATCGTTTTTAAATTATGTACAATTTTCTGATATTTATCCTGTTCTATTTGCTTTGTTTGAGAGTGGACTTCTTCTTTAATTTTTTTCAGTGTAGGGACTGTGTAAATGAGCATATTTAATTTCTCTTTAAACAACTTGGTTGTTTTTGCAACTGATTTATTACAACATAAGAAAAAAGAGCCACTATGAACATGCAACTTCTTACCCTTTCTAATCTCTTCA
Organism: uncultured Lentimicrobiaceae bacterium; assembly: GCA_964653595.1. Lineage (GTDB taxonomy): Bacteria > Bacteroidota > Bacteroidia > Bacteroidales > WCHB1-69 > JBAXTE01. Next base: position 2,839 of record CAZZHH010000025.1, read on the forward strand.
TTTGGATTCAAATCACACTGGCAAATATTCCCATCACTTACACAGCTTGACTCACACTTAAAACAATTTGAATCAAAATTTTCAAACACTATTTCATTATTTACATCTCTAATTAATATTTTCATTTTTGAATTCTATTTTCAAGTATATTAATAAACTCATAGGGTTCGGCATTTTTAGGTAACGTAAAATCAACAACTTTTAATGCTTTATGAAATCTGTCTCCTTGTTCTTGAGCAGAATAAATTACAATGTATTTATCTAAATATTTTTTCTTTAATGCTTCAGCCAGGCCAAGCCCTTTATCAGTTGGGAATAAAACCTCTCCAACACCATTGATATCTACAAAAATAACATGCGCATTTTTAACATCAATACAATCCAAATTAGTCACATCCTTAATTGTCTTAGTGTTAATCCATCCAGCTTTTTTTAAATTTTCAACAATTTTGAATTTTTCATCATCAACAAATAAAACCTGAAGACTATCTTTCGTTAGGTCTAACTTTTTTATGTCCTGTTTTATCTGTTCATTTTGGTTAATAATAATTTTGTTGCTAATTTTATTTGTATTTTGAGATTCAGATGTGTTTTTAATAATATTATTGATTGGATTTTTTTTCTTTTTAATAACGAAATTAAAGAAAAAAACTGCTAAAGTAACACCAATTCCACTAAATATCCACTCTTTGTTATCAATTATCCATTGCATTTTACCTCCTTTTAAATTAATTTCATAGTTTTATTAATTCCCATTACTTCGGTAAATTTTTCATTTAACGAACTTTAAAATATTGTAACAAATTGATTGTCAGTGAGATTTCTCGCTATGGCTCGGAATGACAAAGCACTAATAATTAGCGTGTTACAAAACATTACCGAAGTATTGAATTCCAAATCCCATGTTGGTTTTAGAATTATTACCACAAATCTACAAAATAACAGCTTTAATATCTCATTATTTAAAAAATAATTCATCGCATATTTTTTTATTCATTAATTTCTTACCTTTGATAGATAATTTCAATATTTCACTATGGTATTCTTTCAAAGCACAGTTGTTGACAAGCATTTAAATGCATTAAACAAGCAACAGATTCAATCTGCATACCTCAAATTTAGAGAATATTTCCACAATCCGACCGTGCAGGAAAATATACCTAATAGCAAGGAAGAGCAATATCAGGAAGGCTTTTAGAGATTTATTTGTTTCGATTTTAGGATATCCCTTGAACCCGAATACTGATTTTAATCTAACCACTGCAAAGGAAATGTCTATTGCCACGGGGCTCTCCAGAAGAGGTGTTGAATATCATCTAACCAATTTAAAGAAGTCGGGCAAACTTGTTCGGATTGGTTCAACAAAAAAAGGTGCTTGGAAGATTGTTGAATAATAATTATTCTCAAAATTTCGAGACAAAAAAATCCTATTTATAAAACGGATGGGATGTTTACAGTTACATTTAAAAGAGTTATAGATAAACTAGGTGATAAACTAGGTGATAAGCGAGATGAAATTATAAAACATATAACTAAAAATAGAGGAATAACCATTCCTGAACTTGCAACCTTATTAGGAATTAGCTATAAGGGTGTTCAGTATCATATAACCGCTATGCAAAAAGAAGGTGTTTTGATTAGAAAAGGATCACGTAAAATCGGATACTGGGTTGTTTTGCAAAATAAATAATTGCAGGATAAACTATATTTTTTTCCTTTTTTAGAATGAACTTGCAATTAAAAAATAAACGCTCCTGTATTTTTATAAATGTTATAAATGTTTTACTAAAATGTTTGGAAGTTTCGGTTTATGTTTGTAGCTTTGGGGGAGAATTGAAAAACAAAGTGGTTTTTCAAAAAGATTACACGATGAAACAATACCAAGCAGGATATATTCTTGATAATTTAATTGATGTTTTTGAACACAACTCTCAAAAACAGCTTGATTATAAGGAGCTAGCAAAGTGGGTCTCCCATTTTCAAATGAATAGTAAAACAAAGTTTGAAGAGCAAAAAAATACATATCAGCCAATTCTTGCTGTTTTAATAAACATTATGCAGAGAGGGCTTCCAACAAGACTTAATGTTTATGCACTAGAAACTATTGTTAAGAATAGTGAGATGTTTGAATTTGATAAAAAGGATAATAGCATTCTGAGAATAAAAACAAATAGGCTAATTAATGAAGATGTGAAAGATCTTATTTTTCAGGCAATTCATATCATTGATCCGAGATTAAGTAAAGTCGATTATCAAAATACTTGGGAAAAATTAGGAAGTGAGTTTGAGGAGGATTTTTTGTATCAGAAGTTGCCCGTTTCAATCGGAAAAGCAATAGATCAAAATGGTGATTTTATTATTCAATTACTTGCACCTCAAAGAAAAATTAGTAATATTATCAAAGATAATAAAGGTTTGTCAAGTGGTGTTTTAAATAAATTCACTGAACAAAAAACCGATTTTTCAATAGAATTTCCTTATAATTCAGAAAACAAGACAAAAGGGCTCGTTATTGAGATTGATGGCTCACAACACGAAAGTTCAATCCAGAAGTACCTTGATACAGAAAGAGATAAAGCTGTGGCTTTGAGTGGATGGAATAATACTTTAAGGATTAAAACTTCAGAATTTTATTCTCCATTATTTGACCTTAAGATTAAAGATAGATTTTGTGAATCAATTGCAAACGAATATATTGCTTACTCTTTTCATAACTATTCAACTCCATTTTGGGATCATAAATTCCATTACAAAATATTTCAACTTACACTAATTCCGTTTGCAATAGCAAGAATTCAACGGATGTTGGTTGAGGCTATTGCTCACAATAGATTAGATGTTGATCAGAAGGTATGGAAAATAGCAGTGCTTGAAAGAGATGTTCCTTGTGCGAAAATAGCAATTGATGATCTTTGCAAGTTGTTAGATTCAATTAACGGATTGATGGATGACAAATTGATACTTCCTAAAATTGATTTGCATGTTTTTAACACAAAGGAATTTGAAGATAGCAGTTATAAATTGTCAGAAACGAAATTAATTGAAGATTTTGATTCTAATGAGTTTTTTGATTTAGTATTTGATATTGCTGTTTTGGAAAGAAGTGTTTGCCCAAATATTATTTTAGCAAATTCACCAGAAATTATTAGCATCAGGTCTATTCATTATATTGATACTCAAAGGACTGTTGCAACATCTGACATGATAAAATATAATCCGATTAGTTACAGAAAATCGGATGATAAGTGGGAGGATGACATTGAATGCAAGAAGAATCTTCAATATTTATTGCAATCTATTTTTAGAAAGAAAGAGTTTCGCCATGGCCAAATCCCAATTATGCACAATGCCTTACAATGCAAAAGTGTTATTGGTTTACTGCCTACTGGTGGTGGAAAATCACTGACATATCAATTGTCAGCTTTATTGCAGCCAGGAATTTGTTTAGTAATTGATCCCATTAAATCGTTGATGAAAGACCAAGTTGATGGGTTGTTAAAAAACAACATAGATTCATGTGCTTTTATAAATTCCACATTAAAAGGGGAAGAGAAGCGAAAAGCAATAGAACTATTTAAAGCAGGGCGAGTTCAATTCGTTTTTGTATCTCCTGAACGTCTTCAAATGGAAGATTTTAGATTTGCATTACAAGACATGACTACAAATAATATCTTTTTTAGTTATTGTGTAATTGATGAAGCTCATTGTGTTTCGGAATGGGGACATGATTTTAGAACAGCTTTTTTACGCCTTGGTGAAAATGCGATGAAATTTTGCAAGACCAAGAATTTGGAGAATATCCCCTTATTTGGGCTGACTGCAACAGCCTCTTACGATGTACTTGCCGATGTTCAACGAGAATTGTCTGGAAATAGTGAATCAAAGAGACTAACTGAAGAATCAATTGTCCGAGCTGAATATACACAAAGGGATGAATTACAGTTTATAATAGAAAAGGTTACAATTTCTAATCGTATTTATTCAGATATTTGGGATTTAAAAAATGAGCTAGGAGCTATGAAAAAGAAGCGTTTAGTTTCATTATTTGTTGATGCTCCAGAAAAAATTAATGAATTTCAAAAAGATCCGTTAAAGGTATTTTCAATTGAAAACTGGAATTCCGATGTTGCGGAAATTAAAGAAGGTTGCAGGAGCTCATTTGAATCAATGCAAATTGAAGGTTATAAGCCATCTGAAATGTATGATAAAAATGGTGTGTTAATCTTTTGTCCTCATAAATCTGGGGAATTTGGAGTTACAGATATGTATAAAGTTGATAAGAATAAAAATCCTATAGCTCCACGAAAAGGTTATTATGATCTTATTTCACAATATTCAGATGTAACTTCGGGATATTTTTTCGGTGGTGTTGAAGAGGATAGGGCTGAAAAAGATTTTGCAGATAAAAAAGATTTGATTGAACAAGAGTTGCTCGATAATCAAGATAAATTTATTAATAATGAAATTGACATCATGGTTGCGACCAAAGGATTTGGGATGGGGATTGATAAAGAAAATATCAGATACACAGTTCATGTGAATTATCCAAGTACTATTGAAGGCTTTGTGCAAGAAGCTGGTCGTGTTGGCCGTGATAGAAAACTTGCGTTGTCATATATTTTGTTTAACGACCAAGAAGTTCATTTGTCTGATGGAAAAACAATAGATCATGACTTTGAAATCAATAAATATTTTTATAATAATTCATTTAAAGGGACATCTAAAGAGTTAACAGTATTAGATGAATTATTGACTGAAATATATTTTCCGGATAGGACTTTTGAAATTGAAAACCAAATTGAAATTGAACTTGGGGTGGAGGTTCAATGTAATTATTGGGAAAGAGAAAATTTAAAGAGAGTATATATAAATAAAGCATATAAAGAATCATATTGCTATATAGATTTATTAAATTTAAGGTGCAATTATGATAGCACCATTAATAAAGACTTAGCTGAATCAATATACAATATTGTTAGAAGTTATATTTTAGTTTCAGCCACAAGACCTTATTTTGAATGGATATTAAAATCAGATGTTTCTTTTGGAATTGAACGTCTGTTGAAAAAGAAACAAAATGGCGAAGATTTTAAGCTTACTGTTGGCTTTTATAATGATACAAAAGAACGAGTTAAGGCTTTGACGAATTGGCTTAAAAATAATATTCATGATTCTTTCAACGAAGAGAAAGTTCGTAAAATGAAATCAAAAGCAACTGACTCAATGGCTTTTATAGAAGAGGTAAGCAATCAGTATTCATTTTTTTTGCATGGACAAACTCTTGATTTTATAGCAAAATGCAGACAAATTGATATTAGGAAGGGTTATGGTTTAGGAACTACAACTGCAGATTTTCAAAACATATTTGATGGATATCGAGATCAGTCAGATACAGAAAAAGCAATTTATAGGTTGTTAACTTTAGGGGTAATTGATGATTATATGGTGAACTTTTCTTCGCATACATTTACGATAATAGGAACAAAAAAATCAGATAAAGAATATGTAAGTAATTTAAAATCATATCTATTAAAATACTATTCCGAAAAAACCGCATTGCAAAAAATGCAAAAAATTGAATCTATTAATGAATCAACACTAATTCGTAAGTTGTTGAGATTTTTGGTTGAATTTGTTTATAGTGAAATTGCAAAAAAGAAGATTCAAGGCTTAAATGACATGAAATATGCGTGTAGTTATGGTGTTGGTAAACCTATTGAATTAAAAGAATATATAGATTTATATTTCAATTCAAAATACGCAAGAAGCGGTTATAAGGTAAATGAAAAAGAAGCATCTTTATATGATTTACTAATTGGAGATAATAAGACAGATGATAATATAGATTATGTATGGTATTTTATTGGTTTGATGGATGTTGAATCTACTCAAATTGAAAACTATAAACATCTCCGTGGTGCTACAACTCGATTGTTACGTGTTCAGCCAGATAGTTATACGTTGTTGCTGCTAAATGCTTATGCTTTGTATATGTTGGAATTTAAGAATCAAAGATACATAGATGAAGCAGAAGCACTGTTATTGAGAGCTTTTACGAGCATTCAAGAAAAAGAACCAGAGCTGACCGAGGATGATATGGAAAAGATATTAGATACGCTAAAAACAAAAATTCTGGCTAAAAATGGTTATTTATCTGATTATTTTTCAATTTTGACAATAGATTCATTTTTATTAACTCGATACCTTAAGATATTACAAAAAGCAAATTCCACAATTCGATTATTAAATAAAAAACTAAATTAATATGGCAAATTCATCAGTTCAACAAATTAATATTGAGTTGGATAACCTTCAACAAGAATTGGTTCAGTTTAAATCAACCATCGATTATCTGAGCAATGCAAAACAGCATGTTGAAAATGCAGTAGAGTCCGTTAGTCAAGTTGAATCTTCTTTTTCTGCCAAAGTAGAAGAACTAAAAAACACATATACTTCATTCATTGAGTTGAATAAATATATTGAAAAGCTATTACAGAAGATTGACGGGATTGATTTCCCCGAAAGGCTTACAACAATTGAACATATAGTTACTGAAACAATCAGTGAAATAAATGAAATTAAAGTAGCGACAATAGAACAAGTTCAAGAAGCTTCAAAGGTTATTATCAAAGCTGATTTTGAAGGTCGTTTTAAGGAGTTACAAGCGTCTGTTGACTCGTCAATCAACTCGAATAGTCAACTTGCAAATTCAGTTGAAAAGCTCAAATTACGAGAAAGATTTGACACTTTCGAGAAAAATATTTCTGATAATTTAAATGAATCTATAGATCAATTGGAAAATAATACAATCCAAATCGCTAAAGATTCAGCTCAGACAATAAAGGATTTAAATCTGCCAATTCGAATTGAAAAGTTAGATGCAAATATTTCTGGACAGTTAGTAGCAATTCAAAATATTCACAGTCGCCTTGAGAGTGTTGAACGAAATATTCAATCAAAGATTAAAGATGTTTCTACAAATCAAATTAAAACGCAACAGGAACTTCAAAAACAGATTCAATCAAGCGAAGTGGCTACTAATAAAGAAATGGAATTAAGATTTAAGAAACAACAACTTTTTTCATTTATCACATGGGGATTAATCATTCTTGGGGTTGCTGCAGTCATATTGACAAAATAAAACTAGAAATGAATTTAAATAAAGACAATTACAAAAATATATTGAACACTAGTTTTGAGAATAAAGCTAGCTGGAATTATTATAAAAATAAAGACATTGAGTTAACTAATCCATTTGAATCAGAAGATAATAGCAAGGAGTTTATCAAAAGATTTATTGAGTTGGCACGGAAAGCTGAAACAAATGATTTGTTTGAAAAAGTAGATAAATTAGGCGGTAGAGCAATTCATGTAGTTTGTACGTTTTTTCTTGGAATTTATCTTTACGAAAATAATGAAAGGATCAAAGAGAGAATAATTGCAGAGATTTATAGGTTAAAAAAGAAACATAAAATCAAATCAGATATACGATTTTCATATATCTGGTTTCTTATTTGCCTGTTTCATGATTTGGGTTATGATTATGAAAATAGTCCAATTGACTGTCAAAGTTTTAAAGATTATTTCAAGAAAGTTGAAGGGAAATATTTGAAAAAAATTGACGGAGTTCCACTTCTATATGAATCAAATTATAAAAAATATTTTGATTATCGACTTGATGATGGGAAAGTTGATCATGGGATATGCGCAGCTTTTATTTTATACCGGGATTTATGTAAAATCAGAAATGAACAATTTAATTCTGATAAGCCAAAAACAATTTTGTGTTGGGAAGAAGCCTTAGATAATGTATACAGTTATGCTTCATGGGTAATATTGGCTCACAATATTTGGTTTGTAAAAGATAGTGACGAATGTGCAAAATCAAACTACAAAAAAGTAGGATTGCAAGATCTGATATTTAAAGAAAATAATGGAGAGATTAATTATCCGATTTCTATAGGGGAGCATCCTTTTTTATTTCTGTTTTGCTTGGTTGATAGCATAGAGCCTTTTAAAATTGTCAAAGACATTTCGTTGCTTGATGAAATTATGATTGAAGTGAAATCGGATCAAATAATATTGGAATCAAATCTGAAATGTGGCTGTCATGATGCTTTGTTGAATAAAGCAGTTGATTTGAATAATTGGCTTACGAATGCAAAAATAGTTGAGAATAAAGTGATTATTTCAGTTTTATAAAAAGGATTTTTAATCCCAAACAAGATATTAAAAAAATAAAATACCAAACATATCAATGAACTCCAATAAAATCACCTTCCTTCTAGTCATATTTGTAGCAGGACTGTTATGTCCATCGTGTAAGTCGGGAGATTGTAGTAAAAAAAGAGCAGCAAAGAGTGACACCGAAAACTATTTTTCACCCAAGTCAAGCAAGAAGAAAGGGAAAAAGAATTCGGCTAAATGTGTCAAATGGTGATGGTTGGTTATGAGGGTGCTGGTATATTTACATGAAATTGATAATTTATTAGGAGTTAAATAGGTATTTATAAGGATAGATATGTTGTAAAATATCAACATTACATCAATTTTAAAAATATATTGATGGAATATGTCAACATTGTTAGATGTGTTTTTTTGAAATATCATAAATTGTTTGTATATTTGTTGGGAAATACCATTTTTAATTATTAAAATTACCTATAATGGTGGAAAATATCAACAATAATTGGATTGCAATGAGCGATAATGCCATCATTGCTTCCATCGGTGAGTTTATAAAACAAAAACGACTGCAAGAAGATAAAACACAATTGCAATTAGCTAAAGATGCAGGGTTAAATCGTTCTACAATTATTCAGATCGAAAATGGAGAGTCTATTACATTATCTTCGCTGATACAAATATTAAGAGTGCTGAACCTATTGCATCTCATGGATATATTCATCCTCGAAGATCAAATTAGCCCCATGGAATATGTTAAAATGAAAGAAAAGAGACGATTACGTGCAAGAAAAAAGAATACAGAAACTGATTGAAATACAGAAATAGGATGGTAGATTATGCTCTTGTTAAAATATGGGATACATTAGTGGGTGCTGTAATCTGGGACAGTAAAAGAAGACTGGCCAGTTTTCAGTATGATAAAAAATTTTTGGGAAAAAAATGGGAATTGTCTCCGTTGAAAATGCCTTTGCGAAATGGAGATCGTGTATATAGTTTCCCTGAATTATTGTCATCAAAAGATAGTATACAAGATACATTTAAAGGGTTGCCCGGCTTATTGGCAGATTCACTGCCAGATAAATACGGAAATTTGTTAATTGATAAATGGCTGGCACAAAACGGACGAGTTCCGAATGATATGAACCCAGTTGAGAAACTGTGTTTTATTGGTACTCGAGGAATGGGTGCTTTGGAATTTGAACCTAGTCAGATAAGGACAAGTAAAAATACATTCTCAATAGAGATAAAAAGTTTGGTTGAAATTGCACAAAAGATGCTTTCAAATCGTGAAAGTTTTGAAACAAAACTGGAGCCTGACGAGCAACAAGCAATGGAGCAAATTCTTAAAATTGGCACCTCTGCAGGAGGAGCAAGGCCAAAAGCACTGATTGCTTTTAATGAAAGTACGAAAGAAGTGCGGTCTGGACAAACGAAGGTTCCAAATGGATTTTCACATTGGTTGTTAAAACTTGATGGTGTGAGTGGAGTTCAGTTTGGTGATAGCTATGGCTGGGGGCGGATTGAATATGCGTATCATTTGATGGCAAAAGAATGTGGTATTGAAATGACAACATGTTTTTTACTTGAAGAAAATGATAGGGCACACTTTATGACCAAACGTTTTGATCGCGAAGGTAGTAATACGAAGCACCATATTCAAACATTATGCGGAATAAATCACTTTGATTACGGAAATCTTTACGGATATGGATATGAGCAGGTATTTCAAACCATGCGCATGTTAAACCTTCCACATCCGCAGACAGAACAGATGTTTAGAAGAATGGTGTTTAATGTATTGGCGACAAATTGCGATGATCATACAAAGAACTTTTCATTTCGACTCAAAAAGGATGGAGTTTGGGAATTAGCCCCTGCTTATGATGTCTGTTATTCGTTTGATTCGACAAATATATGGGTTAACCAGCAAACATTGAGTGTGAACGGGAAGCATAAGGAAATCAATAAAAATGACTTTATGATCATAGCCAAAGCAAATAACATCAAAAAGGGGGAACAGATTATAGATGATGTCAATAAGGTTGTTAAGAACTGGAGTGATTTTGCATTGAAAGTAAAAGTAAATGAGAGTAAGCGTAATGAGATAAATTTAAATTTGCATATACTGAAAGATTAATAGTGTAATAAAAATCACTGAAGAAGACCAGAATAAATGCCAGATCCACAAAACATGGAGTATGTGTAAAAAATGCACATACTGCCGAAGATGGAAAAGTGCACGATACATAATTTCAGCAGCAATCGCAATGGGTGTAGAAATGAATGTCAATTTTTCTGTACCAAAAACTTGACAAATGCCCGAATTGAAAACTATTATTCACCCAAATCAACCAATAAAAAAAAGGAAAAGAATTCGGCTAAATGTGCCAAGTGGTGATGGAAATGTAGTTGGAGAGGTGTAAAACCTAGTTTTTTTGAAGTGTCGTTTTTTTGTCAATCGGCAAAAAAAAGTTATTTCAATAAGTCATATAAAAGGATATGGTTGTTTAAAAATATCTACATTTTTCTATGTGATTTTTTCGTAAGTTTGTAATCAAATAACAAAACACACAATAAAATGAAGAAAATAATTTCGCTGTCCCTCATCTGCCTCTTGTTGTCGGGGAGTTTGTTGGCGCAACAATTCAAGGGACTTACGGGTGCCGATCTTACAAAAATCAAGTCGTCGGTTACCAAAGATGCATCCTTCAAAGCCCGTCAAAATGCCGTTACGGCCAATGGAATTGCAAAATTGGCGGTAAATCGTGAAAATGCGGGAAAAATTGATACCTATTTCAGCAATAAGGTGAAAACCAAAGGCATCACCGACCAGAAATCATCGGGCCGTTGTTGGCTGTTTACCGGCTTGAACTTTGTCCGCCCAAAAGTGATTGAAAAACTGAACCTTTCGGAGTTTGAATTCTCCCAAAACTACTCCTTCTTCTGGGATCAGCTGGAAAAATCCAACCTGTTTTTGGAAATCATCATCGCCACTTCTTCAAAACCGATGGATGACAAAACCGTGGAGTGGGCGTTCAAAAACCCGATTGGAGACGGTGGCCAGTGGACTACCTTTGCCGACATCGTAACCAAATACGGGGTGGTACCAAAACAAGTGATGCCCGAAACTGAGCAAAGCGACAATACGGGTAAGATTTCTTCTTTGCTGACTTCGAAACTTCGCGAGTATGGTCTCGAAATCAGGGAGATGGTGGCTAACGGTAAAAAAGCGGAAGCGTTGAATAGCCGTAAAATTGAGATGCTGGGTGACGTTTATAAAATGCTGTCCATTGGATTGGGAACGCCTCCCGATTCGTTTGTTTGGCGTTATAAAGACAAGGATGATAAAATTTCCGAAGCCAAAACATACACGCCACTCAGTTTCTACAAAGAGATGCTAGGCATCGATATGAACGAGTATGTCATGTTCATGAACGATCCCACCCGGGAATACAATAAAGTGTACGAAATTGAATACGACCGCAACATGGCCGACGGCAAGAACTGGAAATATATCAATGTCTCCGTTGAGGTGCTTAAGAACATGGCCATTGCCTCCATTAAAGCCAACAATGCGCTCTATTTCTCATGTGATGTGGGGAAATTTTTATTGAAGGACAATGGAACCTTGGATGTCAATAATTACAATTACAGTGATTTGTTCCAGACCTCTTTCCCAATGAACAAAACCCAACGAATCAAAACATTCGACAGCGGCTCCTCCCATGCTATGACCCTTATTGGAGTAGATATAGATGCAACAGGAAAACCATCCAAATGGTTGATTGAAAACTCCTGGGGCCCAACGTATGGGTTCAATGGACAGTTGATCATGACCGATGAATGGTTCAATGAATACTTCTTCCGCTTGGTGGTGCATAAATCATTTGTACCGGAAGAAATTCAAAAAATCCTGTCACAAACGGCCATCAAACTTCCACCTTGGGATCCAATGTTTTCTCAGGAACAATAGGTTAGAATTAGTTTAGACGCAGAGATTCGCGAAGAAATGGACGCAGAGCTCGCAGAGAAATGGACGCAGAGTTTCGCAGAGAATTAGACTCACAGCTCGCAGAGAGAAATCGTCGCGTAGCCTTTGCGTATCTTTGCCCTTTCGCGTTCTTTGCTTCGCCTGTTTTCGAATTTGACGCAGAGCCCGCAGAAGAGCAGAGTCGCGCAGAGTAATTCGTCGCGTAGCCTTTGCGTATCTTTGCTCTTTAGCGCCCTTTGCGTCGCTTGTTTTCGAATTTGACGCAGAGCCCTCAGATGAGCAGAGTTTCGCTGAGAAAAAGGTCGCGTAGCCTTCGCGGTTCTTTGCACTTTAGCGTTCTTTGCGTCGCACATTTCATGGTTTAACATTGGTTATTTTTATTATTTCCAATTTATTTGATAATTTAGCGGAATATTAAAACCATATTTTATGCATGAAAATGAGTTGTCTAGTATTATTATTGGAAAAGCAATAGAGGTTCATTCCGCTCTTGGTCCTGGACTTTTAGAATCTACCTATCAGGAATGCTTATGTTATGAATTACAAAAAGATGGCTTTCTTGTTGAAAAGGAGAAATCGTTGCCGATTATATATAAAGAATTAATGCTTGAACATGCATACCGGATTGATTTACTAGTGGAAAAAAAGGTAGTGGTTGAACTAAAAGCTGTATCGGAATTAAATGAAGTCCATAAAGCTCAAGTTTTGACATATTTGAAATTCAGTGGGTGTAAGTTGGGCCTTTTGATCAATTTTAACTCTAAGTTATTGAAGGATAATATCTGTAGATATGTTAACAAACTATGATTTGAAAGTCCTATTGATACAGAACTCGCTGAAGAATTGATGCAGAGCTCGCTGAGTAGTGGACGCAGAGATTCGCCGAGAAAAAATCGTCGCGTAGCCTTTGCGGCTCTCTGCTCTTTCGCGCTCTTTGCGTCCCTTGTTTCTTAAATCGACACAGAGATTGCAGAAGAGAAGCGTTTCGCTAAGAACATCGTCGCGTAGCCTTTGCGTATCTTTGCCCTTTCGCGTCCTTTGCTTCGCCTGTTTTCGAATTTGACGCAGAGCCCGCAGAAGAGCAGAGTCGCGCAGAGTAATTCGTCGCGTAGCCTTTGCGGCTCTCTGCTCTTTCGCGCTCTTTGCGTCCCTTGTTTCTTAAATCGACACAGAGATTGCAGAAGAGAAGCGTTTCGCTAAGAACATCGTCGCGTAGCCTTTGCGTATCTTTGCCCTTTCGCGTCCTTTGCGTCTCACTTTATATTCTGTTACTTTACTATAAACAATCTTCATTCATTTGATTTTAGCGCAGTTTCTTTTTGTACTTTTGTACTAGATTTCATTCATGTAAAACAATGTACGAACCGACATATATTTGGAATAGAAAGTTTATCTTGATGTTAGTGAGTAATTTCATGACATCGGTAGCTTTTTATTTTATGATTACGGCCTTACCAGTCTATCTTACCACCGATCTCCATTTTGGCAAGGATCAGGCAGGTATTATTATTGCGGCCTATATTTTCACTGCCGTACTTATTCGTCCCTTTGTAGGAGCCTTTATCGACAACTATGGGCGTCGGACTACTTATTTGATTTCATTATTCCTTTTTTCTTTACTTTTTGTCCTGTACGGATTGGTGGAGCAGGAGTATCTGTTTATTCTACTGCGAATTTTCCATGGTATTTTGTGGGGTATTCTCACAACAGCTGGAAATACCTTGGTGATGGATGTGTTGCCTTTCAAGAAAAAAGGAGAGGGGCTAGGGTATTATGGATTGGCATTCACTATTTCAATGGCTGTAGGTCCCTTGCTTTCATCTATTATTGTAAGAGAATCAAATTATCAGATATTGTTTGTTTTTGCCACTATGGTTTCATTTATAGGATCGTCGATACTATTGGGTTTGAGATTCCCAAGTCATTTAACAACCAAAACAACCGTAATGGATGGTTTGAGAGGTTTTTTATCCCCAATTGCTCTTCCAATTGCTCTTCTTACAGTGTTTGTGATGATGCCTTATGGTGCCATACTAAATTTTATTGCCATTTATTGCAAACAAATTGGAGCTGGCAGTTCAGTGCTCTTTTTCTTCTCATTGGCTGTAGGGTTGACATTCTCACGAATATTTGCGGGTAAAGAATTCGATAAAAATGGACCACATAGGCTAATTTTTACCGCTTTTGCATTTATTTTTTCCTCTTTTCCTATCCTAATTCTGTACGATAGTCCTTTTACATTAGTTTTGTGTGCTCTATTTATTGGGGTTGGATTTGGTATCAGTTTTCCTGTGTTTCAGCTGATGTTAAACAATGTGATGCCTCTTTCCATGAGGAGTACTGCGAACTCTTTATTTTTAACTTCCATCGATATCGGTATTGGAACTGGTGTGGTAATCATGGGATTTCTAATTCAAAATGTAGATATAAAAATTGCCTTTGGGGTTTGGAGTTTAATGGCTCTAATTGCAACCATTTTTTATCATTATTGGATAGAAAATCATTATTTATCTTCCATTAAAAAAGTCTAATAACATTCTTAAGTTCATAAATATCTCTTTTGTTAATAATTTTTAAGTTGATTTTTTGTTATTTTTAGTAAAAATTACAACTTATGGTAAAGCAAAAAATAAAAGAAGACAAAAAAATATTTGTCCTCGACACTTCTGTGATAATATATGATCACAATAGTTTTAAACATTTTGACGAGCACGATGTAGCAATTCCGATTACAGTACTGGAAGAGTTAGATAATTTTAAAAAAGGCAATGATACAAAGAATTTCGAAGCTCGTGAGTTTATTCGAATCATCGATAAACTTTCCGATGGTGCCTCACTCCAAGATTGGATACAGTTGCAGGGTTCGGGTAAAGGTAGTATTTGCGTGATCATGAACGAGCATCCGTCGAATGTGGATGCTGTTAAGGTTTTCAACGAAAATAAACCCGATCACAAAATATTAAATGCGGCTCTATTTATGAAGGAACAATATCCTAAAAGAAGCGTAATATTAGTAACAAAGGATATTAATTTAAGAGTAAAAGCAAAATCATTGAATCTTACTGCGGAAGATTTTTTAACTGGAAAAGTGAAAGATCCTGGAGGTTTATATACTGGAAGATATGTTGTAGAAAATGTGTCACAAACCCTTATCGATGAGTTTTATGAAAAAGGGGTTTGCTCTCTAGAAAAGTTGAACTTGGATTATCATCCAGTAGCAAACTCCTATTTTACCATCTCAAGTCAAAACTCTTCTATTTTGGCTTATTATAGTTCCGAATCGAATCTGTTGGAAAGAATTGAAAAAGATTCAGTATCGAAGATAAAACCTAGAAATGCGGAACAAGTTTTTGCAATTCATGCTATCTTAAATTCGAAAGTAAGTTTAGTTACGATTCAAGGGGTTGCTGGAACAGGAAAAACATTGCTTTCTCTTGCTGCAGCAATTGAGCAAAGAAGAGATTATCTACAGATTTATTTAACCCGACCAATAGTTCCACTAAGCAATAAAGATATTGGTTTTCTTCCAGGAGATGTTAATTCCAAAATTGGTCCATACATGGAACCGCTGTGGGATAATTTGAAATTTATTAAAAATCAATACAAACAAACAGATAAAGAGTATAAGAGTTTCGATGAGATGGTTCAGTCCGAAAAATTACTAGTTTCGCCGCTCGCTTATATCAGAGGGAGAAGTTTTTCAAATATCCTATTTATCGTAGATGAAGCACAAAACCTTACTCCTCACGAAATTAAAACCATTATCACTAGAGCAGGCGAAAATACAAAGATGATTTTTACTGGAGATATTTTCCAAATCGACACACCGTACCTCGATACACAAAGTAATGGGTTGTCATACATGATTGACAAACTCAAGGGAAATCATTTGTATGCTCATATTACACTCGAAAAAGGGGAGCGATCCGAGCTGGCAAATCTTGCGAACGAGCTACTCTAAATCCTTATTTGAGGGACTTTCAAACTGTTAGTCCCTCTTTTATAAGAATGGATTACTTTTTGTTTTTTAAAGTTCCAAGAATTTTCTTTTGTTCTTCTAGCTCAGTTTTTATTGTCTTTTGCTTTTCGGTATTTTGTCCGATTTTTTTGATGATTTCTTCCTTTTCTGCAACAAGATCTTTGCCTGTATCTAATGATTTTTTATATTTTTTCTCCACTTCTTTAATCACTTCTTCTTGCTTTGATATTTCTCTATTCAGATGCTCTTCGATTGCTTGAATATTAAACTCTTTGCATAGATTTTTGGTGTTCTTAATAGTGGATGCATCGGTAGATGTAGCAATGAAATTGTTATACCCTTTGGATATTAATATGGTAATCGTAGTAGAAGTTTTATTACCATTTACTTTAATGTAAAAATCAATTACATCCGAAGAGAGATCTTCAAAAACAACTCCTTGGTACAAATCAAACCCTTTTGTACTTTTTGATTTTTTGATTTTTTTCTTCTCTAATACATTTTTTACGACGGTTTCCATAATGTCCTCAGAGAAGTTATACTTTGCTTCTACTGCATTTTGCTTGCCATCCATAAATGAGATGTTTGTTTCGTTGATGTCTTGTGAAACCCCTTTATAAAAGGAAATCATGACAAGACAAATGGTGATAAATACTATTTTTTTCATATTTTTTTTGGTTTATTGCAAATGTATGAATTTTTTGAATTTATGAATGTTAATTTTTAGGATTAAATTTATAAACTAAGCCCCATTCAATATAGTCGGCACGAGCAAAATGAGATTTTATGGAAACATTCGCCTGAATACCTTTCCATATTCTATATCTGATTGCAATTCTGCTGTAAATAGCATCCGTTTTACGTTTGGAAAAATAAGATTGTTGATACAAATATACTCCAGTTTGAAAAACAGCAGAAATGCGATTCATGCTCCATTCGTGACCGAAGACTAATCCAACTTTAAAAAGTTCTACTACATTCGGGTATTCTCCAATATTTCGGTACTCTATCTTGTCGGTATAATCCCAAAATCCATCCAATCCCATCATCCAATTTTTGCCAAATTTATAGTTTTGTAAAATCCCAAAACCAAAGCTCGTAGCGTAATATAAATTGGGATCTGTTTCCGAATTTCTTTTTCTCCCTATAGCCCCCCAAATATATGGTTGCCACGACTTCTTAAAATCAGAAACTATTGGAATTTTATAATTTTGAATGTTTTGGTTCAGCTTAACATGTAAACCTCCAGAAAAAGACCAAACATTAATTCCCCAATTTGGATACTTTGTAGCTCCGTTGGAAAAGTGACCAAACGAAGATCCTAAAGATACTCCAATTTGCGGGGTTACACGATATAAAAAACTATATTGAAACTTGGCTGCAAAGTTAATATGGCTTCCTATGGCTATGTTTTCGGGATTTTCAATCGAGTCAAAGGGATGTGTAATGTACCCCAAACCTGCTGCAATCATTAGTCTATGCTCGTGTTTCGGATTTCTAAAAAAAGTAAAAGATTGAAAAGGTAAAATAGAAAATGCTTCTCCATATACTTTTTTGTTGCTCAAGCCATTGTAAATCAGAGATATACCGCTTTGAGGATAATTCCATCTTTTTTCCCACTCTTGGTCGCCCATGGTCTGTTTGTAAATATTGAGTTCGAGATTAGGAAAGTTGTACAACGAAAGTGCTTTTAGTTCTTTATGATGAGCTACCAACGTTCCATATTCGGGTTGAATAGTAATATAGAGTCTGTCGAATATAGATTGGCATCGGGTATTAGTACTTAATAAAAAGTAAACGATGCAAAATAGTATCAAAGCTCTAATTCTCATTCCCAAATATCAATATTAATGTGCTTATTTGTTCTCTATGCTCTACTTTTAACATTTGCAATATTGTAAACTGATTTTTGCTGCCTATTTATCTCAAAAAACTAAAAATTAAAGTCCGATTTTGAGCGTAATATTTTCAGAAACTGCTCCCTGTTCACCGTTCCCTGTTCCCTGTTTCACTGATCCCTGTTCACTGTTTCACTGTTTCACTGTTCCCTGATCCCTGTTCACTGATCCCTGTTCACTGTTTCACTGTTCACTGTTCACTGTTCCCCTGTTTCCCTGTTTCCCTGTTCCCTGATCCCTGTTCACTGTTTCACTGTTCACTGTTTCACTGTTTCCCTGTTCCCTGTCAACTGTTCACTGCTCACTGTTTAAGGAATGATGCGCTTGTGTTTCCATCGTCGATGTGACCATAACCAATATGCGGGTTCTTTGCAGATAACTTCTTCCAATTTTTCCATGTATTTTTTTGTAATTTCTCCTTCAGGTGAAGAAATGGGATCATCAACTAGGGTTGTAAATGTGAGTTCATAATATCCTCTCTTTACTACTTGCATATCTAAATAGACAACCGGATAATCATATTTTTTTGCATATTTCTCTGGACCATGAATAGTGGGAGTGTCTTGGTTTAAGAAATCTATCCAAATACAGTCTCTTAAATTGGTCGGACTTTGGTCGGCAAACATTAAAAAAAGAGAAGGTGTATTTTCTAATGTTTTGAATGTTTGATATGTTTCTGTGATAGGTGCAAGATAACACTTGTTTCTCGATCTACGTTTATGCATATAGGTTTCGATGTATGGATTGTTTATCGCTTTGTATATGCCAACAACTAAATGGTTTATTTGAAGGTTCCCAGAGAATACTAACCACTCCCAATTTCCGTAGTGACCACTCACACAGATGATGCTCTTTCCCTCTTTAAATATTGCATTAGGGACTTCTGGGTTGATGATTTTGTGTCGTTTTAAAATCTCTTCGTCACTCATCGATAGACCTTTTAATCCCTCTAAGATTAAATCAGCCATGTAGTGATAATATTTTTTCTCGATATATATTATTTGATCAAAACTCAAATCTGGAAAGGAGTTTTGTAAGTTCTCTCTGGTTACATTTTTTCTATATTTAAAGAGATGATATATTATAACATAAAGAAAGTCAGATATAACATATAGTATGGTGAAAGGTAGAATTGAAATAAATGCTAAAAATAATCTAAATAGCAAATATGATATGTAATTCATTGATAGAATGTTGTTTTTGATGTTTTTATAATTAAAAAAAGGCTGATCGAAAACAGCCTTTTTCCGATTGTGAATATTTGTTTATACCGTCATGATATCTTTTTCTTTATTTTCCAAAATTTTGTCAACTTTTAAAATAAATTCTTCGGTGATTTTTTGAATATCCATTTCTGATTTTTTGATGTCATCTTCAGAAACATCCTTCTTTTCAAGTCCTTTTAACTCTTCATTTGCTTTTCTGCGGATATTTCTTACGTTTACACGTGCTTGTTCAGCTTCTTGTTTTGCTTTTTTAACCAACTCCTTGCGTCGTTCTTCGGTTAAAGGAGGAACAATAATACGTAAAAAATCAACGTTGTTTTGAGGATTAAAACCCAAATTTGCTGCTTGAATAGCTTTATCAATAGCTACTAGCATGTTTTTTTCGTATGGCTGTACTACAATTTGGCGCGCATCAGGAGTTGTGATGTTCGAAATATTTGAAATTGGAGTAAGTGTTCCGTAATAATCCACTTTTACATTTTCGAGCATTTGTGGATTTGCTTTGCCAACTCTAATTTTGTGTAACTCTTTTTCGAAAAATTGAAGCGTTGTTCCCATATGCTCTTTCGCCTCTTCGATACATAAAATGCAATTCTCGTTCATAAAAGTTCAGTTATTTGTTCAGATTTATCTCTTTATTTATCAATTTTTCATATTCCTTTTCTACCAAACTAGCATTCCATTTAAATGCATATAGATAGTGAAAGATAACAGCTATTCCCCAACCAACTGTCGGGAGGACTGCCCATGGTAGGATGAAATCTTCTTTTCCATAAGAAACAAAAATCCAAAGCAACCATAAAAGAATGTTTGCCAATAAGTAAATTGTAAAATGAGTTTTAAATGCAACTCTTTTTCTCGCTTTTTTGTAGATAATTGGATCGTGTTCCATGTTGCTATTATTTTAGTTTAACTAATGTACCTATGTTGTTTCCAGAGACTACTTTTTGCAAATTTCCAGCAATATTCATATCAAACACAAGAATAGGCAAATTGTTCTCTTTGCATAACGTGAATGCAGTTAAATCCATTACATTCAGATTCATCTCGTATGCTTTGTCAAAAGTGATTTCATCAAATTTGGTAGCATTTGGATCTTTTTCTGGATCGGCAGTGTAAATGCCATCCACTCTTGTGCCTTTTAAAATAATATCTGCATTAATTTCTATTCCTCTCAGTGCTGCTCCACTGTCTGTAGTAAAATATGGATTGCCAGTGCCTCCGCTAATAATCACAACTTTGCCATTCTTTAAAGCATTATCTGCTTCTCGGCGACACATCTTTTTGCAAATAGGATCAATTGCAATTCCGGAAAGATGTTCTGTAGGAACTCCCATCCCTTCTAACGCAGATTGAAGCGCCATGCTATTGATAGAGGTTGCTAACATCCCCATGTAGTCTCCTTGTACGCGATCAAATCCTTTGCCGACACCTTGTAATCCTCTGAAAATATTACCTCCGCCTATTACTACTCCTATTTCAATACCTTGTTTATGGACCTTCTCAATTTCCTCAGCAAAATAGGTTAAGGTTTTTGGATCAATACCATAATTTTGATCGCCTTGTAACGATTCTCCACTTAGTTTTAGTAAAATTCTTTTGTATTTCATGTTCTTCCAAATTTCAAGGGTAAAGATAAAAAAAAAAGGAATCCACTCATGTGAATTCCTTTTTTTATATCGAAAAAAAATTAAGCCCCAAGTTGTAAGCGTTTAAAATCAACACAAACTAAGTCGGCACCTGTTTCTTTAATGTACTGTCCTACAGTTTTTTTGTTGTCACGAATAAACTCTTGGTTTACCAATGTGTTCTCTTTCAAAAACTTGTTAAGTTTACCTTGCGCAATTTTTTCTACCATCTCTTCTGGTTTACCTTCTTGACGTGTAGTGTCGCGAGCAATTTCTAACTCTTTTGCAATTACATCAGCACTTACATGGTCTTGATCAACTGCAATAGGAGCCATTGCTGCAATTTGCATTGCGATTTCATGACCTACTGTTTCTAAATTGTCAACTTTCTTGTTAAAGCCTACCAAAGTAGCTAAACGGTTTCCGTTGTGATTGTAGGATGAAACAAAACCAGTTTCTAGTATTTCAAAATGACTTATTTGTACTTTTTCACCTGTTTTTCCAGTTAAATCAGTAGTAGCTGCTTCTACAGTAACTCCATTTAAATTTGAAGCAAGAAGTTCTTCGGTTGTTTTAACTTTATTAGCTATTGCTAATTCTGTTAACGCTTTTCCAAAGTTTACAAAATCATCAGTCTTTGCTACGAAATCAGTTTCGCAGTTTAGCATCAACAATGCGCCATACGTATGGTCAGCAGAAGTTAATGAATAAACGAAACCTTCATTTGCATCACGATCTGATCGTTTTGCAGCAATTTTTTGACCTTTTTTGCGGAGAATATCAACAGCTTCTTCAATATTTCCATCCGCTTCTACAAGTGCATTTTTGCAATCCATCATGCCAGCACCTGTCATTTGTCTTAATTTATTTACATCAGCAGCAGTTATTGCCATTGTTTTATAATTTTATGTGTTTCTTACTAGAATTTATTTTTTTGGAGATGCTTTTTTTGCAATTGTTTTTCTTGGAGCAGCTTTCTTAGCTTCGCTTTCTTCGTTATCTTCAGCAACTTTAATTTTGCTAATAGATTTAGGAACGATGTCTTCTGCTAATTTTGCAATTACTTCATCTTCTTCAATGTTTACTTCAGTTTTTGATTCTAAAGAATCTTCATCTTCCATTTCGTCATCGGTGATTTTGCGATCTTTATCCATTTTGCGCTCGTTGATTCCCTCTTCTATCGCATCACATAAAGTACGCAAGATAACTTGAATAGATTTTGATGCATCATCGTTTGCTGGAATTGGAAAATCAATAAGTTGAGGATTTGAATTAGTATCAACAATTGCAAATGTAGGGATGCCAAGTTTACGAGATTCAGCAACTGCAATGTGTTCTTTTAAAATATCAACTACAAATACCGCTGAAGGCAATCTGTTCAAATCGCTAATAGAACCTAAGTTCTTTTCTAATTTGGCACGCTCACGTTGAATTTGTAAACGTTCTCTTTTAGAGATGCTAGTAAACGATGCACCAGTCATAAGCTTGTCTAACGAAATCATTTTACGAACAGCTTTGCGAATAGTCGCAAAATTGGTAAGCATTCCACCAGGCCAACGCTCTGTAACATAAGGCATGTTTACTCTTTTAACTTCAGTAGCAACGATTTCTTTTGCTTGTTTTTTAGTAGCAACAAAAAGGATTTTTTTTCCGGATTTAGCTATTTGTTTCATTGCTGCTGCAGCTTCATCAATTTTCACAACTGTTTTGTGTAAATCGATGATGTGGATTCCGTTTTTCTCCATGAAAATGTATGGAGCCATGTTTGGATTCCATTTTCTACGAAGGTGACCAAAGTGAGCACCTGCTTCTAGTAAGTCATTGAAATTACTTCTTGACATGTTTTTTTGTTTTTTGTTTGTTTACCTTCCATTAATTGCAATTAGCGAGTAGTGCCTATGCAGCAGTCTCGCTAATTTGGATACTAAACTCTTGCTTCGGAAGTTTAAAGCAGAATTGAATATTAACGTTTACTAAATTGAAATCTTTTACGTGCTTTTGGACGACCTGGTTTTTTACGCTCAACCATACGTGGGTCACGACGCATTAAACCAAGTGGTTTTAATAAAAGACGATATTCAGGATTGATTTCACATAACGCTTTGGATATTCCTAAACGCAATGCTTCTGCTTGTCCTGTGATGCCACCGCCATCAATGTTGGCTTTTACATCATATTTATTTTCGTTTTGTGTAATGATAAAAGGTTGGATTACCTTGTAATGTAAAGGTGCTGTGCAAAAGTATGCTTTGTAATCACGTCCATTAACGATAACTTGACCACTACCTTCTTTTAAATATACACGAGCAACAGCGGTTTTTCTTCTACCTGATGTATTTAATGTCTCCATGATTACAATAATGTATTAATGTCTAATAAAATAGGTTGTTGTGCTTGGTGTGGATGCTCTGACCCTACACATACATGCAAGTTTGAGTAAAGTTTGCTTCCCAATTTGTTCTTAGGTAACATGCCTTTAATTGCATGCTCTAATACAAAGAAAGGTTTGCGGTTAAGCATATCCTTTGGGGATGCAAAACGTTGACCACCTGGATGTCCAGTGTGTCTAATGTACTGTTTGTCGGTTAATTTGCTGCCCGTAAAACGAATTTTTTCGGCATTAATGATAATTACATGGTCTCCACAATCTGCATGTGGTGTAAAATTTACCTTGTTTTTACCTCTAAGTATGTTGGCAGCGACTACAGCAAGACGGCCTACTACTTGGTTCTCAGCATCTATTACAACCCACTGCTTGTTTGCAGTTGCTGCGTTAGCTGAAATTGTTTTGTAACTTAACGTGTCCATTTTTGTTTCTTTGCGTTTGTGCACTATTTTTTAAAAGGAGTGCAAAGTTAATTTCTTTTTTCGATTCTACCTAATTTTGTCACAAATTCGTGGATAATCTCTCTTTTGTTTTGTTAAACGGGCATGCAAAATTAATCATTTTATTTTAATAATCTACTATGTTTCTCAATATTTTCTCAATCATGGTCGATTATTTTCGTTGAATTTGATTTAAATATTTGACAATAAGTTAATTACGAGTTTGTTAAATCTCTTTGTTTCACCATTTATTTAATTACATTTTTTGAGAATATTCTGGTTGAAGGCCATTTTGTTTCCCCAATTCTAAAACTGAATAGTTGAAATTATTTTATTTGCTTTATCCAAAAATGCAGTGGTTGTATTACATCGAAGAAGTTCGTTCTTCTCTAATAAATTTACTCCTTGGTTTTGTGAAAAATACGTCCAATACTCTTTAAGTTTATTTAATGCACTTTGCTCTCGTTCAACTTCTAAATTTAATTGAGTAGTCAATTCGCTGTGAAATATTTTAAATCGTTCATTTTTCTCTGATAGGGATAATAGTTTTTGTAACTTGATTTCTTCAGCTAAAAATGGATTTACTATCAGTTGCCTTCCTATCATCCAGTCATTAATAGTTGGAAATTGTAATTTAAGTGTGTTTACATCTTCCATTTTTTTAATATCTCCGCTATGAATAATCTTATGATTTAATATCGAAATACACTCTTGCATCATCTTTATATTTATCACACCTTCATACATTTGACTTCCTAGTCGGGGATGAATACATACAAATTCTAATGGATATTTGTTTAATATCTCTAAGATAGGATATATCTCTTTGGTGCTCTTTAATCCTATTCTGATTTTTATCGATAGACCTCTTTCAAATTTGTTGAAAAAGGACCAAAGCAAAGCATCAACAATCTCTGGATGAGGAATTAATCCGGCACCCCGTCGATGTTTAACAACCTGACTGGTGGGACATCCTAAATTTAAATTTATTTGGTTATACCCAAGACTAAAGATGGATTCGGTCATACTGACTAGTTGCTCCGGTTTGTTTCCTATTACTTGAGGAATTATTGGAAATGGATTGTTTTCTGGATAGAAATCTACTAATCGGGATGTGTTTACCTTGCGTTGTTCCATCAAGGAAATAAAAGGAGTAATGATCTCGTCTATTCCTCTAAAGTGCTTCATCCAAAGATTCCGAAAAGAATAATTGTTTATCCCATGTAAGGGAGCCATCCAAAGTTTCATGTTTTTTGTGCAAAGATAAGGAGTTTTTTGAGTTTTGGGAGAGGCTTTAGAAGCAGAAGTCGTGAAAAGATATCTCGTGAACGGCGAAGCCCTCTGCGAGGTTAAATTTGAAAAGCCCGCAAAGCGTTAATTTCTTTCACTTCTCGAACCGGAACGAAGTGGAGTTCAACGAAGCTAAAAATCTTTTCAACCCCGAGATCTGGATCGCGCTCTTCTTTTCACTTTTCACTGACCCCTTTTCACGTTCTTTAGACTCGCATCGCGCTCTTCTTTTCACGGAATATCTTTTCACGTTTCACGATTTCTCCCCCGGTAATAATTGGTAATAACTTTTTGCATCAGCATATTTGGTTTATTTTTATTTTTGCCACTTGATTTTTAATTGAATAGAATATGAATAAAAAAGTTTCTGTAGCCCGTTTGTCCGTTGTGTCCAATACTTTATTAATATTATTGAAGATGGGAGCAGGTATCCTTAGTGGTTCGGTTAGTATAATCTCAGAAGCCATTCACTCTATGATGGATTTATTAGCGGCCGTTATTGCTTTTTTTGCTGTTCGGGTTTCGGATCATCCGGCAGATGAAAAACATCCATACGGCCACGGTAAGTACGAAAATGTTTCGGGGGTAATCGAAGCGTTGTTGATATTTGTTGCCGCTATTTGGATCATTATCGAAGCAGTGTATAAGCTGATCAATCCAAAACCTGCGGAATTCTTGGGAATAGGGATCGTGGTAATGTTTATCTCCGCAATTGTGAACTTCTTTGTTTCAAGAAGATTATATAAAGTGGCTAAGGAGACGGATTCGTTGGCATTGGAAGCAGATGCTCTGCATTTAAAAACGGACATCTATACTTCGTTGGGGGTTGGAGTGGGTTTGCTATTACTTTACGTGACCAAAATTCAAATTTTAGATCCAATTGTAGCCATCCTTGTGGCTTTACTGATAATCAAAGAATCGTACCATCTCCTGGTGAAAGCCTATCATCCACTGCTAGATACGGCTTTGGAAAACGACGATATTCAGATGATTGCTCAAAAATTGGAACAGAACTCTGTGAAGTATCATGGACTGAAAACTCGTAAATCGGGGAACTATAAATTTGTGGAATTTCACATGGAATTACCTTCAGATATGACCCTCATAGAATCGCATAAACGGTGTGATGAAATTGAAGTTGTGTTGGAAAAGACGATATCTCATCTAACGGTCACCATCCACGTGGAACCCTGTATGAATTAAAATCAAATCCTCAAATCTTTCCCAAAAAATAGTAAAATCGAAGTTTTAAAGTTTTTCGGAACAAATCTTCAAATCTTCAAATCGATCAATCTTCAAATCGAACAATCTTCAAATCTTCAAATCGAACAATCTTCAAATCTTCAAATCTTCAAATCGAACAATCTTCAAATCGAACAATCTTCAAATCGAA
>CAZZHH010000025.1:29356-44354 GCA_964653595.1 uncultured Lentimicrobiaceae bacterium
AATCTTCAAATCTTCAAATCGAACAATCTTCAAATCGAACAATCTTCAAATCGAACAATCTTCAAATCTTCAAATCCTCAAACTTCATCATAATTTCCGTTTATTTTTTCAGTTACAAGAGCCAAATATAACTCACGACCGAGCCAAGCATCTGTAGCTGCATATATCTTTTGGTAGACCGATAGCTCTTCTGCTTCCCAATTGCTCGTTTGTTGAGCTTTAGAAATTTTACCACCTAATACTCGTGCTGCCAGATTGCGTAATCCGTTTTCTAAATATCCACACTCTTTGCTCAATTCGGAGATGTCAAACAGCCCTTGAGGCATAAATCCATAATCATGGTTGATTTTTTTTCCGTCGTCTGAAATTGCCATTCCCACTTTCATTATTTCTGGGTTGGATAAAATATTTTTTAAATTTGGCGAAATCCCTGTTGTAAAAACTCTATACAGCCATGTTTTAGACCCATTGCAAATTTGAATGAGAGCTAAACGTTGAACTACTCCTTTTTTAAATACTGGCTTAGATTCTGTGTCAAACCCTAAAATATAATCGCTATTCATGATTTCGTCATAGGCTTCTTTGTCTTGCAAAGGGGTTTCAACTAAAATAATTTCCCCTTCAAAATGAATGAGTGGTAGTGAGTTTATTACATCTGGGTGGATTCTTTCGTACATGTTAGAATTCAATAATTTCGTTAAAAACTTGCTTGCGATAATTGCCTGATTTTATCAGTGTTTTTAGATTTAGTAAAGTGTTATAAGGTGTATCGGTTATCATTTTGTTTACGATAGAGGTGGGAACACTTCCTGCAGGGTCGTTATGGCTTTGGAATATTACTTTTGTTTTGTTTTTGCCAATAGGTGTAAGCTGATAATTCCCAATCATATAGGTCATTCTTACCCTCCCTTTTTCTGGAACAACTCCCTTTATTCCTATAAGTTTTATGTTTACAACTTTGGTTGTTCGATTCTGAGAAACGGTATATTCAAAAACTACATCTCTGTCTGTAACTGGCCATGGAGCTTTTATAGCTGTATATCTAATTCCTCTAAAAGCACTTTCTCTTTTTATCTGTTTTGCTTCTATGCAATTATAAACCCATTTTGTATAACAATTTATATCGTCTAGTATGGATAAAATTTCATTTAAACTGCCATTAACGGTCGTTTCTCCTTTGAATTCCTTGTAATCCGACCAGCTAATTTTTCTTGTCCACACAGAAACTCCTTCCTTCGAAAATTGTTGCTCCCAATCTTGAGCAATCAAAGACGAAATAGATGCAATTAGTAATAAGAATAACAATCGAAATTTCATTGTTGTTTTAATTTTATTTTTTTATTCTCCAAAGGTAAAAAAAAGGAATGAACTTTTTAAAAACTTTTTTTTCTTTTCTTGCCAAAAAAAACCTAACCTTCTTTTGTCTGTTTACAATTTCGATTTAACCTTTTTATGAATGACGAAAAAAACTTTTTTTATTTTTTATAGCCCCAAACAAAAATGGGATCAAATAATATCAATGCTCTTTAAAATGCAATTTTTAAAGTATTGTTAATTAAATAACAATACAATATTTTAACGATTTTACTTGTGTTAAACATTGCTTTTGTATTTGTTTGATTATCAGCATTTGTAATTTTCGATTTGTTAAAATTTGATGATAATCATAGTTAATTAATTTGTTAAATATCTAATTTGCAGTTGTTTAACAATTTCAATTCGTTCTTTTACATGATTAATAGTGGTAGTTTTGTATTGTGAATCTATAGGAATTTTAGAATTAATTGAAAATAATATATAACAAAAATATACGATGGATTTTAGCTTAACAAATAGAGAAGAACTTTTTCTGCAGATGGTTAAGGAGTTTGCACAGAACGAAGTAAAGCCACTAGCAGCTGAAGTTGATGAAAATGAGCGTTTTCCGCTTGAGACCGTTGAGAAAATGGGAAAAATTGGTTTGATGGGTATACCTGTTCCGCTTCAATATGGTGGGCAAGGAGGTACTAATCAGATTTATAGCATGGCTGTTGAAGAGTTATCTAGAGTATGTGCTACTACTGGAGTAATTTTGTCTGCTCATACTTCGCTTTGTATCGCACCAATTTTGGAAAATGGAACTGAAGATCAGAAGTTAAAATATTTACCAAAGTTGTCGAGTGGTGAGTGGATAGGAGCATTTGGCTTAACAGAACCCAATGCTGGTACTGATGCTGCAATGCAACAGACCACAGCAATTGATGCTGGTGATAAATGGATTTTGAATGGTTCTAAAATCTTTATCACAAATGCTGGTTATGCTCATGTTTATATTGTGATGGCAATGACAGACAAAAGTCTCGGTACCAAAGGAATTTCCGCTTTTATTGTAGAATCAGGTATGCCAGGTTTTCGAGTTGGAAAGAAAGAGAAGAAATTGGGGATTAGAGGTTCTTCTACTTGTGAATTGATATTTGAAAATTGCGAAGTGCCTAAGGATAATTTGTTAGGTGCCCTTGGTAAAGGGTTTGGAATTGCCATGAAAACGTTAGATGGAGGTAGAATAGGAATTGCTGCTCAAGCCCTTGGAATTGCTCAAGGTGCAATGGATGAAACGATAAAGTATACCAAAGAGCGGAAACAATTTGGGAAGCCAATATCTGCATTTCAAAACACACAATTTCAGATGGCGGATTTGGAGACCAAAGTACAAGCATCTCGTTTGTTGGTGAGGATGGCTGCATATAAAAAAGATCAAAAGTTGCCTTATGCTGTCGATGCTGCAATGTGTAAACTGTTTGCTTCGGAGACCGCGATGGAGGTTACGCTAAAAGCAATTCAATTTCATGGTGGTTATGGGTATACTCGCGAATATCCAATAGAGAGAATGATGCGCGACGCAAAAATTACCGAAATTTATGAAGGTACTTCTGAAGTGCAAAGAATGGTGATTTCAGGTAAATTATTCCGTTAAAATTTAACTATTTGAAAGAATGGAAGTTGGAAACAACAAGGTTGAATATGAAAAATAATAAAATGAAGATAATTGTTTGTATAAAACAAGTTCCAGATACTACGGAAATCAAAATCAATCCGGTTACTGGAACCATGATTAGGGAAGGAGTTCCAAGCATTATGAACCCTGATGATAAAGGGGGATTGGAAATGGCTTTAAGACTCAAAGATAATTTTGATGCAGAGGTTACTGTTGTGACGATGGGGCCACCCCAAGCCGAAACCATTTTGCGCGAAGCCCTTGCCATGGGTGTAGATAGAGCAATCCTATTGACCGATCGAAAGTTTGCTGGTGCAGACACATTGGCAACATCTAAAGTGTTGGCAGCAGCATTGCGAAACCTCGATTATGATGTCATTATTGCTGGAAGACAGGCTATTGATGGGGATACAGCTCAGGTTGGTCCTCAAATGGCAGAACATCTAAAGTTGCCTCAAGTTACCTATGTTGCTGACTTGAGATATGAAGGTGGAAAAGTACTGAATGTTAAAAAAGAAACCGAAGATGGATTTCAGCTTATAGAGGTGGATATGCCCTGTGTACTAACGGTTTTATCTACTGCAAATACTGCTAGATATATGACTGTTAAAGGTATTATGGCTGCTTTTGATAATCCTGTAGAGATTTGGGGAGCCGATAAAATAGATATTCATGAATCGCAATTAGGACTCAAAGGGTCTCCAACCCGAGTTAAAAAATCGTTTACCAAAGGAACTAAAGGTGTTGGAGAAATATACGAAGTAGATAGCGAAGAGGCTGTTGGAATTATCATCAGCAAACTGAAAGAGAAATTTTTAATTTAAATCGCCAAATAATACATATAATGGAAAAATCAGTATATAAAAATGTGTTTGTTTTTATCGAACAACGCGAAGGGAAAATTCAATCCGTATCATTGGAATTATTAGGTAAGGCAAAGCAACTGGCAGAAGAGTTAAAACAAAAAGTGGTTGCTCTCTTTTTAGGCCACAATATCAGTGATCAAAATCAAATGTTGATTGAATATGGTGCCGATGAAGTTATTTGCATCGATGA
Source organism: uncultured Lentimicrobiaceae bacterium (assembly GCA_964653595.1). GTDB lineage: Bacteria > Bacteroidota > Bacteroidia > Bacteroidales > WCHB1-69 > JBAXTE01. Next base: position 33,387 of record CAZZHH010000025.1, read on the forward strand.
ACCAGAATTAGAAAATTATTTAACAGAACAATACTCTCAAGCAATCTCTCAAGTAATTAATCAATATTTGCCTAACATTGTATTGTTTGGTGCTACCACAATTGGTAGAGATTTAGGTCCAAGAATTTCTGCAAGGCTAAGTACCGGGTTAACTGCTGATTGTACTCGCTTGGAAATATCTGAGGAGGGCGACTTGCTTATGACTCGTCCCGCTTTTGGTGGTAATTTGATGGCAACAATCATCTGTTCCGATCATCGACCTCAAATGTCTACTGTCAGACCTGGAGTTATGCAAAAAGCCGATCGAGTAGTTGGAAAAATTGGGACTGTAATAAATTTCAAACCTGTATTTGACTCTTCAGCATTTAAAGTGAGAATACTGGAGACAATAAAAGAAGATAGAGGTAAAATGGATATTACAGAAGCAAAAATATTGATATCAGGAGGTAGAGGAATTCAAGGAAAAGATGGTTTTGATAAACTAGAATCTCTTGCATCTGTTTTGAATGCTGAGGTGTCGGCTTCTAGGGCCTTAGTTGATGCGGGTGTTGTTTCGCATGAACGGCAAGTTGGACAAACGGGAAAGACTGTTCGCCCTAATCTTTATTTCGCTTTAGGCATATCTGGTGCTATTCAGCATCTTGCAGGTATGGAAGAATCAGATTTCGTTATTGCGGTAAATAAGGACAAGCATGCATCGATTTTTGATGTTGCGGACATCGGTATTGTAGGAGATGTGAATAAAGTTATCCCTCTATTAACCGAGAGACTCGCAAAAGATTTGACTAATAACAAATCTATCTAAATCATCTAAAAAAAGAACGTTCTTTTAATTTATCATGAATTTTGAAATTTTAATCAAAATCAAAAATTGAATTACTGAAGCTATGTTGTAATGATAAAGGAAGATCTTAATTGATATAAGATTGCTGAGTTTATTCTATCGATAAATATGGGTTTTTTTGTGAAAGCGAGAAATTTTGTTAAGGAAAAATATAAAAATTTAAAATATAAAAACTATGAAGGTACAATCAAAAATTAGGTTAAGAATGAGTGCCCACGACGCTCATTATGGCGGAAATCTGGTGGATGGAGCCAGAATTTTGGGGCTATTTGGCGATGTAGCTACTGAATTGCTGATAATTCAGGATGGAGACGAAGGTCTTTTCTGTGCATATGATAATGTGGAGTTTTTAGCTCCTGTGTACGCCGGTGACTTTATCGAAGCTGTTGGAGAAATTACTCATGTGGGAAATTCCTCCCGCAAAATGACCTTTGAAGCAAAGAAAGTTATTAAACCACGCCCAGATATTTCCGAATCTGCTGCAGATGTTCTTCCTGAAGCAATTGTGGTGTGTCGTGCAACAGGAACTTGTGTAGTGCCTACTAAAAGCCAAAGAAAAAAAAGAAATGAAACACTCGAAATTTGTAATTAATGACTTTTATGATCTGAAATAATTAAACTTGTTTTCGATCAGATGCTTCCAAGATTGCTATCCTTCTTGGAAGCTTTTTTATTTTAATGTCATTTAATTTGCATGTAAATTATTTAAAGGTTGAATTATTGAAAATATTTATAAATTTGTACCTGCCGTTTTAAAAAATATGAATATTGATAATATGAACAGTGTTTCTAAACCTATTGTGATTTATTATTCCAGAACTGGCAATAATAAATTTCTAGCCGAAAAAATTTCTCAATCCTTGAATTGTGATATTGTACCTATTAAACCTCGTTTTAACTTGTTCCTTTTGCAAATGGTAAGCAAAAATGGGGGTGGAATACAACCAATGAAAGTGAATTTGGATGATTATTCTCACGTAATTTTATGTGGCCCTATCTGGATGGGAAAACTAGTGGGTCCCTTGCGCGGTTTTGTAAAGAAATATCAAAATCAAATTATACGTCTATATTTTGCTACTTGTTGTGCCTCGGGCGACGAGATGAAAAACGAGAAATTTGGACATGGAATCGTCTTTCAAACTCTTAAAGAAATAATTGGGGACAAGTGTGAGTATTGTGAAGCATTCCCAGTAGGATTAGTAGTAGAGGAAGATCAAAAGAAAAAAAGTGATGTATTGATGAAAATACGATTGTCTGAGACAATTTTCACTGGCGAAATTGAAAATAGACTTCACAAATTCCTCAATCAGATTCAAGTAACAAGATAGTTTTTCCTTTTGATATAGAGTTAAATTTCTGGAATTGTACTCAACCATAGAAGTGGAATTTGGTTTTAAACGGTTTTTCGATGGAATTAGTGTAAACATCATTTTCGTTTGTTGTAATCGAATAAATATTGTTTTAAATATTTGATTTTAAGCAGATTATATTGCTTTAAAACCACTTTATTTCGGATTCGAAAATAGTGTTTTCTAGTAACGACAAGTTCGTCAATCGGAAAAATTCTTATTTTTGCAATATGCAAGTGTCATTATTTAATTCTTCCGATTATATCCGTAATCTCATTACTCAGGGTGAAGGGGAGGAGCTTGACTTTAAGTTCGCTATCAACGACAGCCGGAAGATTGCTCGGAGTATTGCCGCCTTTGCCAACACTAAGGGCGGGACTTTGTTGATTGGGGTTAGAGATAATGGCTCCATCGCCGGCGTGCGCTCCGACGAAGAGTTGCACATGGTGGATACGGCCGTGCTGTTGTATTGCAGCGAACCGGTTGGCTTGTACAAGAAGATTTACAGGCTGGAGGGGAAAGATGTCCTGGAGGTGAAAATTGAATACCTGGAACGAAAGCGACTGGTGGCGGTGAAAGAGGAAGACAGCCGGGAACGGGTATACATTCGCATCGGTGACGAAAATCAGATCGTCAACAGCGTGTGGCTAAAGGTTTGGGCGAAGAAGAACAAACCATTTAACCAACAGATAGACTTCACCGAAAAGGAGCTCCTTTTTATCCGATTATTTAAAAACGGTGACCGCCTAACTCTTCATAATTTAATTATATTGACTAACTTGCATAAAAAAGTGATTGAAGAACTCTTGGTCAAATTCATTCTCTTCGATCTGCTGGAGATGACATTCGAGAAGACAGGCATTTTTTATCATGAAAGAAAGTGAGAAAAAATTCACCACTAAAACACTAAGGACACTTAGAAACACTAAGATGCTTCATGCTTTTAAATTCTTACTTCATATTTCTTTATTCTTACTTCTTCAAACAAAAACTTCAAAATATCCTATGGCTACTAAAATCCTCCTAATCACCCCTCCACTTATTCAACTAAACTCTCCTTATCCGGCATCGATGGTGCTTTCTGGGCATTTGCAAAGCAAAGGGTTTGCCGTTCGTCAGTATGATTTGAGCATCGAATTGGTGAACCGATTATTAGTGAAAGAGGTGGTGGCTTCGTTGTTCGAAAAGTCGATGGAGATGCGGTTGTCCAAACAAATCCGGCAGATGCAGGTGTTTCAGAATCAATACGCCAACAGGGTGGAAGAGGTGGCTGCTTTCCTGAGAAATCCAACCGAAATGGAAGCGGACAAAATTCTTATGGAAAATTATCTGCCCATCGGTCACCGCCGTCAGCAGGTGGATGAAACTAAGGGCAACGCCATTTCTAAAGTCGACCAGGCCATCTGGTTTTCTACGCTGTTTGTCGAAGAGATCGCCGACTTGATTCGGGCGGTCGACAATCTGCATTTCGAACTGGTTCGATACGGGGAGAAGTTGTCGGTGTCGTTGCTTTCTCTTCAGCCGGTTATCGATGAGGTAAACTCCGCATCGGGTGTGGTGGTGGATGTCATGTTGGAACTGTTAAAACAGCAGTTGACCGAAATGAGTCCAAAAGTGGTGGCATTCACGGTCCCGTTTCCAGGGAATTTATTGGCGGCGCTTACGTGTGGTAATTATATCAAAACCCATTTTCCTGAAATTCAGATTGTGATGGGTGGCGGTTACATCAACACCGAGTTGCGCTACTTGCAAGATGCTCGTCTGTTTGATTACATCGATTATCTGGTGTTTGATGATGGCGAATTGCCGTTGGAACGGTTGATGGATAAATTGGTGAACGGGAAAGAGGTCGAGTTGATTAGAACTTGGCAACGGGTGGATGCTCAGATCGTCAAACATGATCCGGAATCGGTTTTAAATCATAAATATTCGGAAGGAACCGCTCCTTCCTATCACGATATTGAACCCAAAAACTACCTCTCCCTGATCGAAACTGCCAATCCGATGCACAGTTTGTGGAGTTGCGGGTTTTGGAACAAGATGACCCTCGCACATGGCTGCTATTGGGCGAAATGCGCCTTTTGTGATACCTCGTTGGATTATATCAAACGTTTCGAGCCAAACTCATCGGAACGCATTGTCGACCAGATGGAGGCGGTGATGAAACAGACGGGCGAAAACGGTTTTCACTTCACAGATGAAGCGTTGCCGCCTGCGTTGATTCGCAAGGTGTGTCTGGAGATCATTCAGCGGAAACTGAACGTGCGTTGGTGGGGAAACATTCGTTTCGAGAAGAATTTCAATGAAGAGCTTTGTGCGCTGATGCAACAGTCGGGATGCATTGCCGTGTCCGGTGGATTGGAGATGGTCTCGCCACGGCTGCTGACTTTGATCAACAAGGGTGTTACAGTGGAATCCGCGGCTGAGGTGTTGAATTGTTTCAAAGGCCATCACATCATGGTTCACAGTTACCTGATGTATGGGTTTCCGACCCAGACCCTGCAGGAGACCGTGGATGCGCTGGAAGTGGTGCGCCAGTTGTTTCAGGCGGACTTGATCCAGTCGGGTTTTTGGCACCGCTATGCCATGACGCTTTATTCCGACAGTGGCCTGAATCCGGAGAAATATGGGGCTAAGGTGGTTTTTAAAGGCCGAAACAAATTTGCCAACAACGAAATCGCATTCACCTCCAAACACGATTTGGTCAACGATAAACTGGGACCGTGCCTCTCCAAGGCGCTCTATAATTTCCTATACAAAAACGGATTTGAGATTCCCGTCAACCAATGGTTTGATTTTTCGGTGCCCAAAACCACGGTTTCCAAAAACTTTGTGTTGGAGTTATTGAAATAGATCTAAGTGTTTATTATACAATATTATACAGATAGTATTCATTATAAATGGAAACTAGTGTTCATTTATAATGGATAATAATATTCATTTATAATGAATAAAAGTGTTCATTTATACTGGATATGTTGTATCTTTGTAAAAAGATTCATAGGTTATGATACCAAAACAAATCATAGAGCAAGCGATAGAATATCAGGATGAAAGGTTGTTGAAACTGGATAATTCCGTTATTCGCACAAATGTGGATTTGGACACAATGTATAGTCATGCGCTGATTTTGTCCGGAATTAGAAGGTGTGGAAAAAGTACGCTGATGCAACAAGTTCGGAGGAAGATGTCTGAACAATCTATTTCACTTAATTTTGAGGATCCGCGTCTTTCGGGTTTTGATCTGAATGATTTTAATCGGTTGGATGAGCTGATTGTGAGCAGGAATGTGAAGACGCTATTTTTTGATGAAATTCAAAATGTGGAGAAATGGGAGAATTATGTGAGGTTTAAGCTGGACGATGGGTTTAAGGTTTTTATCACAGGTTCAAATGCATCGATGTTGAGCAAGGAATTAGGGACAAAGTTAACCGGAAGGCATATTTTAAAGGAGTTGTTCCCATTTTCATATAGCGAGTTTTTACAATATGCCAAAAAGGAAGACAATGCAGACTCGCTAACGGTATATCTGAAAAACGGAGGCTTTCCTGAGTATATCCAATCGGGGAACGATGAGATGTTGATGCGATTATTCAACGATATCATCATCCGAGATATTGCGGTGCGGTATGGTTTGAAAAATCATCTGTTGTTGCAGCAAGTTGCCGTTTATTTGGTGTCAAATTCGGGTAAATTAGTCACGGGGAACGCACTGAAAAAGGTCTTCGGGATAAAATCGACCACCACGATCTTGGAATATCTGGCGTTTTTAGAGGATTGTTATCTGTTCCAGTTTGTCCCCAAGTTCAGCTATTCGCTCAAAGTGCAACAGGTAAATGCCAAGAAGTGTTATGCAATCGACAACGGAATGATTGACGTGATTTCGCTTTCGTTTACCGAAGATATCGGTCGCAAGTTTGAGAACTTGGTTTATTTGGAATTGCGACGCAAATTTGACCAGATTTACTATTTTTCAGAGAAAAAAGAGTGCGATTTCGTGGTATACAAATACAATAAGTTGGCCGATTTGGTGCAAGTCTGTTATCAGATAACCCCCGACAATCTGAATCGGGAAATAGATGGAGCCATGGAAGCGATGAACTTCTTTGGTGTTTCCACGGCTAAAATAATCACCTTCAGTCAGGAAGATCGATTTGAGAAGGATGGAAAGGTGATAATGGCGATTCCTTATAACAAGTGGGTGGTGTAAGAAGAAAAGATGAGATTGATAATTGGAAAATTGTGAAAGATTGATATTTTAGAGAATATACTTCGACCGTTTGGAAAAACATTAATTATAACACGTATGAAAACTATATTTATATTTTTTACAATTTTAGTAATAAGCTTTAATTCATCTAGCAATGTAAATGCACAAAACAATTCAAACACAAACGACAATAAGATAAACCCAATTCATGTATATCCAATGGATGAATGTAATAATAACAAAGAATTAAAAGATTTTATAGAAAAGCTAAAGCTAGCGATAGTAAATAATGACACAGAATATGTTTTCTCGATTGTGTCAGATTCTATTATATTGTCATACAATGATTTAGAGATAGAAAATAGTAAAATATTTTTAAGAAAAATATGCAGAAATGATACGGTTTTAAATGAATATTTTCTAAAACCATTATTAAGAGGCATTTCTCTGGGATTAATAGAGAGTGAAAGTGAAAATGATCATGAAATTGAATATTCGTTTCCTTCAGTCTTATATTCTAAATGGTATGAGGGTGGCGATTATGGATTTTCTCTAGATCTATGTGCTGTGGATTCCAATGTGTCAGTATTTTCACGGCCAGATACAACTTCAAAAATAGTTGGGAGGTTAAATTATGAAGTAGTAAAAGTGGACTATGAAAAACTAAATAAATTTAAGAATAAAATGAAAGGAGTATCGTATTATAATATTTATGATAATTGGTATTATATTATGAAATACGATAAGAAAATTAATGGATTTGTGGAGGCAAAATATTTGTATAGTATGATGGGTTATAGAGGAAGTTTTAAAAAATTAAATGGCAAATATTATTTAATTTGTTATGTCTCTGGAGATTGAAAAATGATTTTTAAATAAATTGAAAAAGACTTCAAAAAAAACAGTCTTTTTTTGTCTGGATGAATGACTTCCTTCTTTCATAGCGATAAACCCCGCTTTTTTGATATTTTAAAAAAGGTATTTATTTATGATTTCAGAATCGAGGGTTAACTCCAATTAAATCAGGTCGCTCGCGTACTCACGACTGATTAAAATGGAGTAAATTTCTCGCTCTAAAGTGTCATTTCTAAGTGCGGATGAAGGGACTTCCCGAATAAACCGAGCTAAGCTTCCGATATTAGGATTAAATAAAGATAATTGGTTTGAATAATCGGAAGCTAACCTCGATTAATTCGGGATAAACCTCTCGTCCCTTCATGGCATAAAAAAAGATTGCATAAAATACAATCTTTTTTTGTGCGGATGAAGGGACTCGAACCCCCACGCCTCTCGGCACCAGATCCTAAGTCTGGCGCGGCTACCAATTACGCCACATCCGCAGTTTAGGAAGTGCAAAATTACAACTTTTTTTCAATTTACCAAATAAAAAATTTCTTTTCTTGAAAAATATTGAGAATTTATTCTATCGAAAAATTTATTTTTTATTTTTATGTTCAAGAAGTCGTTTGTACTGCTTGAAGAAATCGGGTAGATCTTCTGTAGATAGTCTTTTGGCTATGATTTTTTTGTTTTCATCCAAAATGTACATCACCGGGGTGCTGTAGATGTCGTATACTTTACGGAAATCTAAATTGGCAGTGTTCCCACCTACATTTATCCAGGTTAATTTGTTGTCGACGATGTATTTTTTCCAGCGGGCCAAATCAGTATCAGTGGAGATGGCAAACACTTCTAATCCGAGAGAATCTTTTTGGGCATTGTAGAAATCTCTTAGCTTGGGTGTTTCGGTTTTACAGTGACCGCAATCGGGATCCCAAAACCACATAATGGTGTATTTAGTTCGAGGGGCATAGCTAGATAAAAACACATTGTTGGTATCCGGCATTATCAATTCTGGGGCTTTAGCTCCAATGAGTATTAGCTTAAGTTGGTTTGCTCTTTTAACCATATTATCAACCGTAGTTTGATTCACCCAAAAGCATTGGTTTCCGCCATAGTATTTTTCGGCCATGTGGACAAAAATTTCGTCTTGCCCCATTACTTTACTTGTTTCATAATGGTTGGTAATCCACCAGATGATGTATTTGAACATCTCTTTATTTGGTCGGACTTTTTCGATAAGGATATCTGCTTCTTTGATAATACTATCATTTTGTTGAAGGACAACACTTGTAAAGTAAGTAGAAAGTTTACTAGTAAAAACAGGTGTTCTTAACAATCTATCGTCTTGAAGATCAACTTTATCCCAATAATGCGATTTGTAATAATACCAACCCCAAGTAGAATCAGGGTTTCCATTTTCTTTGATGGGTAATTCTGGAATCTCAATAGGCTCATTTACTTGAAGGACCTTTGTAATTAAAGATGTTGGATTTTTGGATGTGAAATCTTTTGTGAAAATATCATTTTGTTCACTTTTTTCTTTAATGCGCGATTCTACAGTCTTTACTCCTTCCACATTATTAGCAGCTTTTGCCTCCTTGAGTTGTTTTTGTAATTTTCCCATTTCGAGCTGATATTTTGCAGAGGGGCGAATGTAACTGTAGAATATTTCATTCTCTGGAGAGTTAGCAAAAGTGAGCTTTCCTAATAAATCTGTAGTATCAGAGGTAAGGGAAAACTTCTGATTTTTGTCTACAATTATTTCAAGAAGTTTCGCTTTTTTATGGGTAGCAATGATGTAAATTCCTCCAAGTAATGCCTCATTGTTTTTAAAAATGAAAGAGCCTGGTTTGCCTTTTAATACGGTAGCAGAATCCTTTAAGTATTGATTTGACCCATAATAATTTGCTATATACAACATCGTATCTGGTATTCCATGAATGGTTACATTGATTTCGTAACCTGTTTTTTTAGATTTTTGAGCAAATATTGTCGTTGAAAACGATAATACAACAATCATTAAAAGAGATATTTTTTTCATAAAATAGATAATGTTTTGGGATTTGATTTTAATAATTAATGCATAGACTATAATTTGAGAAAATTGGTTGCGTTAATGGTAAAAAAATGTGAAAGTAATTAATTATACATATTTTTGTGCAAAAATAGTGAATATTGATATTGAAACAAGATTTTTTATGAACAAACATTATAGATTTCTGAATAATCATTGGTTTAAAATGATTTTGTCCTTTTCTGTAATTATAATGATTCTTGCGGTTTTTCTTTTTTTTCCAAAAAATGTTTCGCGATTAGCACTCTTTGCTGTTTTTTTTATCAGCGATTATTATATTTGGCGAGTGTACAGAGATTGGTTCTTATCGCAACGTATGGTTTTACAAAAAATATTGGTTAGTCTATACTGGATTCCTTCATTTTTCTTGCTCATATCTATGATTAGGGTGCTTTTTGTTGGGTATGATGCTTTTATAAATCCATATGTTTATTTTTTTTCTGGCTTGGTTTTGTTGTCATTTATTGTTAAGTTTGTTTTTGCACTTTTCTTATTGTTTGCAGATTTTACCAGGTACATGGTACTTCATTTAAAAAGATTTCGTTTTTCGTATCGCACTCATATTGTAGTTAAAAAACGAGATAAATATATTGTATGGGCTGGAGTGACAAGCTCTTTGCTTTTTGTTGTACTTTTCCTTTGGGGCGGATTTGTCGATAATAATACTATTCAAATTAATAGAGTTGAAGTACGTAGTAAGGTACTGCCAAAATCTTTTGATGATTTTAAAATCGTGCATATTTCTGATATTCACTTTGTAAGCTGGGTGAACAAACAATCGTTTTCAGAAGTGGTGGATGTAATTAATAATCAAAATGCTGATTTGGTTGTATTTACTGGTGATTTAGTTACTTATCGAACATCCGAGGCTTTCGATTTTATCCCATATATGAAAAGGGTTAAATCAAAATATGGAGTGTATGCAATATTGGGAAATCACGATTATGGAGAGTATATCCATTGGAAATCTCCTGAAGCAAAAGAGGATAATATGAATCAATTATATCGCCTGTTTAAGGAAGCAAATTGGCGATTATTGCTTAATCAACATGATTATATTGTGAATTCCAATAACGATTCAATTGCATTAATTGGAGTGGAAAATTGGAGTAAAAGCTCTCGTTTTAAATCCAAAGGGGATATTGATAAAGCTCTTTTGGGAGTTTCTCCTAATATGTTTAAAATATTGTTGACTCATGATCCTTCTCATTGGGAGGAGTTGATAAAAAGAAAAATGGAAATAGATTTAACTTTATCTGGTCATACACATGGAATGCAATTTGCCATTATGAACGAGTTTGTGAATATTAGTCCTATTGCCATTTTTCAAAAGTATTGGGCAGGTCTATATCTTGAAACCATCGCACAGAGGAATTGCTATTTATATGTGAATACTGGTTTAGGCACTGTAAGTTATCCTTCGCGTTATGGAGTGCCCCCTGAAGTAGTGTTGATAACCTTAAAATCTAATTGACTTATTTGAACAGTGAACAGTGTAACAGTGAACAGTGAAACAGTGAACAGGGATCAGTGAAACAGTGAACGGTGTACAGGTTTTAGTTGTTTTTTTCGGATTATAATTATTTAATCACCATTGTCCGATTAAAACTTAATAAAACAAAATCCTTAAAGATTTCTCACTTCGTTC
>CAZZHH010000026.1:0-44056 GCA_964653595.1 uncultured Lentimicrobiaceae bacterium
AGAGATAGGAGACTCAATCTCCTTCTCTTAATTTTTTATCGGACAACAATGAAAATAATTTTATCAAAATAATTAAAATGAAAAAAATTATCCTTTTATTTTCAATCGTGGCATTTGGAGCAAACACATACTGTCAACAAATACCTTTACATAGTCAGTATATGATGGATCTTTCGATGATAAATCCAGCAGTATCAGGAATATATGATTTTACCCCCATATCTCTGAATGTTAGGCAACAATGGACTGGTTTTAAAGGTTCACCGGTTACTCAGAGTATGAATACACATAGGTACTTTGGAAAAAATGTAGGAATGGGACTTTCGCTTTTTAATGAAGTCACCACTCCTACCCGTAGAACAGGAGTGCAAGTGACATTTGCATACCATTTACCTTTGTCAAGGGATTTTAGCAAACATCTCTCCATGGGAATTGCACCAGTTTTTTTTCAACATTATTTAAATACCGATTTGCTTACTACAGATCAACCAGATGATCCTGCGGTTGTTAATGGTTTTAATAATCAGTTTTGTCCCGATGCTAATTTTGGCTTGATGTACACTCATAAGAATAAATTTTATGCTGGACTTTCTGTTTTTAACCTATTACAAATAAGGAAAGATCTTTTTCAAGTTATGGATAAAGTTAAAAACCCAATTGAAAGGACGTATTATCTGGTAACCGGATATAAATTTAAAATAAATGAAAAGTTTTCTGTTGAGCCTTCTGCATTGTTTCAATATCAGGCAAACGCACCATTTCAGTTTGATGTAAATTTTAGGGGCGTTTACGCAGATAAATTCGGATTGGGTATCTCATACAGAAACAAAGATGCCCTAGTGTATATGGCTTTTGTTAGTGTTGGTAATTTTAGATTAGGATATTCTTATGATATGACATTATCAGACATTAAACGTTATTCGTATGGGACAAATGAGTTTCATGTGTCATATCGAATTTTTGGGAAAAAAGCAAATACTAGCAGCTATGTAGGAACACCTATGTTTTATTAATAAGCCACATTTAAAAAAAATTTGTGTTAAATATGAGATTCTACCTTGTTTATTTTGTTGTCCTTGTCAAAATTTTGCTTTTATCGTCGCAGATCTCTGCTCAAGAAAATGCAATAAATGATTTCATAAATACTCGCAATTATGAGAAGGCTATTGAAGTAATTCTTCTGAATGGCACCCTTGAAAATCTTAATAATTCATCTCTAGAAAAGTTAGGCTATTGTTATATAATGACTCGACGCTACGATAAAGCAGAAGAAGTTTATGCAAAACTTGTTGATTCAAAAAACCCATCGATCCAAAACTTAAAATATTATGCTGAAACACTTATGATTAATCTTAAGTTTGATAAGGCAAAAGAATGGTTAAATCGATGTCGAGAATCATCTTCTACAGATAAACTAATTGAGATAAAATTAGCATCGTGTGACTCGTTAAAAATATGGCAAAAACTTGAACCAAATTATCTTATTAAGGATTTTTATCCAATAAATACCCAATTTGATGAAATGTGTGCTACCTTTACCACAACCGATTTTGTCTATTTAACTACTCGTGAAACCCCATTAAGCGTCAAAGAACCAAGAAATTTTATAACTGCATCACAGTTTATTATTAAAGGGTATAACTCTTCTCTGATGGACACATCGAAACTTGAGATAGCCGAAAAAATGGTAAACCAGTTAAACAAAACTAATATCGCCAATGAATATTGGTGCTCATCGTTTGACTATTGTAAACAACAAAACCTTTTTGCATTTGCGGTAAAAAAAATTCAGCGATGGACGCATGATATTTCATTGGGAAATTCTATCATAGTATTCGACGGAATGGAAGACAGGCCTATAGACAGCCTCATAGTCTTTAAATGGGATGGAATGCCTTCGAATGCCAATTTATCGCAACCATGTTTCGCTAAAAATGGAACTCGCCTCTATTTTTCTAGTGATATGTATGGTGGATGTGGAGGCATGGATTTGTATTATTCCGATTTAGAGATGGGTATATGGACCAAACCAGTAAATTTAGGCACGACTGTAAATAGCCCTTTCGACGAGATAAGTCCAGCAATTAGTGGTGATTCTTTACTTTATTTTTCGAGCAATGGACAACCTGGATATGGAAACTTTGATGTGTTTTTCAGTGCAATCCATTCCAATACATATGATAATCCAATTAACATGAAAGCACCCATTAACTCAATAGGAGATGATTTATATTTTCGACCTATCATTGGCCAATTTGGATTGCTTACTTCTGATCGCTCGCCAAATGGAAAAGGAGGGTATGATGTTTATTTTGTCAACAATATTTCGAATGTAAAAGCTACGAATCTTATTACTCTATTGCCCGACACTATAAAAGAACTAAATATTCCAAATTTCAAGTTGCCTTATATTTTATTTGATTTTAATCAAACTATAATTGATGAAAATTATGATGAGATTCTAAAAAACCTTGCAGATACTTTAAAGTTGTGCGCTGATATTAAACTTAATATTTTGGGACATACAGACAACGTGGGTAGCGTTAAATATAATCTGGTACTTTCGGAATTAAGGGCAAAAGCAATTGCCGATAGATTAATAAGCTTAGGGGTTTTAGAATCTAAAATTACATATAAAGGTTTAGGGATTTCTGAAGATGAACATGTTGAAAATATTAAGTATACTGTCGTTTTGAATACATTAAATTCTGCGGATTATATTCAGTGGTTTAAAGAAAAACTAGCTTATCAAATAGATGTTTTTGTTTTACCTAATGGAAATAAATTCAGCTATTGTGTGGGAAATTTTGAAAATATAAAAGATGCTGAGGTTTTATTACAAAACATGAAAGTTGGTTCTTTTTCAAAATCTCATATAGGTGCTTTTTATTTTGGAAGATATATAGCAAATTATAAGACTAGCATAAATAGAAGGGTGGATTTAAAGTTAAGCAAATAAGAATAAAAATAAGAAGAGGATTACATTATCGTTGATTTGATTAAATTGTTGTTGTGAAACGAGCCATTATAAGGCTTTTCACGCTGGAGAAGGATTCTAGGTGCTCGGATAGCTTTCGGTTTTCATGCGACCGCTAAATAATATAAAGAAAATATGAAAAAATTATCATTATTAAGTTTCTTTGTTTTCGCTTGGATAAGTGGATTTGCCGCTGATTTTTATTGGGTTGGAAACGGGGGCAATTGGTCAGATTTTGCTTCACATTGGGCCACTTCGTCAAATGGCTCTACTATGCATACTCGTGTTCCAACAGTTGGTGATGTGGTCTTTTTCGACCAATATTCTTTTAGTGCTTCGGACACTAGTCAGGTTGTAGTTGTGGATACAACGTTTATTGCTTGCAGTTCAATGCATTGGCAAAATGTTCAAAACATTCCTGAGTTTCTTTCTTCCGCATTTGATACTTTATTTATTTCAAATCAATTGAATTTGGCAACCTCTTCGGAAATGGTTTTTAATTTTCTTGGGAAGATCTTTTTTCAACAATCCATAGCGAACCAAAATTTAGCCTTTAACCCAGCTAATCAAATTATCAAGGCAGATGTATGGATTAATATAAATGATGGTACTTTGTCGGTTAGTACCAACTTAATTATGCCCTCTAAAAGATTATTTTTATATGACGGTGAATTGAATTTGAATAACCACAATCTATATGTCCAGCATTTTAATGCAAGTCAGATAGCTAATATTCCAGCTGTAATAGACAATCCAATTTTTAGCAACTCAGACACAGTTGTTTGTTTTGGCTCTTTACATTTTCTCGACAATATTAACCTCGATAACTTCTCAGGTGTTTTAGATTTTAAAGCAAATTTTTCAGATTCAAATTTTATAAGTTTTGGCACTCATGTCCTAAATTCAGAATTGATTTTTTCATCAGGGAAACAATATTTTCTGGGGAGTAACATCCATACAGCTAAGTCTCTGAATTTTCCAATGAATGGACAGTTCTTTACTCAAAATTTTAATATATATTGTACTTCATTCAAATCTATCGACCCCTATAATCGAACCATTTCTCTAGGATCTTCAAAATTACATGTAAAAGAATTTTTTTTAGAGTCTACAGGCTTAACATTTAACTCTTCACTAGCTACCCTAAATTTTGCTGGGTTAGGAGGTTATCATTTTAATACAAATAAACCAGATTTAAAATTTAATTCTTTATCGGTTTTACAGCCATATGTATTAGAATGGAATGGAAAAATTGATGTTGATACCCTTGATCTTATTGCTGGAAGTATAATTTATTTTGCCGAAAGTTCTATGATTAACCTGCTTTACCTTAATGCAAATGGAAATTGTGGTAGTTATATTGAGTTGAGAGCAGTGTGTGATCTGGCAAATCAAAATACGGATGAGTGTTTGACTATTTTGCCCGTATTTAAGTCAATAAATCCAGTGACGGCTAATTATGTAAAAATTTCTAACCTAAAAGCGGACGGTAGTTTTACGTTGACAAACTCTTTTGACGAAGGAGGGAATGAGGGGTGGATGGTTTCAGAACCTAATTTGCAATCTACATTGTATTGGATTGGAAACCAAGGAGATTGGAATGTTTCTGATAATTGGTCAGCCTCTTCTGGTGGTGCGCCTCAAAACTGTATTCCAACAAAATTTACGCATGTAGTTTTCGACCATAATTCATTTGTTGCGAACGATACATTGAGTCTTAACGAATATGGTTATTGTGCTTCTATGTCATGGATTAATTTGAATAACAATGTAGTTTTTAATGGGAAAGGTAATTTGTTTGTAACAGACAGTATCCTCTTAAATAACCACATGAAGGCGGATTTTTCGGGTAAAATATTTTTGGAAAATGAAAACATGAACGACTCTCTTTCGATTACAACTGCAGGAGTGAAAATAAATGCATCCATAGCAATCGACGGGTTAGCACAGTGGAACTTTATAGATACAGTGACGATAAAAAATGAACTTTTATTGCGTAAAGGAAAACTTAAATTTTCAGGCAAAAAGATAGCTGTTGATAATCTCATTTCTAAGACCAACGAACTTAGAACAATAGATATTGAGAATACTTCTGTTGACTTAACCGGAGATGGGATTGTTTGGGATTTAAATCCTACAAACTTGTCATTTGATGCTTCTGGTTCACAGATGTCAATATCAGGGACATCTTCCACTGTAAAAATTTTTAATGGAGCTGGGCAAATATACGATGAGGTTAATTGTATATCAAATTTTGTTAAGTTGAACGGTGGTAATAAATTCAAGTTACTTAAAATAGATGCTGGAAATACTGTGAACTTCGAAAGTGGAACCACTAGTCAAATAGATTCTATGGGTGCCATTTCTTCTTGTACTCAAAGAATATCGCTTGTTTCGGACCTTTTTGATTCGCCTGCTCGGCTTGTTAAAACTGGGCATGATACTTTGTCTCTAAGCAACCTCTTCATTACAAATATTGTTGCAGACACTACAGGGTCCAAATATTACGAAGCTACCCAAACCATCAGCTCTGGAAGAGTGGACGGATGGATTTTTAGCGCCCCAACAGTAGGGCAAACATATCATTGGATTGGAGCAACGAAGGAGTGGAATACATTGTCAAATTGGAGAGTGAATAATAATCCAGCAACATGCCTTCCTACAATTTTGGATACTGTTGTTATTGATTCTGTGCATTTTTCAACAACTATTACCGACACAATTTTAATTGACAAGAATGCATTTTGTCTTAGTTTTTTAACGGAGGAAAATTTGAGCAAACGATTATATGTTCAATTGAGCCAAAATTTGTACATTGCGGAGTCTATTTTGTTAAGCGATTCCGTTAATTTTGAGTATTATGTGAAACCGAGTTATGCCAATATAGATGATTATGATTATGGTGTGATTGCTACACCAAATTCCACCAATGGGTATTTACATTTATCCACAGAAAACTTTAATGTGAACTTATTTGTGGCTTCATCCCATATTACCGATACCGTCTTTCTAAAAACAAATCTTAATATGGACTCCATTTCGGGACTTTTTGTTAAGAGTGGGCATTTTGTTGCAAATAACAAAAATATAAAATGTGGTTTTTTTTCTAGCATATCAACATCCAATAAAGTTGTTGATCTAAAAGGCGCAAATGTAAATATCTCTATGGATCTTGATTTTCAGGAATTTCCTCTGTTACATTTGAATGCCGATAGTTCTTTTATTTCGTTTTTAGGAAATAGTGAGTATTTTTCAAATTTTGTGGGAGGAGGACAAACTTATTTCGATGTTATGATTAACGGTGCCACAAATAATTTAGAGAATGATTTGTTGGTTTTTGTTTCTGGAGCAAATACTTTTCATATTTTTAAAGCTCTTAATGGAGTAAATCTTTTTGTGGAAGCTGGAAAAACTCAAACGATAGACTCCACTCTTATTATTCGGGGTACTTGTGAAAATAATCTAACACTGCAATCTTCTATTCCAAACATTGCCTGTAATTTTGTAAACAATAGCATACATATCGACACAATTACATGTGTAAAAATACAAGATTGCGATATCTCTCCCGCCGGAGTGGCCATGTTAAGCATTGATAATGGTAATAATTCTGGTTGGACATTCAATTCCCCTTTGGCCGCCAGCGCATCCTTCGACTTGCCATATCCTGCTTGCCTATCAACGAATCTTGTCTTTAACAATACCTCTGTTTCCATGTGGGGTGGAACGAATAACCTTGTTTTCGAATGGACAATTGTAGATCATGATACAAACAATTCAGAGAACCTTCAGTATCTTTTTTTAAATCCTGGAGATTATACCATTAAGTTAAAAGCTACCGATACAATAACGGGTTGCTTTGATGTATTAAGCAAGAATTTAGAAATAAAAGATCATTCCATCAATCTATCTTCAAATATTCCAAATTTGACTTTTTGTGAAGGGAGCCCTATTACTTTTAGCGCATCTAGTGATGTTGCTACAGTGTTTGAGTTTTATTTAAACAATGTTTGGGTTGATTTAGGAGATTCTACTATTAATCAATTCACCTCTAGTGTATTACAAAATAACGATTCAGTGCAAGTGCTTGCAATTTATAATGGCTGTGCTAATAGTAGTAACACTCTCAAAGTGTCAGTATCTCCAGCTCCGATTGTTCATCTTGCTTGTTCTGATTTAGATACTACCATTTGTAATCAAGATTCAATTTCCTTTATTGCAACCGGGGGAAGTTTCTATGAATTCTTTGTGGATGGTATTACAACTGGGCCTTTTGGAATAAATAATGTATTTAGTTCGAATACTCTTAATCATGGTCAGGTTGTAACAGTTAGTGCAAAATCTGAAGTGGGTTGTGTTTCTAGTTCTGTCGATTCTTTTGCTGTTACAGTTGTTCCAAATCCCACGGTTGTCCTTTCATCGACAATTGATCCCCCAATTATTTGCGCAGGAGATACGTTTATTGTAAACTCTTCTGGCGCAGATTTTTATCAATTTTACGTGAATGGTATTAATCAGGGAGCAATTAGTAATATTAGCAATTTTAGTACTGCATCTCTTGTGGATGGGAGCGTTATTTCTGTTAGAGGATTAAATTCAAATTTATGTTCTTCTTATGGCAATAGCGTAGAGGTGACAGTAAATCCCTCTCCTAATACTATTTTAACTTCCAACCAGCCTGATTTGGAAATTTGTACTGGCGAAAATGTCGTTTTCAATGGAACCGGTGCTACAGAATATCAGTTTTTTATTGATAACATTCCTCAAAGTGCTTTTTCAACGATTGGATCTTGGAGTACTTCATCACTTACACATCAACAATCTGTTTCGCTGGTAGGTCGAATCGGCAATTGCTACGATACGGCTACAACTATTATAGAAATTGATGTTTATCCCAAGATTGAACTATTTTCTTCTGGGAATGTGATTTGTCCAGGCCAAAGTGTAACGTTTACAGCCACTGGAGACACTGTTTACCAGTTTTTTGTGGATAATGTTGCTGTTACATCTTTTGGTTCTAACAATGTGTATGCAAGCAGTACACTTACCAATGGACAACAAGTTAGTGTTCAAGGGACAACAGGTGGTTGCCCGCCGATACCAATCAGTGTCGTAGTAAATCCAAATCCGATTTTGGTTTTTTCATGCTCTGAACAAGATAACACAATTTGTAATGGAGATTCCATTGCATTTACCGCATCTGGTGCCAACGCTTATGAGTTTTTTATCGATGGAATATCTCAAGGTGTTCCATCTGCAAATACTACACTTTCCACAAACGCTCTAAGTTCTGGTCAAACCATCACTGTCTCTGGATATTCTGGATTTGGGTGCTCCGCCGTTTCAAGCAATTCATACACCATTACCGTGCACGACAATCCTACAGTTTCGCTAGTCTCATCTGAACTCGACGATCAAATTTGCGAGAACACAGCTATTGTATTTACGGCTTCTGGAGCAGATAATTATCAGTTTCTAATCTCGGAAGTAGCTCAAGGAACACTGTCATCAGATTCAATTTTTAATTTCCCCATGATTACCAATGGTGCTATCTATTCTGTTCAAGGAGAACGCAATGGTTGTTTCTCATTAGCACCAGAATCGTATAGTTACACTGTTTTCAATTTGCCAAATGTAAATTTAGAGCCAATTACTCCAATTTCTGTTTGTGAAGGAGCTCAAATTTCTATAAGAGGCGCCGGTGCTACACAATATGAGTTTTTTGTGAACAATATATCACAGGGCTCTCCTTCTTTAAATGATGTTTTTCAATCCACGAATTTAGCTAATAATGATCAAATTACGGTTGTAGGGTATCAAAATATTTGTTCTCAATTGAGTGACGACGTTATTACTGTTAATGTGAACCAAATTCCTAATGTAAATTTCACATCCAATATCCCAATGAATGGTTTATGTTTTGGCGATACCGCCGAATTTTTTGCCAGCGGGGCAATGAGTTATCAGTTTTTTGTTGATGGCGATGTTTTTGGAAGTCAATCTACGGTAAATAATATCTCAATACCAGGTATAGAAGACAATCAAGTGGTTAAAGTGATAGGATATAATAATGCATGTTCTTCCGAAATAGAAAATGTGATTATAGCAAATGTAAATTACCTGGATTTAGAAATTGAGTCAAATTTTGACCAAAATACATTATGTAGCGGCGAACAGATAACGATTACTGCTACAGGTGGCGATATCTATCAGTTTTTTCTTAACGGATTAAGTCTCGGTGTGGCTGGAACCAATAATAGTGTAAATATTCCAAACATAACTAATAATCAGTATGTTATGGTTGAGGCAACGGATAGCGAAACAGGATGTACGACTCAATCTGCAGATTATTATTTTCATGTTGCCGAAATACCCCAAATTATAACAAACTCCAATACTCAATTTTGTCAATATGATTCTGTAGTATTATCAACCACCTCTGATGATGCGCTACAATGGTTTTGGAATTCACAAGCAATAAACGGAGCCACTCAAAATTCATATTCTGCTTATACTGGTGGCAATTATTCTGTTTCTGCTGTTTCTGGTTCTAATTATGGAGTCTTTTCAAGTGGTGCTAATGCAATGGGTCAACTTGGTAATGGAAATAATGTTCAATCGATAGAATTAAATAGAGCAGTTTTAAATACTCCAATTAAAATGATAACAGCAGGAACGGATTTTGAAATTGCACTAGATGAATCGGGAAATTTAGTTGCATGGGGAAACAACTCCTGGGGAAATTTGGGTATTGGAACTTATTCTTCAGTTTATACACCGGCTCAAATTTCCAGCATGTCCGATGTAGCTTCAGTTTGCGCAGGTCATAATCATGTATTGGCACTCATGAGCGATAGTACTTTAATGAGTTGGGGGCAAAATATTTCTGGACAACTCGGTTATGGCAATTATGCCTCGAGTAATTTTCCAATGAATATATCTGGAATCAATAACGTGATTGCAATTGCAGCTGGAAAAAATCATAGTTTAGCTCTAACTTCTTTTGGAAATGTTTATGCTTGGGGATTAAATAGCTTCGGTCAATTAGGGATTGGAAATCTTAATAATGTAAATGTGCCAACTTTAATTCCGGGTCTTGACAGTGTTGTTTTTATTACAGCAGGGGCCGATCACTCTTTTGCAATTAGAGCTGACGGAAGTCTTTGGGCATGGGGTTGCAATGAAAATGGACAATTAGGAACAAATTCTATAAATTCCGAAATGTCTCCCGTAAAAGTGTTTGGTCTGAAAAATATTACTAAAGTAGCTGCTGGAACTAAACATAGCTTGGCATTGAATCATCGTGGAGAGCTTTTTTCTTGGGGCAACGATTCAGAAGGACAATTGGGTAATGGCATCGCTTCAAATTCATCTGTTCCTGCTAAATTAAGCCTTGTTGGAGTAAAAGATATAGCTTGTGGACATTTCAATTCTTATTCAATTCGTAACGACTACAGTCTTTGGTCATGGGGTCAGAATAATTTTGGCCAACTTGGCGACCAAACAACGGAAAACAAGATAGAACCAGTTAAATTAGATAAATACTTTGGCATTAAACAAGTTTGTGCAGGAAAAGAGTTTTTTAGTGCTCTTTGGAAAAATTCACATACCTGCTCATCTATAGGTGTTACAATAACAATGGATTCCGTTCCGGAAGTGGTCATAACTAAAACAGGGATGACTTTAACGTGCACTGAGGGCCAATCGTACCAGTGGTTTTTGGATGGCGTATTGTTAAACAATGCTATTTATCAATCTATCGATATCATAGCTCAAGGGGCGTACACCGTTGAGGTTTTCTTTGAAAATGGTTGTTCTGCTATGTCAGATCAATATGTTTATTTCCTAAATGTAGAGGATTGGTTTTCAGAGAACAACATACAAGTGTCTCCAAATCCTAATAATGGAAACTTCGATTTAAAAATGGATATGCCAAGCTCAGTATTGGCAGAAATTAGGTCATATTCTTTGATTAATATTGTAGGATCAATCATTGCTAGCAATAGTAATTTTTATGCTAACACCAATCAATTTTTGACTTTCCCTAAACTGGCACCTGGTGCTTATTATCTTGTGTTGAATGCAGAAAACAAATCTTTAAAGGTAAAAATATTCATATCTCAATAGGCTTAAATAGTTTTTGTTTTACTTAAAATGAGTATGAATTTGATTGTTTGAAAACTAATTTTTTAAATGAAAATTCGGTGTAGATAATAATGAAAGAAATTGTAATAGGAAAATTTGTTTTATTAAAATGATGTGAAGTTGTGTTAATAATTTAATGTTTTGAATATATGATGATCTTTAAAAATCGATGCTGTTTTTTTCTCTTATTTCTTTTTGTTTTCTCTCTTTCCGTTTTATTCTCACCCCTTTTTGCTCAAATTAATTCTGTGAAGGAAGCCATGGCTATAGAGCAGAAACTTAAAAACTCATCTTTGTCTGAGCAAAAACAAATTTATTCACAACTTATTTCGTTTTATTCAAAAGTTGAACTGCAAAAAGCCTTACAATTATCTATTCAATTTGTGTCAGAAGCAAAAAAAAACAAGGATAAACGTTTTCTAGCCGATGGGTTAAATTTGCTTGGAAGAACTCACATTCGCATGGGCAATTTTTCCCATGCCAAGCAAATTCATATGGAGGCGTTGTTTGTTTTTCAATCGATAGCCAACGACACAGGAGTAGCTGCTCAGTACGGCAATTTAGGAGTTTTGTTCGAAATGAGTGGTGATTTTCCAAAGGCATTGCTTTTTTATCATCAATCGTATAAAATTTATGAACAACTTAAAGACATAAAAAGCATAGCTTATGTTGAAAATAACATTGGGATTGTCTATCAACAGATGGGCATCTTTAATCAGTCTCTTGCATATCAGCAAAGAGCATTGGCTCACAAACAACAACTAGGAGATACTGCAGGAGTGGCATCCACATTGAATAATATTGGTGTAATTTATGAATCCTTAAAGTCAGATTTAGATAAATCATTGTTGTATTACAATCAAGCATTACATCTTTTTTTGAAACTTGGAAATAATTTGCAAATTGGGACTTTGCAAAATAATATTGGACTTATTTATTTAAAACAAAACAGACTCGATTTGGCAGAATTGTATTTAAATAAGGGATTGGAAATACGCCGAGGGATAAGTGATAAATCAGGGGAAGCTTCTAGTTTGTTAAATTTAGCACAGCTGGCACTTAAACAAAATAAATCACGGATTGCAGTGGAAAGGGCTGAACAAAGTATTGCTCTTTATCTTATTGTTGGATCAAAGACAAAATTGGTTGAAGCTTATAAAACCCTAGCAGAAGCATACGAAGAATCGAATAACTATCAAAAAGCGATACAAGCATACAAAAATCATGTGATCTACCGTGATTCTGTTTATAATGAAAACAATCAAAAAACAATTCACGAAATGCAAGCAAAATATGATCATGAGGTAAATCAAAAACAACTTGTTATTTTGGAAAAAGAGAATCAGATTAAATCTGAAAAATTATCGCAAAATCGCCTGCTAATGATAAATATGATTGTCTTTTTTATTACACTTTTTGTTGTCATTATTCTTTATGTTCGACAAAATAAAATTAAATTAGAAAATAAGCAGAGGGTAATCAAACATCAACTTTTTAGGGCGCAAATGAATCCTCATTTTATCTTCAATGCATTGACTTCTGTACAAAACTTTGTTCTCGACAACAACAAGGAGCTTGGAGCATTATATATTTCTCGATTTGGTAGATTGATGCGAAAAATTCTCGAAAATTCTTCCCAAGAGTTCGTTCCTTTAAGTGATGAACTCGAGATTTTAAAAGATTATGTTGCATTTCAGCAGTTGAGATTTGACGATAAGTTTACTGTCCATTTTGCTGTCGATCCTAACATAGAGCCAGAATTGTTGATGGTTCCCCCTATGCTGATTCAGCCATTTATTGAAAACGCAATAGAGCATGGGATTGCAAATGTTGACAATGGAATGATCCATGTTGACTTCTCATTAAAAAAAGAACAAATAATTGTTGAAATTATCGATAATGGCGTTGGAGTTAATAGTAAAGTAGTGAATCCAATTTTTGAACATAAATCAATGGCAGTTTCTATTATAAAAGATCGTTTAAAAATACTATCAAAAACCCTTAAAAAAGAATTGTCACTCCAAATTATCGATTTATCGGAAATTAATAATTGTTTACATGGAACCAAGGTGGTATTATTTATCCCATTAAAAGTGAATTTATGATCATAGCTAAATAGGTTGAACGAATAAAGAGGTTTTCGGTGATATCAAATTAAGATAACAAATTTCTTTTTGTGTATAAGTGTAAATAAATACCTAAATACTAAGCTTTTGGCTTTTTTTAACTTAATAAATGTAAATATTTTGTACTTTTGATGGTCGATTCTTAAATAAATGAATATACGTGAAAGTAGTAATAGTAGAAGACGAAAAACATCTAATAGATAGGATTAAAAAAATATTTAATACTCATTTTTCGTCTATTGAAATAGCCGGAACTGCAGGTACCGTGAAGGATGCTATTCATTTAATCGTTAATTCTAAGCCAGATATTGTTCTTCTGGATATTCAATTAATGGACGGTACTAGTTTTGATGTTCTTCAACAAGTATCCCCAATAAATTTTAAAATTATTTTTATTACTGCTTACCAACAATTTGCAGTAAAAGCTTTTAAGTTTAGTGCCTTAGATTATATTTTAAAGCCATTCGACGATCTTGAATTGGTAGATTCTATTCAAAAGGCAATGTTACGAGTTTATAAAGAGAGTTCTGATATTTACATTGAAGCATTGCTTTCAAATATTAAAACTGAATCGAGAGAGACGAAAAAAATTGTTCTTAAAACGAACGATAACATATATGTTGTTCGCATCCATGAAATTATTCGACTAGAATCGGATGGCGCCTATACTAAATTCTTTTTAAAAAATGGAGAAAAAGTGTTAGTATCTAAAGGATTAAAAGAATTTGATGACATTTTAATTGAATATGGTTTTTTTAGAATTCATCAATCGCACTTAATTAACACCCAGTTTTTAAGTAAGTATCAAAAAGGGGATGGGGGCTCTGTAGTTATGGTAGATGGGTCAACATCTCCAGTTTCTATGCGGAAAAAAGAACAATTTATTCGTTATATTAACAATCTTTGATGCCGGAGAAATTGGTCATAATTATGTACAGAAAAAAACGAATATAAATTAACTACCATCGAATGTATTTTAATAAACAACAGATATTTAAATTAACAAAATTCAATAATAAGCAATAATTAATTTTGAAAAAAAAAAGATGAAAAAAATATTATTTTTTATAATACTATCTTGTAACTTAGGATTTGTATTAGCGCAACCAGGAAGCATAGACACCTCGTTTTATATCGGAACTGGATTTACATCCCCCATTACTGCTCTAGCAATTCAACCTGACAGAAAAATCCTTGCTGGTGGTATGTTTACTTCCTATAATGGTACTGATTTTAAAACGCTAGTAAGGCTTAATCCGAATGGAACCATTGATTCTTCTTTTTATATTGGAGATACGGGTTTTAATGGAGATATCGTTTCTATACATGTAAATCGACAAGATACTAGTATTTTAGTTGCTGGTTGGTTCACTTATTTAAATTCACAAAATTTAAATACCAGAATTGTAAAGCTAAAAAAAGATGGGAGCATAGATCTCTCCTTTAATTCAAACACGAATGTGAATGGGGGCATTACAGCCATGGCGGTGGACACTACCAATGGAAATATTTATATTGCTGGAATTTTTACATCTGTGGCTGGGGTTGCACATAAACACATAGCCCGATTAATGCCCGATGGTACTCTTGACAATACGTTTTCAATTGGAACTGGTTTTACCGGATCCTTTTCTCAATCTCCTCCTTATGCAATTAAAATTCAAACCGATGGAAAAATTTTAGTGGGTGGCGATTTTATGTTCTACAACGATAATTTGGCTCCAAAATTCTGCCGATTAAATGTGAATGGCACTGTGGATATGGATTTTGTAAATAATTTAAGTGGCGGTGGATTCAATGCAAAAGTCCTAGCAATTGAAACTATGACCGATGGAAAAATTATTGTTGGAGGCTCTTTTACTAATGTTTTAGCTCAAAATTATAATAAAATTGCTTGTTTGAATGCCGATGGGACTCTAAATACATCTTTTAATATTGGAAATGGTATTAGTGGTGAAGTTTTTGCTATCAAAGCTACTCCTCAAAATAAAATTTTAGTTGGTGGAAGCTTTAATTTTTATAACGACATTCAGGAAAATTCGATAATTCAACTAAATATTAACGGAACAAGAGATCAAAACTTTGTAACTGGTTCTGGACTTTTTTCAAGTAATTTTTCTCCAAAAGCTCACTCGTTTATTATACAACCAGATACAAACATTGTGGTGGGAGGAGAGTTTTCCAAGTATAAGGATACAATTCATCATAATATTGTACGAATTATTGGCAAGGGAGTTTCTCAAATTATGGCTCCAGAACTTACTACACAATCTGCAACATTAATAACAAACACTAGTGCCCGCTTGGGTGGCGACATACTTAATAATGGAAACTCTCCTGTTATAGATCAAGGTGTATGTTGGTCAACAAATCAAAATCCAAACTACCAACAGAATCATACATCTGCAACATTGGGAAATAACAGTTTTACAGTTACTGTGTATAATCTGCTTGATTCAACCCAATATTATGTTCGTGCATATGCTATCAATGGAGTAGATACAGCCTATGGAGATCAAAAATCGTTTATTACTCGTAGCAATCAGAATTATACTTGTGGAAATGTTACGTTTATGTACAATGGAAGCTCCGTAATGTATGGAACTGTAAAAGGAAAATATGGTAGGTGCTGGTTAGATCGAAATTTGGGCGCTTCACGTGTTGCCGAATCAACAACCGATCTACAATCATACGGAGGATTTTATCAATGGGGACGTCAAACCGATGGACATCAAATAGTAACTTCTGGAACAATTCAAACCCTATCCCCCAATGCAAATCCTTCTCATAGCGACTTCATTACGGTTCAAACAACTCCTTTCGATTGGACATCAAATTCAAACGATGATTTATGGAATGGATTAAATGCGGAAAACAACCCCTGTCCAAACGGATGGAGAATTCCTACAAGCGATGAGTTTTTAGATGAAATAACTCTTTGGTCTGAACAAAATAATTTAGGGGCTTTTGAATCCGCATTACGTTTGCCTTCGGGTGGAGTAAGAGGATATTTGTCAGGCTCAAGACAAAATATTGGTGCATGGGCATCGTGTTGGACTTCAGATGCATTTTCATCCTCAACTACAAATGTAAAAATGTTTAATGCGGAAACGACACAAGCACAAATTGTAAACACATACAGAGCCATGGGAGCTAATGTTCGTTGCATCAAAGACTATTCAATAGGAATGGATGCATCAAAAACACATAGTAACCTATTTTCCATTTTTCCAAATCCAGCAAAAAGTAATATCACAATTAATTATCAAGGGGATTTAAACGAAATGACAACTGTTGTTATATATAATTGTCTAGGACAGGTAGTTATGCAAAATTCTCTTATGTTGAATACGACAACACTAAATGTAAGTGATTTATTAAACGGTGTTTATTTTGTTAAAGTTACTACAAATAAAACCCAACAAGTACAAAGTGTAATAATTCAGAAATAAATTTAATCCTAGTATTATAATACTTTGGGAATAAAAATGGTTTTTAACTTTAAAAAATTCAATAGGTATGAAAAAATGGATAACTTTGATATTTGCAATTTCTATTATTTCTAATTCGTATTCGCAAATTTCTTTAGATAAAGTGGCAAAGAAGGCAGAAAAGAAGGTAGAAAAAAGAGTAGAGCGTAAAATTGATAGAACGATTGATAAAGGTTTGGATAAAGTGGAAGATAATATTGATAAAGCTACGAAGCCACAAAATAAATCAAAAGAAAACAATCCAAAATCAACCAAAAATAATGAATCAAAATCCGAAAATACGCATAAAGAAATTTCTTCTCCAACTACAACTCAAGAAAAACCACTTTTAACGTGGTCAAAATATGATTTTATTCCTGGAACGGAAATTATTTTTGAAGATAATCAAACAGATGAACAAAATGGAGAATTTCCAAGTAAGTGGGATTTGATTCAGGGCAATTTTGAAAATGCAAATTTCGATGGTTCTAATGTTATTTATCACATTAAATGCAATATGAACGGTGGTGGTGGTATTGCTCCATTGATGAAAAATTGCAAAGAGGATTACCTCCCAGAGGAGTTTACCATAGAGTTTGATGCCTATTTTAATGAAAATCCTGGTGGCAGTTATACCCTCTATTTTTTAGATTATAAAAATCAAAAAAATTTAGATAAAACTATTCCATTGAATAAAAAATGGATTCGCATATATAAAAATAGCATTGACGGGAATGATATTGAACAAAATTACTACCCAGGATATAAATCGAGCATGTACGATAAAACACCAAAATGGAGACATGTTGCCATTTCATTTAATAAGCGAGCTTTAAAAGTGTATTTAGACGATGCAAGGGTGTTAAATATTCCAAACTTAGGATACAACCCTACTGGATTCTCCATAGGAAAACAAACAGTAGACGGAAAAAATCCTGGATATACTAAAAACTTCCGCATTGCTAAAGGTGCAGTTCCTCTTTATGAAAAACTACTTACCGATGGTAAATTTGTTACTACAGGAATCAAATTCGATGTAAATAAAGCTACCTTAAAGCCAGAATCGATTGGAACCATCAATTACGTTTTAAAAATGATGCAAGACCATCCTGAATTAAAATTCAGTGTTGAAGGGCATACCGATAGTGATGGCGAGGATGTAACTAATTTAAAATTATCCGATGCACGCGCAAAAGTGGTTATGGAAAAATTGGTGGAACTTGGGATATCGAAGGATAGGCTCGCATTCAAAGGTCTTGGCGAAAGCAAACCATTGTTTCCCAATGATACTCCGGAAAATAAAGCGCAAAATAGAAGGGTAGAATTCGTAAAATTTTAAACCATTGAAATTTTCAGCATTGTTATTTGAAATTTTGGCTTTGGTAATTGTAGGCTTTGGTAAGCAACAAACCCAATCAGATACACCGTAAAATCGGATTACATTAAATCATTCTAAATATTCATTGGATAATTACTATCTTTTCCACGAATTTGCAAAATCTTCTTTTGTGGCAAAAAAGGGAGCACTTTTCTTTACATCATAATCTACAAAAAACACAAAAGAGAAAGCTGGATTCGTGTTTTCAACTTCATCTGAAAACTGACGTGCAAAGTCATTTGGAGAAACAAAAGGCAATCCCATCACTTCGCCAAAAAAAAACGAAAGACCCTCTTTGTCTGATCGAGGTCTGAATGCATTATATATCAGTTCGCTACACACTACTTCGTCGTCGGTTCTGAAATCAAACAAAAAATCGTAGGGTACTCCAAAGTACTCAAAAGCAATCATAAGCGATTTGAAAAGATCTTCTTTTGCTAGGTTTGGTCGTATAGCAGAAACATAATCCACAAAAACAATATTTTTAACAGAGTTGATGGTAACCCCTTTTCCTATTGCTTCAATAATTAAGTTATCTTTTCCTACTATTTGCTGGTATATTAAAGGGAAATTTTGTTCAATATAATGAGATGGTTTTTCATTCAATAGTAAATTACAATTTTCGAAAATAGAATCAAGGATGGGTAAACTTCCAATAAAAATAGCCGAATGTGTCCAAAATCCCTCAATCCCAACATTTGATAAATAGTAATTGTCTCTTTTTAATAAGATATCCCCTGGTTTTACCAATTTTAAAATTGTATCTAGTTCATATTGCCCTACATATTTGCTTTTTCTTCCACTCATGTCTAGCTCTGAAGCGATGTTGCTGATTCCTTTTTGTATCGGTTTCCTGATCTTGTTCCGAGCTATTTGCATCAAAGAAAAATAAACGTCCGATTCATCAACTTCTTTATTTGCTTCACATCTTATCCTTCTAGCACTTTGAGTGTTGTGTATCGTGTAGATGGTGCTGGGGGTGGTTAGCTCCAACATTCCTGTTTTTTTATTTAGATATATTTTTAAAATAGTGCTATCATTTAATCCATTGTGATGATCTATTTGTACAATTGATTTTCCCTTTATATAGAAAAGATAGTTAGATTTTGTTCCTCCTAATATTGCACCATTTGGCAAGGGGAAAAGTGAAGTTATAAATATGTCTTGGTATTTTTTATCAAATACGTATTCGCGAATACTTTGATCGTTTGTAATACGAGCAATTTTCTGTCGTTTAACGCCAACTACTGTCCAAATATCCCCATTGATGGATGTTGTTAGTTCGGATACGGAATCGTTTAGTATTTGTTTGATTCTTTCTTTGTCGGCAAGTGTTTGGGCTGATACAATAAATCCAAATAGGTTTAAAAACAGCAACATTGACCACCCAATTCCCTTTTTACTATTGGAGAAATTAGTGGGTTTTGTCTTCAGTTGTTTCCTTATTTTGATACTCACATTATACTCCTTTTGTATTATTTATGAACGATAAAGTAAGAGCTTAGAATTTTTGGTAAAGACATCAATTTTTGTCTGTAACAACTAAACACAGATTGTTGGAAAAATGTTGTATTAATTTACATGTTTTTTACTAATAATTTTGGTTCCGACATATCTGCAATCGTATATTTTACTCCTTCTCTTCCAATACCTGAATCTTTAATTCCACCATATGGCATGTGGTCTACTCTAAAAATGGAGGAATCATTGATTATAACTCCACCACACTCTATTTCGGAGTAAGCTAAGTTCATCTCTTTTAAAGAGTTCGTAAAAACTCCAGCTTGTAAACCGTAATTAGAGTTGTTAACTTCTTTTATGGCTTCTTCAAAGTTTTCGTAAGTCTCAATAACTACCACAGGGCCAAACACTTCCAGTCGGCAAATGTCCATTTCCGCATTTGTATTTGATAATACAGTCGGTTCAACAAAAGCGGAGTGTCGATTGCCTCCGCAGTG
Source organism: uncultured Lentimicrobiaceae bacterium (assembly GCA_964653595.1). GTDB lineage: Bacteria > Bacteroidota > Bacteroidia > Bacteroidales > WCHB1-69 > JBAXTE01. The sequence goes on from CAZZHH010000026.1 coordinate 20,055, forward strand.
TAATGTTGCCCCTTGTAATATGGCATCGTTAATCATTTTTTCAACTCTAATGGCATTTTCTTCATCGATTAATCCACTAACATCGGTTTCGATATCAAGTGGCGAGCCCTCTTTTAGTGCTTTTGTCTCTCGAATAAATTGATTTAAAAAAGGCAGATAAAGGTCCTTATGGACAAAAATTCGTTGGGTATGTATACAAACTTGGCCAGAATATGCAAAAGCGCCAAGGATACATCTTTTCACTGCTAAATCAAGATCTGCAGATTCTGAAACAATTACTGCTGCATTTCCTCCTAACTCAAGAACAACCTTTTTTTTGCCAGCATTTGATTTCATTTGCCAGCCAACGCTAGGCGATCCGGTAAAGGTAAGTAGTTTAAATCGTTCGTCTGTAACCAGTTGATTCCCAACCAATCTGCTCATTGGCATAATAGATACAGCTCCTTTAGGAAGCTCTGTTTTATCGAATATTTGAGCTAATAGGAGGGTAGTAAGTGGCGTTGAAGTGGCTGGTTTTAAGATGATGGGACACCCTGCTGCAATTGCCGGAGCAATTTTATGTACTGATAAGTTTAATGGGAAATTAAATGGAGATATTCCTGCAATTAACCCTATTGGAAATAGTTTTACATAACCCTCTTTATTTACTCCTGCCTGCGTTCTGTCAAGGGTGATATACTCTCCTTGTATTCTGCCTGCTTCTTCTGCTGCTATTCGAAAAGTTTGCACTGATCGATCTACTTCTGCCAAAGCCCATTTTAAGGGTTTGTTTGCTTCGGCTGCAAGTGTTAGAGCTACCTCTTTTTTTGAATCTTGTAATAGGGAGGCTATCTGATTCAGAATTCTAGTCTTTTGAAAACTAGGCATGTTCTTCATCCTGTTTAAAACCCTGTTTGCAGCTTCAATCGCTTTTTCCAAGTGCTCTTGGCTTGCTAAAAAAGTCGTTGCTACGATGCTGCCATCATAAGAGTTGGTTACAGAAATTGGGTGATTTGTTTCGATAAACTGCCCGCCACAATAGATGTTAAAGGTTGATTCCATTCTGTTTTTTCTTTCAAAAATAGTAATTTTTCTCTAATAAATCATTGAATATAAGAGACTCCAAATGGTATCTTTACATTTTTTCTTATAAATATGGTATTTTAAATTGGCACCCCTCTTTTTATTATTTTCTATCCATATTTAAGATAGAAATCAGTAATAATGGTTAGTGGTAAAATTTAATTTTTCCTGCAGCAAAAAACCACATTTTTAGAAGTAAAAACCCATGTTTAAAACGAGAGATGTTGGTGTCACCATACGTGCGTTCTTTGTATCGAATGGGCAAATCGATAATTTTTAAATTTAGTTTATATGCGCCAAAAATTAAATCAAAGTCACCAAAGGGATCAAAATCGCCAAAAAAGGTTCTGTTTTTTGTAAGTCGGATGTAATCATCTTTAAACATTACCTTTGTTCCACAGAGGGTATCTTTAATTGGTTGCTCAAGCATCCAGCTAAAACCAATTCCAAACATCTTATTTCCTATCATATTGAGCAATCGCATTGCGTTTTTCTCCATGGGATAAATAAGCCGAGTACCATTGATAAAATCCCCTTTGCCTGATGCAAGCGCGTTATAAAATTGAGTTAGTGTATGAGGAGGAACTGTTAAATCGGCATCTAAAATCATTAAAATTTCCCCCGAAGCCATGGCATACCCTTTTCTTACTGCATCTCCTTTGCCTCTCCTTTCCTGACGAGCAATCTTGATGTCGTGGGTGTCACTATATTTTTTTTGAATTTCTTGAATTTTTCCCCAAGTATCATCAGTAGAATTGCCCTCCACAAAAATTATCTCTAAATGTTTGCCAAAATCTGGCATTTGTAAAATTGCATTTTCAATATTTCCACTTTCATTTCGAGCAGGAATTACCACCGATACACTATGTTTTAAAGAAACATCTTGATTGGTAGGCATTGGGCGCGCAAATACATATCTGTTTAAAGCAAATGCATTAAATAAAGGAAGGTTGGCAATAACTTTATTGAAAAACCATGAAAGAATCGGAATATTATATGGGATAATCATCTTTTTAGCATGTCTAAAAGTCTCAAATCCAGATAGATATAATAAGTTTTGAATGTCTTTTCCGGAAAGCCAATTGAGTTTAGGGGATCGTTTTTTTATTTTTATAAACTCCGCAAAACGGATCATGGGTTCCCAAAAATGGTTGTAGTAGGAGATCATGATTTTGGTGCGTTCATGAGATACTTTGGGTAGTTGGTCAAAAACTGCTTGAACATCAAATAGATGCCCAATAATATTAGATAAAATGATGACATCAAATTTTTCGTCTAAAGAAATATTTTCTGCCTCCATAACTCTAAAATCTTCGTTAGGGAATTGCTTTCTAGCCTCCTCTATCATTGCTTCAGAAAAATCGATCCCGATTTTTCTACTCCCACTAATTTGGTGAATAAGTTCTCCAGTGCCACAGCCAATTTCAAGGATAGAGGACTCTTCATGACAAAAGTAATTGAAGTATTTAGTAATGGAGTTCCAATAATAGGATTTCGACTTGCGATATTTTGTTCTATGTGGCGCAAAGGAGTTGAAATAATCAATATGATTTAAGTTTTCAGTCTTCATTAAGATCGTTGTTAGTAGTTAAATTTTAATAGCATCGCTGGTTCTGAGTCCCCAATTTTGTGTACTTCTTGAACGATGGATGGATATTTTAATTGGATAAAATAGATATATCGATGAATCGTAGAGATGATTTCTCCCGTATTGTATTGGGGTATTTTTCGTAGGCTTGCAAGAATGGCATATCGCACTTTGTTTTCTTTTAACGTATTCAACATTGCTTCTGGATCTTGAATGGCATAACTCCAGTTGTCTTTGTGAATTTTTTGTACTACCGATGGCACATCCTCTACAAATTCAACACCATCTCCTTTCATTTGGGCCATTAATGAATCGGCAATCAGGCTAGGAACCTTATATACTCCGATTACTTTACTCTCTTTGGCAGTTCTGTTTTCGTCTAAAAGATTGGCATTGATAAAAGCGTATGTATATTTCATAATCATGGTATGAGCACGACTAACATTTTGATTTTCATTTACTTTTAAAAGATTCAATCCAACAATTTTAATGTCTGGAGTAGCTTTTAATGCTAAATTAAAAGTGTCGATATTTACTGTGGGGATATTATAAATTCCAAAAAATTTTGCACCAGAATACACAAAGCTAATGTCTGGTTTCCGACAGGCTGTAAGTTCATTTTTTGGTAGGTTTTTAGCTGCATATTTACTCATTTCAATGTAGTTTACCCAATCTGGAGTCATGCCATAATACATGTTACCGCTGAGGTTTGCTTGTAATGTTTTTGCATGCTCCGAGGTCTTTGAAATCGTCATTTTAAACGAGGCAAAAAAAAGGATGATGATCACGATAGGTAGAAGGAACTGAAATGATTTTAACTTTTTTAAGGACAACAAATAGTATATTCCTGCAAACAGTGTGAGAATGAGTATTGGATAAAACACAATCGACAATCGGGGTTGATCCCAATGTGCTTGCACTGCAAAAAATGTTACCGAAGCCAATCCAGCTCCGTATATTACGGTAAACAACAGATATTTATTCTTTTTAAAAGTAAAAATCAAAGCAATGATTACCAATGCAAATATTATATAGGTTAAAAATGGAGTTGTTGTAGGTTGTTCAGCAGTTTTCAATCCCGAAAAAACAAAAAAATGTTTGGATAGATATATATGTGCATTGTCGATGAATCGATGCAAAAAACCGACAAAGTCTTCTGTCCCTTTTGCTGGAGTATATGCATCTTTTAGCAGTAGCGTTTTCCCTTGATCTGAAAATTGTAACGTTTCACTGCTCCAGATTAATCGTTTTAATATTTCTAAGGGTATAATTGCTGAAAAAAACGATCCTACAACAAAGAAGGCTTGTTTCCACTTTTTAAAAAGCATTAAAAAGGTCATCAATGCTAATACCGAAACTAAACCCACATTTCGAGTGTAGTAGGTAGCAGCCATCAACAAACCTATTACAAGGTAATGAGTCCAGTCGGTTTTAAGGGTGATTTTTTCATCCCATCTGTCAATGATATATTTAAACACATAAAAAAATAAAACAGCCTGTAAAAACATAAAAAAGGCTTCACTATACGTTTGGCTCGAAAAATAGAGCAACGAGGAACAAACAGAAATCACTAACAACATGGAGACTAAGAGCGAAGAGGGGATTCTTTTTGCAAATGCTTTATATAATAATACATATTGAGCACACATGAATATCAGCGATATTACTTTGAAAAGGGTAACCTTCACTCCCGTGATAAGCATTACAGCGGAGAGTAATAAAGGATAAAGAGGTCCTTGAAAGGATGGAAAAATTCCACCATGAATAACGTCGTATGCTCGTACAATATATGCAGAATCATCTCCACCGTCGCTTACTTTAAAGTCAAATAACAATAATGAGAATAATACCGACAAAATTAGCCCTATCCAAAAGAAAAGTAGTAAGTTTTTATCAAAAAAAAGATCCATCGATGTGAATAAGTCTTTTTTTGAAAAATCCTTTACTGCTTTTTTAGGAATACTGTTAATGGGATTTGATTTCGTTTGTTTTTGTGACTTCATTCGTTTTTGATCTTTTTTTAAATTAATTGTAAACAAATAATAGCTGCCCATCATACGAAGTGCGATATGGTTTTAGTCCTCTTGTGGTAGGACCTTTTAGCACGGATCCGTCTGTGATAATAAACCTTGACCCACATAAGCTGTCTATCAGGGTTAACCCCGAAGGCTCCATTTGAACTATCGACCCTACTACATCATAGTCGTGGGGACAAGCACGGTCGTACGCTTTAAATACTTCTTGGCTCTCTCGGTATATTACAATTCCAGAAACGCCACCCGTTACATATGCCCATCCTCCAACTTGATTAAGGTCGATATACATGGTAGAATTGGGATTTATTTGAAAGTTAACATAAACATTAGGGATATACTCTTTCTCCTCTTTTTTGCAAGAACAAAAAACCACCAAAAATAGCAAAATAGTTGATTGTAAAATTTTAGTACTATTATTTTGCATTAATCTTTGAATTTATTAAGTTTAATTGATAAAAAAAAACGAATCAAAAAACAGTTACTTTTGAAAAAAACTAAAAATTATTTTTCATCAAATGCAAAGATAAGAAAAAGTATTGCTTCCTTAAATTTATAAAAAAAAGTTCTCAAAGAAAAATTTCGTTGAGAACTTAAATATTTTGAACTTAGATTTTATTTAAGGAACGGATAAAAACACACTTTTTTGTACAGTTTCGCCAGGCAAAAGACGAATAGAACCTTGGCCTTGAAGATATCTGTTAAAAAGGGGATCGGTGCTTGTATCAATACGAGCAAAAATATCTAAAATTGCCTCGTTTTTAAAGGTAAGTCTAACTTGACCAGCCTCATCGGTAAAAGCACTTTGGGAAACTGCATATTTGCCCACATATACGCTACATTGCTTCATTATTTTGTTAGTATCACTCAAATGTTTAACGGTAATAACACATTTGCATTCCGTATCTTTTTTGCAACTATTTGAAAAAATTAAGGCTCCAAAAATTGCCAATCCCAAAAAGGTAGATAAAATGGTTTTTTTCATTTTTTTATTATTTAAGCGATTTATTTCTAATGAATGTTTGTAAACAAATCATTTTTTCATTCAATTTATACTAAAAGACGTAATAATTTGTTACATTATTTGGCTAAATTTTGTAATATTGCGTAAAAATACAAAAATAAATAAAGAAAACTAAAAAAAGTGCATATGAAAAAAATATTTTCTATTACCTTGGCAATGTTTATCATTGGAATGACTACTTTGCAGGCACAAAAAAATTCTGGTAGTAAAGTTTCAAAAAAAACCATTAAAAAAGAGACCTTTGTGTTGATTAAAACAAATATGGGGGATTTAAAAGTTAAGCTATACAACGAAACACCTCTTCATCGGGATAATTTTATAAAGTTGGTGAAAGAAGAGTATTTTAACAAAACTCTATTTCATCGTGTTATTAAAGATTTTATGATTCAAGGTGGAGACCCAGACTCTAAAACCGCTGTAAAAGGACAAATGTTGGGCAATGGTGGCCCAAGTTATACTATCCCCGCAGAGTTTTTGCCTTCAAAAATCCACAAAAAAGGGGCCCTTTCTGCTGCTCGAACTGGAGATGAGGTAAATCCTAAAAAAGAGTCTTCTGGTTCTCAGTTTTATATAGTTCAGGGCAAAATTTACACCGATCAGGAACTGAATATGTACGAACAAAGGTTAGGAAAGAAATTTACAGTAGAACAAAGAAATGCCTATAAAACCGTCGGAGGAACACCTCATTTAGATGGTTCATATACCGTTTTTGGCGAGCTTGTGGCAGGTTTCGATGTTTTAGACAAAATAGCTTCAGTAGCTTGCGATCAACGTAGTCGCCCGCTAGAGGATGTTATCATGTTGTCCGTTGAAATTATTAAATAAAAAAATGTACCTTTGCCAATTAAATTCTCTCGTTTTTTACATTTTTTAATTTGAAAATATTCTAACTTTACATATGAACGAAAATATTTCAAAACTTCTCATCGAAATCAACGAATATCCAATAACTTCAACTGGAGATTTGGAGAATTTTAGAATATACTTTTTAGGGAAAAAGGGACCAATTGCAGCACTTTTTGGAACCATTAAAGATGTTCCAAATGAAGAAAAAAAAGCGTTTGGACAAGATATCAATTTACTTAAAAACAAGGCTGAGGAAAAGTATGAATCGTTTAAATTAACTTTTGAAAAAAAGCGCAGTAGTCAAACCTCTTCTTTAGATCTTTCGTTGCCAGTTGAGTTAAATTCAGGTTCTCGCCATCCAATCTCCATCGTTCAAAATAAAATCTACGATATTTTTGAAAAAATTGGATTCAGCATTGCATTAGGGCCTGAAATTGAAGATGATTGGCACGTATTTACCGCTTTAAATTTTGCGGAAGAACATCCAGCTCGGGATATGCAAGATACCTTTTTTATTGAAAGCAATCCAGATATCGTATTACGTACCCACACATCTTCTATTCAGGTGAGAGTGATGGAAAGTAATCAACCTCCTATTCGAGTAATTTGTCCAGGTAGAGTTTTTCGAAACGAAGCCATCACTGCTCGCGCTCATTGCATATTTCATCAACTAGAGGGAATTTATATCGACAAAAATGTAACATTTGCCGATTTAAAGCAAACGATGCTCTATTTTGCAAAAGAGATGTTCGGAAAAGATACAAAAATCCGATTACGACCCTCTTATTTTCCTTTTACAGAACCTTCTGCAGAAATGGATATCTCTTGTGATATTTGTGGAGGCAAAGGATGTAATATTTGCAAGTATTCAGGTTGGGTAGAAATATTAGGATGTGGAATGATAGACCCTGCAGTGCTAGACAACTGTGGAATAGATTCTACTCAATATAGTGGGTTTGCGTTCGGTTTGGGAATAGAACGTATGACACAACAACTGTTTAAAACCAAGGATATTCGTATGTTTTTTGAAAATGATGTGAGATTCATCTCACAGTTTGAATCTGCATTTTAATAATTAATAATAACTAATGGAAAATTCCATGATGACGTACAAAAAAATCAACAACATCTTAGGCTGGTTAGTATTTGTAATAGCTGCATCTACTTATATTTTAACAGCCGAACCTACAGCCAGTTTCTGGGACTGTGGAGAGTATATTGCCACTGCCGCCAAACTTCAAGTAGGTCACCCTCCTGGAGCCCCTACCTTTCAGTTAATTGGAAGAATGTTTAGCATGTTTGCTGGTGGAGATATGTCTAAAGTGGCTTTTATGATTAACGTAATGTCTGCTTTAGTCAGTGCATTTACTATTTTGTTTATGTTTTGGTCAATGACCATGATCGTTAAAAAACTTGCTCTTCGTATTTCAAATGAGATGACTACTGGAGTACAATTAGCAATTTTTGGAAGCTCATTGGTAGGTGCATTAACATATACTTTTTCAGATTCATTTTGGTTCTCGGCTGTTGAAGGTGAAGTGTATGCCATGTCTTCCTTCTTTACCGCTCTTGTTTTTTGGGCAATCCTCAAGTGGGAACAAGTTGCCGATCAGAAAGACTCGTTAAGATGGTTGATTTTAATTTCTTATCTTGTGGGTCTCTCTATTGGGGTTCACTTACTTAACTTACTTACAGTTCCTGCTATTGTATTTGTTATCTATTTCAAAAAATTTAAACCTACATTGTGGGGAGGTGTGAAAGCCTTTGTGTTAAGTATTTTCATTTTAGGATTTATTTTATGGGGTGTTATACCAGGGATAGTTTTCCTTTTCGGCAAAATGGAGTTGCTGTTTGTCAACGGATTTGGATTGCCATTTAATTCTGGAACTATCTTTTTTGCCCTGCTCATTGTAGCTGCAATGATTTTTGGATACAGATATACGGTAAAACACGATCGCCCTGTTATCAACGCAATGGTGCTTGCTTTCTCATTCCTTTTAATTGGATATACTACATTTTTAATATTGGTAATTCGTTCGAATGCCAACACTCCTATAGATGAAAATAATCCAGAAGATGCAGTTTCTCTTTTGGCGTATTTAAATAGAGAACAATATGGAAGTACTCCTCTTTTTAAAGGGGCATATTACAACGCAGGAATGCCAATTAAGTTGGAGGACGGAAGTCCAGTTTATGCGAGAGACGATAAAGCAGGAAAATACATAGTGGTAGATGACAGAAAACAATCTATCTCCGTTTATGATCCACGATATGTTACTATTTTCCCAAGAATGTGGAGCAATCAACAGGCTCAACATGGGGTAAACTATCGAATACTTGGAGGAATAAAAAATGACCCCGATGGTAGAAAAATTCCAACTTTTGGGCAGAACTTAACTTATATGTTCAACTACCAACTTGGATACATGTATATGCGTTATTTTATGTGGAATTTCGTTGGTCGTCAAAACGACATCCAAGGATATGGAGATGTGTTTAATGGAAATTGGCTGAGTGGAATTTCGTTTTTAGATGAAATTCGCCTTGGACCTCAAGATAATATCCCCAAAACAATGAATAGTAAGGGTAGAAACACCTATTTCTTCTTGCCATTTCTGTTGGGACTTTTAGGTTTGTTTTTCCATTATTCAAAAGATAGGAACAATGCAATTATTGTAACTCTTCTCTTTTTTATGACTGGATTAGCCATTGCAATATTTTTGAATATGGCTGCTTATCAGCCTAGGGAGCGAGATTATGCTTTTGCTGCTTCGTTCTACGCGTTTGCAATGTGGGTAGGAATTGGAGTTTTTGCCATTTTCGACTTTTTACGTAAAAAGGTTGAGCCGAAAACCGCAGCTGTTGTGGCAACAGTGGGTTGCACTCTTATGGTTCCAGTGTTGATGGCCAGCCAAAACTGGGACGATCATGATAGGTCGAATAGATACACCGTGTTGGCAATTGCTAGCAACTATTTGAATTCATGTGCCCCCAATGCAATTCTCTTTACAAACGGAGACAACGACACTTTCCCTCTCTGGTATGCCCAAGAGGTAGAGGGTATCCGTACCGACGTGAGAGTTTGTAATTTAAGTCTTTTCAATACAGATTGGTATATCGATCAAATGAAACGTAAAGCATACGATTCAGATCCTTTACCAATGCAAATGACTCAAGAGAAATATCGCGCAAGCAACCGAGAATATATTCCTGTAATCGAAGAGTTTAACGATTTTACAAACATTAAAAAAGTAGTAAACGACTTTTTAGATGATTCTAAAAAAATGCCATTCAGCAATGGAAAAATGATGAATTACGTCTCTTCTAGAAAATTATATATCGATGTGGATACTATGTTGGTTTTACAAAATGGTACTGTAGCTCCAGAAGATGCGGGTAAAATAGTAAAACGAATAGAGTGGACAATATCGGATAACATATTGCAAAAGAACATGCTGGGAATGATGGATATTTTAGCAAACTTCGATTGGAAACGACCTCTTTACTTTGCAACTACTACTGGTAGCGATTCTTATTTCGGTCTTGAGGAGTATTTCCAATTAGAGGGGATGGCTTATCGTCTTGTTCCGATTCGTTCTGTCAGAACCGAAGAAAACCCACAAGCAACCCATATCAATACCAAAATTTTGTACGATAAGTTGATGAACAAGTTTACATGGGGTAATATTAACAATCCGTCGATATATCTTTCGGAAGACAATACTCGTTTGTCTATGAGCTTTAGAGGTTTGTTTGCAAAACTAGCGCACGCACTCATTGATGAGGGTAAAAATGATTTAGCGTTAAAAGTGTTAAATAGAGAGCAGGAAATATTGCCAAATAAAATTATTCCTTACAACTATTATTCTCTCAATTTAGCTCAAGCATATTACCGCATAAACACTGCTACTACTATGGCAAAAGGCGATGAAATAATGAATGGGGTGATGAATAATTGCGATTCTGAATTGAAATATTGTTTCCGTTTTAGTGCTAGCAAACTCCCTCTTGCAGATCGAAAAATTCAGGAAAATAATAGCATATTGTACCAAGTTGTTCAAGTTGCTACTATGTTCAAACGTACTGGAATTGAGCCTAAAGCCAAAAGTTTACTCAATGATTACTACCAAAAATGGATGAGAACTAAAGGATATTCAGGTCCAGACATGGCCCCAATAGAATAAATCATTTGTCATAAAAGGTCTAATAACGAATGGTTGTTAGACCTTTTTTAAAAATAAATAAATGAGCAATTATATTAAACCTCCTGGTTTTGCACGATTGGTATCTGGAAAAAATGTCATATGGGAAATCCCATCCCAAGAAAAGATATTGTATTTAACGTTTGATGATGGCCCCATTCCAAATCTAACTCCTGCCATTTTACAAATCTTATCTCAATATAATGTTAAGGCAACTTTTTTTTGTGTAGGAGAGAATATCAAAAAACATCCAGATGTTTTTAAGCAAATTATCGATCAGGGTCACCACATTGGAAATCACACCTATAATCATCTTAATGGGTGGAAAACGGCTAATGATAAGTATGTCCACAACGTAAATTTATTTAAAAAACATTATCAAACCAATTTATTTAGACCACCTTATGGTAAGATAAAACCGATTCAAATTTTAAGAATTTCTTCCGTCTACAAAATTATTATGTGGTCGGTTCTTACGTACGATTTTGATCAAAGAATTGATGGAGAACAATGTTATAAAAATGCAATTGAAAATATCACCAATGGATCAATTGTTGTCTTTCATGATAATATAAAAGCCTCAGAAAGAGTTTTGTATGCATTGCCAAAATTCTTATCCTACTGTCTTGAAAATGGGTACACGTTTAGGTTGATTTCACCAGATCTGCCATTAAGGAGACGAAAAGTAAATAGATTTAATCGTCGCTTAATCAAGTTTTTTAGTACACATTGAGCGAAAAACTGTTATAGAATAATTCGTTTTGTAGCTATTTCACTCATACAATTTTTGTTTATTTATACAAAAGGTGTGTGTCAATTTTGTGGGCTATTGTTCTAACATCTTGATTAAGCATACACTTAAAATGCCCTTTCGGACAGTTTTTATACCCTAGTTTACTACAAGGTCTGCATTTTAAATTTTTGACTTCAAAAACATCTGCAAGTTTAGAATTGTTTGGTGTGTATGGATACATGCCAAATGCTGTAACTGTATTTCCCCAAAACGAAAAAACATGTATCTTCAAGGCGGAGGCAATATGCATCAATCCGGTATCTCCTGTGATTAGTCCCTGACATTTTGTAAGAACTAATGCAGATTGTTGTAGTGATAATTTTCCACATGCCGATAAAATACGGTTTTCGAACCCAGGAATAATTTCCATTGCTTTTTCCACATCGTTTTTATCCCCAAGTAAAATCAGCGAAAATGTGGTAATATCCAAAAGTTCTCTAATTATCGACACCGGTATTTGTTTGGTAGCATGTTTACTTCCTACAGCTAGCGCTAATACGTGAGGTTGGTTGAGAAAAGAATCTACGTATTCAGGAAGAGTAATGTTTGGGTCGATAAAAAAATCTGCCCCTAGAAAATCATTCTTGACATCTAACTTTTCTACTGTCTTTAAATATCTTTCTACTACATGAACTGTGGGTAATAGATTTAGTTTTGTTTTAACTAAAAGCCATTTTTGGATACTCAGTTTTTTAAAAGAGGCCGATGGTTTTTGCAGTTTTAACAATAGTCGTCGAGATCTTAAACTATGATGTAAGTCGACAATAAAGTCGAAGTTCTCGGATTGTAGTTCTTTTGCAAGCCGTTTAAAATCTCCATCCAGTGTATGGATTTTTTGTAAATAGGGATTGTGTTCCAAGATGGAAGCAAAGTTTTTTTTGGTAACAAAATGTAATTCAGCATCCGGATACTTTTTTTTAACACATCGAATTACCGGTGTTGTAAGGACAATATCGCCTATGGAACTAAATCTTATGACTGCTATCTTTTTCATGAATATTATTCTTCAAGGATCGAAGGAGTACTCAATTGTTTTTCAAATAAACTCAACATGATTTTCTGTGTTGCTCCGAGGTTTTGTTGGACAAACTTTGAGGAAATAGCTGCAGTGATATGATAGGAATCGGCATCATTTGATAGTTTTTCATATAACGCCAACAATTCCTGTTGGTTTTGAATTGAAAAAGCACCAGCTAAATGGATTAATGTTACTGCTTCTTCAAATTTTTGATATTTTGGGCCAAAAATTACAGGAATTTCATACACTGCAGCTTCTAATATGTTATGAATTCCGTTACCAAAACCACCTCCAACATAGGCAACACACCCATAGCGGTATAATTGACTTAACATGCCAATGGTATCTACAATCAGCACACGGGCATTTGCTACTTCCTCGGCAGTTGTTTGAGAATAAAAAACAACTCCAAATGTTGAAAAATCAGACTCTATTTGGCTTAAGTGGGATTTGTCTATTTCGTGAGGTACAATAATTATCTTCAAGGATGGATCGTGTTTCAATAAAGCTAGAAACAATATCTCGTCAGGATGCCAACTACTACCTAAAACCCATGTTTTATTTTTTGAAATACAAAATTGATCGATTAATTCAAAATTTCTCTTTTGTTTACTAATTTCAAATACTCTATCAAATCGCGTATCTCCTGTAAGAGTGTAATTGCTGAGGTTAATAGAGTTTAATAGCTGACAAGAAATTTTATTTTGAACATAGAAATGATTAACGGATTGAAGTTGTTTTGCAAACCACTTTCCCCACCATTTAAAAAAATGTTGGCTAGGACGAAAAATGGCAGAAACGACATACAGAGGGATCTCTTTTTTTGCCAAAACATTCATATAGTTAAACCAATACTCATATTTTATAAAAAGAGCAATTTTGGGATCTATAATATCGATAAATTTTCTAGCATTGGAAGGTGTATCCAATGGGAGATAACATACAAAATCGGCCAATGCATAGTTTTTTCGGATTTCATAACCCGAAGGTGAAAAAAAAGTAATTAAAACTGAATAATTTGGCTGTTGGTGCTTAATAGACTCAATAATTGGTCTTCCTTGTTCAAATTCACCAAGAGACGCACAATGAATCCAAATGAGAGGTTTTTGATTTTTTGTTTTAAACTCTTCGAGGGAATTAAAAATGTTAATCCTACCCCTTTTCCAAAGCTTCGCTTTTGTATTAAAAAAAGAGAAAATGGTAATTGCACTACCGTACAAAAAGATAAAAATGTGATAAAAACACCTCATCTCTATTAATTAAAGTAATAGGTGTCGGGGCGACGCTTGAACACAGGGATTATGGCTCCAATTTTAATCCCCATTAACAGATCAAATTTTTGTGAATTGTCCGGAAGGCCTGTGTTAAAATCTATCGTACGTCGAAGTTTAGTCCATCCCTCAACAAATTCAAAACCAACGTAAGCGTTGATAGCACTTCGTTTGCTAAGCCAAAGATATCCTATAAACTGATTACAAGAAAAGCCATTGGATAGCAAATCGTATCCTTTTTTATAATCGTCTTTAATTTGAGGAGCTAAATTCTTAGGATTTTGAATCAAAATTTTATGTTGCAAAAACCCAATACCTCCTCTAATCCATAAACCAGAATTTTGATTTCTGCTCGAAAGAGGAATCACTTTTCCAATGTTAACAGATCCTGTCCATCCAGATTCGGAATAATTAATAATGGCAAACTGACCATTGCCATCAATGATGTTTCCGTCGCTGTTTGTTATGCCTCTAAGAACAGAGTTTTGATTTTTGACGCTTTCTCCCCAAAGATAATTGATATTTGCACCAAAAGTCCAGTTTTTAGCATTTTTAATTCCAAAAGAAGCCCCAATGGTTGAACTATTATTAAACCATTTAGCCATGTCGTATTTTGGGATATGATATGCATAATCGGCACTAAAAAAAGTAATATAATTGAGGGAGTCTGTTTTTTCTTTCTGACCTAGTGCAGACTGAATCGTCAAACTAATGAAAATGAAAGTAAAGATAATATTCCGCATGCTGATTTTATAGAAAAATTCGATGATAAGTTAACAGAAAAAAACTAACTTTAGTATTTAATAAAGGAAAAATTGGGTTTATTTTTCGGTTTTATTCTTCATGCAGTATTCGATTATTAAATCAATCACCATGTCAAATCCCAATTTGTTTGCCTGTTCCCAATCTTCACAAGCACCCACCGAGTCTTTAAGCTCATATTTGAGTAATCCTCTTAAATGGTATATTTCAGCATAGTCGGGCTGAATCTTTAGTGCCATATCATAATTTTCCATAGCCTCTGGATAGCGCTTAAGATAGTGTAACGACTGCCCCCGAAAAGCGATAATGTTTGGGTCTTTTGAATCTAATTTATATGCTTTGTCAAACTCCTCAAAAGCTAAAACATAATTTTGTTTGGACATATATGAGATGCCATTTTTAAGGTAATATTCAGCAGATTGTTGCGATTGAAGGGATAAAGAATAGAAAGTACCTAACGTAACCAAAACAAGAATTAACCAATTTTTTCTCATGCTATAAATATTTAATTATTGTTTTGACTTTTTGTTTTTGGTTCCTTTTTCTGTTTGGCAAAACTCAACAATCAACTCCAATGCTCTCGACTCTCCTTTTTCATAGGCAAGTTCCCAATCCTCGCAGGCACCAATGTTGTCTTGAAGTTTTCCCTTTGCAAGTCCACGCAAGTGATATACTTCAGCATAGTCTGGTTGTAAGCGAAGAGCAACATTGTAATCTTCAATTGCGTCTTTGTATAAATTTAACAAATGTCGAGCTTGACCTCGGTGGGCATATATTTCTGGTTCATCAGGGCTAATTTTTTGTGCCTCATCAAACACGGCGATAGCCGATTTGTATTCTTTTTTCATGATCAGATTGATCCCCTTGTCGAGAAGATCAGAAACCTGTGGATCCTGGCTATATGCAGAAATGGATATAAGGATTATCAACGATAACAATACGATTCTTTTCATTTTGATAATTGTTAAATTTATTTGCAATGCTATTTGCAATGTTTTTTTAATTCCAAATATCAAAATTAAAAAAAAAATGTTTATGTTTCTTTAAATATCAAATAGTTGTCAACATTTTTTTGTTATTTCATTATATTTCTAGGATATTTGATCTTCAACTTTTTTAACTCAAATTAATTAATTACAGATTTTTAAATAATCGAACTATTTGGTTTAATGGGTTTAATCCCGATATGGTGTTTCTTTCAATCCGTTTCAACGAGTTGATTTAGAATTAGTTAATCACAATCGTATCCTTTCTGTAAAAGTGAAAAACAAAGGGAGTTTGAAACTTCCAGAAATTGAACTTGCCGTAATTATGTAATGAATTACGGCAAGTTTATTTATATATACATCCTCTAAAGATGCTTTTTAACTAATTTAAAATGAGCTTTTTGGTCAAACTTGAGCCTTTAGTTCCAGTAATTTTCACAAAATACACCCCACGCTTTACGTTCGAAAGATCCAAATTAATAGAAGAGGATTTATCTTGTTTTTCGATGAATAACTCTTGCTGTCCCAACATGTTGTAGATTTCAACTTTCACCACATTTTCCACTCCGTTTATTCTAATATTTCCTTTACTTGGATTTGGATAGAGTGTAATCTGTTCATCAGAAATCTCTTGAATTCCAACTAATCCACCAGAAAAGTATTGAATCGTTTGGGAGTTCATAGTGTGTGTGTTAGGATTGTGCATTAAGTTTAACGACAATACAACTGGAATGTTATTTTGTACATAAAACGGAATATGATTTAGCTGAATTACACTCCCTGCTTGATAAATTCTCCATGATGTTCTTACAAAAGCATTTCCTACAGATGAAATATCTATTAACTGCACACTATCTATTTGAGTGGAGTAATTAAGTTGGGAGTTGTTAGCAAATGCAGATACATGAGCACAAGTATTAAAATCTGGAATTGTATTTACATTAAAAACGATGGAATTCATGGTGCATGAAAGATCGTGGTTGTTGAAGTATTGTTGCACCGAATCGACTCGATTTTGCATATTGGGGATGTTGGATAGTTGGTTACAAGTGATCGTGTCATCACAATCTCTGTTGTAAACATACGCAATATCTGTACAATAATTAGTGCCATGGTTGAAATTGCTCAGCTGTACTGATGCAACACCTCTTCGGTCTCCAGGAGGATTGTTTTCAGAGATTTCCGACCACCCTTGTGAAGTAAAAGGATTGCCCGTTAACATGAATTTTACGGGAGTACTCCCTCCGTATCCAGTGCTATCGTATGTATATGGAGTTCCGTCTTTCCAAAAACCGTTTAATATGGTAAAATAATCTTTTGCTACAGACGGATCGTTCATCGCAGCAATTCCACCGGAATTGTTAACATATACAAATTGAGTCATATCGTTATTTAAAAAAGTAACTCCTTGAACTGGAGGAGCTTTTCCGAAGTGATCGCTACGTCCATTCCCATCTCTTGAGAACCCATTGTACACATAAAAAGTATTTCGGATGGTATCGCATCCAATGTAGTCGTCGGTTGCATCACCCAAATCCATATCTTCAAATCTCCCAAGGTGAAACGTTTCAAAATCGTTGTTTAACCGGTTAAACACATTGTATTTTACAAACAAGGTGTTTTTCAGATCCGTATTCACCGAATCCATCACATAAGCCATTCCATGGACTTCAACCCCTAATTGTGCACCTCCTGTTTCGGTGTGTGGCAAGCGGGTATCGTTGAAGATAAAATAGGCAGCTTGTTGTCCTAAAATTATTGGATAATCGCCGAGTTGTGGTTCGTATGTGCCATTGTTGTTTGAGTCATAAAAAGGAGCAATATACGGAGCTTCTCCATTTGCAATATTCCCATGAACTGGCCAGTTAGCTATCCCGTGTGGCATCACATAGCCAGGTAATTGGAAATTTGTGATGTGCGTGGTGATTTGATCACGATCCAATTTCCAAACACGATCGTATTTGGTTTGATAATTTAAATCATAGTTTTGAGCAATTGGTCCTGCCCAGAAGTCATACCCCACCTGATTGTAACGGGTAGCGGCCACACAAGTGTCGTTGTTTTGATTGATGCCTGCCAACCATAAGGTGGATGAGAAAATGGTGTTTTTTCCGCTGTACTTTGGAAATTCAAAAAGAGGAACTCCTGTAGCTCTATTCCAAAATAGCATACCGTCGCTATTAATCAGTGCTCGAAAAGCCCCTTTGTCAATGACGTTATAGTTCAACATATTTTCGTCAATCAATGAATCGTTGAGTGTGTAAAAATTATTCGAAGTGGTGAATAATAATTGATTATTGACTTCAAACAAAGACACAGCTAAATTTTGGAGAGCAGCCTCTTCAGTTGGGGTACTCATGACATAATAATCATTATTAATTTTTGTAACCAGCATATCTTTATTGGATCCCGAATTCGGATTATTTCTATACAAAATAAAAATTCTATCTATCGAATATGAAAAGGAAAAATTAGCGATTACTTTATTGTTCAAATTCAAATTAAGAATACTTGAAGATACCTCGATGGGTGTGATGTTGCTACCAGTTATTTTATACAATTGATTTGGGGTGGAAAAATAGAGTTCGTTGGTAACTGGGTTGACTTTGATATGGTTGATTCCAATAATTGTATCTGTAATTAACGTATACTGGTTGTTGTACACCGACATCAGGCTGTCATTTTGAACGATAAAGGCAACATCGGTATTGTTTACATCCATCAGTTTTATAGAAGAATTATATTCGCTGTTGTGACTGTAACTGGTTCCGTCAAAATAGAACAATCCAGTTGAAGAGCTGATCCAACGCTTATTACCTTTTGTGATAATTCTGTTGTTGTATCCAGAATTCATAATTGAAGTAAACGTTGCAGGTTCCCCAATTTTCATTTTATATAATCCATTTGCCGTAACATAAAAAAATAGTGAGTCTCCAGAAAAAGCCATGCTAACTACTTGCTTAGAAGGGATGACATTCCCATTATAAATAGTATCAATTACGCCATTGTTGACTCGCCATATAATCCCGCGTCCTCCACCAAAAAGATAGCCGTAGTTTGGATGATAAATAGCACTTGCTACATTGGTAAATGATCCCAGTGGAACGCCTTGTTCCCATGTTTGTCCCGTTGTACTAGCAATCATGGTCGCCCACAGTGCAATAAAAAGTAGATGTTTTTTCATAAGTTTAAATTTTTGGTTAAAAAAGAATAAATTTTTAACAAAAATCAAGCCAAACAAAAATAAATTTTTTCAATTATTATTGTGTTTGAAAAGGGTTAAAATTAAACCTAATTTATATCTGAAATCTTTTAAAAAGAACCAACATCCAAATAATTTTTTTAGTTATTACAATGTGAAAAAATCTGAAAAAATAAACAACTGATTTAAGAGTTAAGAACATGCATATTTTTTTGTATATTTATCCTAAAATCAGCGATATGCAATTAATCCATGTTAAAAACCGAAATCGCTTAGAAATGACAAATTATTTTTATAAATTTGCACATTATAGCACAATGGTAATTTTCGGGAAATTAATATATTAAACAAAAATAAAATGAACAAATTTATCTCAATAGATGAAGCCGTCTCAAAAGTGAAAGATGGCATGACTCTTATGATTGGCGGGTTTTTGGCAAATGGCTCTCCACAGGGCATCATCGACGGCCTTGTAAAAGCAAACGTGAAAGATTTAACTATCATCTGCAACGATACAGCATTTCCAGATCGTGGTTTGGGTGTTTTGATTGCCAACAAACAGGTGAAAAAAGTGATCACTTCTCACATTGGCACCAACCCTGCCACTATCGACCAGTTTAATGCAAAAGAGATGGAAGTTGAGTTCAACCCTCAAGGAACTTTAGCAGAACGAGTTCGCTCTGCTGGAGCTGGTTTGGGTGGTTTTTTAACACCCACAGGTCTGGGTACTGTGGTAGCTGATGGCAAACAAGTGATTACTGTACAAGGAAAAGAATTTCTTTTAGAACTTCCTCTTCGTGCGGATGTGGCTATCATCTCAGCCAATATTGCGGATACAGAAGGTAATTTGGTATATCTGGGAACAACTCAAAACTTCAACCCATTGATGGCCATGGCTGCAGATTTAGTTATTGCGGAAGTAGCTGAAGTGAAAGAACCTGGACAAATTGCAATGGAAGCGGTTCATACACCGGCGATCTTCGTAGATTTCATTGTGAGGAAAGTTGAAAGTCTATAAAGTGCCGAATTATCAATCCGTCAATTTACGGATTGTAATAATTCGTGCATCCTCGAAAAATCAAAAAAATCATAGATTTTTTATTTTTCGGGATTGAAAGTCTATAAAGTTGAAATTATGAAAATAGAGCGTTTTGAGGATGTTATTGCTTGGCAGAAGGCCAGAGTTTTAACTGTCAAAATTTACACATTGTTTCGCGAAAGCAAAGATTTTGGTTTTACGAATCAAATACAACGAGCCTCTGTTTCAATTATGAACAACATTGCTGAAGGTTTTGAGCGAAAAGGAGACAAAGAATTCAAACTTTTTTTGTTTCTGGCTAAGGGTTCTTGTGGCGAAGTACGTTCGATGTTGATATTAGCAAAAGATTTAGAACTAATATCAACAAATGAGTATTCAGAACTACATGATTTATCCGAAGAAATTTCAAAAATTCTCTCCGGACTAATAAAAACCCTCTAACATTCAACTTAAAGTTCTTTTATACTTTCGACTTTACAGACTTTACAGACTTTACGGACTTTACAGACTTTCGACTAAATAAAAACAAATATTCAAGAAAACAAAAATTACATACAATGAAAGAACAACCAAAATTAAATCTTGAGAAATCAAACCATGAGTATGAGTATGCCAAAACGCTTATTCCAGGAGCTGTTGCAGGGATCAGAAGACCTTACAACTTTGTAGAAGGCGAATATCCTATCTATTTTGATAGTGGTAAAGGTGGTCGTGTGAAAGATATCGACGGAAATGAGTACATCGATTATTTGTGTGCTTACGGTCCAATGATCATCGGTAATCGTGAAGAGGAGATTGACAATGCAGTGATTGCACAAATCCAAAACAAAGGATTCTGTTTCTCCCTTACACAAAAGTACCAAAACATGTTGGCTAAGAAGTTAACAGAAATTATCCCTTGTTCAGAAATGAGCTTTTTCGTGCTTACCGGTTCTGATGCAACTACATTGGCAACCCGTATCGCCCGTTCATATACTGGCAAAAAAGCGATCATGCGTTGTGGATACCACGGCTGGCACGACTGGTGCGTGGAAGGTAAAGGCGGAGTTTTGGAAAAAGCGTATGAAGATGTTCATGAATTTGAATATAACAACCTTGAAAGTTTGGAAAACCTGTTGAAAGCAAATGCAGATGATACTGCCGCTGTAATCATCACTCCACTAGGTCACCCGTTGGCTCACGAAATGGAAGAACCAAAACCCGGTTACTTGGAAGCAGTGAAAGAGCTTACCCACAAATATGGCGCGGTGTTAATTTTTGACGAAATCAGAACCGGATTCAGGGTTTCCATCGGTGGCGCTCAAAAACATTATGGTGTTACACCGGACTTAGCTGTTTTTGGAAAAGCGATGGCCAACGGATATCCAATCGGAGCCGTTACCGGAAAAGCTGAAGTGATGAAAGAAGTGGAGAAAAACGTATTTGTCTCTTCCACTTTCTTCCCAAACAGTTTGAGTTATGTTGCCGCTTTGAAAACCATCGAGATCATGCAACGCGACAACATCATTGAAAAAATATGGGAAAAAGGAACCTATTTCAACAACAAGCTGATCGCTTTGATCGACAAATACAATGTAGGTGCACGATTCAGCGGAATTCCTCCGATGATGTTCATCACCTTCGACAAAGATGCTGAAAAACAATACAAAAACAAACGTACCGATTTTTATACTCAATTGATCCGCAAAGGGGTCTTCCTTCAACCTTTCCACCACGGTTACATCTGCTACCGTCACACCCAGGAAGATTTGGATTACACATTGAATGCAATTGAAGAGTCGTTCCAATACCTAAGAGAGAAATACTACAAGTAGTATTTTAAGAAATCTGTATTTTAAAAACGTTAAATTTGAGGGTTTCACTATTTGAACATACTAATACTTTGTATGCAGATATCAATAGTAATCCTCAAATTTGATGTTTTAATGAAATTAAAACCATGTGTATAAAATACAATTTCAAGCTCAAATATTAAATAAAACCTATAAATTATGAAAAAACTATTATTCTTATTATTTATGTTGGTAATTTTAGATAATATCAACAGCCAAAGTTATTTTCCTTTATTAAAAGAAGGGAATCAATGGAATGTTCTTAGAGATTATTTTAATCCAATACATTATACGGAAATCATTAATGCCGATTTAGATACTTTAGTTGATGGAAGATTATGTAAAAAAGTTGTATCTACAAGAGATACTTCAACTTCTGCAATATACTCAAATAGGTATTTGTTGTTTGAAGATACTATTGCCAGGAAAATTTATTCTTTAGACAATCAGAATAACTTAAGATTATATTTTGACTTTACTGTTCAACTAGGCGATACGGTAACATTATATTCTCCATTTTATAATTCATTAGACACGTTTGTTGTTTCACAGATCAGCAATGTTGACATAAACAGCAGTTCAAGAAAAAAGGTAACTTTAGACTATTGTTCCAGTAGTTTTTATGTTCAAAATATTGACACGTGGATTGAGGGGATAGGGTCACTTAAAGGATTAATATATGGTAGTTCTCCCCCATATGTCGGATCACAATATACCTTGTTATGTGTCAGTAGTACAAACCAAATTTTCTATCAAAATACAAATTTCTCACAATGTTATTACACTAATGTAGATATTGATGAATATAGGAAACCCTTTTTATTAATTTCCCCGAATCCAGTAATCGAGAGTATTCATGTTAAAAACATTCCAGAAAATGCTACAAATTTAAAAGTAATTGACATTTATGGAAGTTGTGTTTATAAATCAATCATTATTAATGGGGATATGAATGTCTCATTAATAAATCTAAAATCTGGGCTATATATACTAATAATATTCAATGAAAAGGAAATATTATCCACTAAATCTTTAATTAAAATATAAACATGAAAAACATTCTAACGATTATATTTATAGCAACAACAATTAGTTCCTTTCCCCAATAAGTTATTCAAATAAACAAATATCTCACCAAAGACACGGTTATTGATGCAAAACATTTTGGATCTGCATTCTCGTTAGGCATTAATGGCTCAATTCAATTTAATTCAATGATTGGGGCTGTATCAATAATTATGCAAGATGAATCCGGAGAAAAATATTTAATATATGAGGGATCAAAGCAGACGAGAAATACATATTCATTAAATCTTGTCAATGATGCTGAAGAAACATATTATTTATACAACTTACGACCTAGTTCAATTAAAATTTATATTAAAGATGCTTGTTTAAATTTAGCAAACTTTATTATAGATACTTTGTCTAATTCAAACAAATTACAAAATTATAACTCATACTTGAATTTGTTATTTTCTCAAAAACTTTCTAATGTCCAGAAACACATAATACAAAACCAAATGCTATGGACAGCTGGGGATAATATATTTGCAAGGATGACATACTCGCAAAAAATAAAATATTTTGGTGACTCTTTAAATAATTTGCAAGGATTTGAGTATTATAATGGAGGTATTTTTGAACTTTTACCCAGAACTTCTGTAAAAACTCAAAGTGCATATGTGGATAATTTTGATTGGAGAAACAGACATGGTGCTAATAGACAGAATTCACCATATTGGGATGGAGATAATGTAGAATGGAGTGGGTGGATCACTACAAGACATGAAGGTCAAGCATGCAACGATTGTTGGTTATTTAGCCCTGTTTACACTACAGAATCAATGGTCAATTTATACTATAATCAACATTTAAATAAAAATTTAAGTGAACAAAATATACTTTCATGTGTGCCAACAAATGATCATTGTAATGGATACAGTCCTTATTTTGCGCTTGAATATTTGAAAAACAATGGAATTGTTAATGAAAATTGTTTTCCATATCAAGCTGATAATTATATTCCATGTACAAATATATGTCCAAATCCTATAGAAAAAATTTATATTAATAATTACCAGAGTGTTAATATTAGCACAGAAGACAATATTAAACTAACATTAATTCAAAAAGGACCATTGTCTTCTATGGTATTGGGATGGGGTCATGCTATGTCTCTCGTAGGTTATAATACTATAAAAGCTGGCTCTCAATATCTAAATCAAAATGATTACGAAACTATATATAATGTGCCTGAAAACTCTCCTTTAATAGGGAAAACATATTGGATTTTCAAACAAAGTTGGGGGGGGTGGATTGGAGGGACACCATATGTTTATGT
>CAZZHH010000027.1:0-40802 GCA_964653595.1 uncultured Lentimicrobiaceae bacterium
TGCAAAATTACAACTTTATTTTTAATAACCAAATAAAATTTTATTTTTTTTTGATATTTTTTTGTCGCTATCACTCTAAGAACTTATCCAAACTTATCGTTTGGGAGTGCAAAATTACACCTTTATTTTAATTAAACAAACATTTTGTAATAAAAAAAAAATGAATTTAATATTTCTGTTTGATTATCAGTATATTAATTTTCACCGATTTTTCTATTCTACAAGAAACGGATTGCTTAGCAACTCGTATAAATTATTCTCTTTTTTATTGGGTGAATCAAAAACTACTCGAAATATTCCCTTTCGATCTAAAGAAAAACCCATGATATACCTTTTTATAACAAATTTCTCATGACCACACTTTAATCCCCAGGTATTTCGAAAATCTGTCCAATCCCCTTGAATCCACTGTTGAACTCTGTATAACGTTGCAGGGGTTCCACAGCCATATAATTGAACTAATTCGTTGGAATCACTGGATTCAATATAGACTAAAATTCTTCTGTTAATAGGATAACTTAATAAGTCGGTTTGAATTTTTGCTCTTTTTTTTAATAAATCCAAAGAGAAATTTTCTTTATTGATGTATTTTGCAACTTTCACAGATTTCAACTCTGAAAACTGCATCTCGGTTTGTTTGGGTTGAATGTTTATTCCCAAGAAGGCAATCAATGGGTGTCGACTTAAGGTGTCTGGGAACTGATCTATTAAGATTGTTTTCCTTTCTTGTTTATAATATATTACAATTTCTATCGCCCTTAAATTGGCGGGAGCATAAAACTGATAACACCGTTCTAAGGTTACATCCGGTTGATATCCCCATCCAAGATTTTGTTTTTTGACACTTTTCCACTTCTTGGTCCTGAATTCTAAATACTTTACACTAAAATCATCGGTTGATTCAATAGAAACTCCTTTTTGAGAGTTGGATAGTGTAAAACACCAGAGTGAATTTTTATCTTTTGAGAATGCAGATAAAAGAATTAGCATTGTGATTATCAAGGCTAATCCTTTCTTTGCATCTAAAAAAAGAGAATTACCCATTAAATTTTAATTATCTTGATTGGCTTTTCAGAAGTAGATAGTCGTAAATAATATACTCCTTCCTTTATATCACCAAAAGGCAGATCGATATTATTTAACCCTGGTTGTACGAAAAACTCTCCTTGTTGAACTAATTTGCCAACATTATTATATATATCAAACTTAGTTTTCCCCCCTTTTTTGCTATCCAAATGAATGGTGATTTTATCTTTAACTGGGGTTGGATATACTTCCACAAAATCGAGGTCTTTATAACCGTCTATTCCACCATCTAGTATAACTACGTTGTGGGTGATAGAATCTACTCCACAGTTGCTATAAGCTTTTAATTTTACTGTATACTGACCAGTTTGAGAATATAGATGAATAGGATTCTGATCGGTAGAAGTAGTGCCATCTCCGAAATTCCATAACCAAGAGGTTGAATTGGACGATGTATTAGTAAAACTATAGGTAAAAAAGTCTGTTTGAGTGGCAATAAAGGTTGCTGTAGGAGCAGTTCCAGGAATAATACTTGCAGTTACAGGCACTCTTCCACTCACACAACCCACCTCTTGCACATGCCAATCGTAGAAGAAATAATATACACTAGATGGATTGGTAGACGCATTGCTACCGGTAATTCGCACCAAATCACCTATGATATATGGATAATAAGCAGTTGTATTGTTGCGGTACAAATTGGGGGCGGTATTGGCCGTCAACTTATACCCGGTTCCCTGAGGCACATCAAAATTAAGATAAACCCGGGTTTGTCCGGTTGCCAAGGTGATAGTCTTTTGCTGAATAACTGTGCCTACGGAATTATACAATTTAAATGTACGGGAAGCGGAACTGTTTGCGTTCACCAAAACCGACTGAAGTTTAAACGGTTTCATGGCATCGAAATAGAGACCATATTCGGAATTATTGTTATAGAAACCACCACCCGTGCTAACACGGGATTCTCCGCCGGTAAGGCTATCTGCAACTTCCCAATTTTCGACATAATAGGTCTGCGTGGAGGTGATGGATGGCGTAGTATAGGAATTTCCAGTGGCAAGTAAGGTTCCACCGGTCAGTTGATCGTACCAACGAATCGTACCCGAAGCGGTGGCGGTTAAGGTCACCGGACCGGATCCACAATTTGAACCGTTGGTGACGGATGGGGCAGTTGGGTTTTGAATTGTGATGTAATTGGTTTTAATCGTTGTATCATGGCCACAGGCATTGGAAGTTATCAATCGGACTGTGTAGGTTCCACCCGAAGAATATGTATGGGTGGGAGAAGCGAGCGAGGATGTGGTTCCATCGCCAAAATTCCAATTCCAGGTATTTCCGGTTGCCGCACTATCTGTTGTATTTGTAAAGGAGACTGTAGCCTGGCAGGTCAGTGTATCGGCTGAAACAAACTTAGCTTCCACCCCGGGTACCAACTGAACATCCTGACGAATCGTTTGCTTGTCGGTAACGGTGATGGAATAGGTTTTAGGCTGATAACAAGGCGCCGAGTAGGTCACACTATAGGTTCCCCCTTTAATCGGTCGATGATAATTTCCGATTGGCATCGAGGTAAAGACATCGGTACTGTCGGCATCGTGGCTGTTGACAAAAACACGCGCCTTGATCGGCAACCCAGTGTTTGCATCGGTAACGACTCCTCTGATTCCATAAAGCGTCTGTTCCATGTATTGCAACAAGGATTTATAACTATAATTCCAATAGGCATTCAAATTTTCCGTCCCCAATGTTTTATCAGTGGAAACTTCGATGGTCAACTCTCGGCAATGCCGGAAATAACCCATATAATCCTGGCGTCCTCCGGTAACGGAATACCAATCCGCACCTTCGGTAACCCCAGGGTAAGCTCCGGTATAAGCCTGTTCGGTCATATAACCATTGTTTGAAGCCGCCGATTTGCAAGTATCCACATATTCCTTGCAGAGATTGATCCACCAATCGGCATCTGGATGAGGACGTTCTATTGTGGTATAATAATCCCAAGGATAATTTGCGAGCTCGGCACCCCCATGGAAATTGGCTCCCATTACAAAATTATGAGCGGTAGCAAAGTTCATGAACGCTTGTGTCTCAGGTTGTGTGGAGTTACCATCGGGATTGTTTCCATTCCATGGATCGGGATAATTTCTATTTAAATCGACATTGTTGTTATTAACTCGAGTAGATGTAGGACTACTTCCTATGGTATTGTTGCTTGTACGATAAGTGCCATCGGGATTGGCAAAGGGACAAATGTAGATTTCCATGTTATCTAATAAATTGGTAACTCTAGGCACAGTTCCATAATTTGATAAGAGATAACTTGTTAGTCGCAACAACAAGATAGCACCAGTAGTTTCATCGCCATGCATGGTACCTGAGTATAAAAACTCAGGCTCATCTTCGTGAACATTCACGTTTTTGGATATCTTTGCAACTAAAATTTTTCTCCCTCCAGGAGTGTTGGCTAAGATGGTATCAATTTTACACAAGGTTGGATAGCTGGTTTGAAACTGCTGCATCATCTGCAAATATACGGAGTATGTGGGATAACGGTCCCAAGCTGACATTTCGCTAACTGTGGTAGCCATAGTAAACGCTTTGGTAGCAGGATTTGGATCTTTTATCTCGAAAGAGACCCCTTCGTTGAGCATGTTTTGAAGTCCACCATTGTTTAAATAAGCCAAGACTTGGTAATTGTTTTCAGAGATTTGCTTCACTTTGTCTACTGAATATTTGCGACTAAAATAATTCACCCTCTCTTTGCTATCGACACTGAATTTTATCTGTACTTCACAATTTTGGTTCGACACTAAACTGCTAATTTCAGAAGAAGTAGGAATATGATACGTTTGTGAGAAAACCTTTACCAAACTCATCATGCATAAAACTGTTACTAATAAAAGTCCCTTTTTCATTGTTATCCCCTATTTATTATTTAAATTCACTTTATAAAACCCTTCTAAATCCATTTTTGAAAACATCCAAGTATCCATTGTATTCAAACCTCTCTCAATCAATACTTACTTCGTTTTGGAGAAGGCTGCTACCATGTTAGAAATCTGCAGATGAACTTCGTTGTTTACGGGCACTAATGGTAAACGAACTACGTTTTGAATTCTATTTTGTTCACTCATAATAGCTTTAACACCAGATGGAGAACCATCTTTGAAACAAATTTGGATAAATTCCAACAACTGATAATGGAGTGTACGTGCTTGTGCAAACTTATCTTCTAAGCAAAAATTAACCATTTGCACTAGTTCTTTGGAAAAAGCATTTCCAACAACAGAAATCACACCATCTGCCCCTGCAGCAACTAGCGATAAGGTGATGGCGTCGTCGCCTGAAATTACCAAAAAGTCATTGGGCTTGTGAAGAATTATCTTCATAATCTGATTCTCTATCCCAGATGCCTCTTTTATGCCTATAATGTTAGAAAAATCGTTGGCAAGTCGTAAGGTAGTCTCCGGTTTCATGTTTACCGCAGTACGAGCAGGAACATTGTACAAAATTATAGGCAGTGGCGACGCTTCAGAGATCATTTTAAAGTGCTCATATAGCCCATCCTGTTGCGGACGAGTATAATATGGAGTTACCGACAAGATAGCATCTATCCCAGTGAAATCGAAATTTTTAATGGTGTGGACTATCTCTTGGGTGTTGTTTCCACCAATACCGACAACCAAAGGAATTCGATTGTTGTTTTGGGATATAATAATGTTGGTAACTATTCGGCGCTCCTCGGCGCTTAAAGTAGCTGCCTCACTAGTGGTACCTAAGGCTACCAGATAGTCAACGCCATCGTTAATCAGTTTTTCAACTAAAGTTCTTAAGGTTTTTTCATCTATTTCAAAATTTTGAGTAAACGGGGTAATTAGTGCTACTCCCGTACCTCTTAATTTTTGTTGTAATCTATTTGCCATCTAATTTTTTCGTATAATCGTTAATAAAGTATATTAAATCACTTACTGCATGTTCTTGCTCTGTCTCAATCATCAAATCTAAGTAATTATTTTTGCTCGGAAGTGCCCTTCCAATCTTGAACTTAGATTTAGAAGCAGCAGTAAAATAGGTCAACGGAAATACATCCTCCAACGTCAAATCCAATAAAATATCGAAGGGTTCGTCGACAAACTCCTGGACAAAATTGGCCATCGGCTTACCAAACCAATTGGTATCCTTGTTGCAAAAAAAATCGTATTTCAACTGAGGAAGACAGAAATAAGGCACATATTTATTGTTATGATAACCCACTATTCGTAGTGTTTTTCCCTCGGATAAAAGAAGATTTACAAATTTGCTTAACCAAATATAAGTACTCTCATCGCCAATTTGGTATAAAATTCCTACATATTTTGAATTTTCTAAAGAGCAAAATTTTATCTCTCTTTGCGTTGTCTGAAATACAGTTTTCAAACTTCTTTTTCGATAGTATTTTTTTAATTGTTCTATCACTGGCATTGTTTTCAATTTCAATTAACAAATGTAAATAATAATATTGAAACTGCAATAAAAAAAATGAATACTCACACATTTTATTACTAATTCCATTAAGTTGATTGAATGGGGTATTATTCCATTTTTTTATGTAAGTTTGCAAAAAAATAATATTACATCAAATGGAAGTTAAAATAAACACCATTGAAGAAGCAATTCAAGACCTTAAACTAGGCAAACTTATCATTGTAGTAGACGATGAAGATCGTGAAAATGAAGGGGATTTCATCACCACTGCCGACAACGTTACTCCTGAAATTATTAATTTTATGTCGAAACACGGTAGAGGTCTAATTTGTGCTCCTATTACCGAAGAAATTGCAGACAAATTGAAACTGAGTCTTATGGTGGAAAATAACACCGTGTTGCACCAAACTCCATTTACCGTTTCGGTAGATTTAATTGGCGATAGTTGTACTACCGGAATTTCTGCTTTTGATAGAGCCAAAACCGTAAAAGCTCTCATCAACCCAAATACTAAACCCGAAGAACTAGGCAGACCGGGACATATTTTCCCACTCAGGGCTAAAAATGGTGGCGTGTTGAGAAGAACTGGACATACAGAGGCTACCGTAGATTTAGCGAAACTTGCAGGAATGAACCCTGCTGGGGTTTTGGTAGAAATCATGAACGACGACGGCACCATGGCCAGATTGCCTGAGCTTATGACCATTGCCAAAAAATTTGACCTCAAAATTATCACCATCAAGGATTTAATTGAGTACAGACAACGTACTGAAAAACTTGTTGTCCGCGAACAAAGCGTCAACTTACCCACCGAATGGGGAAACTTTGAATTGATAGCTTATCGACAATTGGACAACAATTTAGTCCATTTAGCACTTAAAAAAGGAGATTGGGAACCTAACGAACCTATTTTAAGCAGAGTTCACTCATCGTGTGTTACGGGAGACATCTTCGGATCGAGTAAATGCGACTGTGGACCTCAACTACATAAGGCCATGGAGATGATAGAAAATGAAAAAAAAGGACTTATTCTATACATGAACCAAGAAGGCAGAGGAATTGGACTTATCAATAAATTGAAAGCATATCACCTTCAGGAACTTGGAAGAGATACCGTAGAGGCAAATATTGAACTCGGTTTTAAACCCGATGAACGCGATTATGGCATTGGTGCTCAAATACTTTACGACCTTAATGCTACTAACATTAGACTGATTACCAACAACAACACAAAAAGAGTGGGTTTGGCAGGATATGGTATTTCTATTCATGAATTGGTACCTCTTATTATAGATCCAAACCCTCATAATATCAACTATCTGAAAACAAAAGAGAAAAAAATGGGGCACAATCTTCATTTTAACCTTTAACCCAAATTAATCAATCGGAGATTTATCTGGGATAGCGGGATCAGCACATTGGCTATCTCCGCTATCTCACTTTTGACTTTCGATCCCAAAAAATAAAAAATCTATGATTTTTTTTTATTGTTCGAGGATGTTTTTAACCCTCGTTTCCCGAAAAAACAGATTCACTATAAACGAATCATCTTTTTTCGAGGATCCTCGAATTTTAATCTAAATCGCAGATTTTTTAAAATTCGGGATGCGGGGCACGAATTATTGAAATCCGTCAATTTACGGATTTATTTTTCGGCACTTTATAGACTCAATTGCATCACACATCATCAATCGACAACCCTTTGTATTGAATGTCATGATCCGAGAAATTCTTGACAATATTATGCGATTTTTCCTTCAACCTATCTATATCCACCTTGCCTTTATTCCTTTTCACTTCCACAATCAACAACTTTTTCTCCCGTTCATTCAGTGCAACAATATCTATTTCATTGCTATTCCCTTTTTCCCAATAAGAGCCAATATCCGAAAATTCTTTACTCTCCATCAACTGAGCGGTAAAATATTTTTCCAACACCAACCCGCTGTACATTTTATAATCCCGTTCCACAATCTCTTTAACATATTCAAAATTACCAATCTCAATTGCGCTAGAGTATTTATAGATAAACCGAAACCAAAAATTAAGAAAATTATCCTCAATTCTATATCTCATGCTTTTTGAGCCCTGCTTGGCGAATATCGGCCGTACTTTCCTAATCAGATTAAAATCATTCTCCAATCGATCCAAATAACCGCCCACTGTTGTGCCTAAAATCGATTCTATCTCGCTTCGCGATGTTCGCGATGAAGCGATCAAAGAGAGTATCGAGAAATATATCCCATACTCCCGCCCAAACTCTTCAATCAAGACATTTCTGCCTTCATCCATAAAGAATGACTCTTCCCGAAAAATCTCATCCAGTATCTTCTTTCGCGTGAAAGCACGCTTCCTGACCAATATT
The DNA here is from genome assembly GCA_964653595.1 of uncultured Lentimicrobiaceae bacterium. GTDB lineage: Bacteria > Bacteroidota > Bacteroidia > Bacteroidales > WCHB1-69 > JBAXTE01. Next base: position 7,856 of record CAZZHH010000027.1, read on the forward strand.
TCAACATATTTGGCCACTCCACCAGTAAATAAATAAAAAGCCAACAAATCCTCTTGAGTATAATGGGGATAATGCTCGGCAATGATCTCTTTGATGGTGAGCAAATCGAATGGCTTAACCGTAATCTTTTCTGTAAAACGGGCAAATAAAGGCTCTTTCGAGTTCTCAAATATTTTTTTCATCATCGAATAAATGGAACCACATAAAATTAAATTCAACTTGCTCCTATCCTTATTGCTATCCCAAATATTCTGAATGTCGCTATAAACCGATGAATTTATGTTGTAAAACTCCTGAAACTCATCAATAATCAAGGTAAAAGCCCTGCCCGCAGACAACTCCATTAAATATGCAAACAAGGTCTTAAACGACCTTATCTCCCCATAAATCGTTAGATTGAGCGATCGTTCAATTTCCTTCACAAATTCCTCACATAGCAACCTTTCACTTTTTCGGGCTATAAACAAATAAACCTTGGTTTCCCCCTCAAAACACCTTTTAATAAGTGAAGTTTTCCCAATCCTTCTCCTTCCAACCAAAATGGTCATCTGGGCATTCGCTAATGAATTTTCTTTAATATCACGAAGAATCTTCATCTCTTTATTTCGATTATAAAACCTCATTTTCAACTGATTAATTCATTTTAAACATTTCCGTAACCACCATTACTGTAACACACAGTACTATTCGCGCAGCAAATATACAACATTATTCTCCCCTATACCACTTTTATTCCTCTTTTTTTTCATCATTAAAAAGTTAAAAAAACACACACTAAGAAGATTTAGACCCCTTAACTCTCCTTAATTCCTTAATGGTTCAAATTTCTCTCTCTTAACTCTCCTTAATGCCAGTTCGGATGACTCACTGTATACTTAATGGTTCAATTTTGAGATTTCCTTATGTGATTCTTACGTGCCTTATGTCGTTCATTTTATTCTTTATTCTTTCCATTTTTTTAAACACAAAGTTCACATAGTTTAAATACAGCACATAGTTCAAATAGGTTTTTATTCCGCTATCTCACTTTTGACTTTCGATCCCAAAAAATAAAAAATCTATAATTTTTTTTTATTGTTGTCCGATAAAAAGATATAACTCAAGTTTCGCAACTTAACTATAAGACTGAATATTAACAACTTATAATAATTACAAAAACACAAGCATCTTGTCATAGTGATTGTTACAACAGAAAGTTATGAAATTAAATTATAAAGTCTTTGTGGCTCTTAGTGCTTCTTAGTGTTACTTTGTTCATTTTTGTCTTATAATTAAGATGTATTTACGCACTCACTTCGTTCGGGTGTGTCACAGCGAAAACTTAATAGCAGTTACACAAAAAGCACAAAGAAGACACAACTGAGCCCCGCCATACGGGATAATCACGATAAATATCGTGACCGCGAACTCATGAGTTCATAATAATAATAAAGAACAATACGAATAAAACACACAAAGAAATAAATACAGACACCTAAATATCAATATGTTAAATAACCATTTCCTAACTTGTGAAACTTAAATCACTTTATACTAAGATGAAATTTTCAATATTTTTTGCCCCAGCCCTCACGCCACGGCGTGATAAATTCCGGGTGAAATATTGAAAATTTTGTATTCTTATAATTGACTATCTAGACTTTATGAACGTTACAGACTTTATGAACTTGACGAACTCTTTAGCCACGCCTTCCCGAAAAACCAGAAATCTCCGATTTCATTGTTTTTCGAGGATCCTCGAATTTTCACAATCCGACCACTGGCGGATTTAAAATTCGGGACGCGCAACTCATCATTTATAGCTCATAATTCTTAACTCTCTTCATTTCGGCTATCTCCCTTTATAGACTTTATAGATCCCGAAAAATAAAAAATCTTTGATTTTTGTGATTTTTCGAGGATGCTCGAATTATTGAAAATCGAAGATTTTATAATTCGGCACTTTACAGACTTTATAGACTTTCTACTAAAAAAGTATTATATTTGCATTATAAAGAACGTATTAATGTATTAATATCACATAAAATGGAACGTAAGATATCAACAACTCTCATTAACTGGAAGAATTCCACCAATCGGCTTCCATTAATATTACAAGGAGCTAGGCAGGTTGGCAAGACATTTACGCTATTAAATTTTGGCAAATCGAACTATCACAATATAGCCTATTTTAATTTCGAGAACAATCCTGATTTACATACATTGTTTTTAGGAGATATTTCTCCAGAACGACTAATCCCTCGATTGGCTCTTTTATCAAATCAGCCAATTATTGAAGAAAAAACTCTAATCATATTTGACGAAATCCAAGCGTGTGAAAGAGCACTCACCTCGCTTAAATATTTTGCAGAAGATGCACCTTTGTTTCATATTGCAGCAGCTGGAAGCTTATTGGGTGTGGCTGTTAATAGAAATCAATTTTCATTTCCAGTGGGTAAAGTAGACATCAAGCATCTCTATCCAATGGATTTTGAAGAGTTTCTATGGGCATTTGATAAAAAAGAAGCCGTTAAAATAATACGTGAATGTTTCCATAATAAGTCTGAATGCCATTTGCACAATTTATTTCTCGATCTATTCAAACTTTATATTGGACTTGGAGGAATGCCACAAGTTGTGAATGAATACACAAAAAACCAAGACTTTAACTTTGTCATCCCCTTGCAGAAAAATATTCTTGATTCTTATATTGCAGATATGGCTAAATATGCAAACCCGATGGAAACAGTAAAAATCATGGCCGCATATAACAGCATCCCTTTACAACTGGCCAAAGAGAATCGAAAGTTTCAATACAAACTTATCAAATCCGGAGCAAGAGCAAATATGTATGAATCTCCAATTGATTGGTTAAAATCTTCTGGACTTATTGTCAAAGTTGAAAAATGCAACAATCCAAAACTTCCTCTTATCGCTCATTCAGTCCCTGATTTCTTCAAAATATACATGTCAGATACTGGTTTATTGTGTTCCAAATTTGGACTCAACTCAGGTAATTTATTATTGCAACCAATGGAATTAAATGGGATAAAAGGTGCACTTGCAGAAAACTACATTGCTACTTCATTGCAAATAAATGGATATACGCCCTATTACTGGGAGTCGGACGGAAAAGCCGAAGTTGATTTTGTGATACAAGACAAAAATGGAGACATCATTCCTATTGAAGTAAAATCATCCGAAAACACCCGTTCTAAAAGTTTGGGAATATATATTCAAACATACAAACCAATCAAAGCATACAAAGTCTCCACTAAAAATTTTGGAGAAGAAAACAATCTGATTTCGATTCCTTTATATGCGGCTTTTTGCCTGTAAGAAAGACCATCTTTGGAAATTTAATTCAAAATTATTAGATGAAGAAAATCACCACTTTATTCAAGAAGGATCCGAATGATTTAAGCCGGGTAATAAATGAAATTAACCCAGAGAATTTTTGGTTATAAATGGCGAAGCAATTGCTACTCGGAAATTTGACGGAACTGCTGTTACAATAATCAATGAATCAATTCGTTTGAAGGATTAAAAAGACTTCTTTCAGATCCAAATCTGGACATTGAAGGCATCATATTTCATCACAAAACAGATGGTAGAATGTGCAAAATCAGAAAAAAAGATTTTCAGATAAAACGAGTTTAATAAAATTCTCAATTGAGGTAAATTTTCAATATTTCTACCCCCTGCCCCAGTTCGGCAGGCTCACTGCATCGCCTAAAGAGGGAAATATTGAAAATTTAGCATCCAATAATATTCGTTATCTAGACTTTATGAACCCTTCGGCAAGCTTGTTTCCCTTCGACCCCGCTATAGCTGGGCAAGCTAGGCTCAGGGTAAACTAGCTCAACACATCGCAACACATCGCAGGGCATCGCTTTAGGGACTTTAGACTTTATGGACTAAATCAGCTATCTTAATTTTCAAATCATCAACCCTATACTTATATGGACTTCAAATCAATCAACTTTTTTAAATAGTCCGCCATAAATAGTGGAACATTTAATAACCCATCGTCATAACTTAGGTTTCTTAATGATAACCGAACTGACAAAGAAGGCTGATTCTTTTTACGATATTCCGACAAACTTTTCCCTTTGACATTCGTCCCTGATTTTACTTCAATAGGAATAATTTGATTTTTATGCTGAAGAATAAAATCCAATTCCGCTTGATTTCCTGAACTCCAATAATACATTGACTCATCATACTGAAAAACCAGAGATTGTAGCACAAAATTCTCTGCCATCACTCCTTTAAATTCAGTAAAAAGACGATCCCCTTCTATAATAATGGATGAATCCAATCGAAACATTTTTCGCAACAATCCCACATCAGATAAATATAGCTTAAAAGTGCCTGAGTCCTTATACATCGATAGAGGCAATCGTGCGGTTTCAGAAGCGTAAACCCGATGAACTAACCCAGACAAGCATAACCATTCTATCGCATTTTCGTAATCTCTAGCTCTAGCACTACTTTCAATAATGGAATATTTGAATTTTTTGTTGTCTTTTGCCAATTGTTCGTGTAAATTATTCCAAACTCTATGAACCCTCGGAATATCCTTGGAATCGATATGCTTGGAAAAATCCAAAGGATATGCTTTTACAATATGATCAAGCACCTTATCTGTTTGCTCAATATTTCGAGTATCCAAATAATAGGATACCGCTTCAGGCATTCCTCCCGTTATAAAATATGTACGATACAAATCGGTTAGTTGAGAAAATATCAATTCAGGAATTGGTTCTATATTAGTAATTGAATCTAAATATGTGGCCAATGATTGGTTCACCACGCGAAGATACTCTCTAAATGTAATTGGATATAACGTAAGAATATCCAATTTGCCCACAGGAAAAGATGACCCTTTTCTGTTTAACGCAACTCCCAACAACGAACCTGCAGCTGTAATTGCATATTCAGGTGCATTTTCACAAAAATATTTGAGCGAATTTAAGGCATCATTACATTCTTGCACTTCGTCAAATATGATCAGGGTGTCATGGGGTACAATGTTAACCCCACAAACTACGGATAGATACTGAATAATTCGTTGAACATCCTTTGTTTTGGCAAAAAAACTTTTCAGCTCCGATTGTCCATCAAAATTAAAGACAACAACATTTTCAAATTCCGTTTCCCCAAACTTTTCCAACACCCACGACTTACCCACCTGCCTCGCACCTTGCAAAAGTAATGGTTTGCGATATGGGCTCACTTTCCATTCTTTCAATTTGTCGAAAATATCTCTTTTAATTTCCATATAATATATGTGCTTTTCGTGCAAATATACACATTTTTCATATATATATTGTGATTTATTACACATTAACGCCATAATTAATACCGCTTCTAGATATAATATAGTCCAATTCTCAAAAAATCATTGAACTATTTATACCGCTACGGTTTCTATAATAGTCCAATTCAATAATTATCTTTTGGACTATAACAGAAACTCTATCGGGACTTCAAATCAGTTCATCTTCAAATCGATTCATCTTTAGACACGCTTCGCGCCATCTTCAAATCAATTCATCTTCAAATCTTCAAATTAATTTACTCTTTATAATTCGGCTTCTTATAAACCTTCCGATAAATGTTATAGATAAACTCCAGTCTGGCTTCGGCATTTGGATAATCGCGGTAGACCTTTGCGGGACGCGACATGATTTCATCAAACTCATTGGTTGAGATGCCCAGTTTTTTGCAGACGTATTCCTTTTCGTGTTCTGCACTGATTGGATCATAAGGCTTATGTTTCAGTTCTTCTAGGGCTATTTGACGGGAGACTTCTCCGGTGCAAATCTGGGTGGACAGGGTGGCACGGCGGTAGTCCATGTTGAACTTTTCGGGCATGATGTATGACTGTACAAAGCCGGTGTACTTGCTTTCGTAGTGTTTTCCTCCGTAGTATTTCCAACCCAACTCATTTTCCAGCACTTGCATCGCCTCCTGCTTGTTGTATGGAACATAGTTGAGGATATAACTGATTTTTATTCCGTGGACCAGTTTGTAATACAGCTCCTCTTTCCAGCCAAAGCGAGGGAACTTGCGCATCTTCTTTCGTCCGAAGGTACGGAGAATGTGACTGAAATAGGTCATATCTTTGGCATTGTAGTGCCAGGTTTTTGGAAGGATGCCTTCGGTGGCAAAGTTACCTCCGCTCAAAATGTATTTTACCCCATATTTGGCCGCCACCTTGTGAAGTGCACCTGGTATGGCGATATCGGTGGGTGTCTCCATTTCGGGGATGGAAGCTTTGAGGAATGCCAACTGAATCTCACGGAACTCATCCCAGTCTAACACATAACTCTCGTAATCGAATTCGAGGATTTGAGCTAAATTTTTGATGTTTTTCACCGAAATTTCGGAATTCCAACCATTATCCAAATGAACTAGCAGCGCCCTGAGTCCCCTTTTTTTAGCCTTGTAAGCCACATAACTGCTATCAATACCACCACTCACGCCAATCACACAGTCATATTTTTTACCTTTGCCGGCTTTCTTGATATCTTCCACCAGTTGTAGCAATTCCTTATCACTCTTTTCGCCTTGATACACCCGGCTGGCAATCCGCTCGAAGTAGTTGGTGCAGTGGTTGCACACCCCTTGGTCATCAAACCGAATGTCGGGATCGGAGGTGTCCATCACGCAGCGGGTACATTGTTGGTAGGAAGATTTTTCGTGAAACGATTTTTCGTGAAACGAAGAACCTGACTCTTCACTTTCAACTTTCGACTCCTCTTCCCCTTTCGACACTGAACTTTCGACTTTCGACTCCGCTTTCCCCGCTTTCCCGAAAAAACAGAAATCTTCGATTTTATTTTTTCTCGAGGATCCTCGAATTTTTAAATCCGCAAGAGGCGGATTAAAATTCGGGACGCGCTGATCACTGTCAACTGATAACTGATCACTGTTAACTGATAACTCTTCACTTTCAACTCTCAACACTTCTTCCGGAACCAATTGCAGAAATTTATCCACAACATTAGAAATATGATACCGATCTATATCTTTGATTATCAACTGATTTTCATAGTTTCCATTTAAAAATTCATCAACAAGAGTCATATTTATATTATTCGGTGTGATCGATAAAATGGGGCGTTTAGTAATGGCATAATCAATTAGTTTGCTGGGAATCTGATTGGGCGTATTCTTGTTCTCCAGATTTAGAAGAAAATCCATTCCCTTCATAATCGAGATAAGTTCCAATCGGCTTACAGGTTTATGAATAACCAACTTTTCCTTTAATAAAGATTTATAAGGCATTACAAGTTGATCAAACTTTGTAAACACATGAAACCTAAAGTCAAAATTTATGGTTGCCAAATATTCTAACAGCATTTTAGGATTTCGGATATCTTTATAAAAAATCCCTGCATAAGCAAACGTAGGACAGTCATTATTCGGAATCGTATTGATACCATCAGACATATCAAAATCAAATCCTTGTGGGATCACCCTGATTTTGTTTCTATATTCAGGATAATAGGCTTCAATCGCTTCAATAACAGGCACTGTAATTATATCGCAATGCTTACAGAACAATCGCTCATTTTTTTCAAAGTACCCTAGATGCCTTTCGCTTTTCCCATTCGCCATAAATGGATCTCCGCAATCAGCAATCCAATATTTGGGAAACAACTTTGGATATTTAATTTTAGTTTTGGCACAACCCCAATGAATTTGATGCGGATCTGCTATCGAAATCAGCAAATCTACATCTTTTTCGCTTTTAATAATTGGGCCGATCTTATACTTGAATTCGATGTTAGGAAATTCAAACAACCGACCAAATAAACGTCCAAACACCTGATCAAAAACATTCCGAATCGAGTCACCATCACTATTGTATGGATGCACCTGCCATGTCAAGGGAATATTTTTCACCTTTACTTTATACTGATTTTCAAACTCTTGATAATTGAATTTACCCAATACAGCATATACTGTAACTTCATGCCCTTTATTTGCGAACTCCTTCACCAATTCTGTCGTTCTGTGAGCACGGGGAGTTTGGATAGGAAAAAGATGCTGAGAAATAATTAGAATTTTCATTGTTATTGAGTTGAAAATATTTGATATAAATGTTTTATTATGCGTTCAGCAGATTGTCCATCCCATAATGGCGGAATTCCTCCTTTTTTCCAATTACCCGAAAACAACCGATCCAATGCCGGTTTAATATTCGTAGGATCCGTCCCAATCAGCTCATTTGTGCCAATAGTGCACGTTTCCGGCCGCTCAGTGTTATCTCGCAAGGTCATACATGGCACACGCATCACGGTTGTCTCTTCCGTAATTCCACCCGAATCTGTAATGACAGACAAACTATGCTTAACCAAATAATTAAATTCCAAATAGCCCATCGGATCCACTGTAATCAAATTATCAAAATCATGGTTTATTTTCTTTAAACTCTGAATTGTTCTTGGATGTGCAGGAAATATTATCGGCAATCCTTTTACATTATTGGTTATTTCTGTAAGTAATAATTTTAGTTTCTGATAATCATCCACATTATTGGGACGATGCAACGTAAGAACGATATATTCTTTTTCTTTTAAACTATATGAACTGAAAAAAGAAGGTTTTCTCAACTTTTCAAAATTGTACAAAAGAGTATCAATCATCACATTCCCAACCAGAAATATATTTTCCAATCGATGTCCTTCGGATAATAGGATATCATTGGCAGTGGTAGTGGTGGTAAAAAAATAATCCGTAATGCTATCCGTAACCTTCCGATTAATTTCTTCTGGCATGGTGTTGTCGTACGAGCGAATTCCGCCCTCAACATGTGCCAACTTAACATTTAATTTTTTTGCCACAATGGAACAGGCCATCGTGGAAGTAACATCACCTACAACCAATACCAAATCCGTGGGGTTTGCCATTAGCTCTTTTTCAAACGCAACCATGATCGCAGCCGTTTGCTCGGCCTGGGTTCCTCCTCCAGCCATCAAATTCACATCTGGCAAGGGGATATTTAACTCTTTAAAAAAAGTATCACTCATTGCATTGTCAAAATGCTGACCGGTATGCACCAATCGATATTGAATATTGATATTATTTGCTCGCTGGGCAATGATCTCCCGAATAATGGGGCTGATTTTCATGAAATTTGGTCTTGCCCCTGCTATGATTGTGATATGCATACTCATATTTTATTACAAAAATATGAATTTATCTCCAATATTTCGCCCAATTAGGTGTAAAGAATAAGATTACACTATTCTCATTAACATTAATGCGTATTTGTAATTTACACCGATACATACGGGGGAAAATCGTAAGCCAATATGAGTACTTTTTTCATCTAATATTTTTTCTTTTTTTAAACAATTAGTTCACATAGATTTTATTATTCTGCTTTCTCTGCGAACTTCCTTTATAGACTTTATAAACCCTTCGACCACGCCAAGTCGTGGCAGGCAAAGCTCAGGGCATCGCTTTACAGACTTTATGGACTCCTTTCTGCTATCTCACCCAATGACCATCTTCACCACTCCGTTGTTTTATAGAAATAGCCACCTGTTTTTTTACTTCCACGGCGTTCAACCCATTTCTTTTCAACATAATATTTAATATATCTATCCAATGTGTCAACAGGAATTTGAGTTAAATCAGCAATTCTTTTTATTTGAATCCCGGGATTCTCTTTAATTAATTTCAAAGCCTGAAATTGCCGATCATTTAATCCGTCATTTAATCCGTCATTTAATCCGTCATTTAATCCGTCATTTTCAGTGATTCCAGCTACTACTTCATACAAACTAGTATCTAATGGCACTTTGGTAATAAAAATGTCTTGTTCTAAAAATTCTACTTTTTCGTTGCCTGAATATGCTTTTGAGTATTTATACACCTTCCTTATCCCTGTTCCTAACTCTTCTGAACGACCCATCTGAGTAAAAATTTGAGCTATATGTGGATTCTTCGGGAATGGTTCTATCTCTGCAGGCAACAACTGACCGTAAAAATGAGGCTTATTTGCATTTTTAACTTCTAATCTATCACGATATATTATGAATGTTGATGGATATGCATTCGTATATTCTCTATGTATTAAAAAGTTGGCAATTATTTCTCTAAAAATAGTTTCTCTTAATGAAATCCGTTGACCACCTTCCAGAAAAAACTTATCGGGTAAATGTTTAGCTACAAATTGATTTAGTTGATCATAGGCTTCTACTAAATTACAACGAATATTCTCTCGATCATCATAGCGTTCCACATCATGTATGCGTAAAAGTGCATCAATTTTATAGTGTGGCAAAACACTCCCAATGATCTCAGGTTTTCCAAAAAGTAAAAGCGCAGACATCGTAAATCCCTCTAAACCATTAGCCATATCTTTTCTGTACAAACCTGCTGTTTTAAAAAACTCATCATCACTCAATTCATTCCACGGATGTTCTGGTCGATGTATTTTGATTATTTTACGAACTCTCTCTACAATTCCTTCAGAAAAATCAGAAACAAATAAAAATGGGTATATCGTGTTCTCTGAATAGGTTGTGTTTTTTCTTAAATATAGGTTTTTAATTTGTTCACTTGAGGTAATTATAAAATCCCCATCAGATCCTCTATCATAAATCTTTTGATTGCACTTATGCACTTGAGATGATATGGGAACAAAAACATGAATCAATGTTTTATCCTCATATTTAACAATACTTGCATCCAATAAAAATGTTGGAAATAATTTCTGAGAGTTGTTACTCTGGTTCACAATGTTTTTACATAAAATTTCTGCTCTTTCAGGATTCACTCCTTCAATAACTTTATCATCTTTAACTCCCAATAATATATTCCCACCGTTTCTGTTCAAAAACGAACATACCGTCTCAAATAAATTTATAGGCAAAGAGTCCTTAGACCGTTTAAACTCAACAGTAACTCCTTCCCCTTCCTGAATGATCTTTTTAATTTTATCTATACTCAATTGCATAATTTTAATAATAGGATATATTTAATCAAATATTTGATAAGCAAAAGTAATAATAAAAACGAAGAACAGGTAACTCCGCCTGCCATATACATAAAACATTTTTCTTCAAAGGTGGTCAGGTATCTGGTTTATTCCTCTTTTTTTATCCCCTAAAGCAAGAGTCCGCATCACAAAGTAAGGCTCACTTATTATACACCATAAGGAAATTTTCAATATTTTTTGCCCCCAGCCCAGTTCGGCAGGCTTAGTTCGATCCCGCTAAAGCTGGACAGGCGAAGCTCACTACATCGCACCGCATCTAAAGGGGCTGCGAGAATACCTCTCAATCAACCCTTTAGACACGCTTAGCGTTAACTCTTAACTCTTAACTCTTCTTAGCTATCTCCCTTTACAGACTTTATAGACTTTTGACTTTATGGACTCATTAGCACATTGGCACACTTGCCTGCCACGCCATGGCGTGTATCCAGCTTTAACGGGATTAGCACATTGACTCAATTAGCACATTGGCTATCTCAATTGGCTATCTCCATTATCAATTATCCATTCTGCTATCTCAATTTTCATCCCGATAAAGTTTTTGTTGGTTTTTTGTAAGAAAAACGTACAAAATCTAAATCGGGATTCAAATCGATTCATTTTCAAATTGGCTATCTCCGCTATCTTAATCTTCAAATCTTCAACTAAGCGAAGCGACCTCATGAGCGATAGCGAGTATATCAATTCATCTTCAAATCATTTTTTTCTTTAGACTCGCTTCGCGCCATCATCAAATCTTCAAATCGAATAATTTTCAAATTTGCTATCTCTTTTCTTCCGAATCCAAACATTCAAATCCATCCCTGTATTCGTTCTTTTCATATATGGCTTTAAAATCTTATCCGCAAATTTTGGCATAAACGTTTCGCAAACATTGTAATTAAAATCGATGACTTCATAACCATTCAACTTCCCATGTTCCTGAAAAGATTTTAACCCAAACTCATAAAGATGATAGGGCTCGTGCATCGGACTTAAATTACTCACATAATCCGTTCGTTTCAACTTATAATAGAAATTCATCAATTTACTGATCAACCAATCCGAAGACGGAACATCAATTTTTATAATCCCATTAGGTTTGAGCCATTTCAATGCTTTTTGTATCGAATCCGAAGGATCGTAAAAATGTTCCAAAACCGCCTTCATGGTAATCACTTCAAAATAGTTTTCCGGATAGTTTACCGTTTCGATCATCCCCAACTGAATCTTTTCCGGATTCACCCCCATTTTTGAAATAGCCCGTTCATAAAAAGGTTCGGATGCTTCAAAACCGTATGCATCAAATCCTGCATTTGAGAAAGCAACGATCGATTTCCCTATACCGGCCCCAACATCCAACGATCTCATGCCTGGTTTATAATCTATTAACTCTTTGGTTTTATCAATAGCCCCCTTGAAATCGTTTTCATTCACAACAAAATATTCCGGTTTCCAATAGTTCTCTGGCGGCATCCCATAATGATCTTGCAAATCATCGGGAATTGGTAAGGGATTGGAATATATTAAACAACATTGACTACACTTACAAATAGTGGTGGTAATGCCAATTTTATTTTTTGGTCTTTTCCCTTGCGAAGCATTGAGTCGTTTACCCAATATTTTATGTTCTCCAATCATGGATCCACACATATTGCATTTTTCAATATAATTGAATTGATATTTTAAATATTTATTTGTCATTTTATCTATGCTCATATTTTATAACAAACTTACATAAAAAAACCAATTTCACAAGCATTATAGTCGCTAATAATATTATAAAGTTAAAATCTGACTAACAAATTCACCATAATTCTTCTCTGCTTCAAAATTTTCTCTCCAAAAATGATATGCACACTCCCTATATTTTACTTGTTTGTAAACTGGTAAAGCTAAATATTTTTGTATTACATCAACAGGCTCATCCAAACCAAAATCTTTTGGCAACAAAAAGCCCACCTCTTTTGTAACCGCCTCAGGAGTACCCCCAACTTCGGTTGCCAATACAGGAATCCCTGCCGATAATGCCTCCATAATGCTTACTGGTATCCCCTCTGATTCGCTTAAATTGATAAATAAATCGACATAATTATCCCGATAAAAATCCAATATTTCAGAATTGGGGACTATCCCTTTAAAACAATAATCAATATTTGGTATTTTAAATTTTGCATAACTTTCTAATTCATTACGCATATAACCATCTCCAAAATGAACCCATTTAATATTTGTTATTTTGAGCATGTTCAGCAAATCTATTATTAAATTAACACGTTTCACAGGAATAAGCGTAGAACAACTACAAAATGTTATAATAGTATTATTAGATTCCATTAATGGAATTCTCATATTAATTTTACCCAAACGCGATACAAAAACTTTCTCTTTTAAATCCTGATTCAGTAATTCCTCAAATTCCTTTTTTCCATCTCCAGAAATTGAATAAGATGCCGATAAATTATAAATTATGTGTTTTTTAAATGGCAAATAAGGAAATTGATGTGCACTAAAATATATATCCCATCGATGTGCCCTAGCAACACACACTAAAGAATTGTTACTTTCTTTCATTAGGGTCAAAGACAAGGCTTTATAGTCGTGCCAATAAGAGTAAAATACAGAATTCAAAGCATCAATGTGTTCTTCTTTTAAGATCTTTGATATTTGTTTTTTTAGTTTCAATGCGCGCACCGCATCCATATACATCAACTTAAAAAGAAAAAGCGATGACTTTAGTTTATAATTAGTTACTGCAAGCCTCCACTCCTCATAAAAAAAAGGCTTAAGTATTTTTGGAAGTGCTTTTAATTTATCAAGGAATGACACAGAATCTCCAACAGAAAACACGATCATATTTTCAGGCACATATCGACATAAATCATCTTTTTGTTGTGATTTTACAACTACAAACACTTTCTCAAATCTATTTGCGATTACTCGCATTTCATCATCAATAAAAAACTCCCCTGTTGATATTGGATAATTATCACACAATAAAACCAAATTCTTTTTACTCATTCTATTTTTTATTAGTAGAACTAAATAACCCAAAAACCGAATTACATAATTCCAAATCAATTAACTCATCATTCTATCTTCGTATATTTTTAATAGTTTATCTACATATTCCTTAATATCAAATTTCTTAGCATATTCTTTGGCATAGTTAGACATCTGCAAATATTTTTCTTGATTTTCCCAAAGACTGATGATTTTATCAGTAAACATTTCTGCATTTTCTGTGTAGATCATATAACCATTCTTACCCTCCTCAATAATATCCCTATTTCCCCCACCATCTAGGCAGACTATTGGCAGTCCTGATGCCATAGCTTCAATTAAAACTAATCCAAATGATTCCGTAATTGACGAATGAACATATACTTGTTGATCCTTATAATAATCCTCAACATTTTCAACCATACCCGGCATATGAAGAAATGAATAAACGCCTTGTTCTTTTGCTTTTGCTTCAATTTTCAATCCATTGCTACGCCAATCACCTATCAACGTTAAGTATGCCGGTATGTTTTTGTTTCTCAATATTGATAATACTTCAATTAAAAAAATTTGATTCTTATAATCCGACATGTGTCCTACCATAATTAGGTTTAATCTCTCTGAGATAAACTTTTTTTCTGGATTATAAAATTTTTGAAAATCAATGGCATTTGGTAAAAAATGAATATTCTTTTTCAAATCGAAGTCTAAGTTCTTTGAATAAAACTCATACGTATCTTTTGAAATTGCAATAAATTGATTATCACATTGCAAATACTTTTTTTCAATACGTTTCTTCTCAAAATAATTTGTCAGTAATTTCTTTCGCAAAAGTGTTTTCCAATTAAAAGATTCAAACTCAGGCATATTACTATGACAATGAGTAAAGTATTTAATACCAAATCTGAAATTTTCTCTACTAACAAGTTCAGCTTTATAGGTATTTGAATGTATAATATCTGGTTTGAATTCATCTACGATTTTTTCATATTCTTTTATATTTAGCCTATTTCTTCTATAAACAGAAAGTGATATAAAATTATCAAGACAAACAATATCCAATCCATTAGTTAATGTTGGATATTCATTTATCTCATCATTAAGGGCAATAATTAATACTTGACTTGAATGATTTCGATTAATTTCTTGTGCAATTTCGAGACAAAGCCTTTCTGCTCCTCCTTTATACAAACCTTGTAACACATATAAGATTTTCATCTATTTCTTTTTTAATAGAATACAAGTTACTTTAAACTTAACAAACATATATGGGAAGTATCTGACTGTATTCCACCACATTTTTGGCTTATAAAACGGCAAGAATGATCTAATAAAAATAATTTTTGCTAATGCTTTATCGTGTGAGAGTTTATTGTAATATGTTCTTGTATCTTTTACAATTTCCTTTGAAATGACTTCCATACGAGGAAAATACTCAATTAGTTTTTCCGGTGTTGGACGAAACATTGTATCGATTGGATCAAAATGATAAGGATATCTATATGGTACTGATACTAAAATATAAGTACCCGATTTTGCAATTTCAGTTAATGAATAACAAAGGTCTTGAGGGTTGTTAATATGTTCCAATAAATTATTGCACAATATCAATTTAAAATCAATTGTTTTCAATTTATCAATAAATTTTGGATCAGTTAAATCACCAACAATATCGATACCTATTCCAGATTTTATATCCGCATGTATTATTTTCCCATTTTCCGACAATGGAAAATAAAGACATTCTTCCATATTCGGATTGCTATTGAGTCTAGCTTCTAAAGTGGAACTTCCAATATTTAAAATTGGATAAATTTCATCGTTTTTGATACTTTTAACTTTGTTTAGTATCCACTTTGCTTCGTTTACAAACATACAATTTCTCTATCGATATTATTTACAATTGAATTAATTATCTTTAATCTTGAAAAAAAATGTCATACTTTGAATTAATAATGAATTGGACTTGATTAATTCATGTTTTTACGTTTATTTATCAATCCATCTATAATTTCCAGATCTTATATCTCCTAAAATTTGGAGTTAAAATCTATTAATTTAAAATTTCATGTTTTTCTGATTTTAGTTACGTTATACTACAAACCCATTTTTTTCACTTCTAAGAATATCTATCATCTTATTTTTTTTATATTCTGTTATGTTTTCTTTAAGCGTATAACTTTCATCAAACATATTTATTTCTTTCATTAACCCTCTTTGTTTCACTATAAAATCATCAACAGTACTGATGATTTTTGCTGGATTACCTACTGCAACTGAATTTGCTGGTATATCTTTTGTAACAACACTTCCAGCTCCTATTATTGAATTCAATCCAATTGTAACCCCTGGCATAATAATGCTTCCAGCCCCAATAAATACATTATCTTGGATACTTACCAACCCAATTTTCGTATAACCAAAATAATTTTTCAAACATGCGTCATGAGCCAATATATGCACACGAGGCGCTAATGTAACATTATTCGAAATAGAAATCAACCAATAATGACTATAGTCAATCATCACCTCATTCATAATCTTGCAATTCTCACCAATATTCACCCCCATCCGTTTATATTTCGTAACATTGTCAATGGGGAAAAAAAATCGATAAATTTTAGAAACCAATAAGTGCCACTTATTCATATAACTATTATTTTAAGTATTCATCTGGTATTTTCAATAGCAACAAATTTATTAAACAATACAATCGATGCTTATTTTGATTATTTATTGGATTAACAACAATAGACTTGAAAATTTTAGCAATAGCATTATATTTCAAATTATTAAACATAAAATATTTTGCTTCATTAAAAAAGAGCTGTCCCATAATCCCGTTTTTATACTTTTTTGAAATAAATCTCCCTGAATGATCTTTATTTAATATATATCTCCATGTAACAATTTGTTCTTTGGAAGTATTACAATATCTATATCCAACAGTTCTATCCTCATGTTCATACTGAACAATGGTAAGATTATCTTTCTGTGGGACAACTGGATACTTCTTCGCTATTCTAAAACACAACTCCATATCCTCACTTAATCTAAAATCTGGATTAAAATTAAACTCTTCCAAAATTGAAGCTGAAACACAAATCTGAGGTGTGGCAATTATTATTGATGTTAGGTAATCAAATATATTGATTTTATAATACAATGAGTCATCAATCTCTATATTATTGAAACCTCCTTTGTTTTCTATAATAATCCCAGAAAAAATCAATAATTTTGAATGTTTCTCTTTTAAAATAAATTCATTGAACTTTTTTAATCGATCAGGCAAATAGTAATCATCACTATCTAAAAAACAAACATATTCTCCTTTTGCATTCTTAATTCCATTATTTCTAGCTACAGAGCGTTCTTGATTAGCTTGCCATATATATATTATTCTATCGTGATTATAAGAAGCTACAACTTCTTTGGTATTATCAGTGCTTCCATCATCGACAATAATTAATTCCCAATCATGATATGTTTGATTTATCACACTCTGAATAGCTACAGGTAGCATGTGTGCGCGATTGTATGATGGAATTATTATTGAAAAGAATGGCATTTTTTTAAAATTTTATCGGGTGAAACAACTTTTCCTTTTATGCCTAAACCTGCGTGTATAGATGCTAAAGCGTAATAATAATCAATATTTTTTTTGAATAACAATCCTTTAACTATTGATTTACAATTATTTACTACCCCATCTTGGACATTAAAAGCTGACCATCTAGTTCTTCCAGTATGATCAATTGAGAAACGCAAAAAATTTCGCCGTCTATAATATGCAATAATATATTTTAGATTAGGATATTGGTTTGTTGAGCCTTCGTTCTTGTGAAGAACCACTGAAGTTGGAACTATTAGTGATTTCACTCCCACTTTTGCCAATCGATAACAATAATCAGTTTCTTCTCCATACATAAAAAAATCAAGGGACATAAAACCATACTTATTAATAACGGCAAGAGGAATTAACAATGAGCTTCCTTCTAAAGATTGAACACTATGAGTGGAATATTTATTTTGATACTCTAATAATAAAGTGTTTTCAAACGCATTATAGTCTAATGGTTTTGAAATTTCATCTGACAATCCACCTCCAAATCCAATTATATCAGGATTTTCTGATTTTAAAGTTACACTTCCAAAAATACTATTTGGGAATTTCTCTACTTCTTTTAAAAGATTAATTAAAGTATCTTTTTTAACAACCAGATCATTGTTCAATATCCAGAAATATTGATATTTCTCTTTTAGTGCAATTTCAAGCGAAAGTGAATGGCCTGCTGCATAACCATTATTCTGTTTAGATTGAATATAAAACCTTTCGTTAGTTTTCTCTTTTATTAAATTAAATGAATCATCAATAGATGCATTATCAACAATACATATATCAAAAAAACTAGTATCACTAACTTCTCGCAAAGAATTTATACACGCAATTGTGTCTGGAGCATTATTCCAATTTAAAATCGAAACTAATATCTGTTTTTTCATATTTCAATTATCAAATATACACCGTTTTTTTATCATTGACAAATAATCTCTAAAAACCCCATTGTTTAATCTAACCAATTTATAAAGCATAAAAAAGTCTGTTATATTTATTTGTGAACATTTAGTATAAATATAATTCAACATAAGTGAATAATTTTTTTCATCATAGAAAAGTTCAGCCATTCGATTATCATCAATTGAGTTTGATATAAATCCAACTTCATTATGATTAATTTTATGTTTACCATCGCAAACAAGATTTAAAATTTCTGAATACTTATCAAACCAAAAATTACCGCTGTGGATATTCAATATGGATTCTTGTATTTTAATGGTTTTTTGCCTTGTACTTTTAATATTACCGCACAATTCTTTTACTTTTTCAATATATTCATTTTCATTATGTGGTGAAGAAAGTTCGCTATTGAAACTTAAATCAAGTGATAAATCAAAAAGTTTAATTGGATTATATGTAAAAATTGGATAACTACCATAAGCACATATTTCCAAAAGTGAAGTATATGAGCCTATTGGCATTGAATCAACAGCAAAATCTGCACTTTTTATAATATTTTCGGGATTTTGGATTACACCCATTGCTTCAATTTGTTTATGGCTCCTATATTCTGCGGGGATATCTTCTGGTGTTATTCCAATTATTTTGAGAATTAAATTTGGTATTTCATCTAACAAACAAACCCAAGTTCTAAAAAAATCATAATCCAAGTTGTTTTTGAATTTATATGCAGAAGCCATTGCTACAGCAATGATCTTATCTTTATCATCACCCATAACGACAGTTCCTATTTCTTTGTTTACAACAATGGGGAGTGGTAAAATAACACTATTATCAACGCTTCTTCTATTAACTGTTATCTCTCTCCCTTCATTTCTAATATCAATAACGAAATCAGCAATATTCGATCCAAGCCAAAAAGCATGATCTGCATGGTTTACTACTGTAACTGGTGGAATATCTTCTGTTGCAAATGCAATAGACGGTATAGAGTCATTTGGGTTATGGTGTAGAAAAATACAATCAAAAGAATTAGACTGTGCAAAATCTCTTAATGAGATTGCTTTTTCAAAAACATCCGCTGATTTTTCCAAACAACATACACTTGTATTCTGCTGGATAAAAGATTTTTTAATTGCATC
The DNA here is from genome assembly GCA_964653595.1 of uncultured Lentimicrobiaceae bacterium. Classification (GTDB taxonomy): domain Bacteria; phylum Bacteroidota; class Bacteroidia; order Bacteroidales; family WCHB1-69; genus JBAXTE01. The sequence continues at coordinate 27,498 of CAZZHH010000027.1, forward strand.
AGTATTTCCCCCATTCTCTCGCGTAAAAACCACAAAATGATAATTCTCAGAATCTAAGCATATCAACCTTTTTAGTAGAGCAATATGACCGCCCACGTAAAAATTAGATACAATATGCAAGATTTTCCTTTTTCCCTTAAAAGCACCATTATCTACTAAAAATTGAACTTTATTATTTTCTATGCTTTTTTTTACGTCGAGGCTCATATCAAATAACAATTCTTCAATAGCTGTATCTATGTATATTCCAGAATTATTTTTAAATGCAAAATATGCCAATTGTTCAATATTCTCAATTAATATTATTGGATTATGACCACGCCAATTTTCAATAAATAGTTTTTTGAATAAGAAATATATTTTTTGATTGATATTTAAAATACTTGATTCATCCATAATTATTTACATCTAATTGTTCCTTTTTTAAAGTATGACTATTAACACATGTTTTTGGGTGACATTAAAAATAATCTATTTTAATTTAACCAACCATCTATAAAACATTTGAACCGAATAATATCAATATTATATGAATCATGGATTGAATTAATATCATTACACTTTGTGTTCACTTCAGTAAAATTAATCAAATTTGCACCTGCAGACCATGCAATTGTAGTAAATGTCGAGAAAGGCAATTGGTTTTTTGCTAATGAAAGTATTTTACACCCTTCCTTGCAAAATAATAAATTTGTAAATGCAGCACCTATTCCACCAATTATATATTCAGCCTGATTAAATATCGCAATTTGATCAGCAATCGAATAATTTTCTGGCATAATAGTTACAAAACCATAATCCATTAAGAAACTATAAACAGCATCCTCATTAAACGTTCTCTTTTTGTTTGCATTTTTTCTTGATATATATATTCTTTTAAAATACGTGTTTTTTGTTGCCTTTTTCAACAAATAAGTTCGGAATTGGAATAGTAAATTATCGTTAAACAATATGTCTTTAGGCTGAATATCAATAATATTCTTAAAATCCGGAGGAATTAAGTTTGGACAATTAGCAAAATACAAATAATTAATGCGATATTGCTCCATTTGTTTAACGCCTATCACGTCCCTTTTATGGATGTTAATCATATTTAACAATTCATTGTATTGTGGCACGTTAAGAATAATATCATCTACAATTATTGGTATGTCTAATGGAATATTTATTTTATTCAACCAGAATAATTTAATTAAGAATTCAAAGACTAAGTGATAATAATTCCAAGAATAATTTCCACCAATCCAAATACCCTGATTGATAAATTTAGTAGTATTTGTTTCTTTTACCATCATATAATTATCCCTAATTGATTTAACACCAATATCAGAGTATATATATTTACAATTTTGGTCCATTGACTTAATTGAGTAATAAACATTTTTATCATCCAATAATAAAATACTTGATCCCCCGAGAATTGATGCTTTTTTAAACAACACTAGATATTGACAATAGTCAATTTCATTAATCAATTTAGTATCAAAGATAATTTCGTTATAAAAAATGGGAGGAATATATGATAATTTTACTTTTTCACTTATAATTACTTCAATGTTTTCAGGATGCAAATTAAGATATTCTTCAATTGTTAATATAAGTCTAAATTTAAAATTAAGCATTTTCAACAATAATCTAAGCAGCTTACTACAAAATTGATTATGACCATGAATATATTTTATCTCAAAATTCGAAATAATATTATTTTTCACAGCCTTCATAACTTTTAATATATTATTAAGGACAGAATGCTTTTTAATTTGTTCAAACATTTTAAAAATCAAGTTTTATATTTTGCATAACATTCAGAATGAACTATAAATATTAATTAAATTCACAAAGCAAATCAACAATTTTATTCACATCAGTTATTTCCAAAACAGGGCTAATTGGCAAACTCAGAACTTCATTATGAATCTTTTCGGTAACAGGCAATACCAATTTATTCATAATTTTATAAGCACCTTGTTTATGTGGAGGTAATGGGTAATGAATAAGTATCTGCACACCATTATCTATCATATATTTTTGCAACAAATCACGTTTTGGCGTCCGTATTACAAAGAGATGAAAAACATGGCTATTATTTAATTGATGTCCTTTAGCAATTGGAAGAATAATCTCTGAATTACAAATGTTATTACAATAATACTTTGCAATTTCTCGACGTCGTTGATTTTCTGAATCAATATATTTTAACTTAACAGCAAGTATTGCTGCTTGAATTTCATCCATGCGACTATTAAGCCCCTGATAATCATTGACATATTTTCTACTACTTCCATAATTACTCAAAGCACGGATAATTTCCGCCAATTTATCATTATTTGTAGTAACAGCACCTGCATCACCAAGAGCACCTAAATTTTTTCCTGGATAAAAGCTAAATCCCGCTGCATCACCCAAAGCTCCAGTTTTTTTAACAATTTTATCAAAATCATCACCAACTGTTGTCTTATAACAAAATTCCGCTCCTATTGCTTGCGCATTGTCTTCAATAATTCTAAGATTATACTTTTTGGCTATTCGTTCTAGTTCTTCACACCAGCACACTTGCCCATAAAGATGAACAACCATAATGGCTTTGGTACGTGGCGTTATGTATTGCTCAATAAGCGAAATTTCAAGATTGTAGCTATTAATATTTGGCTCTACTAATATCGGTTTAAGTCGATTATCAGTAATAGCTAGGATTGTGGCAATATAGGTATTGGCGGGTACAATAACTTCATCTCCCACTTCCATTTCTCCTAATTCAATATATCCTCTCAAAATCAATCGCAGAGCATCCAAACCATTACCTACAGCAATAGCATGTTTAACGCCAACATAACTAGCAAGATTCTGTTCAAACAATTCAACTTTTTTACCTAGTATATACCAGCCACTGTCAATCACTTCCGCAACTGTCTGCTTGAGCTCATCTGAATATTGAGCATTTATTTTTTGAAGATCTAAAAATTTTATCATAATAATCAATCAATTTGTTTAACAATAGTTGCTGGATTGCCAGCAACTATTACATTTGCAGGGACATCCTTAACCACAACCGCCCCTGCAGCAATAATACTATTATCTCCAATTGTAACACCTTTCAGCACAATTGTCCCCCAACCGAACCAAACATTGTTCCCTATTTTGATTTTTTTCTTTTTGATATCATCAAAAGAAAAAGACAAACCCTTCATTTGAGCCAATCGTACATCTGATTTTATAGAATGAAAATCTGTGTCTGAAATTATCGATGAAGAAGCAAATTGACAATAATTTCCAATTTCAATTTCATCATAAGCCACCATGCACGTTCCATTTAAATCGCAATTTTCGCCTATCTTTATTGTACCATTAACTCCTGTCACAAATTTTACTGGCGTAGTCAACGAGGTATTACTATGTATATTATCAGAGTTGAGTATAACACCATCTCCGATAATTATTTTCCCATTTTTTGGTGCTTTAATAATTGGCGACCTCCCTAAAATTTGCACATTTGTTCCAAACGAGACCTTTTTACCCCATATTAATTTAATAATATTTTTTCGAATAATTGAACAAATCATTTCCACTTTTCTTCTATTTTCTCTAGACATATTTTAGCACTCCTTGAATATCATTTTCAATGTAATCCGGTTTATATCTCAACAATGAAGTTCTATTTCGAAAACCAGAAAGCACCCCCATACTTCTTATACCCATCAATTTAGCTATTTCAATATCCTGGCCAGTATCTCCCACATATAAATCAGTTTCTACCAATTTAATACCTGATTCAATAATCAACTCAAACTTTGGTTTTTTAAATTCAGTTACCAGCATTTTGACAAAATAAGATTCTATGCCGAATTGTTCAAGTTGTTGAATTGTATATTGCTTGTTTTGTCGTGCTGTGATTAAATATAAATCACATCCCTGATTTTGCAAATTTCTTAAAACATCCGAAGTGAAGACAAATGGAGTATCATACAACAAATATTCTTTCGTCTCAATTAATGACATCCATTTTTCTTCAAATTCAATAATCTCAGATGATGAATAGTTGAAATATTCAGATAAAATATATCTATGGTCATTCATGGATTTCTTCAATTCCCAATATTCATCAAAGCATAAAATGGTTTGCTTTGTTAAATCACAAAAAAGTCGATATAATCGCTGCTTTGAATCTAATAATGTCCCATCTAAATCAAAAAAAATATTCATACTCATTTACTTACAAAATATTCATATTCTTCAATTAATCCATCTTCTAAACTTATTTGTTCTGCACCAAAAACTTGCACCATAAGTTTATTATCAAAAATAGTATCACGTGTTTCAACATAATTATTTAATATTTCAGCACAAAGTTTTTTACCAGAAATCTCAATTAAAAGATTAACAATTTCCAAAACAGTTTTACTAATACCTGAAACAATATTTACTACACCCAAATCGCAATCGGACTTATAAGCCTCCCAAATACATCTAACACAGTCATTTACATGCAAAAAGCTTCTTTTTTCGAGCCCATTTGTATAAACAATTGGAGATTGACCTTTAATAATACTTTTGATTGTTACTGGGATTAATTTTTTGTATTCATCTTCCCCTGAACCATAAATATGACCTAAGCGCAATACAATAAAAGACACATTTTGTTGTTTGCACCATTCAATAATAATTTTTTCACAAAACAGCTTTGACCACCCATAAATACTACCTGGACTAACAATAGATTTTTCATTTGTAATTTGATTCGTAGACTTATAAATATCAACAGTGCTAATTAATACAAATTTTCGAATAGTTTTTGGCAGACTATCAAGCAAATTTCTAGTAAAGATAATATTTGAAGAACATTTATCAATATCATTAGATTCATCTTTACTTTTAGGAGTATAAGAGCCAATATGAATAACCGCAGAAACTCCCATTATTTTTGGAATAATAAATGATTCTGGATTATATAAAATTGTTTCGAAATTTTTGTGCAACTTAGTACTAAGCACCACAATTTCTTTATTAGACAATAAATTATTTGAATTTACATAGCTTATAAATGCAGAGCCAATAAATCCGGAAATTCCTGTAATCAATACTCTATCCATAATTATAATTGAATAAGATCCGAAAGCATATCCTCTTCTGTAACCAATTTTGGTTTAGTATCCATACCTCTTACCCACATCAAACCATTGGGTAAAGGATTAATCTTTTTATTTAAACTAGGAAATTTATTGTACAAAGCAATATCTTTAAATATCTTTGGCATATTTAGACCTGCTTCAGTAAAAAATAAAACTGTTGTAAAAAAACGAGAAATATTAATTTCTGTAGGATTTGGAAACCCATCCTTATCATAAGCCATATCTACGCCATAAACACCATGTGGTTTCTTATCAATTGACCTAATCGCATCTAAAGCGACTGTGTTAACAATATCATTAGAATATGTTTGACCAACTTTAGTAACACCAGTCACACCAGAAAGAGTTCTGTTACCATGTGTCCATCCTTTACGAATTCGCGTTTGAGCTACGACTAATTCCCCTTCATACCAAATTGACAACCAAGTAACAGTATTGGCTGTCAAAATTTCAGCCGCTACAAAGTCGCCCCAGCCTTTATATTTATTTATCCATCTTTTAGCAAATTCGAAATCATTAGTTGGTAATGCCCCTTTACCACCTCCTCCTATTGAAGAAGCTCTAAGCCATATATTACCCGAATTATCACATAACTCAGTAAAAGCAGTTTTCAAATCTTGTTCTGTATTAATAAAAATATTCCTTGACACCTTAACTCCTGCCTTTTTCCATACCAAATAAGACTTATACTTATTTACACAAGTGTCTATCACTTCATGACAAGGCATATAGGTTTTGGTCCCTAGACTATTAATCTCATTCCTGATTTTAGATGCCTCAAAAACTTCCAAATCGTTTTGAAAATGGATCAAGTCTGGTTTTTCAAAATTTAAAACATTAAATAACTCTTGCTTATAATTTGGAGCATCGGCATATGGGACAATGTATTTCCGTTTAGCATTAGACAATATCAAATCAGAAGGCTCACTACCCATCCCAATAATTTCATCACCGTCATTACATAATAACAATGAATTTATCACCCCTTCAGATGGAGCTCCACCACTTCCTGCAATTAAAATTTTACTCATTAGTCTTAATCTTTAAAAAATCCGAATATTCACGAATATAATCTTCTTCATTATAATTATTAGATGCTAAAACCAAACATACAGCTCCTGAAGAAAAGTCATTTAATTCACGCCAAATTCCAGAAACTATCAACAAACCTTGAAAAGGTCTATTCAACATGACTGTTTTTTTATTTTTTCCATCATCTAGTATCACACAAAAGCTACCACTTGCAGCGATAATTAATTGTCGAAGTTCTTTATGTGCATGACCACCTCGCAACTCACCAGCCGGTACGTCATATAAATAGTAAACTCTTTTCACATCAAATGGAACTTCAATATTGTTCTCAACTACAGTTATGTTCCCTTTTTCATCATGATGTTTGTCCATTTCAATTATTAGACAATCATTAACTGTTGAATTATTAAAATCATCCATTACAATTGTTCTTTTATAAATTGTTCATAATCATAAATATAGTCCTCTTTATTAAAAAAAGTTGAAGCAAGTATTAATGCCAATGAATTAGTAGAAAAATTATCCATTTGCCTCCAAATTCCGTTTGGCACATATAACCCATTATATGATCTATTTAACAGAAAGGTCTTACTGATTATGCCATCATTCAAAATAACTTCAAAACTACCAGACAATGCTACAATAAACTCTTGTTGCATTTTAAATGCATGACCGCCTCGCATTTCGCCACCCGGTACATCATATATCCAGTACGATCGTTTAATTTCAAATGGAATATGATAATTACTTTCGATAAAAGTAAGATTACCACGAGAGTCAATAATTTTTGGAAGGGTTATGATTTCTGGTATTCTTTTCATTATTCTATAAAACTATATTTATAATCAATCATAGGCTTAATAATACCAGGAGGTGTATTCATATTAAATCCTTGTCCTGTTAAAGTGTTTTTTACTTCAAAATTCAGGATATTATCGGTAGACCAAAGTACATATTTTTGATTTTCACCGAAAATTAATTTTATTTTATATTTTCCAGCATTTAATATATTCGGTAGTACTTGAAATGCAACTTCATATAATCCTTTTTTAGAATCTAAATTTGGTGAAATCACTATTCCACTATGAAAAACGCATATATCATCAATAGTAGATAAAGCAAATGTAGTATCCATCATAATATCGGATTTATTGTTATAAAATCTTAATACAAATTTTAATCCTGATTCTACATTCAACTCGTTTCCTATAATTGGAGAAACTTCAAATGATTTAATTCGAATATTATCATTACCTGGTGCTTTTGATAAATCCTCAAAATAAATTTGTACAGATTCCGAATAATTACATCCAACATAATAACTAACAGCATCCTTTATATCACCCATAAAAACAATATTCCCATTTACCAACACAACCCCTTTGGTGCAAAGCGATTTTATACTTGCCATATTATGACTCACAAACAAAACCGTACGTCCACCCTCTTTGCTCACATCCTGCATTTTACCAATGGCTTTTTTCTGGAATTCGGCATCGCCAACAGCTAACACTTCATCCACCACCAAAATATCCGGCTCAAGGTGTGCTGCTATTGAGAATCCTAACCTTACAGTCATCCCACTGGAGTATCGTTTCACGGGCGTATCTATATAGCGTTCCACTCCGGCAAAGGCAACAATTTCGTCAAATTTGCGGGTAATCTCCGCACGGTTCATCCCCATGATGGCCCCGTTCATATAGATATTTTCGCGGCCCGTCATCTCCTGATGGAATCCGGTACCCACCTCCAACAACGAAGCAATGCGACCTTTGTAATGGATAGAACCGGTAGTGGGTTTGGTCACCCGGGATAATATTTTCAACAACGTGGATTTTCCGGCACCATTTTTCCCGATAATGCCCACCACATCGCCCTGTTTAATCTCCAAGTTGATATCCTTAAGCGCCCACACATAATCGGACATCCCCTTGGACGACCGGTCGTTGGTCTCGCCAATCTTCAAATAAGGATCCTCCTGCCTGCGCACGTTCACCGTCCACCATCGCTTCATATCATGCGACAATGTTCCGGTACCTACTACCCCAAGCCTGTATTGTTTACTTAGATTTTCAATTTTAATTGCTATGTCCGACATCTATTACTAATTATTATACAAAGATAAGCATTTTTTTGAAGAGTGAAATTTTAGTTATTTGTGTTTTTTTAGTGAGTGGCGGAGTGGGAAAAGAGTGGCCTAGTGGCGAAGTGGCCAGGTGGCCGTGTAGCTTCGCGACATTGCCTCACCCGAAAAACTGAAATCTCCGATTTCATCGTTTTTCGAGCCCCGTAAACGAGGGTTAAAAGATCCACGAAAAATCACAAAAATCAAAGATTTTTTATTTTTCGGGATCGGCTACTTGACTACTCACCACTTGGCTACTCGACTTCTCGGCCTCTCAGCTACTTGCCTTTCAAATATCTCACTAATCCATTAATCTGATTTGATATAATTTTAGTCTTTTCATTACACTCATCAAGAATACCCTGTTTAATAAAATCCAAATTACAAGAAATTATCATTTGAGTTTCAAGTTCTGACAAACTTCCTAATGCAATGTAAAGAAATTGAATAAACTCTTTATCATGATTTCGTCCTGCACCTTCAGCAATATTTGATGGAATCGAAACCGCAGATCTTCTAATCTGACTCGTCAATCCATACTTTTCATCGCTTGGAAAGTCTTTTGTAATTCTATAAACATCAGTCACTAATGCTATCGCATTCTTCCACGCATCTAAATCTTTATGTGTTTTCATTTTTTTTATGATTAAGGTTTCAAAGATAATATTTTTTTTAAAAAAGTGGCGGAGTGACTGGGAAAGTGGCGGAGTGGCTATGTGGAGGGGTGGCCAGGAGCTACGCGACGTTGCCTCTCCCGAAAAACTGAAATCTCCGATTTCATCGTTTTTCGAGGATCCACGAAAAATCACAAAAATCAAAGATTTTTTATTTTTCGGGATTGGCTACTCAGCATCTGGGCACCTATCCACTCGTCCTCTCGGCTACTTGTCCACTCGGTCACTTGCCCACCAGGCCTCTCGATTACTAGGCCACTCAGCTACCACTCTACCCTTCTCCCACTTCTGAAAAATCAAAAGCTTCCTCCTAAACCGTATCCATAAACCCCTTCTCCACCTTGTTGAATACTACAATTCCGGAAATTAAGAGGATAATCATAAAGATAAAGCTATATGTGAGCCATAGCCATGAGAAGGCGCCGGTACCGATGGAGCCGTATTTGAATGTTTCGATGATAGAGGTCATGGGGTTTAATTGAACTATCCATTGTTTTTCTGGAGCGATAGAGTTAAGAGGATAAATGACAGGGGTGATATACATCCATAATTGAACACCGAATTGCAAGAGGAAAGTAAGATCGCGGTATTTGGTGGTTAATGAGGAAAAGATGATTCCAAACCCCAAACTCAAACCGGCAGCCATCACAATCAGCAATGGAATTAAAAATGCATGAAAATTGGGCATAATAGAAGCGCCGGTGAATGTATAATAGAAATAGATAATCAGAAAAATACCAAACTGGATAAAAAACCTGACCAGATTAGAGATCGTAATGGAAATAGGCACCACCAAACGGGGGAAATAAACCTTTCCGAATACCCCTTGATTTTCGATAAAAGTTTTAGAGTTACGGGTAAGGCAATCGGCAAAATAGTTCCAGATAAGAATTCCTGTAAAGTAAAAAAGCGGCTTTGGAATACCATCTGTTGACAGACCAGCCAAATTTCCAAAAACATACATAAACATGGCAGTTGTAAGAATTGGTTGGATGATAAACCAAAGTGGTCCCATGATGGTTTGTTTGTAAAACGTAACGATATCCCGTTTCACATACATATAAATCAAATCACGATAATCCCAAAGCTCTTTCAGATTAAGCTCAAACAGGTTGCTTTGTGGTTTGATGGAAGTATAATGAGTTTCTTGCATGATTTTTCAACTAAAATTAAGTTGCAAAGATAGGGAATTTGTTTTGAAGAGTGAAATTTTATGTGTGGAGTGATTGGGTGACGGAGTGACGAAGTGGCCAGATGGCCGAGTGGCCGAGTGGCGGGGAGCTACGCGACGTTTTTGAGTGACAGGGAAAAGTGGCGGAGTGGCTAGGTGGCGGAGTGGCCAGGTTCTACGCGACGTTGCCTCTTGGCTACTCAGCCACTCGGCTTCTTGGCTACTTGTCCTATCGACCACTTGGCTAATCGATCTCTCAGCTACTCAACCACTCGGCTTCTTGGCCACTTGGTCTCTTGGCTACTCGACCACTCGGCTACTTCCCAACTCAGCTACTTGCCTTTCAAATATCTCACTAATCCATTAATCTGATTTGATATAATTTTAGTCTTTTCATTACACTCATCAAGAATACCCTGTTTAATAAAATCCAAATTACAAGAAATTATCATTTGAGTTTCAAGTTCTGACAAACTTCCTAATGCAATGTAAAGAAATTGAATAAACTCTTTATCATGATTTCGTCCTGCACCTTCAGCAATATTTGATGGAATCGAAACCGCAGATCTTCTAATCTGACTCGTCAATCCATACTTTTCATCGCTTGGAAAGTCTTTTGTAATTCTATAAACATCAGTCACTAATGCTATCGCATTCTTCCACGCATCTAAATCTTTATGTGTTTTCATTTTTTTTATGATTAAGGTTTCAAAGATAATATTTTTTTTAAAAAAGTGGCGGAGTGACTGGGAAAGTGGCGGAGTGGCTATGTGGAGGGGTGGCCAGGAGCTACGCGACGTTGCCTCTCCCGAAAAACTGAAATCTCCGATTTCATCGTTTTTCGAGGATCCACGAAAAATCACAAAAATCAAAGATTTTTTATTTTTCGGGATCGGCTACTCCGCATCTGGGCACTTATCCACTCGATCTCTCGGCTACTTGGCCACTACTCGACATGGAAAAAATACTCAATCCCACTAACTCTTCTATGAAAAAAAATGTTAAAAAAAGAAGAACGACGCAAAAAAGAGTATATCTTTGCACCGTTCTTCGGAGAGTAAGCAACTCAACTCGACCTTGAGTGCTTTATGAAGATAAAACGCTATTGCAGAGCCTACAGCACTTCAATGATTTTTGAAGGATTGTGGGCTTTGTTATTTAATGGATACATTTGCCCATTCTTTTCTTGTAAAAAAGAAATTTGTAATACATAAAGTTGTAATCCATTAATTGTAGTATCCGTTTCGAGTTGCAACGTAATATTTGCAGCAGGAGCAGTTACAGCAAATTGTGCTTCGTTGGAAATTGCTATTTCTGAATTACCCGAAAATAGATCAATATCTGCTTTGCACATCTTAATAGTAAAATGCGTTGCACTTGGATCCGATATTAGATGCACCTTCGGATCTAATTCCTCAATTAATAACGCACCAGCTGTTGTGTCAACGGTATACGGTTTAGTTAAAACACTAGTGAGTTGTGCTTTTGAATTGAATTCAAATCCATTCATCAATTCTTTACCAGCCACATCATTTAAGGTGATTAACGGATCACGTTTCCCACGCAAAGAGGTTGTATCCATATTTTTTAGTTCATTCATGATAGAACGAAGCCTTAAAAATGATTTACTATCTTTGTTGTTGACTGTTAATGGACGTAATGTGTCCCAAACTATTTTAGCGGAACTTGACACCAATTTAAACTCTCCAACATTCTCTCTTACACGAGCCATTCCTGGGTCATTTAAGAATTTTTTCTTGTTTGACTTTGGTGTTTTGCGAACAAATTGTTGTCCGTCTTTTTCGTAGAAGGTTAAACCGTCTACATTTCCGTTTAATTTTACGATACTACTTGTACTGCGACCCATGATTTTTGTTTTTTACAGGGTTACTTAATATAAAAGATTGGGTATTTCCACAATCAGTCGCACATCCCAGAAGGGCAGCTTTTTTTTCATTGTCGATGAGTTGCACACCGGCTTTACCTAATTTATTCACTTTTTTTCTTTTTTTTTTCTTAGTCGGGGCGCGAGCTGAAGTCGCACGCCGACGGGTTTGTTCTTAGTCGGGGCGCGAGCTCTAGTCGCACGCCGACGGGTTTGTTCTTAGTCGGGGCGCGAGCTGTAGTCGCACGCCGACGGTTTTTTCTACGTCATTTTTTCACTCCTTTCTTTTTTAGAGATCTGATGACTTGGAGTCATCTGATCACGGTTTTTTTCTCCTTCGTTTTTAGTGACCGGTTGAACTTAGAGTCAACGGGTCACGGTTTTGTGTGTTTTGTTTTTGTTTGAGGACCTCCCCCTACCCCCTCCAAAGGAGGGGAAAATTCACATTTTTTTTTCAGAAAATGCATTTCGAATTCTCGGTTGTTTTTTCACTCCTTTCTTTTTTAGTGATCTGATGACTTGGAGTCATCTGATCACGGTTATTTATTAATCTATATAGTAACAAAATTTACTTTTCATAAACATGTATATATTTTTATATTTCAGTAACTTATTCATTCTATATATAATTAGTCTATTTTGCATGATCATTTTTATTATTGATTTAGCTCTATTTTCAATCTATTTATTGTGTCTATTTGTTATTTTTATTAATATTAAACATTTATACATCATTATTATCATGATTTACAAAACTCTTATCACTTTGATTTAAAACTAGTTCTATCATTTTTTATTTGATTATTTATATTTCCCATTTATCTTTTACAAATTTACAAATTTGTTTGATATGAAAAAAACATGGTTATGAATTAATAATCAACAATCAGGGGTTAATGTTGTAATTATCAATACATTTAATTGTTTATAATTCTTTTTGCCAAATCATTTTTATCAACAAAGCTATGTTTGATTTTCAGATAGTTAAAGATTACTAACAGGTAAAATGTTGATATCCTAGGGATCGGATGCGAAGGGTGCGAGGGTGCGAAGATACAATCTTCGCACAACGGCCTCCCCTCTGCCCACCTCCCCCCGACCCCCTCCAAAGGAGGGGGAGTTAAGGAGAAAAAAAAAAGGAGGGGGAGTGAGGACGAAATACAATTAGTTTGGGTTTTTGACCTCTGCCCACCTCCCCCCGACCCCCTCCAAAGGAGGGGGAGTTAAGGAGAAAAAAAAAGGAGGGGGAGTAAGAACGAAATACAATTAGTTTGGGATTTTGGCCTCCCCCC
>CAZZHH010000028.1:0-5837 GCA_964653595.1 uncultured Lentimicrobiaceae bacterium
TAGCCGATTTAGTCTATAAAGTCAAAAGTTTGTAAAGTTTATAAAGTAAGATAGCCGATTTGAAGATGAATCAATTTGAAAATTTGAAAATTTGAGGATTTGAGGATTTGAAGATGAAGATAGCCGATTTAGTCTATAAAGTCAAAAGTTTGTAAAGTTTATAAAGTAAGATAGCTGAATAAAAACTTATTTGAACTATGTGCTGTATTTAAACTATGTGAACTATGTGTTTAAAAAGAAAGAATAACCACATAGGTAACATAGAGAACCGAACCACATAGGACACAATAGAAAAATCTATGCGAACTATGTGCTGTATTTAAACTATGTGAACTATGTGTTTAAAAAGAAAGAATAACCACATAGGCACATAAGAATCACATAAGGAAATCTCAAAGTTGAACCATTAAGCATACAGTGAGTCAGCCGAACTGGCATGAAGGGGAGTTAAGAAATACAATAAATGGTAATACTGTATGAAAGAGCAAGACTATTTTAATGTATCTTTTTTCTCTTTTTTCCCAAATATTGAGAAGTGAACATATCTTTTAGGATGGGACTTAATGTCTTTAAACAGTAGATCTAAACTTTCGGAAGTACGTTGAAGGTTAAAATATAAGGTATCGTTATTTGCCAATTGCCCTAAAGATCCTTCCCCTCTGTTTACTTTATCCAACATAATTTGGAAGTCGGAGATTGCTTTTTCGGTACTTTTGATAGTTTGAGCAAAATTTGCTTTTGCCAAAGTATCGGAAATAGTGGAGAAATTTTCGATGATGTTTGAAATTTTTGAATTGTTCTTTTTAATATTTTTGGTAATCTCGCTCAAACTGGCAACAAATTCGGAAATATTAGATTTATTGTTGGTTACAGCATAATCGAAAACACTCAAGGTGCTACTCAAATGTTCAAGAGAAAGCTGAATATGATTAAAGCTATTGGCTAAATTTTGTTGATTTTGGAGATTAAACACACTTTTTACGGATAAAAGAATCGTATCGATGGACGACATAACGTTTTCCGCTTTTTCGGAGATCGGATTCAATTTTGTGATCATTTGGTCCACAGCACCTAGTTGAATTTTGCCTGTGAGTGTGTCTTTGTTTGTTGCCAATGGTCCATTCCCTAAAACCAGTTTTACAACTTTACCACCTAGCAAATCGGGACTAGCAATTTCGGCAATTGAATTTTTTGGGATATCAATGGATTTATCAACCAATAACTCCACTAAAATTTTTCCGGATTTTGTATCTAAAAAATCGATTTTGGATACTATTCCAATTTTATATCCATTTATTTGTACTGGATTAGCTGTCATAAGACCATCAATACTATCGTAAACGACATAGAATTTACGCTTGCTTTGAAAGAGATCGCTACCTTTTAAAAAGTTTACACCCCAGATAAAAAGAATTAATGTTATAAAAAAGACTAGGGTAACTTTAAGCTCTTTTCTAATTTTAATGTTTGCTATAAATTTGAACACGAATTTAATTTTATAATTTGTAGTAAAGGACTAGGCAAAAATACAATTTTTTTCAACTGGTAGGTTAATTAATTTTATTGTTTTGATCGTTTAGCAATCTCGTTGCCTCGGATGGTGAAATGCGAATGTTTTTGTTAAATGCTACCACAAAGCAGTCGGTATAGCCAATATTTTGGAGTTTTGATTGATAAACTACTGCTTCTTTGATAGAGGTAAACATTCCGGCCGTATATTTAAAGGAGGATTCATGTTTATATTCGTACACATTTTCGAGCAACGAGAACTCTTTTGAATTTATATCTTTGGCTGTAGGGGAGGATAAAAATTGGATTCGAAAGACAATGGCAGGAATTTCTTCATTTGAATCCCGTTTATTCGATTTATATATTGCAGATGAATCAATTTTGGGGTCATCTTTAGGAGTTTTAACTCTTTTGGCATCCACAAATTTAACCGTTAATGAGTCTATATCCACACGATGTTTATTTATCTTATGAATTTTTGTGGTATCTAGATCTGGTTTTACTTGATCGAAAGTAAGTAAATTATCAGTAGGAGCAACATCATCATTCGTTCCTTCTATTGTATTTTTATAATTTACAAAAGATGAATATAGGGAATAAACGATAGCTTCTTGTCCCTCTTTTTTAGCTAAATATTTTTCATCTCGATTATTACTCAAAAAACCAACTTCAACTAAAACACTCGGCATAGAAGTTTTATATAATACAAGGAAACCAGCTTGTTTTATGCCTCTATCATAACATTTGAGTTTGTTTTTAAAATTTAATTGTATTGAGTTTGCAAGAATCAAACTATTATTCAAGTACATATTTTGGAATAACGAGAAAATAATATATGCTTCTGCAGAATTGGGATTGAATCCATCATATTTTACGGAATGGTTTTTCTCTAAGAGGATAGATGAGTTTTCCTTTTTTGCAACTTCGAGGTTAGCGGCTGATTTATGCAAACCCATAACCCAAGTTTCGACGCCAAAAGGTTCCGATTTTTTTGAGGAATTGCAGTGAATGGATATAAAAAGATCCGCTTTATTTTTGTTTGCAATTGCTGCACGCTTATGTAACTCAACAAAAACATCTGTTTTTCGCGTATAAACGACATTAATATTGGGATGTTGTTTTTCTATCAGACCTCCCAATTTTAGAGCGATGCTTAGGGTTATATCTTTTTCCTTTGTTTTGTTATTGCTTACAGCTCCAGGATCATGCCCACCGTGCCCTGCATCAATTACAACACATTTAATCTTTTTCCCATTATCTGGCATTGCTGCCATTAAAAAGAGAGGAAAAAAGGTTAAAAATAGAAAAAATATTTGACGATAATTCACGTTGTTATCTGATTTTTGATTAGTTTTGATGTCTAAATTGGACTTTCATCTAACAAAATTAATAAAATTTATAGATTAAAACATATAAAATTGCTTCAGAGATATAAAAGTTATTTAATTTATTCTGCATTTATCGTTTGGTTACTGCAACTGTGTCCCTCTTTAAGAGCGCAAGATACAATTCCTAACCAATCTCAATTTATAAAATTAAAAGAGAAAAGAAGCAATGTGAAGGACTCCTCCAATTTGAATTCTACTACCAATTTACCTTTCTTAGAAGTAAACATGTTAGATACCACTAAAAATTCTATTCCAAGCGACACTAATATTATCAAAACCAAAACCATCAAAATATCCAACAGTGCTATTTCAGAAATTGTAAATTACGAAGCTCAAGATTCCATTCGATTTAATTTAAAGAAAAAGAGAGCCTATTTATATAATAAAACTAACATCCTTTACGACGACATCACCCTGGGTTCCAATTACGTAGAAATAGACCTGGCTAAAAGTCAAATATTAGCTACAGGATGGCCAGATAGTAATGGGATAGTTCATGGCATGCCTATTTTCAAACAAGCTACTCAATCGTTCAGGACTGAAAAGATAGAGTACAATTTCATTACTAAAAAGGGGCTTATCACATCTGTAATCACTCAAGAAGGTGAGGGCTTTATGCATGGCGAAAAGATAAAGAAAAACTCGGATAGTACAACTTTTGTGTATCATGGAAAATACACTACCTGCGACCACGATGATCCCCATTTTGAACTTTCGTTTGTAAAAGCAAAAGTGGTTACAAATAGCGTAATAGTTACCGGACCAGCCTATTTAAAAATCCAAGGTATTCCCACACCCATTGCATTGCCTTTTGGCTTTTTTCCAAACAAAAAAGGGAGAAAAAACGGGTTAATCATTCCAAGCTATGGCGACTCTCAAAACAGAGGATTTTACTTCGAAAATGGAGGATTCTATTGGGGTATTAATGACAATATCGACATGGCATTTATCGGGGATATCTATACCCGAGGAAGTTATGCTCTTAAATTGCGATCCAACTACAAAGTAAGATATAAATATAATGGAAACTTTAACATTGCACATGCAACCAATATTTTGGGAGAAAAAAACACTCCATCGTATCAAAAATATAAAGATTTTATGTTACGATGGGTTCATGTGCAAGATCCAAAAGCGCATCCTGTAAGGAGATTTTCTGCAGATGTTAACATCATGAGTAGTAAATTCAAAACGTTTAATCCTACCAATGCAAACGATTTTTTATCCAATACCTTTCAATCAGCTGTTACCTATTCAACCAGCTTTAAAGGTAAATATTTTTTAAGCGCCAATATCAGACACTCGCAAAACACCATCACAAGGCAAATGAATATCATGTTGCCAGAAGTAGCATTCTCCATAAATCGTTTTTATCCTTTACGTAGATCTAAACTAATTGGTGCTCCCCGATGGTATGAAAACATTAGCATGTCGTTTCAAACAAACATGCAAAACAACATTGTGGCATACGACAGCACCATTTTAGTTGGCAACCCTTTTGATAAAATGCAAAATGGAATTAGGCACTCTATTCCCATCTCTAACTCGTTAAAGCTATTTAAACATATCAACTGGACAAATACATTCAATTATACCGAACGCTGGTATTTAAAAACTATTGAAAAAAACTGGGACAACAACTTAGTAGTGGGAACTGTTGTTGGCAATGTAAAAACAGATACCCTTAATGGGTTTAAGGCCTCTCGAGAATTTAATTTTAACTCATCTATAAACACCAGAATTTATGGAATGTATCAATTTGGTAACGGCTATATAAAAGCATTAAGACACGTTATAAGTCCATCTATAAATTTCTCTTACCGACCTGACTTTGCTAAAAACGTTTGGGGATATTATCGTTACTATTACGATAGAGGAGTACTCAAAAGACATTCAATTTTTGATGGATCTATCTATGGGGGACCTCCTGCCAATAAACAAGGACAAATGAACTTGAGTGTATCCAACAATTTAGAATTAAAAATCAAAGGGTCGTCTGATTCAGTATCTTCAAAAAAGATTGTACTTATTGAAAACCTAACCCTATCATCGGCGATAGATTTTACACGCGATTCTATGCAATGGATACCACTAAGTATTAGTGGCCGAACTACTCTTTTTAAAAACCTTTACATCACATACAACAGTGTTTGGGATCCATATTTTAAAGACAGTACTGGAGTGAGGACTGCAAAATCAGAATGGAAAATCAACAATAGACTTTTTAGAATGATGCAAAGTGACTGGAATTTTAGCTTAAATTGGTCGTTAAATCCAGATGCCTTAAAAGCAAAGTCCAATCCTTTACCAACAGACCCGAACAAACCCAACACCCCTAATTTTTCAATTCCTTGGAATGTAAACTTAAGTTATAATTTGTATTACCTTAAAAAAGAAGAAGATTTCATCCCTGACAAATACACCAACTCCACAATTCAAACCTTAGCAATTTCTGGAGAGATAAATCTTTCTAAAAAATGGAAAATTAGTGCATCCACAGGATATGATTTTAAAAACAAAGAACTATCGTACACTTCCATCGATATTTATCGTGATTTACATTGCTGGGAAATGCGTTTCAATTGGATTCCTATTGGGGTAAGAACAAGTTGGAATTTCACCATAAATGTAAAAGCATCGGTATTACAAGATTTGAAATATGTAAAGAAGAAAGATTTTAGAGACGCACTGTAATTTTTTACTCCTTATATTCAATTACTT
Organism: uncultured Lentimicrobiaceae bacterium; assembly: GCA_964653595.1. Classification (GTDB taxonomy): domain Bacteria; phylum Bacteroidota; class Bacteroidia; order Bacteroidales; family WCHB1-69; genus JBAXTE01. The sequence continues at coordinate 5,619 of CAZZHH010000028.1, forward strand.
ACCAAAAATTTGAATCACAATAAAAATAATTATTTGGAGAATAAAAAAAAAGTTGTAATTTTGCACCGTTGTAACCCTTTACAACTTTAAAAGAGAGGGCGTTTAGCTCAGTTGGTTTAGAGCACCTGCCTTACAAGCAGGGGGTCACTGGTTCGAGCCCAGTAATGCCCACAGAAAAAAAGCTTCGCATTTTGCGGGGCTTTTTTCGTTTAAAGAATT
>CAZZHH010000028.1:5937-25233 GCA_964653595.1 uncultured Lentimicrobiaceae bacterium
TATACAGCCTCTAAAATTTTGCTTTTGCAAAAGTTCAAGAGACTGTAAATCGGGAGGGTCACTTTATGCCCACAGAAAAAAAGCTTCGCATTTTGCGGGGCTTTTTTCGTTTAAAGAATTTATTTTTATGTTTTACACATACGTATTATACAGTCCAAGCAAAGACAGATTTTATATCGGGTCCACAGGAGATATCATAGACCGATTGAATCGACACAATCGGGGTGCTTCAAAATCTACAAAATATGGCGTACCGTGGGAGTTAGTCTATTTTCAAAGTTTTACAACCAGAGCTGAAGCGGTTCGAAAAGAACTTGAGATAAAAAGCAAGAAAAGTGCTGAATACTTAAGAAAAGGGTGTTGTTGTTCCAAGGGCATTTAGCTCAGTTGGTTTAGAGCATCCCGATATACAGCCTCTAAAATTTTGCTTTTGCAAAAGTTCAAGAGACTGTAAATCGGGATGCCAAAAACCCACACTCAAAGCCAAGTACAGCCAAAAAATACGGCTGTTGATAACTTTTTGATTTGAAAGCCCTAAAACACTAAACGTCAGGTTTTCGCCTGACGTTTAGTGTTAAGCACAATTTGAAACAATTATTTAGTCACAAAAAAAGCATTTTTCCGATAAAATATCCCATCCTTATACTCATAATCAAATACACCTCTGGAATCATCATTGGCACCACTCTCTCTGATTAATTTATCGGCATTTATCGTATAATGCATCCAATATTTCGTAACAATATATAGATTACTGTCTAAATGGGAACTGTCAGAAAATATTTGAAAAAGGCAATTTTTATAAATAAAAGATACCCTAAATCACTAAAAAAACAATTGTCAACGGATCCAATCTTTATTTCCTTGAAGTCTTTTTCTTGTACTATGTCGATGTTAAATAAAATCGAGTCATTAAAGTAATTACATTTTTTTTCAAAATTAAGCACACTATCAAGTTCATTTAATAGCTCTTTCGACTTAATTTCCACAAGCCTAGAGTTAACAGTTTCATAATTTGACTGCGCCTTTAACCCAAAGACGTTGACAGCTAAAACAATGAATACACAAAATGCTCTTTTTAATGTTTTAGATTTATTCTTCATACACATAATCCCCATCTTTCTTTAAAAAACCATTTTTCCCATACAGGTAATGTCTAACGTAAGAACTTTTCCCATTTCTGTATACAATTGACAACCTAAACTTTGTGTTTGGGTTCAAAGTTACACTCCTTTTATCCGCAGGGCTTAGCGAAAGAGACCCAGCAGGATGATTGTGATTACTTTGTATTAAATCATTTCCGAAAGTAGTTTTTAGAATAGTTCCAATCATAACTCGATTTCTTTGATGATTCGTGCCAACCACATTTTGAGTTTTGCAATTCCCATCTATGGCTTTAATCGACTGCCATTCTACTTTACTATTTGAAACCACGAAATTATAAAAACTTTTTCGTTCCTTGCTGTTCTTGAAAAAATACAAATTAACATCTTCTTCTGCGCTTACTTTAGTGTCTTTGTTTTCAACAGTTTCACAGCTTACAACAGGATTGCCTAGTACACCTTTCTCCACATTAATCGATTCGTCTTTTTTGCCATTATCCCAACTCTCTTGTGTGAAAAGGACATCATGATCATCATCTGTTTTTTCCTGAAATTTAATATTACCTTTTTCATCCATTGTGTAATTATCTGGATTCCCCTCACTTCTCCCATCAGGATCAATCACATTAATCGGATTCCAAGCACAATAAGTATATGGAGACTGGTATGGGTAATCATCCCACATTGGGTCAACACTCAACCAAACACTAACATCGCTCATATAATACCGAGCTCCGAAGTACGAATAACTGGTCTCCTCATCCTTCTCTTTCCCACTAAATTTATAAGGTGTATAATAATTGGCGGTGCTTCGCTGTTGCTCATACTGTTTTTTATAATTTAAAGGTATTCGCGAGCTCACCGCCAAAGGGCGGTTCGGTTCACCGAAAGGAAGATATTGAATGTTTTTAATAGTTCGACTGTCGCTATTTGTAATAAATGAGCATGAGTCGATTGCACTATGCTCATCATAAACATAAAAAATGCTATTTCCTGTTTTGTTTTGCATTTATGTTTCGAGTTTATTTCTTTTCACTCATTCTCATTTTTGCAACTTCAATGGATTTCCTTAATTGCTCCTCTAAAAGCTTCTTGTCAGGCAATTCGGTATAATATTGAGCCACTTTTATGCCTGCTTCATCAAGTTTAAGCAACTCTATTTGTTCGGTTCCACCGTTTGTACAAAGAATTAGACCAAGTGGACTTTCCTCACCATCTTGTCGTTCATACTTATTTAACCATTCAAGATAAAGTTCCATTTGACCTTTGTAAGCTGCCTTAAATTTTGTAATTTTTAAGTCAATGGCAATGAGCCTTTTTAATTTTCGATGATAAAAAAGTAAATCTAAATAAAAGTCTTCTCCATCAATGATCATGCGTTTCTGACGTTCGACAAACGAAAAACCACTCCCCAACTCTAAAATAAATCGTTCTAACTCGCCGATTAAAATATCTTCAAGCGTTTTTTCCGAAAAGTATCCTTTTAATCCTGTAAAGTTTAAAAAATATGGACTTTTAAAAACAAGATCCGGCGATATTTTATTATTTTCACTCAAACCGGATAATTCCTTTTTAATAAAATCTTCGGGTTTACCACTAATTGCAGTTCGTTCATAAAGCATTGATGAAATTTGTTTACGCAATATGTCGCGTCCCCAGCCTTCGTGTATTGACATCCAGAGATAAAACTCTCTTTGCAAATCATCTTTTATTGTTAATAATTCAATAAAATTCGACCAAGACAATTTTGTCGCTGCCTGCGACACTTTTTCCTGATTGGGAAAAAGAACTGAAAACTGAATCATTCTCCTTAAATTCCTAACTTCAAACTCTTTTCCGTAGTTGTCAGTTAATAATGTCGCAAGTTGCGACACAATTTGTTTTCCATATTCTGCCCTTTTATTTTTAAGTATTTCACAATTAATGCGACCTCCAATATGCCAATAAAGCATTGTTAGTTCCGAATTAACGATCCTAGCTAAACCGAATTTTGTTTGTTCAATTAGTTGACAAACATCTTTAAATATCAAACTTCCAATTATGTTTGATTCTATATCTTTCATATTGTTTTAAGGTGATTGAAATTGTTATCGATAAAATTACAAAATATTTCTTTTTCATTTGAGATTTTATAGATGTTTAAAAAAACTAGCAGATGCTTTAACTCAAATTAACCTATAGGAAATTTGACAAATCCTAACTATTAGATTTAGTTATGTTTAGCCCAGATTTAGTGTTTCTAATCCTCATTTTAAATTTAATGCTTCGATCTCAATTTATTTTTGTAATGAATTGATATTCAAACACAGTCCGAATATTCGTGACTTTATTGTAGAAAAACTTGCATACAATGTATTCCTTTCATTTAATCCATTATCTTTCCTGAATCTATTAATATTTGAATGCTATCTTTTTCTAATGATTTATAGTTAATACATTTTTTTGTATATGGGTAATGCATCGTTATTGAATGTGCAAGACCCAAAGAATAAGCATCATAAAATGATTTATATTGTGTACTTAATAACCCAACAATGTCCCCTGTGATTGGTGTATAATACTTGATGTCAAATACTTTTTTCCCTTGTCTAACATATATATAAATAAATCTCCCGAAGTCTCTAATTGGTTTTTCCTCGATAAGTTTTTGTATATCGTTAAAACAATTATCAAGTAAGGGATCTAGTGTGTTTTTGGAATTATAATAGTCAAAATCTCTTTTTACAGTTTGATACCATAGCATTTTCCCTTTTTCGTATGTTATCATACTATAGGCACTATGCCATTCACCATTAGTTTTAAAGAGATAAACAATACTTCTTCCAATTTCTGATAATAATTGTTTGTTAAACAGCGTATATGCTATCGGATTATCTATGATAATTAACGTGTCAGGATAATCATAATTCTTTAATGTTTCCTTAAAAAAATTAGTACAATAATAATGTTCCTTTTGAGAAAAAGATTTTAGCACTGCAAATAAAATTATAATTCCAATTAATGTTTTTTTCATACTTTATTTTATTGATAATTATCAGTTTAAATAACTTTCCTTAGATATTAGATTACTATTTATGGGCATCCACTTTTCTTAATTATCTTGAAATCACCATCTCGGAATAATATTTTGTAATTTAGAACATACCGTGGAAATATATTGATGAAATGTGTTTGATTTGCATAATTTAAATCGTAAAAGGCATTTGTTTTAAAAAAAAATGGCACATTGTTCATTTCTTTTGGATTGTTAACAATCATAAACACTTTGTTTTTATGTAAAATCAATCCACAATAATAATGAAAATTTGTATCTTGAATATGATTCATGGCAGTGAATGTCTTAATATTATCAAAATTTATTACTGAGTTTATAGATATTTGATATGTATAGTTTGTGTCTTCAATATCTGGATAATTACTGATTTTTATTTCAAAAAAGTAATTATCTCCTATCGATTCCCATTTTTTATTTTTTAAACATTTATTATTCTTTTCGATAATGTTGTCAAAGATTAGAAATAGTTTTTCATTTTTTATCCTCCACACAGGAAATTGCATAATGGAATCTTTAGCAATACAATTGTAATATTTTTTACTGGAAATATTGTTCTGAGATATCGCCCATATACTGTGCAATAACAATGAAATCAATATGATTTTTTTCATAATTAAGAGAATTATTTTTTTTGTTCCCGACCTACTTCGTTATGGCGAATAGGATTATCTTTCTTATATGATCTTTCTTTACCGCTATAACGTAAGATAAAGGTGCAATTTGGAAAATGCTTTATTAGTTCGTTTTTATGTTTAATATCAGCTTTTGAAGTATAATCATTATCGTTTTCTTCTGGGTGACTATGAGAAAATATAGTAATGCCGTATCTTTTTCCACTGACAATATTCATTGACAATTCAGCTCCCCTGAATTCAATTTCTCTTTCATGTGAGGTATGTAAAGAGTTGATTTGAGATACTTCAAGATCTAACATATTGGCATTAATTTTAGACCACTCAACATCTGTATGATCGGCTAAAAAATCAAAAGCGACATCAGCATCTCCTTTTGATTCAAAAAACAAATCAGTTAAGGTAATTGGTTTATCCTTCCCCTCAACTTTTCTAACAGTATTAATATCTTGTTTGAATCCAATTACTTTTTTTGAAAATTCTTGTTTTATCCCAGTCCTTTTCCCATCAATAGTTTGAAATAAAACATCAGAACTTGTAGTTTTAACATTTTGCATATTGCCCGTTGCTTTGTCAACATCCCATTCATCCTCCCCTTTGGGATCAATAACCATTACAGGCCTGTTGCCAACATAACTAAAAGGAGATTGATATGGATACTTATCCCGCATAGGATCCACACTCAACCAAACACTCACATCGCTCATGTAATACCTCGCCCCGAAATACGAATAAGAGGTCTCCTCGTCCTTCTCTTTTCCGCTGAACTTATAAGGTGTGTAGTAATTGGCGGTGCTCCGCTGTTCCACGAAGAGTGAATTACCACCACAAAAACCGATTGCCTTGGGTGTTGCCCCAACGCTGAAGGGTGAATGGTTTTGGTTGGTTTTTGTGGTATTTGAGCTCATTGGTTTCTGGTTTTACTTTCTTTGGGTAAAGTTACTGATTTTGGGATAAACGCCAAGCTTAAGCCTGGCGTTTATTGTTTTTATAGATATTACCTAACAATCAGAATTGAAAATTATTGTTATATTAAAATTTACATATTTCGTTATTGCAATCTGCTTTTCAAATGATAAGTCATTATACCTAATCCCCCATTTATCTAAAGAGATCTTATTTTTTTTTAATTCAATTAACTGAACTAGCTCATGGAAACAATCAAAAAACAATTTCCATTCATCATTTGATAACTCATTTTTAGCTCCAATATTAGATCTTATAACAGCATTTATTTTAGACGTTTCTACTTCACCAAAAAAGTCAATTTTTTTTCTAATCTTAGTAGTCTTATCATGTGCAAATTCAGTATTATAAATGTATTTCTCAGCTTGATCTTTAATCTGACAGATTGATGATTTATTATGGTTTATAAAAACATTTTCATTTTTAATACAAATATTAAATGATAATACATCATGGACTCCTGAAGGCAATGGATATGATTCATTTACTAAAGTCCAATCTACTTTTTCATTTTCTTCGTCAAGAAGAATAATAGTTTGATACCAATATAGGTTTGGGCTTTTAAAAATAGAATCATTTAACCTTTGTGATATATGCGAAAATATTGATTTACAATTCCTTAATTCATATCCTATGCGAAATAGTTCAGTTGTTTTATATACTTTAGTTTCGATTTTGCTATCCATTTGTTTATTTTCATCTAAACAGCTAATAATGCTAAGTATTATCAATGTCATTAATAATACTTTTTTAATGAGACTTATAATTTTTTCCATTTTTGATTTGGGTTTTTAGGCATAAACAACCAAGATTGAGCATTTGGATTATTTTTTATTAAGTCTCTAGCATTTGAAATATCATTGTCAGATGGCTGAAAATCAATTCTTGAATCGTTTCCTCCATGACTATGTGCATTAAATAACTTGTTATAAAAACCATAGGCACTTCCATTTGCAGAAAAATTTGGTGCTTGTGCATCTTCTCTTAAAGTACCAACAAGCCAATCCCCATTTTTAAAACCAGCCAATGCCCATTCTACCGTAGAATTTGTTGCACAAAAAGTAAAGACTTTTTTGGCTTCACTTTTAGACTTAGATTTACCAAAATACAATTGTAGCATAGTTCGATTTTCAGTATAAGTCCATTCTTTAGTTTTGGGGTTATATTTACCTGTCCTTGTGGCCCCTGGATCAGGATACATTGCTTCTTTCATTTTTGGATCTTTTTTTACAAGTGAAGGTAGTATTGTTTTATCATTAACGGTAACTGGAGCAACGTTCTTTTTGGTTCCATCATTGTTTATTGCATACAATCTATCAGGTTCGTTATTTGTAGGGCCTATTTGTCGTACTTCTCCTGAAGATGTAACTCCAAAATCAGTATCAAATGCTCCATCAGGGTCTATTCGCATAATCGGATTCAACTGGCAATAATTATACGGAGAAAGCCATTCTCGTTCGTCTGCCATCGGATCCACACTCAACCAAATACTAACATCGCTCATGTAATACCTCGCCCCGAAGTACGAATAACTGGTCTCCTCATCCTTCTCCTTGCCACTGAACTTATATGGAGTATAGTAATTGGCGGTGCTCCGCTGTTCCACGAAGAGTTCGCCAAAAGGCAGATATTGAAGATGCTGTGAAGCGTACCCATTTCGGTCGGTGATAAAACTACTTATAGTTTTCATTCTTCAATTATTCTATTTAGAAGACTCATTGCTTCGAGTTCCATTTTTGAAAAAGCAAACCACTTCTTCCCCAAATCTTTTAGCGATGCTCCAAAGTGATATATGGTTTTTTGGTCAATAATCAAAAACCGATCATGTGCTTTGGAAAATTTTTTAATTGTTATTTCAGGGTATTGTTGATTGTGCTTTTTCAAGTCAAGTTCAAGTTGTTTGGAGATGGTTTTAGTGTATATAGTTGCGCTAACCGATGCAGTCCTTTTTGAAAGCAAAAACAACACACTTTCATCAATATAATTGTCGATAAGCACAATTGCCGTTTTCGCTGATTTTATCAATTCGCATACAAATACAAAGGCATCAAATACCTGACCTTCGAAAAATATCTCTTCGTTACGAGGCAAGCTAGTTTGAATCTGAAAATCGATTTCTCCTAATTTCTTTTTAATCGCATTGACATCACCTTCAAGAGAATCTATTCGTTGATTTACTGAGTATCCTTTAAGCAGATACTCTTTTAGAATTTTGTTAGCCCAAATACGGAACTGAATTCCTCTTGCCGATTTAACCCGATAACCAATGGATAAAATCATATCTAAATTGTAATATTCCATTTGATATGTTTTTCCATCGGATGCAGTTGTCGCAAATTTTGCGACAACTTGAAAATTACGAAGCTCTTCTTTCAAAGCATTAGAAATATGTTTTCCAATAGTTTTAACATCTCTTTCAAAAAGAGTGGAAATTTGATGTCGATTAAGCCAAACGGTCTCATCTTCCACTCTGACTTCTATGGTGGTTGAAAACTCATCGGGCTGATAAATAATAAGTTTGTTAATCATAACTATTTGTTTTATTATTTTTCGCGTCACCAAACTTACTAATTTATTTCTGAAAACTAGCTTATTTTTTTACTTGATACTTTTTCCCTTGTCTAAAAAAGTAAGCCAAAAAAGACAAGGTTGGTTGGTTTTAGAGCTATGTAATGCTGGCTTTCGCATGATTAAAACCTAAATTTAATCTTCCTAACTCAAGATGTTTTCATAATCACTCTATTTCTTGGGTACATCATACAATTTAGTTTATTTAAAGCACAATTTGACATGGTACTACCCGTGTTACCCCTTATTCCCACAAATTAAAAAGATACATAATTCCAATAATAATACAAGCAAAAATTGCTAAAGACATTTCAAAAACTCTTGTTTTTTCAAGAAAAACACCTTGTTCATAATTATACCACTTGTTTTTAATAAAAAAATAAAGCAATAAAAAACCAATACACAAAAAAAGAAGTCCTAAAAATATGTTCATACTATTTTTTATTCATTTTTTTGTCAATAACTTTATCTGCGCCCATTTCTGAAGTGCTTAAAATAATGCCACCAACTGTTTTTAAATATAACTTTTCCAAATAAGAGGCCTTGAGCATACTTACACCCTTATTTACACCACTACCAGAAGCTACCCCAACAAAATCTATGATAGCTTTAGCTTTATTGCCATCATTTAAATCCAATGCTAAGTCAACCGTTGATGATATTCGAGATAATCCATTGCCCACACCAATAAGACCTGCTCCAATAGCTGCGGTTGGAGGGAATAAAACTAAAGCTACTCCAATCGCTTGTGCTCCAAGACCTACTTTTCCTGTTGCATCTGATGTAATTTCAAGCCCAGTTCTCCAAAATGCATTCTGAGCTTTATAGATTCCCAATTTTGTTCCAGCATATATTGCTCGCTCATGGTCATTCATTTTATGGGTTACCTCACAAGCAGGCAATAACACTTTCCCATTTTCTATAGTACCATCTGCTTTATAATTTGTTAAAGTTCCATTTTCTTGATATTCGCTTGTTTCTTTCCCCAAATATTTGTCACCCGATTTAACATCACTTGGACCATTCACCCAATATATTTGAGGATTGCCATTTTTATCTCTCCCTTCAACCCAATCCGGCAACCCTTCTTCCATTCCGTTAGGATCAATCAATCTTATCGGGTTTTGGAAGCAATAACGGTACGGAGTCCAACCCGGCGCTTGGTCTGCGAGTGGGTCAACACTCAACCAAACACTAACATCGCTCATATAATACCGAGCCCCGAAGTACGAATAAGAAGTCTCCTCATCCTTCTCCTTGCCACTGAACTTATATGGAGTATAGTAATTAGCCGTGCTTCGCTGTTCCACGAAGAGTTCACCGAATGGCAAATATTGAAGATGCTGTGAAGCGTACCCATTTCTATCGGTTATGAAACTACTCGAACCGATGTGGTCGGAGTGGTAGAAATACACATCCTTTTCATGTTCATCCATTTCAGCCAATGGTATTACACATTGAATAGTTTTGCCATAATTGGTGTATTCTCCGTTGAATCCTACGCAATCATCGCTTAGTTGGCACAACTTATACAGTCGATCGCTGATTACTTCATAGGTGTCATGTGTGATTGGTTCAACTTTTTCGGTATATGGCACTATCGATGGAGATAACCCGCCCCCAATCTTGCTGGCAATCCGCTGCCCTTCGGTGTAGTAATGTTTGGTATATTCCCGGTCGTTCACCACCATGTACGGATTGGCATACAAGGTTTTATTTTCGTTCATGTCTGCAAAATCCACAGTTTGCTCACCATTGATAAGCATTTGCTGAATCCCTGTTGAAGAATATGTGGAGTTGCTATGATTCATCCGTTCGGTTTTGCTTTTTATGTTTCAAAGATAAGGAATTATGGTTAAACGCCAAGCTTTCGCCTGGCGTTTAATATTTGCACTTTTCAATTGTTATTCAATCACAGTCCGAAAATTCGCACCTTTATTATAGACATGCTTGTAGACAATGCAGCTCACCTTTATTGTGAATGTGCATCTATTTCAGGATTTTTATCAAATCTGATTTCAGCAAATCTATTTTCGTATCAAGCTTTTTCTGTTTCACTAGTTCTGTAAGTATATCTAATTTCTGTATGACAGATTGTTGTAAAAAATGACAACGCTCTTCTTCTGATTTATTAAAAAAGTTCTCATCAGTTACTATAATTGGGATACCTATTGATTTTTCTTTTTTCCGATAAGGCTCTATCTCTTTAAGATTTTCTAACAACTCTGGCATTGGCTTTATGTAGAACTGAAAAAGTATCATAACTAAATCATTTCCATAATCGCTTTTTTTTAACTTCTTTAATGTATCTACAAAGCCATAACCACCCCATAAATATTCCCTGAATAAACGACCTTGCTCAATCACAAAATCTCTCTCGCTTTCAGACCACAATGCGTCTACGGTGCTAGATACAAAACAACCCAATATATTATTATCGTTCATATACTCTAATGATTATTAAAATTTAAAAGACCTTTTCTTATCATATTCTGATTAAACTCCCATTTATAAGCACTAAGTCTATTTGGGAATTTTATAGACACCATATACTTGTCGGACATAAAAGCTTTTGTGTATCGGGTTTCAGGTACTAATTTGGATGTAATGCCATTCTTTAAAAATGTACCATCATTTGAATATAGTTTGTAACCCCACGTCGGCCTAAGGCTCTTTAATGAATTTCCGTGTACTGCCAAATTAGGACTCGTCTTAGCCGCATACCGAGATAAATATTTAAAAGCAGCAGGACTTTTGGCGTAAGGTGCCATATTAGCACCTCCCATCATACTCCAAGACAAAACATCAAATACTATTTTAAGTGCTTCTACGCTTTCACGAGACATTGTTGGTCTTGGACTATCTGGCTGAGCGTAATTATCTGGATTTGCTTCTTGTCCTGAAGGGATACTCACATTATTGCCATAGACTATAAAACCACCTTCGCTTTTTGCAGCATTAATTTGTTGCCCTACTTGTAAGTTTCCAGGATCAACTCCAGGATTTATTGTTTGCAAAGTGCCATGAGGTATGCCCCATTCTTTTTCCAAATTCCAAAAATTATCTTTTGGTTGAATGTTATACTTCATGTTCTCGTCAGGTTCGCCATCTAACATTCCCGTTGGGTCTGTTAACATAATCGGATTCAGCTGACAATAATTATACGGAGAAAGCCAACTTCGTTCTTCCCACATCGGGTCAACACTCAACCAAACACTCACATCGCTCATATAATACCTAGCCCCGAAGTACGAATAACTAGTCTCCTCGTCCTTCTCTTTTCCACTAAACTTATAAGGAGTATAATAATTGGCGGTGCTTCGCTGTTCCACGAAGAGTGAATTTCCACCACAAAAACCGATTGCCTTGGGTGTTGCCCCAACCCTGAAGGGAGAATGGTTTTGGTTGGTTTTTGTTTTCATTGTTGTTTTTTGGTGTGTAAATATACTCAAAAATCGGATTAATTGCCTTTATTTTCCATCCTTTCGGACTGAGGCAAAAGAAAATCAAGGCCAACTTAGAACATTTTAGAAATGAAGAAAAATTTGCAGTTTAATTATCCATAGACGTTGTATTACTTGCTGGGGTTTTTACATCTTTCAACATGAGAGTTTATTGATGGCCCAAAGACTGTTTTTTTTAACCATTTCAAGGCTTTTCTTTTAGTAGTTTCCTGAAAATATGCGGTATCTGGGTCACTGGGGTAAAATTTAAAGGGTGTTAATGCTAACAACTTTCGTTTGTCTTGATTTTGGCAAAACCCCTGCACATTGTCAAAATCTCTGTTGCAGACATATTTATTTAAAACACCCATATTACAATAAATTCTACACTTTTGACAATTCAAAAATTTCTTTTCAAACAAAAAATTAAGATCATCCTGAAAAATTTGTACTGTGGTTATTTGGTCTTTGATAATAATGCTATCAGAAAACTTGCATTTATAATTAATGCTATCATTGATGATTATACCAAAGGTGCGTTCTTTATAAAGCCTTGATGAATCCGATGTTGTAAAAGAAAGCACATTTGCTTCTATATCTGTGTTATCTTCTACCGTAATCTCAATCGGGATTTTGTGCGATAAATATTTAGATTGAAATACTAATGAATTGTCTGTGGTTCTCGATACTTTACCCGTTGCATATTTTGGTTGCATTGGAGAAAAACGATAGTAAAAAAATGTACTGTCAGTATAATTAACCATTAAAAGGATTGAGTTGTCAATATTTTGTTTATTATTATATTCAACTATCATATTATAATATCTAATGTCTTTTTTGGGGATAAAAGAAAAAGAGGATAAAATCATAACAGCAATTGTGAAAAATTGTGTTTTTTTCATATTTTGTGGTTTTCTATTTAATGTCAGTATATACTGAAGTTCCGTTCTTATTTTTAATTCCCATTAGGTATTGCTTGTTTATACCTGTACTGGAGTTAACGGGGCCATTAGGCATTGATAATGGTCCAGCAAAAAACTGTTTTGTGTATGCCGATTTTTCGGAAAAGTATTGATTGTTATTCCCCTTTAATTCATAATGATCAAACTTAGCTCCATTAAAAACAGCTCCAGCATCTCCATTTGCTACTTCACCAGCATGAGACAACTCATGAAAAGCCTGACCATAGCCTTTCCCTTTGGCATAATCTATAGAATAAATTACATTTCCATTTTCATCTTTTTTGGCTGAAAGCCCAAGATTAATGGATTCTTCGTTTTGAGGGTTAAAAGTAAACCAATTGTTCTTATCATTACCCGCTGCAGTAATATCATCCATTATTCCCTGCATTGCTGTTACCCCAGCCATTGCCTCTGATTGTTGTTCTTTTAACCCAGCCAAATTTGTTTTATAATTTTTTGAATTAACATCTAATTTGTTAATTTGTTCTTGCTTATTATCATAATCAGAAATAAATTGTTTTTTATATAATTCAGCTACATTATAAAAACCTTGAGCTGTTTTAGTATCGGATGCTTGCTTTTTATCATTTCCTGGCTCGCCCCATTCCATCCCATTCGGGTCAATCAGATTTATCGGGTTCCAGTTGCAATAGGCATATGGTGAAATGTTAGAATACTTATCCCTCATTGGATCCACACTCAACCAAACACTAACATCGCTCATGTAATACCTCGCCCCGAAATAACTGTAAGAAGTTTCCTCATCTTTTTCTTTCCCACTAAATTTATAAGGCGTGTAGTAATTGGCGGTGCTTCGCTGTTCCACGAAGAGCTCACCGAAGGGAAGATATTGGAGGTGTTGGCTGGCTTTTCCCTTATTATCGGTGATAAAGCTGCTGGAGCCGATGTGGTCGGAGTGATAGAAGTAACGGTCGGGTTCTTCGTAGTCAGCATCAGCACATTTTTTAATCGATAGAAATGATTGTCCATATGACGTTGTCTCTGAAAGAAAATCAGCACAACTATTGGCACTGTAACAATGGTTCAATAAGCCACTTTGGATGCTGTCGTAATTTGCTACTAGTGGCTGTATTCGGCTTGTATATGGTACCACCGAAGGAGCCAACCCGCCCCCAATCTTACTGGCAATCCGTTGCCCTTCGATGTAGTAGTGTTTGGTGTACTCCCTGTCATTCACCACCATATACGGATTGGCATAAAGGGTCTTGTTCTCGTTCATATCCACGAAATCCACCGTTTGCTCGTTGTTGATGAGCATCTGTTGCACTTTGCCTCCCAATTTCCATACCCGTTCACCTGCGGCATCGTATAGATAATTGCTCAGATATTTTTCGTCTTTAACTGCGATCAGTCGGTTCTCTTCATCCCAACACTGAGTGCGGTGTGTTTTTTCAGCATCGTTTGAGTATTTAGTCATATTGCCATTGGCATCCCATACAAAACCCAACTTACCGCCATTGATGTTGGTAATCGCATGAGGTTGCGAACCACCATAATTATAATCTCTGTTGTAGTTGATGGTTACCGCCGAGCCATTGATGGTGGTTTGTGCATACTGAGTTTTGTTGGTGATATTTCCAGATGCCGAATATTTCATCGTCAACGAGAAATTATTATTATTACCCCATTGCCCAGCTGCATGGTATAAGCGATATAATTTATCGTAAGAGTAATTATAAACAGAACTTCCTCCCAAGCCATTCGACATTGCAGTGGCAGAATTATTAATTTGAGTAATATTGCTCACATCATCATACGTGTAATTGATGTTTTGCATTTCCTCGTCTTGGCTATTGTATGATGTCAGATTACTCAGTCTTAACGTGGTTGGATTATATGTGTAATTGGCATAAGTGCCATTGCCATATTCAATCTTTAATCTGTTTCCAAATTTATCAGATTTTATGGAATTTATATAATTGTATGAATTGGTAGTTTTAGTGCCCGTTACGGTATTCAATTGCCCGCCTAGGTTGTAGGTGTATTTGATTACTTCTCCATCCGGATAGGTCATTTCTTGTATTCGATTCCAACTGTCGTACGTCCAATTCATAGCAAAAGTATAGGTTTCTCCACCAGGCACTACAAAGGTATGAATATTTTTAATAAGTTCACCCAATTTTCCATATTCAAATGTTTGCACTCCGGAGGCATCCTGTTGTTTGATGATTCTGCCCGCATTGTTTTCTGCGTGATGATCGCCGTATTCGTAATAGACATCGTTTTGAGGATAATTAGGGTAATGGATTTCTATCAGCTTGTTGTATCGGTACACGTAATTTATCTGCTTCGATTCGTTGATTAGATTCTGCGTCTGCATCGAAATCAGGTTGTTTGCATTGTCGTACACGAAATTGCTGGTTCCGGCATCGGGATGGGTGGTTTGGATTTTCCGCCCCAATTGGTCGTATTGATGGGTGGTGGTATTCTCTTCCGGATCGGTGCTGCTTAGCAGTTCGCCCAACGGACTGTAAATAAATGAGGTGTATCCATTCAATGCATCAATCAACGTGGTTTGTAAACCACGGACATCCTTAAACTGTTGAGTAATATTGCCCAATGCATCGGTTTGTGATGTTTTAAATCGCAAAGCTCCATATTTGTCACTGCCAAATCCATAACTAATGTTTGTTGTGGTTTGATCGGGAGCCACTGACACGATGGCTCTGTCTAATACATCGTATGTTGTAATAGATGGATTTTGTGTGTCGATGTTTGGATTGAAAATGGAATCGGAATTTAGTCCTTCCGTAATCGGATACCAAGTACTATCTGCTCGTCCAAAGGCATCGTAACTCACTTTTCCCGAAACCACCATCATTGTAATGTTATTCACCACCGATTTCTTCTTGGTTTGAATGGCTCTGCCTAATCCATCGGAAAACAACACAGTGCTGATCAAGTTGTTGCCATTGGCAGGATCGTAATGCAGGGTTCGTGCCCATGGCACATTGTCAACATCCCCCCACGCATGTGAATGATTGTCCCAATACTCGAATTTGATGGTGTAAGGAATGCCGTTTTCTTTTTCGTAAGGAGACACAATCGATTTCAATCGACCATCTGGATAGTAGTTGTAGTTAATATAATTGCCCGAGATATCGGTGGTTCGTAATGGTTTTCCAAATTTATAATCGTAATCAGTACTCGAACTAAAACTTGACTCATCTGTAACCGAAATCGGATATGTTTTCAAAATAGTATCGTATACAATATTGATCACTTTACGATCCCCGTTGTAATCTTCCGGTTGGGTTACAGTGGCAATGTTTCCATCGTTGTTATAAGCATAAGTACTAACAGTAGTTTCGCCATCATGATTCAAGGTAATTGAGGTCAAACGTCCCATGTTGTCGTAATCAGCATTTCGCGATCGCAACAAATCGGAACCGTAATACACCGAAATGTTTTTTGCCAATGCCATCACATGAATTGATGGGATGCTGTCATACATAATTACCGCTTTCACATTATCGCTAGCATCTGCTGTATCGCCTAGATTCTGATATTCAACCACATTGCCAAATTTCCCGTGCGTATATCTTTTTTGAGCATGAATCGAATAGTTTGCTTCACCTTCATAAAAATACTTGTCTTCGACCGAAATAGCAGGATAATAATCACCAAAACAACGTAACATACTATCTGGGACTTCTTCACCGGTGCTGATGCGTTTGTGCTTGTAAGTATAAACGGTTTCAACGTACTTTTTGCCCGATGCATCTTTCAGCACCTCGTATTTCTTGATGCCTTTAAACAGGTAATCGGTATTATGGTAGGCTTCGGTCACCGTTCGGTAGACGGCGTTGTTGTTACGGGTGTCGTGCGAACGGGTGATTACGTTCTCGCAACCGAACGAGGTACGCTCGAAACGGTCGTAGTACGGATTTGTGTATTCAAAAGTGGTCAATGTGTTGCTAGCTCCATCTCCCGTATGACCATCATACATGGCTACAGAGGCTAGTTGCCAGTTGCGTGATGGTGATTTTTGGCTACATTCCGAGAGCGAGTAATCCATTGAGAAATTACTGCCAGTAGGAGTATAAACCGTTGAAAGCAAGTTTACTTTACTGAGCGTGGAATAGTAGACATCCAAATTATTTTCACCATCTGATGTCACTAAGTCAACATACCCATCGTTGTTCATATCTATAAACTGAGCTCTAGTAATATTTACGGATGTTCCAATATTAGTTCTAGGATTTACTATAGCTTTTCTATACTGTCCGCTTCGATAATCTGACTGTTTGCTTGTGAAAAATCACCGGTGGCACTTCTGTCAATCACGATAAAACATCTGCCAAGGGTATCGAACTGTGCACCGTTGAATACTACTTGCGTGGCGATATTTCTGGAAGTGTTTCCAGTTACTTGCATCAACCATTTTTTAGACGGCAAACCTCCCAATTGGTTTTGATGCAAGGTGTCAACCGAAGTTCCTGTGATACTTCCATCGTTGCAACTCCAAACCAAAAAATCGCCTTGATTCAATTCTGAATTATTTTCGATATTACTTTTCTTCTTTGATATGGCAGCAATGCACAACATATTTTCGCCACCATCAGCCGCCGATTGTTTTTGATTGATATTCAACAGAGTATCCTTGCCAATGCCAGCAATCTCTTTGCCGTATTGACTGTTTTCTTGATAGTTCCAGATAATTTGAGCCGAAGAATTCATGTAGTTGCTTTTAAACAGACTAATGCCATATTTAATTGCTAGATAAGTGTGGATTTTTAATAAGTTTGTGTCACTCAAATAACTGTCGAAAATAATGAATTCAGCAATTTTGCCATGAAACCCCAAGCTGTCGCTACTGCCAAAATAGATATGGCTATCAAGTGTGTCCACATCCTGATTTTTCCATCTGGGGCGGGTTGTGTTAATCGTCGGTTTTGACTTTGTGGTTACACTATATGAAATTTCAGTATTAAGCGATTTAATTCTCTTTGTGGTCAAACGACTGTTTTGAATACTGTCAAATTTCATAAACCAAACACCTCGTTCAATATTCGAGTTGGTTGGCTTATATACAGAGATAATTGTCAGTTCCTCATTAATCTTAGGAACGCTGCTAATAACAAATTTTCCTGCATTTTGATTCACCATCATAGCCTTGTTGAAGTTAAACAAAGTGCTATCCGGTTGTGAATGGTTTGCAACAAAATTAGCATGATGGTTATTGCCAGATAAATCATTCCAAACATTCACATTGTTGTTGATATTATCGGCTTTAATCCATAAAAATGGTTGGGTGGGAAATTGCTGTGATATAGCCATAATACTATATGCACAAAGATATACACTTAGCAATAGTTTTTTCATTTATTAGAATATTTTTATTAATTTTTTTGGCGCAAATGTAACTAGAATGATTTTTTTAAAAAAATATTATTAACAAAAAAATAACAATAAATTACAACAGCATTTATGAATAATTTCAAACCAAGAGTCCATTTTTGAAAATTGGCGCTAATACTCATTAAACATTAACAAAAAAAAACAGATATCTATACTTAATTAACTCATTTATTATATAAAAAATCGCTATCAATAGACCTATTTAAGTTTTTTCTCGAGTTAAAAAAGATATTTAAAGGTATTTTTTGATTTATTCATGACACATATTAGGTAAAAATAGGTAAGAATAGTCAAGTTTAAGTCATTTTAAGGTAAAAAAAGGTATAAATAGTCAAAAAAAGATATAAATAGGCACGTTTTGTAGCCCATTTATACCTGAATCACATTCAATTTCACTGAAAAGCCATTAATAGGAGTGAATATTTGCTATTTTTGGCTAGAAAATGGCATTTTCAGCTAGTTATATATAGATTTCATACGCAACTGCAATGTCAGATATTTTCTTTTTTACTTCATCTTTTATTTATGCTGTTGTTCGGTGGAGCTTGCTTCTATTTTTGCTCAACATGCTCCATAAACTCAACAACGATACATAAGTATATCCAAGCACTAAGCAAACCTTGTTTACGCATTAGCAAATGAGCAGTCGAATCATCCGACTACCTCTCTTGTTTTTACTTTTGAGCCTTCTATATTCTATCCCAAAAATAGTTAGGAATGATTTTTGATAGATATCTGACTTCTGTAAACATCTTAAAACATTTTTATCATGAAACGATTTTTACTGTTATCAGCCACCCTGTTTTTACTCTCTTTTACTTTTATTGCAGACTCTCCCTTGACCAAAGACTGTAAATGCAATGGCTTTAAAATGTATGGCAAAGTGAAATTTGTAAACAATTTTCCAGATGTAAAAGTACAATTTGTAGAAAATTTTCCAGATTTGAAGGTAAAATACGTGGAAAACTTTCCAGATGAATGTGGCGAATGGCAAATAGTAGAAAATTTTCCGGATGTGAAAGTTCAAGTTGTGGAGAATTTTCCAGATTTAAAGGTCAAAATTGTAAATTATTTTCCAGGAATTCCATAATCGCTTCCCCAATTACCTAAAAAAAAGAGGAACCGCAGTGATGCCAGTTCCTCTTTCTATATGAGCTAAAAATGTTCTAGAAACTTGATTTTTCG
>CAZZHH010000028.1:25333-40697 GCA_964653595.1 uncultured Lentimicrobiaceae bacterium
TCGATAATACTGCTGTATTTGAGAATTCAAAAAATCGAAGTTCAACGAAGAAAAATTACTTAAAAAAAAAGAGGAACCGCAGTTATGCCAGTTCCTCTTTCTATATGAGCTAAAAATGTTCTAGAAACTTGATTTTTCGAGGCGAACAAGATTTTTTAATTCGATAATACTGCTGTATTTGAGAATTCAAAAAATCGAAGTTCAACGAAGAAAAACAAGTTTATAGGACATTTTTATTAGGCGCCTAAAGTTGCAACCATTACCGCTTTAATCGTATGCATTCTGTTTTCAGCTTGATCAAAAACCAAAGAATTTGTTCCTTCAAAGACATCCTCTGTAACTTCGATACCATTTTTCATTCCAAATTGTTCAGCTACATCTTTTCCAACTTTTGTATCACAGTTGTGGTAAGCAGGAAGGCAGTGCATAAATTTAACATCTGCTCTACCACTTTTTTTCATAATATTAGCATTTACTTGATAAGGGGTAAGCATTTTAATCCGTTCAGCCCAAACCTCTTTTGCTTCACCCATAGAAACCCACACGTCGGTATGAACATATTCAGCTCCTTTAACGGCCTCTTCAGCACTTTCAGTAATGGTAATTCGAGCACCAGATTTTTTGGCGATTGCATTACACTCTTTAATTAAACTAGCTTCTGGCCATAAGGATTTAGGAGCTCCGATTCTAACGTCCATGCCAAGAATTGCACCGACAACCAATAAAGAGCGTCCCATATTAAAACGAGCATCCCCTAAATAAGCATATGAAATTTTTTCCATTGGCTCGTTAGAGTGTTCCATCATCGTAAGCACATCTGCTAACATTTGAGTAGGATGCCATTCGTTGGTTAGGCCATTCCAAACAGGAACACCAGCAAATTGAGCTAATTCTTCCACTATGTTTTGACCAAATCCACGATATTCAATTCCGTCAAACATTCTACCAAGAACGCGAGCAGTATCTTTTACGGTTTCTTTGTGACCCATTTGGCTACCGGTAGGTTCAAGATAAGTAACGTGGGCCCCTTGATCGTGGGCAGCTACTTCAAATGCACAACGAGTACGAGTAGATGTTTTTTCGAAAATCAAAGCAATATTTTTTCCCTTTAACTTTTGTTGTTCCGTACCAGCATATTTAGCATTTTTGAGTTCTTTGGATAAGTTTAAAAGAAAAACCAATTCTTCTTTAGAAAAATCAAGTTCTTTTAAAAAATTTCTGTTTCTTAGATTGAATCCCATAACAAATTTCTCCTTATTTAATTTTTATTATTATTTCTTCTACTTAACTATGCGGGTTCCGCAATCATCATTTTTCAATTGAGTTGCTTCAGTAATAACTGCATCCGTACCACCATTTTCAACAAACATCATACAAGCTTTCACTTTTGGTTGCATACTACCAGCAGCAAAGTGGCCTTCATTCATGTATTTTTCGGCTTCAGCTAAGGTAACTAATTCTAATTTCTTTTGGTCTGGTTTATTAAAATTAATATACACATTCGAAACGTCTGTAAGGATAAAAAACTCGTCGGCTTTAACTTTTACGGCTAAAGTAGCAGAAGCTAAATCTTTATCAATAACTGCATCTACGCCACAATAATTGCCTTTTTCGTCGACAATTACAGGGATTCCACCTCCGCCAACAGTAATAACAATATTTCCTTCACGAGCCAATCGTTCCACAATTTGCCAATTTACAATTTCTAATGGTTTTGGAGATGCTACTACTCTTCTCCATCCTCTATCGCGAGGATCTTTTTGGAATGAATATCCAAATTCCGCTTCCATTTTGTCAGCTTCTTCTTTAGAATAAAAAGGACCTACCGGTTTTGTTGGATTTTGAAAAGCAGTATCATTTTTATCTACAACAACAGGCGTAATCAAAGAGATTACATTGCGATTAATGCCATTTTTTTTCAACAAGTTGCGTAATTGTTGTTCAATCAAATAAGCAATAGAACCTTGAGTTTCAGATACACAAAAATGCATCGGTTGAGCAGGAATACCATAAATACGTGAACCAGCTTCGTGTTGAAGCATTACATTACCAACTTGTGGTCCATTTCCATGTCCAATTACAATATCATATCCTTTTTTGATGAGCTCAAGTAGGTTATCGCAAGTATCCGTAACGTTGCGTAATTGTTCGTCGAAAGTACCTTTTTGGTCGCCTCTAAGTAAAGCGTTACCACCAAAGGCAACAACAGCGAGTTTTTTCATATTTTCTTTTTTTTCTATTAATAAATTATAAGAGTGCAAAACTAACTAAATTTATTCAATTCGCAATAAAAAAGACAACATGTAAGTTTTTTTAAGAATTCATACTTTACTATCAAGAAAAGAACATTCAACTATCTCATTTTTTAGGATTTATAATAAAATATTAGCATTTATTAAAACTAAAAAAAACATATAAGTTAAGACTGAAAACAACTCATTTTAAAAGTTAGTTTATAGAAAATTGGAGTTACAGATTTGCTCGATGAACAAATGGGTATCAGCGCATCTTTCAAATAAAGATATTAATAAATTAAAAAATACTCTATCTTTGTAGCCAAAAAATTGCAGAATTAAACATTCATCGAATGATAAAAAACTTAGTCATAGTAGAGTCACCAGCAAAAGCAAGAACTATTGAAAACTTTCTAGGCAAAGATTACACAGTACGATCAAGCATGGGACATGTAAGAGACTTACCCTCAAAAGACATTGGAATTGACATTTCAAACAACTTTAACCCAAAATACGAAATCATGGGGGATAAAGTTAGAATTATTAACGAACTTAAGAAATTATCTAAAGAAGCTGAAACGGTTTGGTTGGCAACCGATGAGGATCGTGAGGGAGAGGCGATATCATGGCATTTAAAGGAAACATTATCGCTATCTGATGACAAGATTAAACGCATTGCATTCCATGAAATCACTAAAGCTGCAATTGAACATGCAATCCATCATCCGAGAAACATTAATTTGGGTCTTGTAGATGCACAGCAAGCAAGAAGAATTCTCGATCGGATTGTTGGGTTTGAGTTATCTCCAGTGTTATGGAGAAAAGTAAAACCATCCTTATCTGCTGGTAGAGTTCAATCTGTTGCCGTCAGATTGATTGTTGAAAGAGAAAAAGAGATTCACGAGTTTGTATCAAAATCGACATACAAAGTAGTTGGAGAGTTTCAGGTGGATAGTTCCAAAGGGAAACAGACGTTTAAAGCAGACTTATCCGAAAAATTTGACACCTTAGAGCAATCTCTTGCTTTTCTAGAAATCTGTAAAACTGCGAACTACTCGATAAAATCTATTGATACTACACCTGGCAAGAAATCGCCTGCACCACCATTTACTACTTCCACTTTACAACAAGAAGCGAGTCGAAAACTTGGTTTTTCAGTATCGAGAACGATGACCGTTGCTCAACAATTATACGAAAGTGGAAAAATCACTTATATGCGAACCGATTCGGTAAACTTATCGGACATGGCTATTGGGGCTGCTAGAAATGAGATAGTATCGCAATACGGTCAAGAATATTCAAAAACCCGAAAGTTTGCTACCAAAACAAAAGGGGCACAAGAGGCTCATGAAGCTATTCGGCCTTCCTATATCAATCAACACACGATTGAAGGAGATGTTTCGGCTCGCAAACTCTATGAATTAATATGGAAACGTACTATTGCATCCCAAATGAGTGATGCTCAACTAGAGAGAACAACCATCACCATTGAAATATCAAATGCCACTCAAACTTTTATCTCTATTGGAGAAGTAATAAAATTTGATGGATTTTTGAAAGTTTATTTAGAATCGAATGATGATGAAGCAGAAGACCAAGACAGCAATATGCTTCCTCCCGTAAAAAAAGGGGACTCTCTCAAATCTATTCAGATAAGTGCACAGGAGAAGTATTCATTACATCCACCAAGATATACAGAAGCAAGCCTAGTAAAAAAATTAGAAGAACTAGGAATTGGTCGTCCATCTACCTATGCTCCAATTATTTCGACCATTCAAAAAAGAGATTATGTAGTTCGTGAAGATAGACCTTCAAAGACTCGAGAAATTAATGTTCTTACGTTAAAATCAAGTAAGATCGAACATGAAATTAAATCAGAAAATTTTGGACAAGAAAAAGCCAAGATGTTCCCAACTGATATTGGAGTAGTAGTGACTAATTTTTTATCCTCGAACTTTAAGGACATTATGAGCTATAACTTTACTGCAAAAGTAGAGAAAGAGTTTGATGAAATTGCCGAAGGTAAAATAAAATGGTCTGCGATGATGGCTAGTTTTTACAAAAAATTCCATCCTCAAGTTGAAATTACTTTAGAAAAATCGGAAAAAGTTAGTGGCGAACGTGAATTGGGAATCGATCCAAAAACTGGGAAAAAAGTGATAGCCCGTTTAGGTCGTTTTGGAGCAATGATTCAGATTGGGGTTGCGGATGAAGAAGAAAAACCAAAGTTTGCAAGTTTAAACAAGACTCAATCCATTGAAACAATAACATTGGAAGAGGCGTTAAAACTATTTGATTTACCAAGAACAGTAGGGATATTTGAAGAAAAAGAGATCGTTGTGGCGATTGGTCGTTTTGGCCCATATATAAAGCATAATTCTGTTTTTATCTCTATTCCTAAAACATTGGATCCACTTTCAATTTCTTTAGATGAATCAATCGATGTAATCAAAGAGAAACGAATACAAGCAGAAAAGAATGCACCACGTTCTTTAGGGCAACATAATGGAGAAGATGTAATGGTGGCAGTAGGCAGATATGGTCCTTATATTAAAATTGGTTCAAAAAACTATGCTTTACCACGCAAAACGGACTCTTCGATACTAACCTTAGCAGATGCAATTAAATTAGCGGAAGAAAACGACACAAAGAATGTGTTAGCACAATTTGAAGAAGACGATAGCATTAAAATCATGTCGGGTAGATATGGTGCTTACATAGCAATGGGCAAAAATAACTACAAAATTCCTGTTGGAAAAACTCCTGAAACTCTTACCCTAGAGGAATGTAAAGCAATTATCGAATCTACTCCTACAAAAACAAAATCTACTTCGGGCGTTGGCACTAAGGCAAAAGTTGTCAAAACAAAAACCACCAGTAAAAAGTCAGCAGGGACAAAAAAAGCAACGACAAAAAAGAAATAGTTATGGAAATTGAAGTATATCTTGAGCCATTAAATGAACGCACTTTGGGATTTGATTTTGATTCCAATAAAAGAAATCAATTGGGGCATATTGTTGAGATAAATAGATCTCAAGCCACCTTTCCAAATTACAAAGAAGCCAACATCGCCATTGTAGGAGTTCCAGAAGACAGAAATTGTGCTGGAAATGCTGGTTCTGCTGAAGCACCCAATGATATACGAACTATGTTTTACAAATTATTTTCGGGTTTTCCCAATCCTAAAATTGTAGATTTGGGCAATATTATACCTGGGGAGAGTGTAACGGACACCTATTTTGCTCTCACTGAAGTAGTTAACACTCTTTTAGAATATCATGTTTTACCAATAGTGATTGGTGGAAGTCAAGATTTAAGTTGGGCAATTTATAAAGCTTTTGAAAAGCGCAAAAGAGTTATAAATATTGCAGCTATTGACTCTATGTTTGACCTAGGAAGCGAGGACGATGATTTGTCCTCAAAATCGTACTTAAACAAAATAATTCTTCAGCAGCCCAATTATTTGTTTAACTACACGAACATTGGGTATCAAACCTATTTTGTGGATTCCGATTCCATTGATTTGATGGATAAATTATATTTTGACATTTTCAGACTTGGGGAAATTCACAACAATGTTTTTGAATCAGAACCCATGTTGAGGAGTGCAGATTTTCTGACGTTAGATATATCGGCAGTTCGTCTCTCAGATTCACCAGCATGTGAACATGGATCTCCAAATGGATTTAGTGGAGAAGAGCTATGTCAGATGATGCGTTTTGCGGGCATGAGCGATAAATTATCTATTGTTGGCTTTTTTGAATATAACCCAATTTTGGACAACAATCACCAATCTGCTCACTTGATTGCCCAAGCTATGTGGTATCTGATAGATGGCTATTATGGCAGAAAGAAAGAACTGATGAGTGCAAATAAAGACCAATTTATCAAGTACTTTGTCTCCATCCAAAATGGCACATATGATATTGTATTTTACAAAAGTAAAAAAAGTGATCGATGGTGGATGGAAGTACCCTATCCACCAGAAAAAAAAGACCGTTACGAACGTCATTATCTAGTACCCTGTTCATACAAAGATTATGAGATTGCTTGTCAAGAAGATATTCCAGAAAGATGGTGGCAAGCATTAAAGAAAATGGTTTAAATGTATATCCATAGATGGTTTTTAAATTAAACTATTTGTGATAACTTTGGAATGGATTTTTTAGGTACCCTTTTTATTAATTAGTACCTAGTTTCACAATACAAATTGAAGAAATTCAAATTTTCAAATTAAAAAAATGCCCACTAGCATAACCATAAAGCCTGCAATAAATCCAACATACACTTGCGCTGGGGTGTGAGCATTTAGTTTAAGTCTGGAATAACCCACCAATCCTGCGAGTAACAGTAATGGCAACACAATATGTGGCATAAGCCACTCATAGCGGAGTCCAATCGCCATCACAAATCCTATCGTTGCACCAATGGATAACATATGAATGCTGATTTTCCAAAAAAAAGTGATCATCATACATATAAAAACCATAAAAGTGGCTGCCAAAAAGAGTAGTTGAAAACTCTGGGGTAAAATCATTAATTTAAATAGATAGTGTACAAAATAATAGGACAAGCCAACTATAAAAAGAGGCAAAGATCTTTCATTTCTAGAATCCATTTGCATGGAGGTTATCCTTTTCATCTTGTACAATACCCAAATTAAAGCTATAGGAAATGCAATTGTTAATAGGAAACATGCACCTAGAAATTGAAACATAAAATAGGAACTTGAAAAGGTAGATTGGTGAAGGATTGTAATAAAAGTAAGAAGATAAAACACCCACAAAATTGGATGAAAAGAGATAGAAATAATGGAAGCAAAAGGAGCTTTGTTTGTCATAATCGAATATACGAGTTAAAGTTCTTTTCGTAATCTTGCAACTGGGATACCCAACATTTCTCGGTACTTGGCAATTGTTCTTCGAGCAATATGGTATCCTTTTTTATTTAATATTTTGCTCAATTCTTCGTCGGTAACAGGTTTCTTTTTATCTTCACCGTTGACACAATCAGCCAATATTTTTTTCACCTCTTTCGAAGATACTTCTTCCCCTGAGTCGGTGGAAAGGGATTCTGAAAAGAAATTTTTCAAGAGAAAAGTCCCAAATGGAGTTTGAACATATTTGCTATTTACCACTCTTGACACAGTGGATATATCCATATTAATAATTTCGGCAATATCTTTCAGAATCATTGGCTTCAAATGTTCTTCATTTCCACTTAGAAAAAAGTCTTTTTGAAAATCAAGAATTGCTTCCATGGTAATTTGAAGTGTTCTTTTTCTTTGATCAATAGCATCGATAAACCACTTTGCTGAATCGATTTTTTGTCTGACAAACTGAGCAGCTTCTTGGCCCGATTTAGATCCACCGATATCGCTATGGTTGTAGTAATCAAACATCGACCGATACTGGTTATTTATCTTTAGGGCTGGTGAATTTCGTTGATGAAGGGATAATTCAAGTTTCCCTCTATTATTATTAACATAAAAATCGGGTACTACATAATTGTTTCCACCGCTATCGTTGAGTGACCCACCCGGTTTAGGATTAAGTTTTAAAATTTCATTTAAGGAAGATTTAAATTCCTCCTCTGTGCAATTCAAAAAGCCAATAATTTTCTGATAATGTTTTTTAGTAAATTCATTAAAATATTTTTCAATTATCTCAATAGCTCTAAGAATTTCAGCAGAGTAACAGAATTCGTGACGTTTTAGCTGAATTAAAAGACATTCTTGTAATGTTCTTGCACCAATACCAGCTGGGTCAAGTTGATGAACTACATGAATCAATACATCTTCCACATGAGAGATATTGACCATAATGTTGTGATTAAATGCCAAATCGTCGGTGATTGCTTCTAAGTCACGAGTAAGATAACCATAATCTTCGAGGTTGCCAATAATTTGAATCGCTATCAATTTGTCAGTCTCGTTGCTTGTGAGCATTCCAAGTTGATCAACGAGGGATTCAATATTTGAACTTCCACTGACAATAGGGCGTTCTTTACGCTCTTCATCTGGACTTTGATTATTAATATTTAGCTTATAATCGGGGATATCATAATCATCAGAATCAAAGTAATCAGAAAATTCAAATTCATTTTCGGCTCTCTCCTCTCGTTCCTCGTTATCATCTGAAGCATCTTCATTGCTAAAATCTAATTCGGGATCAGAATTATCAACATCGTCTTCCACTTCATCATCGAGTGCAGGATTTTCTTCAATTTCTTGTTTAATCCTTTGCTCGAGTGAAATTGCAGGAACTTGCAATAACTTCATCAGCAGTATTTGCTGTGGTGAAAGCTTTTGCAGTTGTTTCTGTTCTAGTCGTTGATGAATCATAGGTAAACGTGAATTGATTAGATTACAATATACGAAAATAAATTAAAAAGGTCAAGTCTTAGTAATAAAGATAAAAATTAAAATTCTGCATTTTGAGGAGTTCTAGGGAAAGGAATTACATCTCTAATATTTGACATCCCTGTAACGAATAGAACCAGACGTTCAAATCCTAGTCCGTACCCGCTATGAGGAGCAGATCCAAATCTACGTGTATCTAAGTACCACCAAATATCTTTTTCAGGTATTCCCATCTCTGCAGCCCAGGAAGACAATTTTTCGAGGTTATCTTCTCGCTGTGAACCGCCAATAATTTCTCCAATTTTGGGGAATAAAATATCCATTGCTCTCACCGTTTTTCCATCCTCATTTTGCTTCATATAAAATGCTTTGATCTTTTTTGGATAGTCGGTTAGGATTACAGGTTTATTAAAATGTTTTTCCACCAAGTAGCGTTCGTGTTCCGATTGCAAATCAATACCCCACTCTACTTTAAACTCAAACTTTTGATTTGAAGCCAATAAAATATCTACTGCCTCAGAATAAGTAGCTCTAACAAAATCTGTATCGACAACCGATTGCAGTCTTTCAATTAACTCTTTATCATACATATTGTTTAGGAACTTGAGGTCTTCCATACAATGATCAAGTGCATACTGAACTAGGTATTTAATAAACTCTTCGGCAAGATCCATATTGTCGTGGATATCGTTGAAGGCAACTTCTGGTTCATTCATCCAAAATTCAGCTAAATGGCGAGGTGTATTTGAATTCTCAGCTCTAAAAGTAGGGCCAAAGGTATAGACTTTTCCCAATGCCAATGCGCCTAACTCAGCTTCCAATTGACCTGATACAGTTAAATTAGTCTCCTTCCCAAAAAAGTCTTTTGACACATCCACATTTCCCTCTTCGGTAAGCGGTAAATTGTGCAAATCCAGAGTAGTAACTCTAAACATAGCTCCTGCACCCTCTGCATCGGAGCCAGTAATAATTGGAGTATGAAGATAAAAGAAACCTTTATCGTTGTAAAATTTGTGCAATGCATAAGCAAGGTGATGACGAATGCGTAATACCGCTCCAAAGGTATTTGTACGAGGTCTTAAGTGAGCAATTTCTCGCAGAAACTCAAGGGTATGCCCTTTCTTTTGCAAAGGATATTTTTCGGAATCAGCTGTTCCATACACTTCTATAGATTTTGCAGATATTTCTACAGATTGTCCCTGGGCAGGTGAATCAACTAAAATCCCATTTACACTGATACAACTACCGGTAGTAATCAATTTCATTACCTCTTCAGAAAAATCGGCTAGGTTAACTACCACTTGAATATTATGTATGATAGATCCATCATTTAACGCAACAAAAGCTACCTCTTTATTCGATCTTTTAGTTCGAACCCAACCCTTTACATTAACCGTATTCCCAATTCCAATTGTCTCAGGGCGAGAGATAATATCAATTACCGATTTTCGTTTAATCTTATCCATTATTTTTATGTTTGAATTTTTTAGCAAAATAACAAAAAAAAATCCATTTTAGCCAATTTTGGCAATGTTTAAACCAAAAAAATCCAACAGAGATGTTCAAAAATCGACAATCAGTAACAAGAATCATATTCTAATGAAAAAAACTAAAAAAAAGATTTTATTCCTATGAAAACCTTGAATAATAATTTGGGAAGATTCTCTAAAAAAATGGATAACAAATCTTCAGATGAGAAAAATATCAAAAAAAAATTATTCCACAAGGTTCTGTTTTAAAATATTATGGGTTTTAAAATTTTGGTTGTCACACTGAGTTTATAGAAGTGTTTATTGTTAGCCTCTGCATATAATCCTTCGATAAACTCAGTGTGACAATTTCAAATATTTTACCTTTAACTCTAATAAATGGTATTAAATACCAACATTACTGTAAAACACAACCTTCCACAATAATGATTTTTGCAAGAAAGCTATCTATATGAGACAAATATTAATTTTGTTTTAATTTTTAGAAAATAACTTATTTATTATCTACAACACACTAATAAATTAAAAATATTTTATATATTTGTGTTATATAAACCAAAAAAATCAAAACATGGAAGCACAAAATTTTATTAAAAAACCTATTGTACTACTAACACTGTTGATCCTATTTTTCTATCTTCTTTTTCCCTATTTTTCAATGAGTTTAGGGTCTTTTGGATCCGTTTCAAAAACAGGGATGGGGCTATTTTTCACCATTTTCGATCGTTTTAATTTTCTCAACCTACTCTTGATCATTATACCAATAGCTTGTGGTAATATTTTATACCAAACATGGGTGCAAAAAGATAGCTTTGTGCAAATTTCTAAAATTGTTATTGTTGTCATTTTAGGTTATCTATTTTTACATATTGCGTTTTTAGCTGAAAAATCTTCCATTAAATTCGTTGGCGTCGGATTATGGCTTTCTTTAATTGTTTCAATAGCAATGTTTTTCGAAACTAAAATAAACCAGATCATTTGTCCTCCTAAAAATAATGATAGTAACCCAATGGAATAGTATATTAAGATTTCTATGAGAGCGGAATTGAATTCCGCTTTTTTTTGCTCATAATTCTGGTTTATGAAAGACGAAACATGAGTAAAAGCAAAAAAAATAAAGAAACAAACTCCAAGAAAAACAGTTAAAAATGCAAAAAAAAGTTGTAATTTTGCGCAAAATTTGAGTTAACACAAACACAAACTACTGACAACATGAGCGTTAAGAAGTTAAAACGTTTTTTTTCTTTAAAAAAAATATGCAAATACACCTTATATGCAACCATCCTTGGATTTGCATGTTATGGATTTTTACTTACAGTAGTCTACTTTGCTGTTAAATTCAAAATCACAAACGATCCAGGTGGTGTTGACAAAAATGATAGAGTTTATGAAGCATTAGCAAAAAAGGATAACAATCGAGTTTTTAACGATTCTGCCTATTTTGCTGGGCTTGACAATAGAAGATCATTAGATTATTACAAAATAATGGTAATCAGCAAGTTTTATCCGGTAAACGCCAACTTTATGCTAGAAGCATTATCAAATTCAAAAGACGCATCTTTAGCATCCAAAATGATAGCTGCAGTAGAGTTAAAACTGGAAGGTAACAAAGATTATGAAGCTTTAATTAAAAAAGGAGAAGAGATTTTTAATACAAAAATCCGTAAAGAGGACACCCTTTTTAATTGTTTTACATGGATGAATGTTCCTGAGTGGCCGATATTAAAGGAATCCATAAGACGAGACAAAGCCATGATTGATAGTGCTGCTCAATTGTGTGGAGTAGAATCTAGACTCATCGTTTGCTGTTTAATTGGTGAACAAATTCGATTATTCAATTCTAAGCGTGAAATTTTCAAAACGTATATAGCACCATACAAAGTATTATCCGTTGAAAGTCAATTTTCATTAGGAGTAACAGGCATTAAAGATTTTACTGCTGCTGAAATTGAACGGAATCTAAAAGATAAAAAATCCCCCTATTATCTTGGTGAAAAGTTTGAAACACTATTAGATTATGGGAAGGATGTAACCGACATTGAAAAAGCTCGCTTTGATCGCTTTGTAGATTACAAAAGTCACTTTTATTCTTACGTATATGCAGGACTTTTCCTTCACCAGGTAAAAAATCAATGGGAAAGAGCCAATCATGATATTTCCAATCGACCTGAGATTTTAACGACTCTTTTTAACGTTGGATTTATCTCATCTGTTCCTAAACCCGATCCAAAAGTGGGTGGTTCTACCATCGAAATTGGAGAAAAGAAATACACTTTTGGCGCTGTAGGATTCGACTTTTATTATTCGGGCGAACTTGCTAAAGAGTTTCCATATGAAAAAATTAAATTTAAATCATAATATTTTTTCATAAAACGGAACAAGACTTTGTAACAAACAAAACTATCAGCACATGAAATTATTCTATAGGGAATTTGGTGAAGGAGATCCAATAATCCTACTTCATGGGTTGTTTGGAAGTTCAGACAACTGGGTTTCCTTCTCGCGCAAACTCTCTTCAGAAATAAATAAAAAAATAATCATTCCTGATTTACGAAATCATGGGCAATCTCCTCATCATCCAAATTTTAGATTAGAGGCATTGGTAGATGATCTAAAAGAGTTGATATCCGATTTAAAATTAGAAAACCCCATTGTTGTAGGACACTCACTTGGAGGCAAAATACTATTAAAAACACTAGAAGAAAACCCAACTCTTTTTTCAAAAATAATCATTGTCGACATGGGTTTAAGAGAGTATGAACCTAAATATGGGCATATTGAAATATTGGAATTAATTCAAAATAACGATCTTTCGGAGTTTAAGCACCGTTATGAAGTTGAGAATTATGTTTCTAAATCGATCATAGACAAACGAATCCAATCATTTATATTAAAAAATGTACACTGGAAAAGTAGAGATATTTTGGGCTGGAAAATAAACATACAAGCGATTAGCGATCATTTTTCGGAAATATTTTTTGGAATAAAGATCCCAAACCCAATCCACACAAAAACACTCTTTATAAAAGGAAGTCATTCAGATTACATTAATAATGAAGATGTAAGATTGATTTCCCAAAATTTCACAAATGCAACGATGGTTGAAATAGATGATTCAGGTCACTGGGTGCATGTAGACAACCCGGATGTGTTTTATCAAGTAGTAAAAGAATACATAAAGAAGATTACTTAATCAAGCTTCAGCACAGCCATAAAAGCAGATTGAGGAACTTCTACATTTCCAATTTGGCGCATCCGTTTTTTCCCTTTTTTCTGTTTATCGAGCAACTTACGTTTACGAGAAATATCTCCACCATAGCACTTCGCAGTAACATCTTTACGAACTGCTTTAACCGTTTCACGAGAGATTATTTTAGCTCCAATAGCAGCTTGTATGGCAATATCAAATTGTTGTCTAGGGATTAACTCTTTTAACTTTTCACAAATTCGTCTTCCAAAGCTATATGCGTTATCGACATGAATAAGAGAAGAGAGAGCATCCACAGAATCTCCATTTAACAAAATATCTAATTTAACTAATTTGGCAGGCTTATAATCTTTAATATGATAATCGAAAGAGGCATACCCTTTAGAAATACTTTTTAATCGGTCATAAAAATCGATAACAATCTCACTTAAAGGCAAATCGAAGGTAACTTCAATTCGATCACTAGTTAAGTAAACTTGATTTAGCAACACACCTCTTTTGTCGATGCATAACTTCATCACATTGCCTAAATACTCAGATTTGGTGATAATTTGAGCTAAAATATAAGGTTCCTCAATGGTGTCAATGTTAGGAATCGGAGGCATTCCACTTGGATTGTGAACCTCAACCACTTCCCCTTTGGTAGTAATTACACGAAAAGAGACATTCGGAACAGTGGTGATGACATCCATGTCAAACTCTCTATCAAGGCGTTCCTGTACAATTTCCATATGTAAGAGACCCAAGAATCCACAACGGAAACCAAACCCAAGCGCTGCCGAAGATTCTGGCTCAAAGGTGAGGGATGCGTCATTAAGTTGAAGTTTTTCTAGAGATGCTCTTAACTCTTCATAATCATCAGCATCAATAGGATACACACCAGCAAAGACCATTGGTTTTACCTCTTGAAATCCACTAATTACGTTTGTTGTAGGATTAGAAACATGGGTTATGGTATCCCCTACTCTCACTTCTTTGGAAGTTTTTATCCCCGAAATAATGTAACCAACATCTCCTGCAAACATCTCTTTTCTAGGCTCCGGTTTTAGCCTTAATACACCAATCTCATCGGCATGATATTCTTTACCAGTAGAAATAAATTTAACAAAATCGGAAGTTCTAATTGTTCCATTGATAATTCTAAAATAAGCAATAATTCCTCTAAATGAATTATAAACAGAATCAAAGATCAGTGCTTGCAATGGAGCCGATGAATCCCCTTTAGGAGCAGGAACTCGATGGATGATAGCTTCTAATATTTCAGGAATACCCATACCCGTTTTTCCACTAGCTTCAATAATATCTTCTCGGTTACAACCAATTAAATCTTCTATTTGATCTTTTACCTCATCTGGCATGGCACTATCCATGTCCATTTTATTGAGAACAGGAATAATCTCTAAATCATTTTCAATAGCCAAGTATAAATTGGAAATAGTTTGAGCTTGAATCCCTTGTGTTGCATCAACAATTAATAAAGCTCCTTCGCAGGCTGCTATAGAGCGTGATACTTCATACGAAAAATCAACATGACCTGGAGTATCAATCAAATTTAAAACAAATTTTTCCCCTTTATATGAAAAATCCATTTGGATAGCATGACTTTTTATGGTGATTCCACGCTCGCGCTCCAAGTCCATGTCGTCAAGCACTTGTGTAACCATATCACGATCGGAAACTGTTCCTGTATATTGTAATAAACGGTCGGCAATGGTACTTTTACCATGATCGATATGTGCAATAATGCAGAAGTTTCTAATATTCTTCATTCTTTATGTAACTCTCTGTATTTGTGATATATATAAAAGATGTCTGACTATACGTTTAGTCAAAATTTTTGCAAAGATACGATTTTTGATTGAATTGCAAATGTGGTATTATAAGATTATAACACAGCTTTTGATATTATTCGGATAAACGTTAACAGAAAAATACAATTTAGTTAATACTCGATGAGTTCAATTTTTAGTAACTTTGTCGTCTTAATATCAAAAGTAATTACAAAAAAAATATAACAAAATCACTACTGACCGATAAAAATCAAAATTTGTCATATTTTGTGTTTAAACAT
>CAZZHH010000029.1:0-40678 GCA_964653595.1 uncultured Lentimicrobiaceae bacterium
CATTCTTCAACAGGAGTTCAAATAATTAAAGGCAATACCGCTCTTGCAACAGCTTATACTGCTGCTCAAAATGGGGATACGCTTTACTTGTCGGGGCATACCTTTACACCGCCAGTAGCTTTTGACAAAAAGCTAATGATTTTTGGAGCAGGGCATTATGTTGATTCTACATTAGCAACAGGGAAGACTATTATTAATGGGAATTTTGTTCTTAACGAAAATGCTGATTTGTTCTATTTAGAAGGTGTTGAAATAGTGAGTTCTATCTTAATCACTACTAATCATTCCGTAAATAACGTAACTATTAAACGATGTAAAATTAATGGGACGTTTAGTGCTGAAGGAGATTTATCAAATCCTACAACCAATTTGGCATTAATAAACAATGTTTTTGTAGGAAATATTGATTTGCTAAATGCACAAAACGTGTTAATTTCTAATAACATTATAGATGGTGGCATACTAAATACAAACGGCAACCTCATTAACAACAATATTATGTTGGGTGCTCCAATTTACTGTGGCTGGGGTTGTTCAATGACTTTCTTGGGAGATAATAATCAATTGAATAATAATTATTTTTCAAATGTATATTTAACTACCAGTAATGGTAACACTTTTCGAAATTCATTATGTGCTAGCAATTCACCTAATTATGGAGCTAACCCAACAATAATTAACAGCTATGTTAATGTACCAACGTCTTCGGCTTTTGTAAACTTTACTGGAAGTACGTTTAGTTATTTAAGCAATTTTCATCTCCAAAACCCTGCAACGTATGTAGGAACAGATGGAACACAAGTAGGCATTTATGGTGGCACATTCCCATATAAAGAAGGAGCTGTTCCATTAAATCCGCATATTCAACTAAAAAATATTGCTCCTACAACGGATGCAAATGGTGATTTGCAAATTCAGATACAAGTTGGAGCTCAAAATAACTAACTATGAAAAAGATATATATACTGTGGTTTATTTTCTCATGTATTGCTGTAGCGATAAATGCCCAAACAGTATTAAATGAGGGATTTGAATCAAGCAATTTGAATCCTGCAATATCATTCCAATCAACAGGGACTTTCTTATCGCCTCCAGGTATAGTTAATAATACGAATTTTGGAAGCACTAAGGTTTTTTCTTTTGGGAAATCAATTTGCGGTTCGAGTTGCTTCGACAATTATAAAACTACCTTAATCATTTCATTCCCATCTCCCACAATGGTCGATTCAATCATTTGGAAGGAGATGGAAATTGCTGGAAACTGGGGATCGCAAGGACAAGTTATCCTTGATGATGTCGTATTTGGCGGTGCAACACTTGGCGCTTTGCCGGTGAATAGCGGAGTGCCAAATTCAACTCCTCAAATCAAAGCAATTAGTATTAATCAAATGGTTACAACCATTAAATTTTTGGTTAATGACATCACTAGTTCCAGCGAAATAATTATTGATGATTTACAGATAAAATATACTTCAACACCAAAAATTGTTGGTTACGAATTCTGGTTTAACAATGATTTTGCAAACAAAACTACCACAATGGTAGCTTTAGCACAACAATTAATGATTAACCAAACCGTTCCAACTACAGGTCTTGTTCAGGGAATTAACACCATAAATTTTAGATCTTTCGATGATTTGGGAAAATATAGCAGTGTGGTAAGTCACTTCTTTTACAAAACTTCTGCTCAAGAAAGCAATCCAGCCCCTAAAATTATTTCTTGCCAATATTGGATAGACAATGATTATTCAAATGCAGTGATTGTAAACACTCCGATTCAGCAACATATAAGTATAAACGAATTATTTTCGATGAGCGCTTTAAACAACGGAATACATATTTTTAATATTCGGTTTAAAGACAATACTGGCTTATGGAGTAGCGTTTCGAGTAGCATTTTCTACAAAACAGCTCTTCCTGAAAACAATGGCACACCAAATATTGTAGCATACGAATATTGGTTAAACAACGATTATTCAAATGCAGTTGTGGTTAACACTCCAACTCAACAGCAACTGAATATCAACGAATTAATTTCGATGAGTACTTTACCTAATGGTGTGCATCACTTCAATATCCGTTTTAAAGACAATGCTGGTTTATGGAGCAGTGTGACGAGCAATTTATTTTATAAAACACCTCAACAAATTGTAACTCAAAATAGTATAACCGAATATCGTTATTGGTTTGACAATGATTTTGCAAATGTGGTAAACATAGCGGTTACCCCAAATCAAAATGTAAATTTAATGAACAATATAAATTTAGCTCATTTACCGAAGGGAAAACACGAAGTTCAATTCCAATTCAAGGATAGTCTAGGGTTATGGAGTGTAGTTCTGTCTGATAGTATCCAAAAAAATTCATTACTAATTGCTAATTTCAGTTTCCAATCGAACCCAACTTGCGATTCTACCACTATCGATTTTACACAAGAGTGTATAGATGGAGATACCTATTTTTGGAACTTTGATGATGGAAATACAAGCACCTCTCCCAACCCAAGTCACACATATCATACTCCAAATACTTATTTTGTAAGTCTTACGATAACAGACACAATTTTAGGAATCGACACCACCAAGGTTATTCCAATTGTGGTAAACACACTTCAATCGTATGCATCTATTTCTGAAACAGCTTGTAACTCATACACAGCGCCCGATGGTCAAGTATACTCAACTTCGGGTATCAAAACTGCTATTATTCCGAATGCAGCTGGCTGTGATAGCACCATTACCATAAATTTAACCATCACACAGGTAGATACCACCATAACTCAAAATGGGGTGATATTATCTGCAAATGCCAATGTAGCAACCTATCAATGGCTAAATTGCACGAGCGGAAATTCGGAAATAGTAGGAGAAACCAATCAACAATTTACACCAACCATGAATGGCAGTTATGCGGTGGTTATTAATCAAAACAATTGCATCGACACATCCGCTTGCATAGCCATAACTACTATTGAAGTTAATGAAAGCATAACTGACAGAGAAATTTTAGTTTTTCCTAATCCTACTCAAGGGCAAATTACCATAGACTTGGGTCGGAATTTGGATGAATTTGAAATAACTGTAACAAACGTCATTGGTGAGATGCTAAGCAAAACATTATATAAAAACTCCCAAAAAGCAGAAATCAGATTAAACACAAAATCAGGGATTTACTTTTTGACAATTAAATCTGCAAATTCTGTATCAAAAATTAAAGTAATTAAGCAATAAAGGAATACACATAAAGCCACATATCCCATTTTTTTAATCTTAAAGCATTGCTTTTTTGCTTCATTTTTCAAACAAATACAGATCTTAAAAAAAATATTATGGAGATTCTGTCATCTGAAATAAAAGAATAGTTATATTTAAAAATTATTCTTTTACGAAAATGTATTTTTATTAAAACCATTTTTCTTGCGATACCCTGTAACAAAAGATTGACAAATTAACAACCAAGGCTATAAAACGCAAAACAAAAAATATGCAGAACACCGATCAGATAAACCAAGGGAGTTGTTGGGATAAAACTGAAGAATCAAATACTCTCTGCAACCAATTATACATCGATTTATCCAACACTATGCCCGTGGGTGTATATCGCTTAAGAGTGTTCCAAAATCAATCGCTTATTAAAAACAATTGGTTACTAACGAACAAAACACCCTATGCTGTAGATTTTGCAAACGATCGATTTTTCGAGATTTTACAAATGGACAGAATGGAGTTCTTTCAGAATCCTGGGATTTTATTAAACTTTATACACGTTGAAGATAAAGATGAATTTGCAAGGTTAAATGTAAAGGCAAACACAGACAAAACACCATTTATATGGGAAGGCAGATTTGTAATTAAAAAAACTATTGTTTGGGTCTATTTTAAATCAATTCCTCGTATGATCAACCAAAATGAGGTGGTATGGACTGGGATGATTGAAGACATAACAGAAAGAAAGAAAATCGAAGAAGATATTCAAATTAAAAACGAACATCTACAAAAGTTAATTACTGGAAAAGACTACTTTATGTCTTTACTTGCCCACGATTTGAAAACTCCATTCAACTCCATATTGGGATTTTTAGAACTCATTCAAAGCAACATACATCAATACAGTATTACGGAAATTGAAAAACAAATATCGTATGTCCATAAGTCAGCTACTCTTGCTTATGACCTACTTGAAGATATATTAACTTGGGCACTTTCAGAATCCGGAAAAATTCCATTTAACCCAGAAATAATCGATTTTACATCCTTTTGCGAAAGGGTTTTAGAAATCATGCAACCAAATGCAACTAAAAAAAACATACACATTCATATATTGGAATCAAAAAACATCCAAATATATGCGGATGTAAACATGATGAATACAATTTTGCGCAATTTACTTTCTAATGCTATAAAATTCAGTCATATGGGTGGAGAAATTAATGTTTCCGCTGTATCCACCTCTTCGGATGTAACCATTATGATATCCGACAATGGTATAGGAATTTCGCCCGATGAGTTGTTGAAATTATTTGATATCACTAAAAAATATTCAAGTGTAGGAACAGCTAATGAAAAGGGTACTGGATTGGGCCTTTTGATATGTAAAGAATTTGTAGAACGACATGGTGGAAAAATCCATATTCAAAGCGAATTGAAAGTAGGCACCCAATTAATATTTACCCTACCCAATCTCGAAAAAGATTCAAATTAAATATTGGGGGTCACCAAATATTTATTAAATCCTTACCAATTATTGAGAAAAATCATTACTTTTATAACCTAATTAAATCAAAAAAAATGAAAGCACACATTTTAAAAACATTTTTACTAGTTACATTTTGTTCCATTTTAAGTAATTATGTAAAAGCCCAAGACGATTCAGAAAACTGTAAAGATCATACAATCTTTAATCGAATGCCAAACTATTATATTTCAAATTGCGAAGAGGTAGAGTTTGGGATGATGAATTTTCCAATAGGCAAACCAGATCCAAAACTAGATAATTTATTAAACTCAGAGGTTGTAGAAGGGAAAATCATGGTTTTTAACTATCTTTTAAAGGATAATCAAAAGCAAGCTTCAGGATTGCAAATTTTTAGAAACTTTCAAAATGCTTCCAAACAAAATGGGGGAGTCATTATGGGAGAATATCAAGGATGGTGCAACAGCTATTACAAAACCTCCGGAGAGAGCATTAGTGGAGGTCATATTCCTTTTGGCAATGGTTGTACAAACTGGGGATCTACCATTAAATTTACAAAAGATGGAAAAGAGATTTGGGTTTATGTTCAAGTGACTGGAGAAGGAGAAGGATATGACATGGTAATTGCAGAAAAGGAATCGATGAAACAAGACATACAAGCAAATGAAATGTTCGAAAAAATTAATGCTGGTGAATCCCTAACCCTTTATATTAACTTTGAAACAGGAAAGTCAGCCATCAAAAGCGAATCACAAACGATTATCGACGAATTGTATAAAATGCTATCAAGCAACCCAACCTTAAAAATTTCAATTGAAGGTCACACCGACAACGTTGGCAATCCAGCTTCCAACAAAACCCTTTCCGAGCAAAGAGCATCGAGTGTGAAAACAGCACTCACAAAAAAAGGCATCGATTTAAACCGTATTAAAACGATCGGTTTTGGTCAAGAAAAACCAATTGCCGAGAACTCAAATGAAGATGGAAAAGCAAAAAACAGACGGGTTGAGATAAAAAAACAATAATCCCTGTTTGTCTGTCTTTTTTTATACACTTTTAGCTAAATTGAATCGCTTTTTTACTACCTGCAATTTATGAATGATAACTTAAAAGCTTGTGTCAGCAACCATGAGATGAAAAATAGTGTCTATCCAAAGTTAGAAGTTCCATTTTAAAAAATTCCGGTGCAATTTTCATCTAAAAAAATCCATTCTAACTACAACATTCATAGTATCGATAAATAAATAATTGATACGATTCTCAAATTTGCTGTAAGTATGAGCAACACAAAAAACAACATTAATGGAAATGAACAAAATTCATCTGAGGTAGTTGACAAATCAGCTGAATTTTTTAAAGCCCTATTAGAGGGAAACCACCATTTATGTTCTGAAATTACCCATACTCATTTGAAAAACAAAATGTCAATAGAAGAGTTATATGAGTTTATTTTCAAAAAACACTTATATAAAATCGGTGAATTGTGGGAATACAACAAATTAAGTGTTGCCACAGAGCACCTTGCTTCATCTAT
Source organism: uncultured Lentimicrobiaceae bacterium (assembly GCA_964653595.1). GTDB lineage: Bacteria > Bacteroidota > Bacteroidia > Bacteroidales > WCHB1-69 > JBAXTE01. The sequence goes on from CAZZHH010000029.1 coordinate 6,227, forward strand.
TGTAGAATCGCTCATGAATCAACTTTATGTTGATCTAATTTCTAAAGAAACCAAAAACAAAACCGTGATTGCAACCTGTGTACAGAATGAATTTCACCAGATTGGGATTAAAATGATCTGTGATATTTTTGAAAAAAATGGTTGGAATACTTTGTTTTTAGGTTCCAATACTCCAACATCTGAACTTTTAAAAATGATTCAAAACAAAAATCCAGATGTACTAGCAATCTCAATGAGCCTATATTTTAACCTGCCAGAACTAGAGAAAATATTACAAACAACTACAGAGCTGTTTCCAAATCTTCCAATATTAGTGGGTGGACAAGCCTTTCGACTAGGGGGAGTAGAAATAATTGAAAAATATCCAAATGTAACTTATCTACCTAATATACAAAGCACCGATTTATTTATTAAAAACTTTCAGTAAAATGGATCGAAATTTTTTAAAAGAGTCAGCATCCCAATTGAAGCCCATATCCAAAGCATCTGCATTTGAATATAGCCAAAAAGAGGAACAACTTATAGCAAAAATGAATATCTGTATGCTTGAGAAAAAGGATATTGAGCAATTAATTGGCAAAAACAATATAGAAATGATGAAAGACAACCACTCTAACCATGTACGGTTTATGGTTTCTGTGTTTCAAAACTTCAATTCTGATGTGTTAATTGAAACTATTTTATGGGTTTTCAGAGCATATCGAAGTCATCATTTCACTACAAATTACTGGGCTACACAACTAAATACATGGATCAATTTGTTGAAAACAGATCTCTCTCCAGATTGTTATCAAGAAATTATCCCTTACTATTATTGGATGCAAATTAATATTCCGATTTTTGTGAAATTATCGGACGAAAAGCTAGATTCAACTCAATCTCTTCATTAGCAGTATATGAGTAACAACCTACTAAACAAACTTTTATTGGAATGGTCGGACGAAGTAAACATCTCGTTAACTAAAACTAACTCCTTGTGTGTTGCATTATTTAACTCAGAAAAGGAATTACTCTTTGCCACCCCAATTATGAAGTCGCTTTTTAAAGGAGAACCCTCTAAAAGTCTATTAAATCCTACTTTCGAAAAACTAATAACACCTCAAATGGATTCATCGCTTGTTTTTGAAGGCATGATGACCATCGGTGACTATAACTCCATTAACACTTCCATCATGGCTCATGCTTTTGTAAAAAGGGGAAAATTATTAATCGTTGGAGGTGCTGATGCAATTCAGTTGATAAAACAAAACCAATCAATGCACCAATTAAACCAACAGATTAACACACTTCAAAGAGAGCTGATAAAAGAGAAATCGAAACTAGAAAACACGTTACAAGAGCTAAAAACAACCAATAAGGAATTAACACAAACGATAAAAACCAAAGAGAAATTTTTTTCAATCATCACCCATGATCTTAGAAGTCCATTCAATGCGATAATTGGATTTAGTAGCCTTCTTGTTGAGCAAGTTAAATGCAACGATTTAAAAGGAATAGAGGACTATGCACAAATCATTTATCAGTCCTCCAATCAAGCAATGGACTTGCTGATGAATCTGATGGAGTGGTCACGATCTCAAACAAATAGGCTGGAATATTATCCAGAAAATTTTGATTTAACTGATTTTTCAAAAAATATCGTTCTCCTGTATAAAGAGATTGCAAATCAGAAATCCATTCAAATACAAAATTTGCTTATGCCAGGTTTCCCAATTTTCGCAGATAAAGCTATGATAAACACTATTTTGCGAAATTTGATATCCAATGCAATTAAATTTACAAATCCAGATGGTATAATCACAATATACGCGAAAGAAGATGACGAAAACATAATCCTTTCTGTAAAAGATACTGGCGTTGGTATTCCCCAAAACATTATCCCAAAGCTATTTGAAGTAGACCAAGTCTGCTCCAAAAATGGCACAAACAATGAACAAGGAACTGGATTGGGGTTAATTCTATGCAAAGAATTTGTCGAAAAACATCATGGAAAAATTTGGGTCGAAAGCAAAGAAGGAATAGGATCCATTTTTTCATTTTCAATTCCAAAAGTTGTTTCCAATTAAACGCTTTTTTTTAAATTCATCCTTGATTATTTCAAAATTTTAACAGATTCCATTTCATTGTAAATTCAAATTCGGATTGTATCTTTGTCCTCAGTTATTAAAAAAACAGAAACAAGAAGAAACGCAAGATGAATCTCCTTGGAGGGGTTGAAAAAATTGGCAATGCCTTACCCCATCCCGCTGCATTATTTGCGATTATTATTGGATTAATTTTTGACCCAGACGCAGGGCTGTACTATATAAAATAAAGACAAATTACGAATATTAAAAAAAATTCAAAACTAACTCTGAACAATATAAATCTAACATTTAAACTTATTTTAAAATCAGAGGGAAATACCATAATCAAATGAACAACCATATTTTACAAACCGATATAAAACAGAAAAGTGTTTTAAGTCCTTTTCAGAAATTTCTAAAAATTGAGAGTTTTAGCGGAATTTTGTTACTAATAGCAACCATTTTGGCATTGATTCTTGCAAACTCACCTTTTGGAGAGAGCTATCAATCGTTTTGGCAGTATAAAATTGGTTTTAACACAGAAAGATTCGATTTAACAAAGCCAATATTACTTTGGATTAACGATGGGTTGATGGCAATTTTCTTTTTCCTTATTGGCTTAGAGATAAAACGAGAAGTGCTCATTGGAGAATTAAATTCTATCAAAAAAATAGCATTTCCCTTTTTTGGAGCATTGGGAGGAATAATTGTCCCCGTATCGATATTTTTACTTCTAAACCAAAATCCGGATACCTCAAAAGGATGGGGTATTCCTATGGCTACCGATATCGCCTTTACACTTGCAATACTAAAACTATTGGGTAATAAAGTGCCTCTTAGTCTAAAACTATTTGTTACTGCCTTTGCAATTGTAGATGATCTGGGAGCAGTTTTGGTAATTGCAATTTTCTACAGCGGAAATATCCCGATAGAAACACTTTTGATTGCTTTTTCTCTCTTAGGATTGTTGTATTTCTTCTCCTATAAAGGATATTATTCAAAATATCTGTTACTGTTTTCTGGAATAATAATATGGGTGCTGTTTTTAAAATCGAACATTCACCCAACGATTGCTGGAATTCTGTTAGCATTTTCGGTTCCTGTAAGACAAAGAATCAACACCCCCACCTTTATTGATAATTTGGTGAAAATCACCGAAAACATCAAAAATGCTAGAATTTCTGAAAAACCAATTTTATGCAAAGAACAAATTGAATTGATTGATCATTTAGAGGATTGGGCCGAAAAATACCAATCTCCCCTTCAACATTTGGAACACAAACTCCACGATTGGGTTGCCTATTTTATCATCCCTCTTTTTGCATTGGCCAATGCAGGCGTGATGATAAACAACAATAGCGTGTTAGATTTTAATTTAATGATTACCATTATTGTAAGTTTAGTTTTAGGGAAAAGCATCGGAATCACATCCATTATCCTTCTGGTGAAAAAAATAAAGATAATTGACGTTCACGAATCCATTACAAACAAACAAATCGTTGGGATCTCTTTTTTAGCTGGTATTGGTTTTACAATGGCAATTTTTATTGCAAGTTTAGCTTTTCTTGACAGTGAAACAAATTTGAACTCAGCAAAAATTGGTATTCTAATAGGCTCCTTAATTTCTGCTATCCTTGGATATTCTATTTTGGCATTTAAGTCAAAAACAGGAAAAAAGAGATAAATTCCAACTTAAAAAAACACATAATAACACGAATAACTCATGACAAACAAAAAAGGGCAAAATATTCTTATTAAAAAAGCATCGGGGGCTGAAGAGCTATTTGTGCCCGAAAAACTAAAGCAATCTTTGTCAAACGCAGGAGTTGCTAAAGAAACGATTTCTTCCATTGTAAAAGACATCGAAAACTGGATCTATCCAGGTATAACAACCAAAAAAATATATGACCGAGCATTCTTAATCCTTCAACAAGATAAAACTTTATCCTCTATTCGATACAAACTGAAACAAGCAATATTTAATCTTGGCTCTACCGGTTATCCTTTTGAAGTGTTAATTGGCGAACTTTTCAACAAAATGGGCTTTCATACCGAAGTAGGGGTAATAATTAATGGAAAATGTATTACGCACGAAATGGATGTAATTGCCACAAAAGATTCTAGTCAACACCTAGTGGAATGCAAGTACCATAAAGACCAGGGAAAAATTGTAAGCATTCAAGTGCCTTTGTATGTAAGAGCAAGAGTAGACGACATAGTACAAATGCGTAAGAATACGATAGAATTTTCAAATTTTTCATTCACTGCATGGGTAGTTACCAATACCAGATTCTCACCCGATTCGATGATGTATAGCAAATGTAGTGGAATTAAGCTTATGTCATGGGACTACCCGCAAGGAAATGGCCTCAAAGAAAATTTAGAAAAATACCGAATCTATCCCATTACGGTTCTAAGCAATATCACAAAAACCGAAATGGAATATCTTTTGGATCATGATATAGTTACCTGCTCTCAGCTTTTAAATAAACTTATGTCCAACGAAAAATTAAACCTAAATGCTGCAAAACAGAGCTCGTTGGTAAATGAACTTAAAAATATTTGCAATTGCAATTAAATAAAAATAAAAAAAATTGAAGCTGTAAAAGGAGAATCATTTTTGTGAATTCCTCTATCATATTAATCTTTGGCATCAACAATATTTTTTTCTAAGTTAAACCAACAATATCCGCAAAACAGTTGTTATTTATTAGCGAGAACCGAGGATAAATTAACATGGGTTTGAAAAAATAAAAAAAACGATCAAATAACAATCAACCAATACTTTCTAAAAAATAGAAGAGATGAATTTTAACAACATAGAATCAAAAAAAGGCAAAATAGCCATCGTTACAGGAGCAAACTCCGGTTTGGGACAAGAGATAACCCTTGTGTTAGTAAAAAAAGACATTAAAGTGATTATGGCTTGTCGTAACGTAGAAAAAACCGAAAGTGCTAAAACAAATATTCTTAGGATTGTTCCCACAGCTGAAATTGAGATAATGGAGTTAGACTTAAATAGCCTATCCTCAGTTAGAAATTTTGCTCAATTGTACTCAGAAAAATATACCCAATTGGATTTAATGATTGCAAATGCAGGAATCATGATTCCCCCTTTTGCAAAGACAGAAGATGGTTTTGAAAGCCAAATGGGAGTTAACTATTTCAGTCACTTCTTGCTAATTAACCTACTATTTCCAATTATTAAAAACACTCCTGAATCGAGGATAATCACGACAAGTAGTATTGCTCATGAAAATGCAAAAATTGATTTTGCTAATCTGAACTCAGAAAAAAGTTACTCAAAAATGGGTGCATATGGTCAAAGTAAGCTAGCCTGCTTAATGTTTGCATATGAACTCCATCGTCGTTTGCAAAATGCCAACAGCAAGGTAATCTCTTTATCTGTTCACCCAGGTGTTTCAAAAACAAATTTATTCAACAATATGCCAAAATTTCTTCAATTTGTTCTTTCTCCATTTTGGCGTATGCTAACACATTCACCAGAAGAGGCTGCTAAGCCAATGCTTTATGCCGCACTGATGGAGGATGTAAATGGAGGTGAATACTACGGGCCATCGGGATTTATGGGCATGAAAGGAGATCCTAAAAAAGTGAAGTCAAAACCTCAATCGTATGATAAAGAGGTGGCTAAAAAGCTTTGGGAAGTTTCCGAAGAGTTGACCAAACAAAAATTTATCCTCTAATCTCTTTGGATTTTTTTGCTCCTTTTTTCATAAAATACATTTAGTTTCTTGCTGAAAAATGATAGTGTTTCCATCAAAATCGACTCTATTTGATTAAAATAGGTTAATTTTGCAAAAAAATCAAATCTATCAAGCGATGGAAGAAGAGATGAAACCATGTCCTATTTGCGACTCACTTTATGGATATTCTACTGGAGAGAACCACTATACCTGTCCAGAGTGTAATCACGAATGGGTGTATGAAGAGCCATCGGAAGGAGAAACTTCCTTAAAAGTAATCGACTCAAACGGCAATTCATTGCAAAATGGAGACTCTGTCATTGTCATAAAAAATTTACCTGTAAAAGGAGCTTCCGGACCCATAAAAGCAGGTACAAAAGTGAAAAATATTCGTTTAGTTGAAGGGGATCACAATATTGATTGCAAAATTGATGGCTTTGGTGCAATGTCATTGAAATCTGAATTTGTAAAAAAAGCTTAGTTAATATTCTTTGATAGAACACATATAGTATTTGAAATTTTGAATTTAATGGATATTTTACAAATAGAGCAAGCGGCCCAAATCATCAGAAACGGAGAATTAGTAGCATTTCCCACAGAAACAGTATACGGGTTGGGTGCAAATGCGCTAAATCCTGAAGCTGTGGCAAAGATTTTTGCAGCAAAAGAGCGCCCTTCTTTCGATCCATTAATTGTGCATATCGCAAACATCGATGATATTGCAAAATTAACCACCTCCAAAGACGATCGCATTTATCAACTTGCTGAAAAATTTTGGCCAGGTCCATTAACCCTTGTATTGCCTAAGAGTGAAATTGTCCCAGATATAGTCACCTCCGGCCTACCTACGGTAGGAATTAGAATGCCCAACAATCCGATTGCCCTTGAGCTTATCAAAATGTCAGAATGCCCAATAGCAGCTCCAAGCGCAAATAAATTTGGATTAATAAGTCCAACCAATGCCTCTCATGTGAAAAAGCAACTACCATCCATCTCCTGTGTCCTCGATGGTGGACCAACCACAGTAGGTATTGAGTCCACTGTGATAACCCTTAACCCGGATGGTTTTTTGATTTTGCGAGATGGTTTTATCACCCAAGCAGACTTAGAAGAAGTTGTTCCTTTATCCAAACAAAACCATACCAAAGAGAGCGAATTAGCCTCTCCAGGCCTGCTAAAATCCCATTATAGCCCACAAAAACCAATCTTTATTTTAGGTCAATTTACCCATGCCATAGATCGAAGCAAGGCTGGGTTTATCTCGTTTAGTAACCATGATATAAAAGGCTACAAACAAGTTGAATTTCTATCAAAAACCTCCGATTTAAAGGAAGCAGCCGAAAACCTTTTTAAAATTCTTCACAAACTCGAAGATGCCGACATTGCCTATATCATAGCCGAACCAGTGCCAAACGTGGGAATTGGAGCCGCAATTATGGATAGGCTAACCAAGGCTGCCTATAGATATTGTGAAAACAAATAGTATCCTACAATTAGATACATAAAACCAATCTGACTTCAAACATTAACAAAAAAACAAATGGCTAAAAAAAACAGTCTTCTTGTCCTAATTTTACTTGTTTTTACTGTCGGATATAGCCAAACTACGTTTCCATCCTTTTTGGTAGGAACTTGGAAGATTGAAGACAAAAACGAATACGAACATTGGGATTATATTAACGGCAACACGTTAAAAGGATTTGCATACAGGTTAGATAGCGGGGCGATGGTGGTAACAGAATATTTAGACCTATACTCAAAAGACAAAAACATCATTTATACCGCTACCGTTCCAAATCAAAACAATGGGAAAGGAGTAAATTTTGTCCTTCATCAAACCGATAGCACCTATTCATTCGAAAATTTATATCATGATTTTCCAAAAAAAATTGTGTACAAAAGAATCTCCGCCACCAAAATAATGGTCACTGTTTGGGGTGAAAACCGTGAATTTTCTTTTATATTGCTCCATTTATAAAACAAATATCGCATTTCGATTGTGATTCATATAAAGTAGAAAAAGGATTTTTCTTTCTGACACAACAGTTCACATTTGATGGAATCGGAACGATGTGAATCTGAACGATGCAAGTTTGTTTGGAATCAATAGGGCATAACGAAAATCAATATTCTTAGAGTGAAACCGATCAGAGGTAGCTCACAAGAATAATTGAAAATAAAAAAAAAAGCAAATAATCCTACCGAATGACACAGAAATAACTACGATAGTAGGTTTTTTTAACTTGTAAAACTAGATAAAAACTCTATTTTTGTAAATTCAATTCTTAAAATAATGAATACACCACAAGACTTAATCAAATAGAAACAAAATGACAAGTATAGCACAAAGAGCTGAATTACAAGCTAAAATATGGAAAATAGCCAACGAGGTTCGTGGCTCGGTCGATGGATGGGACTTTAAACAGTTTGTGTTAGGAACGCTTTTCTATCGCTTTATTAGTGAACACTTTACCAGCTATATTGAAGGCGGTGATGAAAGCATCGACTACGCAAAATTGTCCGACAACGTAATTTCGCCCGAAATAAAAGACGATGCGATAAAAAGCAAAGGTTACTTCATTTATCCAAGTCAACTGTTTGTAAACGTTGCCAAAACTGCCAATACAAACCCCAATTTGAACACCGACTTAAAAGCCATTTTCGATGCTATTGAAAGTTCGGCCAATGGGTATCCATCGGAACACGATATTAAAGGGTTGTTTGCCGACTTCGACACTACCAGCTCACGCCTTGGGAATACCGTTGAAGGTAAAAACACCCGTTTAGCTGCCGTGCTGAAAGGTGTGGAAGAGCTGAGTTTTGGAAATTTCGAGGACAATCAGATCGACCTTTTTGGCGATGCTTACGAGTTTCTTATTTCTAACTATGCCGCAAATGCCGGTAAATCGGGAGGCGAGTTTTTTACGCCACAGCATGTTTCAAAACTCATTGCTCAATTGGCAATGCACAAGCAAACTGCTGTAAATAAAATATATGACCCTGCTTGTGGCTCGGGTTCGTTGCTTTTGCAAGCCAAAAAACATTTCGACAATCACATTATTGAAGAAGGATTCTATGGGCAAGAAGTAAACCATACCACCTACAACCTTGCCCGTATGAACATGTTTTTGCACAACATCAACTACGACAAGTTTAACATTGTGCTTGGCGATACGCTTCGCAACCCTCATTTTGGCGACGAAAAACCTTTCGATGCCATTGTTTCAAATCCGCCCTATTCAATAAACTGGATAGGTAGCGACGACCCCACGCTTATTAACGACGACCGTTTTGCGCCTGCCGGTGTGTTGGCCCCCAAGTCTAAGGCCGATTTTGCCTTTGTATTGCATGCCCTCAGCTATCTTTCGGGCAGGGGCAGGGCTGCTATTGTTTGTTTCCCCGGAATATTTTACCGTGGCGGCGCCGAACAGAAGATTCGGAAATACCTTATCGACAATAACTTTGTTGAAACCGTTATCTCCTTAGCTCCCAACCTGTTCTTTGGCACCTCAATAGCCGTAAACATATTGGTACTTTCTAAAAAGAAAACCGACCACAAAACCCAGTTTATTGATGCCAGCGGCGACGATTTCTTTAAAAAAGCAACCAACAACAATGTGCTCGAAGACAAACACATCGAAAGCATTATGCACCTATTTGATAGCAAAGCCGATGTGGAGCATGTGGCCAAAACCATCGATAACGATAAAATTGCCGAAAACGATTACAACCTCTCGGTAAGTTCGTATGTAGAGGCAAAGGATAATCGTGAGATTGTGGATATTACAACCCTGAACGACGAAATTGCCGAAACCGTGCTGAAAATTAACAAGCTACGTACTGATATTGATGCAATTGTAAAGGAGATTGAGGCATGAGCGAAATAATTCTTTATACCACGGATGATGGATTGACGAAGCTCGATTTACGTTTAGAAGATGGTACAATTTGGCTTACTCAGCTCGAAATAGCAGATTTATTTCAAACCAGTAAACAGAACATAAGCAAACATATTAAAGCGATTTTCGACGATAATGAATTAGACACAAACGCAACTGTCAACCAAAAGTTGACAGTTCAAAACGAAGGAAATCGTAATGTAGAACGCAGCATTACACTTTACAATCTTGATGTTATTTTGGCAGTAGGCTATCGAGTGCGTTCTGTTCGTGGAGTACAATTTAGGCGTTATGTTTCAATGGTCTTAAAGGAATACCTTGAAAAAGGCTTTGCTATGGACGACGAGAGATTAAAGGGAAATGCTGGCGGAAATTATTGGAAAGAGTTATTAGAGCGAATTCGTGAAATACGAAGTAGTGAAAAAGTTATTTACCGCCAAGTACTCGATTTATACGCCACAAGCCTCGATTACGACCCTAAAAGCCCTGTTACAATACAATTTTTTAAAATTGTACAAAACAAATTACATTATGCAACAAACGAACAAACAGCCACTGAACTTATTTACAACCGTGCCGATAGTTCTAAGGAGTTTATGGGGCTAACAACATTCAAAGGGGCAATGCCTACACTAAACGAAGCTAAAATAGCCAAAAACTATCTCACACAAGATGAGTTGTTCCGCTTAAACCGCTTGGTTTCTGCATTCTTTGACCTAGCTGAACTAAAAGCACAAGAACAAACTTCGATGTATATGCAGAATTGGATTGAAGAACTAGATAAATTTACCGAAATATATGGCAAAGGAGTTTTGAAATCGGCGGGTAGCATTAGCAGAGAAAAAGCTGACCAAAAGGCAACCCATGAATATAGAGCCTATGAGGAAAAAACATTATCTCCTATCGAAAAAGAGTATTTAAAAACCCTTACCAGCCTTGAGAAAAAAGCTAAAAAAGCCGATACCTTGAGCAAATCGAAAGGAAACAAAAAGAAATGATACCACCTATGAAAACAGATACACATACATTACAATATATAGAAAAACTACTGCAAGGCACTGAAATAGTCTGAACCACGATTTTCAGGATTAATTTGATTAAAAAGATTAAATCAAGGCAATCCTAAAAATCAAACAAATCAAGGTTCAGACAACATGAAATAAATAATGAAAAATAATACCGATGAATAATAAACTACAATATATAGAAAAACGCCTGCAAGGTGCTGAAGTGCAGTGGAAATCGCTGGGCGAAGTGGCGGAGTTAAGCCGTGGACGTGTAATGTCCAAAGAGTATTTAGCAGAAAATTCTGGAGTTTATCCAGTTTATAGTTCTCAAACAGCTATTAATGGAGAAATAGGAAAGATAACATCTTTTGATTATGAAGGCGAATTTATCACTTGGACAACTGATGGTGCAAATGCTGGTACAGTTTTTCACAGGAAAGGCAAATTTTCTATTACTAATGTTTGTGGATTAATAAAAATTAAAGATTTAAATAAGTTAAACTATAAATTTTTATTTTATTGGCTTTCAATAGAAGCAAAAAAATACGTTTACTCTGGAATGGGAAATCCTAAATTAATGAGTAATCAAATAGAAAAGCTCCTCATCCCCATTCCCCCGCTACCCATCCAAGCCGAAATAGTGCGTATTCTCGACACCTTTACCGAGCTTACAGCCGAGCTTACAGCCGAGCTTACAGCCCGTAAAAAACAGTACAACTACTATCGCGAGCAGTTGCTGGCGTTCAATGGTCTGAACCTTGATTCTCACGATTTAAAGGATTCTCAGGATACGGTGGTGTGGAAGACGTTGGGGGAAATTGGGGAATTAGTTAGAGGTAATGGATTACCAAAAACAGACTTTACCGAAACAGGGATACCTGCGATTCATTATGGGCAAATTTATACTTACTATAAAACGTTTACAACAGAAACTAAATCTTTTGTTTCGCCTGAAACAGCCTTGAAATTAAAAAAGGTTGATACTGGCGATGTTGTCATTACTAATACAAGTGAGAACTTAGAAGATGTTGGAAAGGCAGTAGTTTATCTAGGAAAACAACAAGCAGTTACCGGAGGTCATGCAACAATCATAAAACCATCAAAAGATATTTTAGGAAAATTCATTGCATATTTTACACAAACAGAAGGTTTTGCCAGTCAAAAACGGAAATTAGCAAAGGGAACAAAAGTAATTGATGTTTCCGCAATTGATATGGCTAAAATTAGAATCCCAGTTCCTTCTCTCGCCGAGCAATCCCGCATTGTTTCCATTCTCGATAAATTCGACACCCTCACCACCTCTATTAGCGAAGGGTTGCCACGGGAAATTGAGTTGCGTAGGAAGCAGTACGAGTATTATAGGGATAGGTTGCTTAGTTTCTCAACCACGAAAGACACGAAAAACACGAAAGATTGGAAAGACACAATATAAAAAACATTTTAAACATGACGGATACCATAATTTATAAAGAAGAATCGTATGCCATACAAGGTGCCGTATTTGATGTATATCGTGAAATGGGCTGTGGCTTTTTAGAAGCGGTTTATCAGGAATGTCTCGAAAAAGAACTCTTCGCCCGAAATATCCCTTTTATAGCTCAGCCCGAACTAAAATTGTGGTACAAAGGGGAAAGGCTAAACCAAAGGTATAAACCAGATATTATTTGCTATGATAAAATAATTGTTGAACTTAAAGCCGTAAAACAAATTGCTCCAGAGCACGAAGCACAACTTATTAATTACCTGAAAGCCACTGAAATGAAACTAGGTTTGTTAATCAATTTTGGAACCTATCCCAAAGTGATGATTAAAAGATTAGCACTTTGATCTTTTCGTGCCTTTCGTGCCTTTCGTGGTAAAAATAAAAATAACAAAAATGACAACATACAACCCAATAGCAGAAACAAACAACTTCATCGTTCTCGACTCGTTCACAAAGTATTCAGTGGCAAACGAGCCGCCTGCCTCATTTCAATCAGAGGCGTCGCTGGAGCGCGAGTTTATCAACGATCTTACCAACCTGGGGTACGAAAACCCCACGAGCCTAACTACGCCCCAAGCCATGTTGGCAAATGTGCGGGCACAGCTGCAATCGCTTAATAACATGGTGTTTTCCGATGGTGAATGGACTCGGTTTGTAGAAGAATATCTTGACAAGCCAAGCGATAACCTTGTTGAGAAATCGCGCAAAATACACGACAACTACATTCACGATTTCGTTTTCGACGATGGGCATATCCAAAACATCTACCTGGTCGATAAAAAGAACATTGCACGCAACAAAGTGCAGGTAATTTCGCAATTCGAGCAAAAAGGAACGCACGCCAACCGCTACGATGTTACCATTCTTGTAAATGGCTTGCCTTTGGTGCAGGTTGAACTCAAAAAACGCGGGGTTGCCATTCGCGAAGCGTTTAATCAGGTTCACCGGTATTCAAAAGAAAGTTATAACAGCCGCAACTCGCTCTTTAAATACATTCAACTATTTGTAATATCGAACGGTACCGACAGCCGCTATTTTGCCAATACCACCAAGCGCGATAAAAACAGCTTCGACTTTAGCATGAACTGGGCAATGGCCGACAATAAATTGATTAAAGACCTCAAAGATTTTACAAGCACCTTTTTCCAGAAAAAAACGCTGCTCGAAGTATTGCTAAAGTATTCAGTATTCGATACTAGCGACACGCTGCTGGTTATGCGGCCGTACCAAATTGCAGCTACCGAACGTATGTTGTGGAAAATTGAGAGTTCGTACCTGGCAAAAAAATGGTCGTGCCCCGAAGGTGGCGGCTACATTTGGCACACCACAGGTTCGGGCAAAACACTCACCAGTTTTAAAGCGGCTCGCTTGGCCACACACCTCGATTTTATCGATAAGGTATTCTTTGTGGTCGACCGTAAAGACCTCGACTTTCAAACCATGAAAGAATACCAACGATTTTCGCCCGATAGTGTGAACGGCTCCGAGAGTACAGCCGGACTGAAGCGGAATATTGAAAAAGACGACAATAAAATTATTGTAACCACTATTCAGAAGCTGAACAACCTCATGAAAACGGAGGGTGCTTTGGCTATTTATCAAAAGCAAGTGGTTTTCATTTTCGACGAATGCCACCGCTCGCAATTTGGCGAAGCACAAAAGAACCTGAACAAAAAGTTTAAAAAATACTATCAATTCGGATTTACCGGAACGCCCATCTTTCCACAAAATGCGTTGGGTGCCGAAACTACTGCAAGCGTGTTCGGCAGGGAACTGCACTCGTATGTAATTACCGATGCCATTCGCGACGATAAAGTGCTGAAATTCAAAGTCGATTATAACGATGTTCGTCCACTGTTTAAGAGCATCGAAACCGAAATAGACGAGAAAAAACTGAGTGCAGCCGAAAACAAAACGGCTTTGCTGCACCCTGCCCGAATAAAGGAAATATCGCAATACATTTTGCAGAATTTCAGGCTAAAAACCCACAGAAGCCAAGGAAGCAACAAAGGCTTTAACGCCATGTTTGCCGTAAGCAGTGTCGATGCTGCCAAATGTTATTACGAGGAGTTGAACAACCTGCAAAAAGAGAGCGAAAAGCCGCTTAAAATTGCAACCATCTTCTCATTTGCAGCCAACGAAGAGCAGAGCGCCATTGGCGATATTGCAGACGAAGGCTTCGAACCATCGGCAATGGACGTTAGTGCCAAAGAGTTTTTAACCAAAGCAATCGACGACTACAACGCCCTATTCAAAATGAATTGTGGCATTGATGGCAATGGTTTTCAAGACTACTACCGCGACCTAGCCAAGCGTGTAAAAAACAAAGAGGTTGACCTGATTATTGTCGTGGGCATGTTCCTCACCGGGTTCGATGCTCCAAAGCTCAACACGCTGTTTGTTGATAAGAATTTGCGTTTTCATGGTTTAATCCAAGCCTTTTCGCGAACAAATAGAATTTATGATGCCACAAAAACCTTTGGTAACATTGTAACATTCCGCGATTTAGAGACAGCAACCATCGATGCCATTACCCTTTTTGGCGATAGCAATACCAAAAACGTGGTGCTCGAAAAGAGCTACAAAGAGTATTTGGAGGGCTTTACCGACATTGCCTCAGGCGAAGCACGACGTGGATACGTTGAAATAGTAAAAGAGTTAAATGAGAAATTCCCGAATCCTGACCAAATTGAACAGGAAAAGGACAAAAAAGAGTTTGCAAAACTGTTTGGCGAATACTTACGGATAGAAAACATACTTCAGAATTACGATGAATTCAACAAACTCAAAGCGTTGCAAACAATCGACAGAAATAACCCTGAAGCTATCGAGGCATTTAAAGAAACTCAATTTGTAAGCGATGAAGAGCTAGCCTCCATGCAACAGGTTGAATTGCTGAAAGACCGAACCGTACAAGATTATCGTTCAACGTATAACGACATTCGCGACTGGTTGCGGCGTGAAAAAAGTGGGAAAGAAACAGAGGAATCCTCCATCGACTGGGACGATGTGGTGTTTGAGGTTGACCTGTTGAAATCGCAAGAAATAAACCTCGATTACATTCTTGAATTGATTTTTGAACACAACAAAAAAACAAAAGATAAAGTTGCTTTAGTTGAAGAAGTTCGACGGGTTATTCGCGCAAGTATTGGAAACAGAGCCAAAGAAAGCTTGGTTGTTGATTTTATCAACGAAACTGACCTCGATTCCATTCAAGACAAAGCAACTATAATAGAATCATTTTTTGTGTACGCACAAAGCAAGCAAAAGGCGGAAGCATTAGAATTAATTGCAGAAGAAAATTTGAACGAAGAAGCAGCAAAGCGATATATAACCGCTTCGTTAAAACGCGAATATGCCACTGAAACCGGTACAGAACTGAATGCACTTTTACCGAAAATGAGTCCATTAAATCCGCAATATTTGACCAAAAAGCAGAGTGTTTTTCAAAAGTTGGTTTCGTTTGTTGAGAAGTTTAAAGGAGTAGGTGGTCGGTTGTAACAAAAAAACTAGCCTTTTTGCAAATCTTAACATCCTCCTTTTAGGTCGGTTTTAGGAATAATCACAAATTGCTCCATTTATAAAACAAATATCGCATTTCGATTGTTTTAGTATAATAGCTGATTCTTCATTTATAAAAAGCTTTTTTGTTTTATGAAAATCAAAAACACATTCAAGTTAATTGTATCCTTGGCTCTTCCTCTAGGCCTTGGTGCAATTGCGGGTCTTTTTACAGCAGAAGCAGTCCCCGAATGGTATGCCTTGTTAAACAAACCCTTCTTTAACCCTCCTAGTTTTGTTTTTGGACCTGTGTGGACTATTCTCTATCTTTTATTAGGGTTTTCATTCTATTTAATCTGGTCAAAACCTAAAAGCAAAATTCGCACGGTTTCGATAGCAATCTATTTTGTGCAATTGTTGTTAAATTTTGCTTGGAGTTTTCTCTTCTTTTACTTCCACACAATTGGCTTAGCTCTAGTAGATATCATCTTTTTAATGGTTAGCATTGTGATAATGTTGATCCTATTTTTTAAAATCAATCCCCTAGCAAGTTATCTCAATATCCCGTATCTTCTATGGGTAATTTTCGCCACTGCATTAAACGCTGCCTATTTGAATTTAAATTAAAACGCTATATCATTTTTTATCTAAAAAAACCTAACTAAATGGAAATGAAAAAATTAAACACATTTGTTTTTTTGTTGTTTCCAATCTGTGCTCTTGGGCAAAACGAGCTTACCGTGCAAATTAACTCATTGCGAAACAACGTTGGTGTAGTTCAATTTGAAATACAAACAGAAAAGGAAATATCCATCGGAGCATACACCTTATCGATAGAAAACAAAAGAAGCAAGATAACTATTAAGAACTTAAAACCTGGAAAATACATCTTTAAATATTTTCACGATGAAAATAAAAATAAAAAAATGGATTCAAACTGGCTTGGAATTCCTACCGAAGGGTATGGGTTTTCAAACAATGCCAAGGGTCTTTTCGGACCGCCATCGATAAAGGAGACCATTTTTGAATTAAAAAGTACCGCAACTTATGTTTGCACTCCTATATATTACTAAATTTACGAAAAAAATTACAAATTATAAATAAAAAATCTATCTTTGCTATATTTCCAAGGCAGTTAACCTAATTTGATCAAACTTCAAATATAAGTAATACACAGTGAATGAAGACTAAGTACATTTTTACGTGTATTTCAACCCTATTCCTATTATTATCCTCTTGTTTCGGGCAAGATTCAACTAGCAAATTATCAGATACTTTAATATTTCACGGGCAAATATCGAGCTGGGGAAACTATAATTTTAATTCTAAATTTCATACAAAAATTGGGGTTAGATACATTCCAACACTAGAGTACGATATCCAATTTCCTCAAAAAAAATTAATAGACTTCGAATTAGCAGCAAATATAAGTGGAGAGATTACCTCACATCTTTTCGATTCTGCAAATATAGTTGGATTTATTCAACCATACAGAGGATGGGCTCGCTATTCAACTCCACAGATGGAATTTCGTATAGGACTTCAAAAAATAGATTTCGGATCCTCTACCTTGTTGCGCCCTCTGCAATGGTTCAACCAAATAGATCCACGCGATCCTCTCAGATTAACTCAAGGAGTATATGGTTTTTTGGGAAGATACTACTTTGTAAATAATGCAAATGTTTGGCTTTGGGTGTTGTATGGCAACGATAAAATAAGAGGATTAGAAGCTATCGAAACAAATCAAAAAATACCAGAAATGGGCGGTAGAGTGCAAATACCAACTAAAAAAGGGGAAATTGCATTTTCCTATCATCACCGAACTGCTAACGGTTCAGCTCTAATGCAATCGCCATATTTTAATCAAATTCCAGAAGATCGATTCGGGTTTGACGGAAAATGGGATTTAAAAATAGGAGTTTGGTTGGAAGCAAGTCACACAATAAAACATAAAAAAATAGGGTTACTTACCAATCAAAATCTGTTAAACCTAGGCTTAGATTATACTTTTGGTGTTGGAAATGGTATAAACATCATCGCAGAGCACCTTATCATCTCCAACGGGATAAATACATTCAACCTAAACTATACCCAAAACATTTCGGCTACCACTATTTCTTATCCCCTTGGATTGTTTGACAACATCAGTGGAATAATGTATTTTAAATGGGATTCTAACGCATGGTCATTCTACTTAAACTACTCCCATCAATTTAAAAAAATCACAGGATATGTGATGCCATACTTCAACTCAGACAAAATGGAAGAATTAAATAAAAGCGAGCTTTTACAAACATATCAAGGACACGGAATTCGAATTATGATAGTATACAATCATTAAAAATATAACAATGAATGAAAAAATTATAACTCTAAACAAATTAACCAAACGGTTTCCAATTGGCGTAGGGGAATTCACAGCCTTACAGGATATAAATCTCTCATTTGAAAGAGGTGAATTTGCTGGAATCGTAGGGCCAAGTGGATCGGGAAAAACCACTTTGCTAAACATCATTGGATCTCTTGATAAACCCTCTGAAGGATCGGCAATAGTGATGAATCATGACATTTCATCGCTCACTCACAAAGAGTCCGCAATGCTTCGCAATAAGCACATTGGATTTATCTTTCAGGTTTATAATTTATTGCCAGTATATACTGTTTTCGAAAATGTAGAATTTGTATTAATTCTTCAAAACATAAGCAGTAGAGAGCGAAAAAAAATGGTCATGGAAGCCCTTGAGTGGGTAGGATTAGCGGATATGGCAAACAAAAAACCATCCAAACTGTCGGGAGGCGAAGGTCAAAGGGTAGCCATAGCCAGAGCGATGGTAAAACATCCAAGTTTAGTCTTAGCAGATGAACCCACCGCAAACTTAGATGCAAAAAATGCGCACTCTATCATACAAACCATGAAAAATTTAAACAGAGAATTTAACACCACTTTTCTTTTTTCCACACACGACGAAAAAGTGATGAGCTATTTGGATCGTATGATTCATTTAGAAGATGGTAAAGTAGCTAGAGACGAAATTATAAACTTAAAATCAGCACCTTTATGAAACTTGCATTTCATCTGGCTTTCAAGAACCTCATAGGGGCTGGGCTTAGAACTTGGCTCAATGCGGGGGTATTATCCTTTGCTTTCGTTGTAATCGTTTTTTACAATGGACTTATTGATGGATGGAACAAACAAGCGAGTGTAGATGCCGTTAACTGGGAATATGGCAATGGACAGTTGCTTCACGAAAATTATGACCCTTTTGATCCGTTTACTATCGACAAAGGGAATGGAATTCTATCAAAAGAAAAACAACGAAATCTCACCCCCATTTTAATTCAGCAAGCGACTTTATACCCCCAAGGAAGGATGTTATCTGCGATGATAAAAGGCATTGACGAAAATCAAACAATCCTAAAAATACCTACTCATCTTTTACGTAATAGCAAAGATCAAATACCTATGATTATAGGAAAACGAATGGCTACTGCCTTAAAATTAAAAATTGGGGACGAGCTATTGGTACGCTGGCGCGATAAAAATGGAACATTTGATGCTACAAATATGATGCTAGTAGGCATATTCGAGACCTCTGTGCCATCTGTGGATGTAGGTCAAATCTGGATTCCTATAAATCGCCTATGGGAAATGACAAAACTATATGGCCATATTACCCTATTTGTTGCAAGTAAAAAGTATGAACATTCATCTATCAGAGGATGGAAATATGTAAGCCAATCAAGCCTTTTGATGGAGATTGCCAAAATAATTGAAATGAAAAAAATTAGCGGTTCAATCATGTATCTTCTCTTGATGTCCATTGGATTACTTGCCATTTTCGACACACAAGTACTCTCCATCTTTCGGCGTCAAAAGGAGATTGGAACATATATTGCCCTAGGAATGACAAGACTTCAAGTAGTGCTAATTTTTACAGCCGAAGGATCGATGTATAGCATTTTTGCAACCATACTGGGATGTATCTATGGAATTCCAGTTTTGGGATTTTTAGGCTACTCTGGCATAAGTTTCCCTTTATCGGGGGATGCTGTAGGTATTATATTAGCCGATAGAATGTATCCAGTATATGGTATTGGATTGATCGTTGGCACTGTATTATTGGTAGTAATTTCTGCTACCATCGTAAGCTTCCTACCAGCTAGAAAAATAGCCAAAATGAACCCAGTAGAAGCACTGAAA
The DNA here is from genome assembly GCA_964653595.1 of uncultured Lentimicrobiaceae bacterium. Classification (GTDB taxonomy): domain Bacteria; phylum Bacteroidota; class Bacteroidia; order Bacteroidales; family WCHB1-69; genus JBAXTE01. Next base: position 26,091 of record CAZZHH010000029.1, read on the forward strand.
GGAAAAATACAATGATAAAATTCATCTTTAAAGCAATATTACGCGATAGAAACAGAAGCGTTCTGCCAGTGTTAGTGATAACAATTGGAGTATTTTTAACCATTTTCCTGAGCGGTTTCATGGGTGGTGTGATGGGCGATATGATTGATCAGACCGCACGATTTGAAACCGGACATGTAAAGATAATGAGCCAGGCATATGCTACAAACAAAGAACAAATACCCAACGATCTGGCTATACTCGCTTCGGATACTCTTACAGAATGGTTAGAAAAGGAATATGACGAATATAGTTGGACACAACGAATTCGGTTTGGTGGACTTATAGACGCCCCCGACACAAAGGGAGAATCAAAGGGACAAGGACCTACTTCTGGCTTTGCAATTGATTTATTATCTCCTAAAACCGAAGAGGTAAAACGTCTGAACATAAATAGCTCTATCGTAGAAGGGAGAATTCCTACACAAAGCAAAGAGATACTGGTTGGGTATAAACTGGCCAAAAACTTACATATAAACATTGGCGACACCATCTCTTTTATGGGTACAACCATGAATGGAAGTATGACTTTCGATAATTTCATTCTCTCTGGCACTGTTCGCTTTGGAGTAGAAGCGATGGATAAAGGAATGACCTTAATCGACATAAAAGATGCCAGGCATTTGTTGGACATGGACCATGCTGCGGGCGAAATAGTAGGATTTTTAAAAGACGGCGTCTATTTCGACGAGAAAGCTCAAAAAACAACACACCAATTCAATGCTAAATTTACAAATAAAGCAGATGAATTCAGCCCAATTATGGTTAGTTTGAGAAATCAAAACAACATGGGAACCTATCTCGATTACGTAAACTCCTTCAATTCGATGTTTGTAACTATCTTTATCCTCATTATGTCTATTGTATTGTGGAATACTGGCCTGATTGGTGGTTTGAGAAGATATCAAGAGTTTGGAATTCGTCTTGCACTCGGAGAAGAAAAAAAACATGTGTACAAAACTTTACTTTTAGAAGCACTGCTTGTAGGAGTAATTGGATCCATAACGGGCTCATTTTTAGGCATTACTGCAACACTACTGATGCAAATTTATGGCATCGATGTTAGTGGAATGATGCAGGGAGGAACTATGATGATGCCAACCATCATTAGGGCAAAATTTTCTGCAAATATGCTTTATATCGGTTTTATACCTGGAGTTTTTGCCATGGTAATCGGAAATTTATTATCCGGAATAGCCATCTATAGACGACAAACATCAAACCTTTTTAAAGAATTAGAAGTATAATTTTAAAAAAACTAAAAAATGAAAATAACTGTAAGCTCAATCCTAGCGTTTTATTTGCTAACATCTATGGGTAATTACCCTAATGCAGATGAAATTTTACGAAAAGTTGACCAAAACATGAGTTCAAAAACCCAAGTTATAGAATCAAAAATGATAATTTGGGGCAAAAGAAATAACAGAGAGGTAACCTCAAAAGGCTATTCGGAAGGGAGTAAAAGATCGTTTACCGAATATTTATCTCCAGAAAGAGATAGGGGTACTAAAATGTTGAAATTGAACGACAAATTATGGATATATTCCCCTGAAACAGATCGTACAATTCAACTATCTGGGCATATGCTTCGCCAATCGGTTATGGGATCCGATTTATCCTACGAAGACATGATGGAAAACCGAAAACTAACAGACATCTATTCGGCAAAAGTATTAGAGGAAGAGATAATTAACGAAAGAAAAACATGGGTTCTAGAGTTAGTTGCAAAAGTAGAAAAAGTGACCTATCATAAGCGAAAGATATGGGTAGATCAAGAGAGATATGTTCCACTAAAAGAAGAGCTTTACGCAAAAAGTGGTCAATTGTTAAAAAAGACGATGTTTCTCAATATCAAAAAAATTGGCAATCGTTGGTATCCTTCTTCCATCAACTATAAAGATATGCTTAAAGATGGCAAAGGGACCGATTTTATAATTCTAAGCGTAAAATTTGACGAGGTAATCCCCGATTATATTTTTAGCAAAGCATCCCTAAAAAAATAAAAAAAATTAGAGCTACAATTTTAACTAGTAGCCCTAATCATTTTTTAAAAGCAGTCAGAGTAATTCAATATTATCGAAAAACAGCTGAACTCATTAATGACTTTTTAATACAAGAAGCTGAGTAATACCCCAGCAGCTACCGCACTACCGATTACACCAGCAACGTTAGGTCCCATGGCATGCATCAGCAAGTGGTTGGTTTTGTCGTACTCTAAACCAATTACTTGAGAAACCCGCGCACTATCAGGAACGGCAGACACGCCAGAATTACCAATAAGTGGATTTATTTTATTCACAGGTTTAAGGAATAAATTTAAGAACTTCACAAATAAAACTCCACCGGTAGTTGCAATTACAAAAGAGGCAGCACCTAAGACAAAAATTCCTACCGATTTACCAGTTAAGAACGTTGTTGCTTGAGTAGATGCACCAACTGTAAGACCAATTAAAATGGTAACTACGTCAATCATAGGACCCGCAGCAGTTTGTGCCAAACGACGAGTAACCCCACTCTCTTTCAATAAGTTACCAAAGAAAAGCATTCCTAAAAGAGGCATACCACTGGGAACAATTAAAGTAGTTAACAATAGACCAATAATTGGGAATATCGCTTTTTCGCGTTTAGAAACCGCACGTGGAGGTTTCATCCGAATTAAACGTTCTTTCTTGTTGGTAAGTATTCGCATTATTGGAGGTTGAATCACTGGAACTAGAGCCATATAAGAATAAGCTGAGATTGCGATTGCTCCAATAAGTTGAGGAGCAAGTTTAGAAGCAAGGAAGATAGCAGTTGGACCATCAGCACCACCAATAATACCAATCGCACCAGCTTCGTTAGGTGGAAATCCCAATGCCAATGCAATAGCATACGCACCAAAAATCCCCAATTGAGCAGCTGCCCCGATAAGGATTAGTTTTGGATTAGAAATCAATGCCGAAAAATCGGTCATAGCACCAATACCCAAAAAAATCAGCGGAGGATACACCCCTTGAATTACCCCAAAATAGAGGTAATTCATTACGGATCCAGACTCATATATACCCACTTTTAATCCAGGAAAAAAAGGAACGTTTCCAACAAGGATACCAAATCCTATCGGAATAAGAAGCATGGGTTCATACTCTTTGGCAATGGCCAAATAGATAAAAATCAACCCTACAAGCATCATAATAAGATGTCCAACTGTGAAATTGGCAAATGCCGTATATTCAAAAAATTGAGACAATCCGTTGGTAAAAAACAAGCTTAATTTTTCCATAATAGCTTATTCGATTACAATTAATACATCACCTTCCATCACATTGTCATTGCGTTGAACTTTAATCTCCACAATTTTTCCATCTTTATCCGAGTCAATGTTGTTTTCCATTTTCATGGCTTCAAGCATGATTAGTTTTTGTCCAATTTTAACCATATCTCCCACTCTTACATAGATATCAAGAATAGTTCCTGGTAGTGGCGATTTTACAGTGCCACCGCCTTTAGGAGCGCTTGGACTTGCAGTTTTTGCTGTTGCAGGAGTTACATCAGTAGTAGGAACTTCAACCGGACGAACCAATTTTGGAGTTTTCACTTTTTGCATCTCTTTATCTACAGATACATTGTATTTAGTGCCGTTTACTTCCACTTCTGCAATATTATCTTCAACATTGAGCACATCTACATTGTACTCGTTGCCATTTATCGTAAATTTGAATTGTTTCATTGTATGTACAATTTTATAAATTATCGTTGTTTTCTTTTTAGAATAAGGTGTTTTTGGCTCCAAGGAGAGTAGGGTCGTATAGTCTTGTTTATAGTAACTATCTCGCTCTCTTGGTCGTGTTCATGGGAAGCAAATAAATGCAATGCCATTGCAATAGCTGCGCAAATTTCTCCAGTTTCCTCTGTCCCACTGCTTTTAACCACTACAGGTACATCCTCCTGTGTTTTAGCTTCTTCAGCTTTTAATTTTTTCTTAGTGCTGATATTATCTGCTAATGTAAAACTTTTAAGGGAGAAGAAAATAAATATTAATGCGCTGAAAACAACAGCCATGGCGACTATAGCCATCCCCATTCCAGTAGAATCTAATTCAGAAATTTGCTGAGATTTTGTAATTTTATCTTGCCATTCATTAGACTCTCTTGGAGTATAACGGTCCTCTTCAATCCATTTAGAATCATCATCTTTTTCTCTAGTAATTGATATATCTTTATCTTTACCATAGGATATGTTGACATGATGCTTAAGCTCTTCTGGTATTAACATCATATCGATTTGAGTTCTTCCATCTGCATCGTAAAGTGCAATATATTTTGATTCTTCAAGTAGAAAATTCAAATGGAAAATACCTCTCGTGGGTTGGTTATCGGCAAAAAACACTACAAATTGTCTTGCAGGAATCAATGTGTTGACACTTGCTCTAGAGATGTAGTATTTTTTTGGATTAGCAGTATCATTGGTCAAATACATTCCCCCAATATTTACATCGTTGAAAGCTGAGTTGAAAATTTCAATCCAACCGTTGCGATATCCATATTCATCTTGATAGCTGGAGTCGTTTTTGACCATTATTTCATTGAATTTAATGAACTTCGCATATTGGCCAAATGCAACATTAAAACTGAATGCAATCGCCAATAAAATCAGAATTTTTATTTTTCTCATTGTCGTTTGCTTGTTTATAATGGTAAATTGTCGTGTTTTTTAGCTGGATTGTCCAAACGTTTGTTTGCCAAAGATTGAAGTGCTCTAATCACACGGAAACGAGTGTTACGTGGTTCAATTACATCGTCGATGTAACCATATTTTGCTGCCACATAAGGATTTGCAAACTTATCCCGATAATCAATTTCTTTTTCATTGATAAACTCTGTACGTTTTTCTTCAGTATCAAGAGCATTAATCTCTTTGCTCATCAATACTTCGATTGCTCCCTTAGCTCCCATAACTGCAATTTCGGCAGTTGGCCATGCATAATTAATATCCCCACGCAAATGTTTGGAACTCATTACACAATATGCACCACCATAGGCTTTACGAAGAATTACGGTAATTTTTGGCACCGTTGCTTCGCCATAAGCATATAATAATTTAGCTCCATGCAAAATGATACCACCATACTCTTGGGCTGTTCCAGGTAAAAATCCAGGTACATCTTCTAAAGTAACGATTGGAATATTAAATGCATCGCAAAAACGAACAAAACGAGCAGCTTTGCGAGAAGCATTAATATCCAACACCCCTGCCAAATATTTTGGCTGGTTGGCAACAATACCAGTAGAAATTCCATCAAAACGGGCAAAACCGATTACAATATTTGGTGCGTATGCTCCTTGAATTTCTAAGAATTCGCCGTTGTCAACAATAGCATGAATCACATCTTTAACGTCATAAGGCTTATTTGGATTATCTGGAATAATGCTATTAAGCGCATCTTCCAAACGGTTAATAGGATCATTTGTTTTCATCAATGGAGCCTCTTCTAAGTTGTTGGATGGCAAATAGCTCATCAATTTGCGCAACAACATCAATCCCTCTTCTTCGCTGTCAACCGCAAAATGAGAAACTCCCGATTTTGTACTGTGAATGCTTGCACCGCCTAATTGTTCGGTAGTTACATCTTCATTGGTTACCGTTTTTACCACTTTTGGACCGGTTACAAACATGTAACTGGTATTTTTGGACATCATGATAAAGTCAGTTAAAGCTGGCGAATATACTGCTCCACCGGCACAAGGTCCAAAAATTGCGGAAATTTGAGGAATTACACCAGATGCTAAAATATTGCGTTGGAAAATTTCGGTATAACCAGATAAACTAGTAACACCTTCTTGAATACGAGCACCACCCGAATCATTAATTCCAATAACAGGAGCACCTACCTTCATGGCTTGATCCATAATTTTGCAAATTTTATTTGCATAGGTCTCTGATAAAGAACCTCCGAAAACAGTGAAATCTTGCGAAAAAACATACACAAGTCTTCCATCAATAGTTCCATACCCTGTAACTACACCGTCCGCAAGAGGAGTTTCATTCTCCATTCCGAAGTTGGTACAACGGTGTGTAACAAACATGTCAAACTCCTCAAAGCTACCTTCATCCAAAAGCATGTTGATACGTTCGCGAGCAGTCATTTTTCCTTGAGCATGTTGTTTGTCGATACGTTTTTGGCCACCACCCAAACGAGCTTGGGTTCGTAGGTCAAGTAATTCTTTTACTTTTTCCTGCATTGTCATAATTGAAACGATATTTAAATTTTTATTACTATTATTTCTTGTTTGGATCTTCGCATAGCTCAGTCAATACTCCACCGGTTGATTTTGGATGTAAGAAGCCAATAATCAAGCCTTCAGCACCTTTACGAGGTGTTTTGTCAATTAATTGCACTCCTTTTGCTTCTACTTCAGGAAGTGCTTCCGCTAGATTTTCAACGGCATAAGCGATGTGATGAACACCCTCTCCTTTTTTCTCCACAAATTTTCCAATAGGACCTTCTGGGTCAGTGGACTCCAAAAGTTCTATTTTTGTTTGACCTATCATAAAAAAAGCCGTTTTCACCTTTTGGTCAACGACTTCTTCGACGGCATAACATGTCAATCCCAATACATTTTCATAATATTTTATGGATTCTTCCAAATTGCGAACTGCAATTCCAATGTGTTCAATATGCGTTGGCTTCATATGAATTGATTTTTATATGTACTAATATGATTTAATTAATTGATTATCAGTAAAAAATTGTATTTATTCGAAACCTTAAGTGATTTTTTTGCAAATTTATGGTTTCCTTTTGGTTTATAAAAGAAAAAAAACGTATTTTATCTTATTTTTAAAGATTATAAAAAAGGAGTGTTTGAATTTTTTCAAACACTCCATATAAAATATGTAATTAATCCTAAAAGTCTGAAAACGAGTAAATATTATTTTGGATCGTATGCCCACTTAACAAGGATAGCACCCCATGTGAATCCTGCTCCAAATGCGGATAAAATCAGATTGTCTCCTTTTTTAAGTTTTTTCTCCCACTCCCAGATACACAACGGGATAGTGGCCGAAGTGGTGTTTCCGTATCGTTCAATATTGATCATCACCTTAGCGGGGTCAAGTTCCATCCGGTGGGCAACTGCTTCAATAATCCTGTTGTTTGCTTGATGAGGGACAAGATATGCAATATCGTCTGCAGTCAAATTGTGTTTTTTCATCATTTCAACCGAAACATCAGCCATTTTAGAAACTGCCCATTTAAATACAGGTTGACCTTCTTGATAAATAAAATGTTCTCGAGCATCTACTGTAGCATGAGAAGCAGGTTTTAAAGATCCTCCAGCTTTTTGGTGAAGATGAATTCTTCCCACACCATCGGTATGCATCATTGTGTCAACAACTCCAAATCCATCTTCATTGGGTTCCAATAATACTGCAGCAGCACCATCTCCAAAAATTGGGCAAGTAGCTCTATCTGTATAATCAACAATGGATGACATTTTTTCAGCTCCTACAACAATTACTTTTTTAAAGTTACCTGTCTCCACAAACTTTGAAGCTGTGGTTAACGCAAAAATAAATCCTGAACATCCAGCATTTAAATCAAAACTAAACGCATTTTTAATGCCTACTTTATCCGAGATAATATTTGCAGTAGCTGGAAATTGCATATCAGGAGTAACAGTAGCACAAATCAACAAATCGATCTCTTCTGGTTTTGTGCCAGTTTTTTTAAGCAAACCCAAAACAGCTTCAGAACCAATGTCCGAAGTCGCCTTTCCCTCTTCTTTAATAATATGACGTTCTTTTATTCCAATTCTGGTCATAATCCACTCATCGGTGGTATCTACCATTTTGCTTAATTCGTCATTTGTAAGAATATAATCAGGCAAAGCGCCATGAATACCAGTGATTGCTGCGGTAATTTTCTTCATTTTCAGAACACAATTTAATAATACTTCAATAATCTATTTCAAACATTGTTACATGGTAGCAAAATTAGTTTTTTAATTGCACATGATATACAAAAAAAATGTTAAACCAGTCATTGTAATATAGAGATTATCAGAAACTAATTTAGCACATTGAAAAATTTCAATGTGCTAAATTAGTTATTTAAAGAAGCAAAAACTATGCAGTTACTGCTTTGTCAATGGCTAATTTTCCTCTGTAATATCCACATTCAGAACATACAGTGTGATACATTACAGCTGTTCCACAATTTGAGCATGTGCTTAATTGAGGAGCTACTGCTTTGTCATGGGTTCTACGTTTATCTCTTCTGGTTGAAGAGTGTCTGTGTTTAGGATTTGGCATGATTTACTATTTTTAAATATTCAACATTTCTAGTTATTATTCAATTTAATTTTTTTAAGCGCATCCCATTGAGGGTTTGTGGATGGTTTTGAATACTCCTCTATCTTTTTTATCATCTCTGGATCACATTGAGTAACCCCATTCTCATCGTTAAAATGAACATGTTGAATAGGAAGTGATAAGCTGATGTATTCGTATAGATAGTGACTAAAGTCAAAAGTGTGGTCCTTAATATCTATTTGAACGAGCATATCATCATCGGTTTCGGTTGGTTCTACAACCTGTTTGACAATCAATTGCTCGTTTACATCGATAGGAAATTGAAATGTATCCAAACATCGATCACACGTTAACTCTACCTCCCCTTTAATATGAAAATGAAAAATCATCATGTTCATTTGTTTCTCCAAATCAACTATAACCGACAATTCTCCTTTCTCAATACCAGGAAACGCTGTAGCTTCAAAGAACGTATCTGAAATAGTATATTCAAGACGATGAAAACCCAAAGCTAATCCACTAAATTGCAACTTATACTGATTCAGTATTTCCATTGTTTCTTAATACTCCTTCTTTTTTTGGACTGCAAAATTACTCATTTTATTTTTACCTACCAACTTTTTTCACGATTTATTTCATTAAATCAACAAAAAATTGTTGAAAAAAAAAATTCTCTTATTCCTTTCATCCTTTTTTGAAAATTTAAAAATCAAGTAGTACTTTTTTAGGAAAGTTATGATTACCTTTGCATAAAATAGAATTACGCTTACAATGTTTGACGATTTTGACGATTTAAACGAAGATTTTGATTTGAACGACGACAATGCCGTCCAAATGGCATTAGAAAAGTATCTGGAGATGACTTCAGGGGGAAAATGTCATTTTTTGGATAGTGAAGAGTATGAGATGGTAGTAGACCACTTTATTTCTGAAAATTCTATTTCAAAAGCAGAACTGGCCATCAACGATGCTCTATCTCTTTACCCTCAAAAAAAAGTCGCTTTTCAATTAAGAATGGCCATTTGTTATGCTTCCTCAAATCGCGAACAAAAAGCCCTTGATATTTTATCCGAAATTGAATCCATCGAACCAGATAACGCCGATATTATATTGACTAAAGGTGCGATATATAGTCAACTTCAAAGATTTGAAAAAGCAATTGAAGAATATAAAAAAGCTCTTACTGACTACGACGAACTCGACGAAATATACTACAGTATTTCCCAAGAGTACTCAAATTTAGGCCAAACAGATAAAGCCATTGAATATTTAAAAAAGTCACTATTCAGTAATCCTAAAAACGAATCTGCTCTTTTTGAACTTTCGATGGTGTATGAATTGTCGGACAAATCGGACGAAGGCGTTGTTTATTTTACCGATTTTGCTGACAAAAATCCCATGAATCATATTGCTTGGTTTTGCCTAGGCATGTGTTTTTCAAACATAGGATTATACGAAAAAGCAATTCAAGCATTTGATTTTTGCATTGTTTTAGATGAACATTTCTTATCTGCATATCTAAACAAGAGTAATGCTCTAAACTCACTTGGAAGACAGAAGGAGGCCATCGATAACTATCATTTTGCTTTAACCTTCGACAACGATAATAGTTATATTTATTATTGTATTGGAGAAAACTATCTTGACCTCGCAGAACTCGATTTGGCAGAGAAATACCTTCTCAAATCGATCGCTTTAAGCGAATTGCTCTCTGAAGCTTGGATTAGTTTATCTGCAGTATACGAAGAGAAAAACAACTATATCCAAGCTATCGAATGTCTTAAAAAAGCAATCCATATCGATCCAGAGTGCGTAGATTATCATGCTTATATTGCACGTTTATATCATTTAACGGATAATATAGAATTAGCGATATTTCATTACAACAAAGCGCTTGAGATGCTTCCTGAAAACACCGATTCTTGGTTTGATCTTGCCGAATTGTTTTACAACGAACTAGATGATTTTGATAATGCCATCCGCGTTCTAACAGAGTGTGCAATAAAAAACCCTGACAGTAAAAACGAAGTGCTAACTCGCATGGCAATTTACCAATTTATGTCGAACAACATGCAGGTAGCCGAACAACTTCTACTCTCCATTTCTGAAGAAAATTTTGACATTATTGAACATATTGAAAAATACGACAAATCTTTATTAAACAATTCATTATTCTGTGCATTAATAACACAAATTAGATTATAAAGACCTATGAATGAGACATCTACAAACTCTGCCACCAAAAAGCCAAATTTAATGAAACGATTATATAACTGGGTCCTACATTGGGCAGAAACACCTTATGGAGGAGCAGCTCTTTTTATCATGGCTTTTGCAGAATCTTCTTTTTTTCCGATTCCACCCGATGTATTATTAATAGCACTTATCCTTGGTGTTCCTACCAAAGCCTTTAAATATGCATTAAACTGCTCGATAGGGTCTGTTTTGGGAGGATTATTTGGATATTTCATTGGTTCGGTACTTTGGTATTCAGGGACTGATTATTCATCGGTTGCAAATTTTTTCTTCAACAACATACCAGGGTTTACCCACGAAATTTTCGAATCCGTAAAAGAACAATACGACCAATATGGTTTTTGGATTGTATTTACCGCAGGCTTTACTCCTATTCCATATAAAGTTTTTACCATTACTTCGGGTGTTACTGAAATGAATTTAATCATGTTTACCATTGCGTCTTTAGCGAGCCGTTCTGCCAGATTTTTCTTGGTATCGTGGTTGTTGTGGAAGTTTGGAGCATCGATTAAAACTTTTATCGAAAAATATTTCAATATTCTCTCCCTTGTATTTGTAGCTCTTTTAATTGGAGGATTTGTATTGATTAAATATGTTATATGAGGTTATTTGGATTAATTGGATATCCTTTATCGCACTCTTTTTCAAAAAGTTATTTTAAAAATAAATTTATCAACGAAAAAATTGCAGATTGCGAATATCGATTGTTCCCAATTTCTGCAATCTCGGAAATCACCACCCTTGTTGAGGAAAATCCAGACCTTGTTGGTTTTAACGTAACGATACCCTACAAATGCAACATTATCCCCTATTTAAATTTTGTAGATCCAACCGCTGCTACTGTTGGTGCAGTAAATACAGTGAAAGTTATACGAAACAATCTGGGATTTGAACTACATGGGTACAATACCGATATTATTGGCTTTGAGCTTTCGTTAAAAACATTCCTCTCTGAACCCAAAAAAGCATTGATTTTGGGCACAGGAGGAGCTGCCAAAGCAGTAGCCTTTGTTATGGAAAAACTACATTTCGATTATCAATTTATCTCTCGGCTCGAAACGGACTACACCATTGATTACTCTCAGATTGATAAATCGCTCGTTGAAAATTGTTCCCTAATTATTAACACTACACCGTTGGGAATGTATCCTAATATATTGGATTCTCCTGCTTTTCCATATTCCTTTTTAGGACCGAAACATGTCCTTTACGATTTAATATATAATCCTGAAATAACCGAATTTTTAAAACAAGGCAAAAATCAAGGCACGAAAATTAAAAACGGCCTAGAGATGCTTCATATTCAGGCTGAAGAGGCATGGAAAATATGGAACATCTAAAAAACGACCTTCACAAACGGCTGTTTTAAAATAGAGTTAAGTAAAATCATATCCCACAAAAACAAGTGATTTCCCGCTATTTAGAACATAAAAAAGCATATCTTTGCAAAAAAATTGAGAATATAAGATGAAAGACATTAGGAGTTTATCCCAAGAAGAGCTGATTGAAGCAATTGAATTGTTAGGAGAAAAAAAATACAGAGCAAAACAAATATGGGAATGGCTCTGGAAAAAGGGAGCAAACAGCTTTGAAAAGATGACATCGTTATCCGTTGACTTTCGTCAAAAATTAAAAGATTCATTTGAATTTAAGTCTATTGAAATTGACCAAATGGTAAAATCCGAAGATAAAACTACCAAAATTAGATTTATTACCGAAGATAACAACCTGCTTGAAGGTGTTCTTATACCTAGCTCCACAAGAACTACTGCATGCATTTCCGTTCAATCTGGGTGCCCATTAGGATGTAAGTTTTGTGCTACAGGACAGTTGCCTTTTCAGCGCAATCTTTCGGAAGGAGAAATATTCGATCAAATCATGATTTTAAACCTTCTTTCCGAAACAGATTATAACAAACCACTATCCAACATAGTAATAATGGGAATGGGGGAACCTTTTTTAAATTATCAAGCAGTTTATAATGTAATTAAACGTATTACATCGTCGGATGGACTAGGAATTTCCCCAAAAAGAATTACCCTCTCTACATCAGGAATAGCTCCAGAAATTATTCGATTTGCAGATGATAATTGTGGAGTTCAATTAGCTATCTCTCTTCATAGTGCAAATCAAATGTATCGCGAACAAATAATGCCTATCGCAAAAAAATATCCACTTGGCGACCTAATAAAAGCGCTTAAATATTACTCTGAAAAAACACGAGAAAGAATTACCATTGAATACTTGCTGATGGATGGCATAAACGACACCTTAAACGATGCCCAAGAATTAGCACAATTTTGCAAAAACTTTCCTGTAAAAATAAATTTAATTAGCTACAACGAAGTACCAAACATAGATTTCAAAAAATCTTCTATGGAGACTGTAAAGGATTTTGCAAACTTTTTGGAACAAAAAAACATCATTGTAAACATTAGAAGAAGTAGAGGCAACGATATTGCAGCTGCCTGCGGTCAGTTAGCAAATCAAAAAAAACCAAAAACGACCCTTTCCTAATTTTTACTCCATTTTTTTGATTCTTTCTTAACAATAATTACGTTGATGAATATTATTCACATTTTACAAGGATCTAACGAAGGAGACAGATGTTACTACCTTACAATTTCGGCAAAAATAATTCAAGAAAGCATAGGTATAATTATTAAAAGCTCCTCGATATATGAATCGGAACCTTGGGGTTTTGTTGCAAATAAAAAGTTTCTTAATCGGGTAATCATTGTTGAAACAACTTACTCTCCAAACGAAGTCTTGGAAAAAATTCAAAACATTGAAACAACTCTTGATAGAACTCGCCATCAAGATGGGAAATATCACTCTCGTACCATAGATTTAGACATACTGTTTGTAGAACAACAAATTATTCAAACTAAAAACTTAAAGGTACCACACCCCGAACTTCATAAAAGACGTTTCACTCTTATTCCTCTTGCAGAGGTATCTTCCTCTTTTATTCATCCAGAATTAAACAAAACAATAATTGAACTACTAAACACCTGTCCCGACCATTCGGTTGTAGAGATTTTCAACCCTAAATAACGGAATTGAAACAAATATTTTTATACATCATACAACCAATATTTAACAAATTTAGTCTTTATAATCGATTTAGATTGTTAAAACAATACTTTAAAATTCGAACTATCTGTTAATTTTATAACTATTTATTTTATCTTTGTGGTTAGATTTTGAGAAATTACATTAAAGATAATTAAAGACATAGTTATCGTTCTAATTTTCAGAATATTAACATAAATATTATTGGATGAATTGTTTTTAAATGTACAAATAATAAAGGGGAAATGACAAAATTTTACAGAATTCTAGTCCTTGCAATTACCATCGTAACGATTTTTGCAAGCATTACAAAAACGGAAGCCTCATCAGCGTATCCTGGACTAATTTACTATCAACAACCAGATGGCTCTGTGTTGCGGATTTTCCTAAAAGGAGATGAAAAAGTAAAATGGGGAGAAACCGAAGATGGATATTCCATCCTCTTTAATGCTCAAGGGTTTTATGAATATGCAATCCATGATTCGAAAGGAGATATGATTCCTTCTGGAGTTATTGCAAAAAATGCAGAAAATAGAACTCCAGCTAATCTTGCATTTTTATCCTCCGTACCAAAACATAAACGGTATAGTCAAAGTCAAGTTTCGATGGCTCGTCAAATTTGGGACATATCTTCCCAAGAAAAAAATGGTGCGAAAGCGTTTCCAACCACGGGCAACCGACAACTAGTTTGTATTTTAGTAGGTTTTACAGACAAAGCATTTACCAAGACTCAAGCGGATTTTAATAATTTATTCAACCAAGTTGGATACAACGTAAATAGTGCTACTGGTAGTGTTCATGACTATTTTGCAGAAGCCTCTTATAACCAGTTGAATCTTACCATCACAGTAGCTGGACCAGTTACTGCAGCTAATAAATAGGGCTTCAAGTGGTGCGAAGCACCCAGCGAGAAGCGCAGGTTGAAC
>CAZZHH010000030.1:0-40216 GCA_964653595.1 uncultured Lentimicrobiaceae bacterium
GTTCCAGGAAAAGACGTGTTTATTGCATTAGATGTTGCTTCATCTGAATTCTATAATGCAGAGGAAAAAATGTATCATTTTAAGTGGTCTACTGGTGAAAAACTTAATTCTTCCCAAATGGTAGCTTATTTAAAATCATGGACAGAAAAGTTCCCAATTATTTCTATAGAAGATGGTATAGCTGAAAATGATTGGGATGGTTGGAAATTACTTACGGATGCTATTGGAGACAAAGTTCAATTAGTTGGTGATGACTTATTTGTTACAAATACCACCATATTTCAAGAAGGAATTGAAAAAGGTGTTGCAAATTCTATCTTAATTAAATTAAACCAAATAGGCACTGTAACAGAGACTATTAACGCAATGAATATGGCCTACAGAAATGGATACACTGCAATTGTAAGTCATCGTTCTGGTGAAACTGAAGATACTTTCTTGGCAGATTTAGCTGTAGGAATGAATTCAGGATTAATTAAAACTGGATCTGCAAGTAGAACAGATAGAATTGCGAAGTATAATCAATTGATAAGAATTGAAGAAATGCTAGGAGAACATGCTGTATTTATTGGTTCTAAATTTAAATATATCAAATAGTAATTGTTTTAAAATTATAAACAAAGGCTAGCCAAATATTGACTAGCCTTTGTTTTTACTGCAAAAATAAATTATCAATTCAAAAATTGATTATCTGATTAATTTGGTAAAACTATTGTTACTGTGCCGTTCATCTTTCTGAGATTATTAGTGAGATCTCTAAAAACAAGTGTCCATGTAAAAATGGTTGTTGTTTTCACTTTTTTACCGTCGATTTTTCCATCCCATCCTTTGAATGGATCTGTTGTTTCAAAAAGTTGTTTTCCCCATCTGTCGAAAATTTTGAAATGATATCCTTCACGAGACAAGTTGTGATGAATTGGTCTGAATTCGTCATTTTGTGAGTCGCCAGAAGGTGTAAAAGCTGTAGGAACATAAATTGTCCAGTAGTCGGCTACATTAATTAGTTCAGATGTAGCAGTGTCAATACAGCCTTTATCGCTGCTGATAATTAGAGTAACTGTATATTGACCTGGCCTTTCGTATTTATGAATAGGATCTATTGTGGTTGAAAAACAATTGTCCCCAAAATCCCAATAATTATTGGTGAGAATGTTTGAGGTGTTATGGAAATATATTTGTGGGTCAATTAAATCCACACTATTTGGGAAAAGGGTAAAGGATGCATTTGGTTTTGGCCAAACATTTATCATGTTGTTGATGGTAATACTTGAATCACATCCATAAACCGAAGTAACGGTTAGTTGAACATTAAACGATCCCGCGTCAAGATATGTGTGTATTGGATCTTTAAGCGAAGAGTATGTTCCATCGAAAAAATCCCAATTGTATGTTTGTCCCTCGTTAGGAGATGGCTCCAAAAAATTTACAGTTAATGGCTGACATCCTTCTGTAATGTCTGCAGTAATATTTGCTGGTGGTCGTTCGTGGAGTTCTATGAGTGTGTCGCATGCGGTAATAGTACATCCAAGAGCATCGGTGACAGTAACGCAGTAGTTTCCGGTTGGTAATCCTCCTATTAATTGGGTCACTTGGTTTACCGGACTCCATTGGTATTGATAAATTGGAGTTCCTCCGGTTGGAACTGCAGTAATTAAACCATCGCTTCCTCTAACACAAGTTACATCTACTTTCGTTAAATTCAAAAACAATGGGGGATCTATTGGTGAAACAGTTAAAGTATCTGTAAGAGAACACCCATTAACATCAGACACAGTAACTGAATAAAAGCCGAGGGGGATGTTGGTTAATGAATCCGATCTGGATAAAATCGTGTGATTTACTCCAGTTGACCAAAAGTATGTGAAAGGTGGTGTGCCATTTTGAACAGTAGCTTTTATACAAGCAGTAGAGTCTCCCCAACATACTAGTGGGCTGCAAAAGTCCAAATCCATTTGCATAACGGGATTAGGAATCACATTGACAATACCACACACAGTGTCTATAACTGGGGGTAATGTCCAGGTTTGATTGAACCATGTAAGCGGCAAATACCCAAGTGGAAATGTGTTTTCGTAGAGAGGACCGAAACTCCAAGAGAAATCAATGTCGGGAGTATTAACTCCTGAAACAGAGACTGGAGGTATAGTAACAAGAGTGGTTATCAAAGAATCGTTGTTATTGGATGTCGGAATTTCAAGAGTTAATTCGGGAAGATTTGTAGGGGCTATAACACCATCAATGGGGCCTAAATGAATTTCGATGGTGATAGTAAGAACGCTAATATGAAACCAAAAAGCGATACTATCCCAGGTGTGATTTGTAAATTCATTGCCAAAAATATTATCCACTTTTATGGGCATATTAGGCCATCCCCAACATGGATAAGTGAAGTTTAAATCATTCCCAGTGTTGTAAATTATGATGTTGCTTGTGCCTTGACTTACAATAGCTCCATTAGCTCCTACCTCAGTAAATTCGACGGGCGTGGGAAAGGTGAGTCGGGTTTTTATTTCGGGACAAAAGGTAAAATCTTGTGTTAAATGACTATCCATTCCAATTTCCATGGACAATAAATCCCATGAAATAGTTACTCCAGGGATAATCTCATACTGACCATCCAGATAACTTAAGATTTGACTAATAGTTGGTCCTGCCGGTGGTGGAATAAAGGTGGCTAATTGACTCAAAAATTGGATAATATCTAATTGGAATCCCCACCAAGCACTGTCTCCATGAGCTCTTAAGCAATTATTTGCATCTATCCAATCGGTTGTTTCAACATAGGGAATCGTAATATATCCTGTAAGACCAATGTTGAAAAAATCGGGGATTATGATGGGGAGAAAGTCGCCACTGCAAAATTGAGGAATATTGTTAACCACACACGGATAGTTGTATTCCCCTGTAAATGTGTTTAAGTAGAAAATGTTTATGGAGTCGTATTCGTGAGTTGGATTGTTGATCCCAAAACTGAAATCGGTGCAACCACCTACACAGATTTGTGCATTTACCATAAAGTGAATGCCGACGAAAAAGTCTAAAGAAACCCATCCAGCAGTTGGAAATTGAGTAGATAGATCCCAGCCAGGCAATGGAGCCCAATCTGATTCTATTGTAACAGTTTCGCCAGGATTGAAACTTAAATCGTTAGGCAAGTCATGGTTGATTTCGGCATTATAGGTTACATCTACATGCCCAGTTTGAAACCCGTGCATGGCAAATCTGCTTCCAAGCAAACTCCAAAAATCAATAGTGACAATTGCTCCCCATTGTGTTCCAAAAAGTGGATCCGTCCAAATATCACCAATGGATTGATTAAAGCTAGGTTCAAGCCAAAAAAGATCATAATCTAAATCTAAACTAAAAGGGGTTCCATCTGGTCCCCACATATTTCTATTTTGAGCATCAAAATGAATATCGCAACTTAGGTCGTTAGTAGGTTCTTCTTGACAAAAAGCAGTAAACAGAGTAGATAGAAGAAGTATTGTAATGAGGAGTATTTTATTTTTTAAAACATTAATCTTTTTCATGGTTTTATAGTTTAATGGTTAGTAAGCTATTTTCAAATACTTCATATAGTAGTGATTTCATGATCACTGGGAAGCTAACAGTTAACCAAAGGGTTTGTTTTTGATTGCCAATAAAAAACACGATGCGTTCATATTCTGTTTGCCCTATTAAAAATTTGATTAAATAAAGAGTACCTTCGATTTTTTGATTTGTGATCAGTTGAAATTTATTTACAAAAAGGAAATTTTGTTTTTCGAAAGTCTCTTTTGAAATGGAGGATATTAGCTTTGAATAGTCTGTGCTTAATACTTTGTATTGAATGGTTGAGCCAGTCCAATCATGAACGATATTTCCAAGACTGTCTAATCTGAATGTTTTTGGTGGAGTGTATTTAATGTTAGATGTGGGAAAAGTAAATTCTTGAACTCCATCAAATAGTAAGGAATCTGGAATTGTTTTTGGTTGCCATTGATGTTTAATAATACTATCGTTGTACTTTCCACTTTTGTTGACAATAGAAGGTCTCTCATTTGTAGTTTGAGAATAGACATTCATGGAAAATATTAGCATTAAAAATACAATCCACGAAATTTTAATAAAGCAATTTTTTTTCATAATTTTCCCCCCAGTAAAAATTTCCCCCAAAATTTTTGCTAATATAAATAAAAATAAAATATAAACAAAATTTTATTGTTAAAAGATGAGATGTTTGATGTATAATTAAAAAAAGAGTAAAACATGTCAAAATTTCTTATGCTTGTTTTTTTGAATAATGAAATAGTCCGCCCCATTTTCAATAGACTAGGAGGTAATTCGGTTTTTTTATCTACTTTTGTGAGAGTTATTTTTCAAATTCATTATGGTATTGTTATATTCAAAAAAAACTACTATAACGTTTATGAAATAATGGTTTTTATTGAACTTTGAATAGATATTAGTTTGAAAATAGTGTCAATTTTTGAAAAATTAAATTGAATGCAAAATAGATTATTAGAACAGGGTAAACTTCTTCCAATCATGGAGGAGTTTTATTCCTTGCAAGGCGAAGGTCGCAACACTGGTAAAGCTGCTTATTTTATACGAGTTGGTGGATGCGACGTGGGTTGTTATTGGTGCGATGTGAAGGAATCGTGGAATGCTGATTTACATCCACTAGTGGATGTTGATATTGTTATAAATAATGCATTAAAACATAATGGAAGATCTATTGTAATTACTGGAGGAGAACCAACTTTGTATAATTTGAATTATATTACTTCCAATTTTAAAAGATTGGGATTTGAAACTTATCTGGAGAGCTCTGGATCAGAAGTTATTACCGGGATGTGGGACTGGATTTGTGTTTCTCCAAAAAAAAATGCCCCTCCTTTGTCTACAGAAATATTGAAAGCACATGAGTTAAAAGTAATTATCAGTGATGAGTCTGATTTTGTATGGGCAGAAAGCAATTCATTATTAGTATCAAAAGATTGTTTTTTGTATTTACAACCCGAATGGAGCAAGATTAAGGATATCATGCCAAAAATTATTGACTATATTTTAGATCACCCAAAATGGCAAATATCTTTACAAAGTCATAAATATATGCGTATTCCTTAATAAAATCAAAACTCATGAAAAGAATTCTATCTATCTCACTTCTATTTCTATTAGTTCAAACATCAATATTCGGTCAATCTCAACAGAAAGGGTTGCGAACTAAGTCCTCAAAAGCTAAAAAACAATATGAAAAAGCTATTACTGCCGTAGAAAATAAAAATTTTGAAAGTGCCATAGTATACTTAGATGCAGCTTTATCGTTGGATGAGAAATTTATTGATGCCTGGGTTGTTAAAGGGGATTGTTATATGTATATGTCGAATTGCAAGAATGCATTGTCCTCATATTACAAGGCATTGGCAATAGATCCCAATTATTATCCTGCTCTTTATTATTTGATTGGCATTCAAGAGGTGCAGTGTGAAAAGTATAAAGAAGCCGTTTTACATTTTGAAACCTATTTGAATTTGCCTAATTCCAATGCAGGTCGGGTTAGAATGGTTAACGACTATTTAAAAGAGGCCAGGTTTGCTGCAAGCATGATGGATAATCCTGTAAAATATAATCCAATTAACATGGGCGAAAATGTAAATGATACTACCGACGAATATTTGCCAGCAATTACAGCAGATGAATCTATGTTAGTGTATACAGTGCGAAGGCCTAGAGATAGAGAGACTGCCTGTGCAAAATGTTCTACGGAAGAAGATTTTTACAGTTCAGAAAAAGATTCGCTTGGAAATTGGACTCCAAGAGTTGCGATGAAGGATGTGAACTCTCCATACAATGAAGGAGCTCAATGTGTATCCCCAGATGGCAAATATCTAATTTTTACAATTTGTAACAGAGAAGACGGTTTAGGCAGTTGCGATTTGTATTGGTCTAAGAAAATTGGACCACGTTGGACCCGGCCTCGGAATTTGGGCAGGCCTGTTAATAGTGAGGCTTGGGAGTCGCAACCCACTTTTGCTTCGGATGGAAAAACCATTTATTTTGCAAGCAATCGTTATGGCAGCGTTGGATCATCGGATATTTGGAAAACTACATTGATTAATGAGGGAGAATTCTCGGCACCTGTTAATCTTGGTAAAAAGATCAACACGCAAGGTGATGAAGTGTCTCCATTTATTCATCCAGATAATAAAACATTGTATTTTGCAAGTACTGGTCATCTTGGATTTGGAGGGAAGGATTTGTTTATTTCTAGAATAGATTCCTCTGGAGAGTGGGAGAGTCCCAATAACATTGGCTATCCTATTAATACTCCAAACGATGAACTTAACCTGGTAGTGAATGCTACTGGCGACAAAGGGTATCTTTCTTCATCCAAAGAGGGTGGTTTTGGTGGATTGGATTTGTATTGGTTCGAAATGGATGAGCGTAATAAACCCGATGTAGTTACTTATTTTAAAGGCTTTGTGTATGATGAAACTACACGCAAGCCGATAGAAGCGGATGTGGAATTGATTGATTTGAAAACAGGAAAAACAATTGTGCATTTAAAATCCGATCCTACAAGCGGAAATTTTCTAATTTGTCTGCCAACAAATCATGATTATTTATTAAATGTAAGTCACCCTCAATATCTTTTTTATTCTGATCATTTTGCTTTAAAAGGTGTTCACGATAAATTAAATCCATATGTGAAAGATGTGCCCCTCAAAACATTTAAAATTGGTGAAACAGTCGTGCTCAATAATGTATTTTTTGACACCGATCAATTTGTGCTAAAAGAAGAGTCAAAGATTGAATTAAATAGATTGGTAGATCTATTGAAAAAAAATACACGAGTAAGAATTGAAATAGGTGGTCATACCGATAATCAAGGATCTAAAGAACACAATGTTGTACTTTCTCAAAATCGGGCATCGGCAGTGATGAAATATCTAGTAGATCATGGAATTGGTAAAGAGAGACTTACTAGCGCAGGATATGGAATGAATAAACCAATTTCTTCAAACGACAATGAGGATGGAAGAGCTCTTAACAGAAGAACTGAATTTAAAATCATAGGATTTTAAAGCCAAATATAAAATAATTGGAAGATATGATAAAAAAAATTGTATTGATTTTAATTTTTGTAACTATTACCTATCATGGTGTAGCCCAAAAGAAAAATAAGGATAATAGGATGGGATATGAAATTGATGTCAAATTGAAATCTACACCACCGGATACTATGTTTTATTTGATAAGCTATTACGGAGAATTTCGTCTGAAAATTGACTCCGCTTATTCAAAACCAACACAAAGAGATCGTTTTAAATTCAAAGGTGATACTATCTTGCCTTCAGGTATTTATTTGATCGTAAATCAGCGAAAAATTCAATTGGTTGAGTTTGTAGTTGATAAGTCACAAAAACTCTATCTTGAATTCGATACTTTGAATACAATATCAAATGTAATCGTTAAATATTCACCAGAAACACAACTTTTTTACACCTATTTGAAAACACTTACATCTAAACAAGATTCGGTTCGTGAGATAGAAAAAGTGTTAGATTATGCTCATCAAACTCAAAATAGGGATCTGTTCGATCAGAAGTATCCAGAATATGTAAAACGAATTGAACTTACAAACGAATATACAGCATCCTTTGTTAATGAGCATCCTCAAGAGTTGATTGCAAAAGTGCTGAAAATGAATCGAGATATTGAGATGCCACCCTTACCTTCAAACCCCGATGGAACTAAAGATTCCACTTGGGGATGGTATTATTTTAAATCTCATTATTGGGATAATGTAGATTTGGTCGATGTCCGTATGTACAGAACACCAGTTTTTGGGTCGAAATTAAAAACTTTTTTTCAAGACGTTATTTACCAACATCCTGATTCGATAAATTCTGAGGTTGACCATTTTTTGTTGAAAACAAACCCTTCTAAGGAAATGACAAAAATAATAATCACTTGGTTTCTTGATTATTACCAACAATCTCAAATGGTTATGCACGAGGCTGTTTTTGTTCATTTAGTCGAAAAATATGTGCTTAATGACTTTACTCCTTGGATGTCAGATAATATGAAAAGAATTTTTACCAAACGTGCTGCTCAACTAAAGTCGATCATTATTGGATCGAAAATCCCCGAATTAGTTATGGAAGATACTTCCGGTGTACTTTTATCTAATTACAACACTGGTTCAAAATATACCATCATGTGGTTTTGGGATCCCGATTGTACCCATTGTGCAATAGAAACTCCAAAGCTGTTAGATTTTTATCATTCCTATGGTCGTCTTCATGGAGTTGAAGTTTTTTCTGTATCCCTTGATTCCGACATGAATCGTTGGAAAACATATATCAAAGAACATAACCTTGATTGGATAAATGTAGGTGGTGCAAAAGCAAATATTGACTATGTGATGACTTTTGATGTGATATCAACTCCCGTGATATACGTTTTTGACCATAATAAGCGAATTATTGCCAAGAATATTCCCATAGAAAATCTGAAAGAGGTAATTGAAAAATATGAACAAATATTTAATTTCAAAAAATGATTAAAATAGGAAATGTAAGTTTTCTAAACTCTTATCCTTTTCAATATGGTTTAGATTCAATTCCTGATTTTGAGGTAATTAAATTAGTTCCCTCTGCTGTAGCTGATGCACTTGAAGCAGATGAAATTGATGTTGGATTAGTGCCCATTGCAGTGTACTTAAAACATAAAGACTGGTATATAGAATCCGATTATTGTATTGGAGCTTTAGGCCAAGTGAAAACCGTTTTGATTTGGTCGAAAAAACCTATTGAACAAATAGAGACAATTGCATTTGATTTCGAATCACGAAGCTCCAATATGCTAGCAAAAGTCTTGTGTAAACACTATTGGAAAATTGAAGTAAAGGAAACAACATTGGACTATGCAGACGCTTTTGTTCAGATTGGGGATAAAACTTTTCATCAAGATTCGGATAAGTATCCTTATTGTTATGATTTAGCACAAGAATGGTATAATTATACGCATCTCCCCTTTGTCTTCGCAGCTTGGGTGGCTAATAAGAAGTTGCCAGATTCTGCGATTGCTCTGTTAAACAAATCGTTGCGGTATGGAATCGAGCATATTGAGGATTCCATTGTTGCATTTAAACATAAGATAACAATAGATCCTATTTTGGCTAAGGATTATCTTTCGAATAGTATTTCTTATGTTTTGGATTCTAATAAAAGAAAAGCGATTTCCCTTTTTGCTGAGTTGTCAGCATCCATTCCATAATTAAAGTCGTTTTTTTTGAGATGAAAATATTAGTTCATTTTTGGATATTCAATTCGTTTGTGGTAAATGTTTATTAGTTGAGTTTTAAAGGTTTCTTTTATAATTTTCAGATCGCTAAAAGTGATATTTGCATCATCAAATTGATGGGTTGAAATTAATTTATCTACCATGTTTTCTACAAAAGCAGATATGTTTTCTCGTGTATGTTCCTTCATGCTGCGTGTTGCAGCCTCAAAAATATCCGCTAACATTAATACTGCTTCTTCTTTAGATCTGGGAGTTGGCCCTATGTACGAGAAAAAATCTTTGTTGATTTCATCCTCTGGATTGTTAATTACATGTTTGTTGAAAAAGTACGAAGTAGTTCTAGTCCCGTGATGGGTTCGGATAAACCCAATTATTTCATCTGGAAGTTTGTATTTTCTTGCTAACTCAATACCTTCGGCAACATGACTGATAATAATAGAAGCACTTTCATTTGCAGGTAAATCATCATGAGGGTTTATTCCGTGTTGATTTTCAATAAAAAATGAGGGTTTTGATAGCTTTCCAATGTCATGATATAAAGCTCCGGCTCTAACTAACAGGATATTTCCATTTATTTTATGAGTTACTTCTTCGGCAATATTTGATACCAAAATGGAATGTAAAAAAGTGCCAGGAGCCTTTGTAGCAAGTAGTCTCAACAATGGAAGATTCGTATTTGAAAGTTCGAGCAAAGTAAAGTCTGTTACTAATTTAAACGTTTTTTCTAATATATAAAGGTATGGATATGCCAATAAAGTTAACAATGCGCTCATAGTATAAATCCACATTTTACTGGTGTTTATAAAATCAAACCCATTATCTAGCATCATAGTTCTAATAATATGGATAGATAAATATAAACCCCAAATAGTAAGGGTAGTGAATAAAAAATGAGATCTTCTATTCAATGATTTTAAACTGAGAATGGCGGCAATTCCTACTATCGATTGAATTAATACAAATTCGAAACCACCAGAAGTGATGGATCCAATTGTTAATATCGCCAATATATAGGATAAAATAGAAACTCTAGAACTAAAAAAAACTTTGTTTGAAATGGCAAATAAGCAGAAAGGGTATGCCAAAAAATAATCAGGATAGTTAGAATGTAAAATAAATGCGGGTAAAACTAAAGATAAAAAAACAGTGCTCATTAAAGCAAGTCTTTTAATCCGATTATACACTTTTTTGTCAAAAAGATAAACATAAAAGTATAGAATAAACAGAATAATCGATACTAATGAAATTTTCCCCAGATTAAACCATAGGCTTCCTGATTTTGTACTTGTATCTTCCTTATATAATGATTCAAGAGATTCAATTATTTGATACTTTTCGTCTGAGATTAGTTCCCCTTTTGATACAATTCGTTCCCCTTTTTGAATTAAACCATATGTGGTAGAAACATTGTCTAATGCTAGTTGTAAATCTTTTTTTGTAGTCACTTCATCTAAAACAACGTTGTGAACAAGAAAACTCTCCAAAAAGGATTTGATTTTTTCTATTTCAGAAATATTTGCTTTTATAAGTTGCTTATGAATATAATTATCTGCACTCACAATAGTAAAAAAATAATCTCGATTTGTTTGCTCTACTCTTCCGTTTTTTACCAATTGAATTTGATTGTTTTGAAGTTGCAAACTGCTGTTGAGCGTGTTTTGAATTATACCAATATCGAAGATTGTATCCATGATAGACATACATAGATTCATCTCTTTTTGATTTAACTCAAAGGGTTTTTTGTTTGTATTGCATTCTATTAAAGCGATTTCTAATTCTCTTTTTTTGAAATTTGTAATGGTAGTGTCAAAGGAATAGTAAGGGTAAATCTTCTGTTTTATTAAATCCCTTTCTCCCTTTAAATCCGATTCTTTTTTGTTAATTGCAAAATCAAATGGTGCAATTAAATCGGCATGTAGCCATGGTTTGTTTTTTCTATAATCATATTTAAACGTAGATTCGTTAGGGTAGAAATAAATCATCAAGATTCCAGTGATTGCAAAAATTATCAACCTAAATAAGTTGTTGTATTTTTTTGTCAATGGGATGAGCTTTTTTGAAATAATGTTGAAAATACTACTAAACATGTTTGTTTTTTAACGCAAGTTATAAAAAAAAATGATTTAATTTATGGAAATAAAATCTTTTGTTTTTATCCATTCTATTAATGGGGTAAATATTTAAAAAATTATATAAAATTTCGCATTCAATCCGTTTTTATCCACAGAAATTGATTATATTTGCCAAAAAAAATCAAAAAAAATATAATATGAATCGAGTGTATTCTGGTGTTTTTTTGTTTCTTTTGATTATGCCCGTGATTGGCTTTTCGGGTTCTGTATCTAAAGAGTATATTGCTCAACATAAGCAAGTTATGAATTATATTCAAGATGCTCGTTATAAAGATGCATTGCCTCTTTTACAAGCTATGAATCAGGTGAATAATAATTCAAATAATGAATTTTACATTGGCTTTTGTCAGTTTCAGTTGATGTTTAACAAGTCGGTGCCGCTTGCCACGTTTGAAAAAGCATCCAAAAATATTGCAAAAAAATACAGAAATACTGCAGAATCGGGCGAAGCTCCTAATGAAGTGGTTTATTATCAGGCTTTATGTTATCATTATTTGGGCGAAAATATCAAGGCCAAAGAGAAATACGAAGAGTATATTCGCAATTCAAAAGAGAATAGTTCAGATAATTTGGTCGTAAATGATGCGAAACGAAAATTGAAGTTAATTGCCGAATCTCCATGTTTATTTTCGGATGCTGAAAATCAAGAGATTGTAAATCGTAGAGGCAACCCCAAAAAAATCAACTCCGATTATAAAGCAAAACTTGCCAATGCAATGGAGATGATTCAAGAAGACAAAATTGAAGCAATGATTTTGTTGAAAAGTATGCTCAAAGAATATCCCGATGAACCCAATGCAAATTATATGATGGGAGTCTGTATGTTGAACATAACTCCATATAATAAATTAGCTACCGATTATTTTACTGTTTCTGATAAGAATTCAAAAGCATTCAAAGAGAGTGGAATTGGATTAGATTGTCCTGCTATTGTAAAATATTATTCTGGATTATCAAATCAATTAAATGGCGATCACAAAGAGGCTTTGGCTGATTTTGATGCTTTTAATGCAGTGTATCCAGAAGAATTTATTGATTTTAAACCCGAATTTCAAAAAAGAGTTGACTATTCTAAAAGCATGATAGCTAATACAGATCTTGCTAGTTATAATAACCACATTGATATTATTGATACCTCAGGCATAAAAGTTCTTTTTCCAATAATGGGAACCCCTGTAACAACAGATAATTCATCTAACCAAACAGCATCTAATAATACCTCAACTTATTACTACTCTGTTCAAGTAGGTGCTGGCAATATGCAATCAACGTATTTTGATAAAATTTCAGATATTCGAATTGCAAAATACCCAAGCGGTATGAAACGATACTTATCTGGTAAATATTCTTCTAAAAAAGAAGCTTTGCAAAGAATGAATGAGTTAGTTCAATTGGGATATACGGATGCATTTGTCACTAGAATGAGATCAAAATAATTGCATATTATCGCAATTAAAAAAAAGTTATTTTTTCATTTTTCTAAAGATAACATTTTTTTAATTCATAATTGTTTATATTTGTGAAAATTATCTTTTCATAACTATGTATAAATTGGTTTTGCGAATAATAAAAAATCTTACACCTCCAACTAAATGGAAAGTGCCCGTTATTATTCTTAGCGGAACCATTGTAGGTATGGGCTTTTATATTTTTTATATATCAAGAGCTTGGTCTTATTTGTCTGACGATCCTGCTACGTGCGTCAATTGCCATATTATGAAAACTGAATACACAACATGGCGTCATTCTTCTCATTCTAGAGTAACTAACTGCAACGATTGCCATGTGCCTCACGATTATCTAATTAGAAAATATTATTTCAAAGCAATGGATGGAATGCGGCATTCGGCAATATTTACGGCAAGAACCTACCAGCAGAGTATTAGAATGAGAGAGCCGGGTCGTAAAGTAGTAATGGAAAATTGTGTTCGTTGCCATAATGATTTAACTGCCATGGTAAAAGCAAATGTTGATTACCAATCTACTTTAGAAGGGAATGGTCGGGTGTGTTGGGATTGCCACCGGGAAGTTCCACACGGTAACAGAAAAAGTTTGTCCTCTACTCCAAATTCTGAAGTACCTGTACCTTCGTCTCCAGTACCTTTATGGATAAAAAAAATAATAAAGTAAATATTTAAAAAATGAACATATGAAAATTAATATTAGCAATATTGTAAGCAAAAAACCTTGGATTGGTTGGGTTTTGTTTTTTTTAACTACTGCATTGGTGTTTATTTTAGGATTATTTGCTTCATCCATCATTCAGCGAAGAACAGAGGCAACACTAATCAATGTTCAACAGTACGAACTGGACGAATTTGAGCCAAGGAATGAAGTATGGGGAAAAGCTTATCCTCGCCAATATGAATCCTATCAAGAGATGGCCGATACTTCCTTTAAATCAGAATTTAATGGAAATGCAATGAGAGATGCATTAGAAGAAGACCCTTTGTTGGTTATTTTGTTTTCAGGCTATGCTTTTTCTAAAGAATATAATCAACCTCGAGGCCATGTTTATGCAGTTAAAGATGTTGTTAACTCCCTTCGTACTGGAACTCCTAAAGATGATCACGATGGACCTCAATACTCTAGCTGCTGGACCTGTAAAAGTCCCGATGTTCCTCGAGTAATCAAACAAATTGGTGCTGAGAATTTTTATAAACAATCGTGGTCGGCGATGCTCTCCGAAATCGTAAATCCCATCGGATGTGCAAACTGTCACAATCCCGAAAATCAAAATTTGAGAATTTCTCAAACCGCTTTAATTGAGGCATTTCAAAGGCAAAAAATCGATGTAAAAAAATCTCCAATAAATGAAATGCGGACGAAGGTGTGTGCCCAGTGTCATGTTGAATACTATTTTAAAGGAGATGGAAAATATGTTACATTCCCATGGGATAAAGGTTTTTCTGTAGAAAATATAGAAGCTTATTACGATGAAATTAATTTTTCTGATTGGACTCATCCATTAAGTCAAACGCCCATTATTAAAGCTCAACATCCAGATTTTGAGTTGTTTACTACAGGTGTTCACTATCAAAGAGGAGTTTCTTGTGCAGATTGCCATATGCCATACCACACTATTGGAAGTCAAAAGATGAGTGATCACAAAATTCAAAGTCCTGTAAACAATATTGAAAATTCGTGTATGACTTGTCATCGTGAAACAAAAGAGACTCTAGTAAAGAATATTTATGACAGACAGCGTGCTGTGGCCGAACAGAAATTAAATTTAGAAAAAATTCTTGTCAAAGCACACATAGAAGCAAAATTCGCTATTGACAAAGGGGCTTCTCCAGCACAAATGAAAGAGGTTCAGAAATTCATCCGACAAGCTCAATGGCGATGGGATTTTGTTGCTGCTAGTCATGGAGGATCCTTTCACGCACCGTTGGAGTGCATGAGAATAATCTCCTCAGGAATTGAAAAAGCATCTATGGCTAGAATTGAAAATGCAAAAATTTTAGCATCCATGGGTTATTTGAAAGAGGTCCCTTTTCCTGATTTGTCAACCAAAGAAAAAGCACAAAAATACATTGGGTTGAATCCATCAAAAATGAAAGAGGAAAAAGAGGTATGGAAAAAAGAAAAATTGCCTCTATGGATAAAAAAAGCAGAGTTGCGCGAACAAAAAATGCCACAACCTAAAAAGATAGGTTAGCAAATTTTCCCATTTATTCTTATGATGAAATTTAAAACTCCAGTTTGCATTAACATATCTGTTTTTGCCTGCTTTCTACTTTTGTCCCTTATTTGCCAATTAGTTTTTGGACAAATTAATTTGGAAGTGCTGAAATTCCCCATGAACCTAATGCTCCTTGTTGAACTCATTGCTATTATTGTAGGACTTCATATTTTCTTTCGAAAATCAAAAGTTGTTAGATGGTTGTCATCTCCTTCTGCAGCTATTATTTCAATTGCTTATTTTTCAGTATGGGTTACTCTAATGGCTACAATTCCACAAAACTCCGAAATTAACATTTCCCTTTCTTTGAACAATATCTTAAATACTTGGATGTTTGCATCTTCGGTTCTATTCGTATTAATCTCTCTTGGATTAGTTACCTTTCGAAGAATTTTTCCATTAAACAGAAAGAATGTCTTATTTTTTGTCAACCATTTTGGATTATGGCTTGCCCTTTCAGCTGGAGTTTTAGGTGCTGCTGATAAAATGGAATTGACAATGAAAGTATATGAAAATCAGATAGTATGGCTTGCTCAGGATTCTGATGATAAAACTATAGAGTTGCCATTGGCTATTCGTCTTAAAGATTTTGTAATGAAAACTCATCCACCAAAAATTGCAATCATTGATTCAACTGGCAAGCCATACAAAGCAAAAGGTGACCAACTTACAGAAGTTGTATCAAAAAATGAAAAAAAGATTGATCAATATACGATTACTCCAATTGAGATAATTATAGAAGCTAAATGGAATGGGCAAAAGTTTGTAAATGCGCCTGGAATGGAAGCAATAGCTCCTGCAATATATGTAAAAGTTACAGATAATGATAATCATCATTCAGAAAAGGGTTGGATCTCTTCTGGTAGTTATGCCCAATATCCGGTAGCATATCCTCTTTCCCCCAATAAATTTCTTGCCTTATTACCTCCCGAACCTGCCTATTTTGGCTCAAAGATTACTCTTTTTTCAAAATCTGATAGTTCGGCAACGGAAACAATTGTCTCTGTAAATAATCCAATCTCGACGGAAGGTTGGACAATATATCAATATAGTTATGATCACTTGAGAGGAAACGACTCTCCATATAGCGTTTTTATGCTGGTTAAAGATCCTTGGTTACCGGTCGTATATGTTGGCTTTTTTTTAATGATGATTGGAGCACTTTTTTTAATGTTCACTAATATTAATACCAAAAAGAGAGAGAAATTGTTATGATCTGGTTGTGGTTATCATCTGCTTTTTTATTTTTTTGTATTACTTGGTTTGTGAGTGGAATGATTTTCCATATTCCCAAACTTTTTAATAAATTACCATATATAAAATGGCTCCCAATTGCAGGAAATATTGCAATTTGTATTTTCATTATTCTTCTATGGATATCCATAGAGAGACCTCCCCTAAGAACTATGGCCGAAACTCGACTTTGGTATTCCTTTTTTATAGCATGGACTACATTGATAATCTACTATTATACAAAGGAAATTGCTATGTATTGGCTCGGTTTTGTGATGACTTCTGTATTTTTAATTGTAGATATTATTCACCCCGAATACCAAAGTAAATCATTGATGCCCGCTTTACAGAGTCCTTGGTTTGTGCCACATGTTGTAATTTATATGATTTCTTATGCCGTCCTAGGGGCTGCGTGGATTTCGACAATGATTAGTTTGTTTTCAAAAAGATCCGTAGATCACCTGCTTTTACTGTCTATGAAATTAGTATATATCGGATTTGGTTTGTTAACATTAGGTATGTTTATGGGCGCTTTGTGGGCTAAAATTGCATGGGGAAACTATTGGTCTTGGGATCCTAAAGAGTCGTGGGCACTTCTTACTTGGTTGTTTTATTTGATTACAATTCACATCTATCATGCTAATTCGAAATCTCAAAAATTGTTGCTAATACTTATTGTAGTCTCTTCTATTGTTTTGCTCATTACTTGGTTTGGAATAAAATATATCGCTCCAAATATGCAAAGTGTCCATATTTATTCTAACTAATTTGTTTTTCGATGTCTCTTGCCTCTTTTAAAAAAGCATTATTAACATAGAATCACTTCATCGAAATTATCTCAATTTATATGCAAACTTCTGTTTAATTGGGCGAACAAATTCTTGCATAATATGTTGTGCTATTTATAAGATGCTTATTATTGGTCATTCAATTTTTTATTTTAAAACAAAAAAATTTATAATTATGGACTTATTAACTAAACCTCAATTTCAAAACTTTCACATCGAAGGAGTCAGCCATATATCCCCAAAAGAAGCTTTTGAAGCAATTAACAATAAATCAGCTGTAATTGTTGATGTAAGAGAAATTCACGAAACATACAGTCTATATGTTCCTCACGATAATGTACTATACCACCCAATGTCGCAAATATTAGATAGGCTGATTCATTTGCCTTCTGATAAGTTGTTGATTGTTGCTTGTACTCATGGTGAAAGAAGTGTAAAAGTGGCAAATTTGTTTAATATAAAAGGAGTTCAACAAGTAGCAAACTTAGATGGTGGATTATTAAATTGGAAATCTCAGGGTTTGCCTTTAGAAGAGAATTCAACACCTTTTACTTCATCTTGTGGTTGTGGATGCTCTTCTCAACAACCTGAAAAAAACCAGTCTGCTCAATCAGGTTGTGGATGTGGTGATGGTTGCTGCTAAAAAGTCCCAAGAAGATTTTCATAAAAAAAACAGATCAATAAAGATAATTTCTCAAATTTGAGGGATTATCTTTATTTTTTTTAATTGTAAAAATTTTTAGTCATTCGAAATTGTATTTTTTTATATATGTAGATTTCGTATATTTGCGAAATAAAGAAATGATTTTTTAATTTAAAAATTAAATTTATGAACATCAAAGTTTTAGGCACAGGATGTAGCAATTGCAATACTCTAGTGAAATTGGTGAAAACCACTGTGGAGGAGATGGGAGTGGATGCCACAGTTGAAAAAGTGGAAGACATCCAGAAAATTATGGGTTACGGAATTATGCGAACTCCTGGTTTGGTTATCAACGAAAAAGTGGTGATAAGTGGACGAATTCCCTCCGCCAAAGAGTTGGTTGAACTGATTGAAAAAAATAGATAAGTATGAATAGTAAACCAAAGTTTTCAGATCATCAGAATGAGATTGCTCGTTTGTGTAAAGCTTTAGGCCACCCAGCTCGGGTATATATCATGGAGCGTTTGTCATCAATGCAATCGTGTTGCACCAGCGGTGAGATGATCGGAGATATTCCGATTGCTCGTTCTACGCTATCGCAACACCTCAAAGAACTCAAAATTGCAGGGTTGATTCAGGGGGATATTGAACCTCCGATGATTAAATATTGCATTCATAATGAAAACTGGGAGACCGCTAAAATACTGTTGTCAAATCTGATAAATATCGAAAAAAGATGAAAATAATATCAAAATTAATGTTGATTCTTGGAATCGTGATTTTTGCTGTTTCATGCAGTTCGACTGGGAAAACGGACGAAAAATCGGGGGATACAACAGCTGTTGTAAATAGCTCAACAGATACTTCCTCTATGGAGACAATTGCAACGAATGACACCACCACCCAAAACGGGTCGGAGGCTAAAGTGGAACAATCCAAGATAATGATTTACAGCTTTCATGTAACCAATCGCTGCGCTTCATGCATTGCCATTGAAGAGTCGACAAAAAAGACGTTAGATACTTACTTCAAAAACGAAGTAAAGAACGGACGAATCAAATTGTCGGTTTTGAATGTGGATGAAAAGGCAAACGAGAAGATTGCCGAAAAGTATCAGGCTTTTGGCTCGGGTTTGTTTATCACCCGCATATTCAAAGGAAAAGAGACCACAGCCGATCTAACGGGAGACGGTTTTAAATATGCCAGAAACAAACAAGATAAGTTTATCGATGTTTTGAAGGGAAAAATTCAGGAATTCTTAAAATAAAACACAAACATGAAGAAATTAATCATCATCGCTATAGGACTATTTATGTCAATGAACCTGTTTGCACAACAAAATGGCGATACCATTATCTCAAACAATCCTCAAAAGGTAAAATTGAGAGTGCTCTATTTCCACATCGAACACCGCTGCAATACCTGTCATTCCATTGAAACATATGTGAGGAAGACTCTTTTCGAAAACTTCCAAACGCAAATTGATAACGGATTGTTAGATCTGTCTATCATCAATTGTGAGGACACCTTGAATGCAGCAATCTCTAAGAAATATGATGCATACGGAGCCACATTGGCCATCACGCCATATAATGCAACTGGTGTAGAACTAAAATATGAAGATATGACCGGTTGGGCGTTCAAGACTATTGGAAATCCAGATCTGTTCATCTCGCAACTGAAAGAGAAAATAACAGCATACTTGAAATATGAGGAATACCACTAAGACACTAAGTGCACTAAGCTATGCAGTGAGCTTGTCGAATTGAATCACTAAGACTTCTTAATTCATACTTTGTCACACTGAGCCTGTCAAAGTGCTGTATTCTCTTTTCGTCACACTGAGCTTCGCCTGTCCAGCTTTAACGGGATCGAAGTGCACGTTTCACCACTCAGATATTTATCTAACAGCTTGCTGGTAGACTAAGAGCACTCAGACACACTCAGACTTCTTAATTCATACTTCTTGCTTCTGTATTCACTTTTCACGTTCTTCCTTCTGTATTCACCTTTATAAACTTTATAGACTTTCGACTTTAAACTTGTTATCCTATGGAATTTTTACAAAACATTATCGACGGAACAGATAATCCGTTTTTGCTGGCTCTTCTTTTGGGAATCATGACCGCAATCAGTCCTTGCCCTTTGGCTACCAATATTACGGCCATCGGATTTATCAGCAAAGACTTGGAAAATAAAAAACGAATATTTTTCAATGGACTTTGGTACACGTTGGGCCGTGCCATCAGTTATTCTGCGCTTGGAGTCATTATCTATTTGGGGGCCAGTAAATTCTCGATTGCAAAACTTTTCCAATCCAACGGAGAGAAATTTTTAGGGCCATTATTAATTCTGGTCGGAATATTAATGTTTGATTTTATCAAGATTAAATTCCCGGGAATGAGAGGGTTGAGCGAACGTATGCAAAATACCGGTAAAAAAGGGAGTTGGTGGAGCGCATTGTTGTTGGGAATCGTCTTTGCCTTGGCATTCTGCCCCTATAGCGGAGTGCTCTATTTTGGTATGTTGATGCCAATCACCGTCGCTTCGCCTTCGGGACTCTTTCTACCTCTCGTTTTTGCCATTGCCACAGGGTTGCCGGTAATCATAGTGGCTTATCTTTTGGCTTTCAGCATCTCCAGTATCGGAGGTTTTTACAACAAAGTGAAAAACTTCGAAAAATGGTTTAGAAGATTAGTTGCCGTAGCATTTATCCTAGTTGGATTTTATTATATGTATATGTTCTATCTAAAAAAAGTACTTTTTATTATTCTATAAATAAAAAAAGGATATTATGAAAGCTAAAATTATAAAATTCCTGCCATGGGGAATAAGGATCTTTATGTTCTTGATGTTTATGGTTTCGGCCGTCACCAAGATGTTTCCCATCTGGGCTTTTGAAAAACAGTTTGTCGATCTGGGAGTAGCTTCCTGGTGTTGGGCGCCGTTTTTTGCCCGATTCATGATTGCTGTTGAAATCGCGTTAGGTATTGCAATCATTCAGCCTCATTTTCTCAAACGATTGGTGATTCCAGCAACAATCTTGCTGTTGTCCGTCTTTTGCATCCATCTCTCCATTCAGATGGTTCAATTTGGGGCAATGACTGGTAATTGTGGCTGTTTCGGACAGATATTACCCATGACACCACTGGAAGCATTTATTAAAAACATCGTGTTTATTGGGATGTTGATCTATCTGTACAAAAAAGTGAAAGATAAAGAAAAGGGTCAGAACAAATTCGTCTACCTGATTGTGATCGAACTGGCTTCTGCCTTGCTTATGTTCCTCTTATTTCCGTTTTGCCCTTGCAATAGTTCAAATATTGATAATCAGAATATCGCTGATACTACATTTCAACAATCCAACCTGGTCGATTCAACGGTTGTCACTACAATCAAAGATGAAACGCTCATGAATCAAAAATCGACCAAGGAGTTGACTTTGGCTACAGATGTGGAAACCGGTCCCCAAAAAACCAAGTCAAGATTCAGTCGATTTACCACTTTTGGCAACAAAAAAGTGAATCTGGACGAGGGAAGGAAAATCATTTGTCTTTTCGCCCCCGGTTGCGATCATTGCATTGAAGCGTCAAAAGAGATTGGATTATTGTCGAAAACCATGGATTTACCGGAAGTATACATTCTTTTTATGAACGAGGAGGTTGATAAGATTCCTGCTTTTTTCAAAGAGGCGAATTGCAATTATCCATATAGGGTGATTGAAATACCGCTTTTTTGGGATCTTTTGGGGATGAATTCAAATACACCCGGAGTTTTTTACCTATGGAATGGGAATGTCATTAAATCTTTCGAAGGTGCAGAATCGAATAAGTTTAACCCAGAAGAGTTGAAAAAAGTATTGTAATTACATATTATATCAATATTTCAAACTATGAATGAAAAGCTGTTTTCTGGAAAGTGTTTTAAAGCATCGGAGTATTTGAACATCACCCCCAAAGATGCATATAAGGAATTGATTTCTTCTGAATCGGCAATTTTGGATGTAAGGCAGGAGGAATATTTGTCCTACAAACGTTTTGATGTCCCAAATGTCATTCATATTGTATTGAGTGAAATTGAACAGAAAATGGAGTTGATTCCTCGGGATATTCCGATCGTTGTCGCTGATTCCGCAGGCATCAGAAGTAAAGAAGCGATGTTGATATTAATTGAAAAAGGGTTTGAATATATTGCTAACTTAGTAGGTGGATTGGTAGAGTGGGAACGTGATGGATTGCCACTGATTATAAACAGCAACGAACGCCTTGAAGGGGCTTGTATTTGTCAGATGAGAACGAAACCAAAGAAGTGAAATGTGAAAAGATATTCCGTGAACGGCGAAGCCCTCAACGAAGTTAAAAGAAGAGCGCGATGCGACATTAATTTGAAGATTTGAAAATGATATAATTTGAAAATTGCGCGAAGCGGTTATTTTTGAGGATAAAAAAATATTGTTACATTATTTCTATTTTAAAGAATAAAAAGGAAGAAAGTTTTGAAACGTCAAAACGAGATTTCAGAAGCTCTGAGAGTGTGTTGGGTGTTTAAAGAAATTCAGAAGTGATTATTTTTAAATATAGTTCCTATTATGGGGTTTATTGTCATAGTGTTGAATGATTTAAAATAATAATAGATAATCATTTCTCTTAAATTATTGATTAAAAATACAATTATAAAAATGGAAAATTCAGAAGAAAAAAACAGTCAAGCAAATTGCGATTGTAGTTCAGGTTGTTGTACACCAACAAATAGCAAAAAAAGTCCATGGAAAATGATTATTTTCGCATTGGTTTTTATCGCAGCTGCTTTAATCATTGGTTTTAAATTTTTGGTCGAAGATAAGCCCGAAAATAAAACTAGTCCTTGTCAAACCGATACTACAAAGTGCGCCAATGGCGACACCACAGCAAAACCATGTTGTCCTGAAAATAAATCGTGTTGCGAAAAAGAATAATGCTATATGGAAACATGGATTAGTGAAGTATTAAATTCAGGACAGTCAGGTATTTCAGTTTTAGTAGCTGTTTTTATTCTTGGGATACTCAGTGTTTTTACTTGTGTTTGCAATTATGCAATCATTGGAATATTAGCCGGTTATACAGGAACATTGGGCTCAGGTGCTAAAAGCAAAACAATTTGGTTATCGGGTTTGTATTTTTTATTGGGAACAGTTATCACAATGATGATAATTGGTGCAATAATCGGCTATACCAGTCAGATAATAAATAATTCTTTTGGGAATTATTGGAAAATATTTGCTGGTTTAATTTCCATTTTCTTTGGACTTTATTCAATGGATTTGGTGCCAATTAAAATACCTGGAATAACTTTTAAACGAAAAAACAGTTCGGGCAGTGTTTTGTCAGCTATGATTTTTGGGATTTCTATTGGTGGATTAGCTTCGGCGAGTAGCATGTGTTGTAATCCATTTTTTCCGATAGTTTTAGCGGCTTCTTTCGTAAAAGGAAGTGTGTTTTGGGGAGTGTTGATGCTTCTGACTTTTGCGTTAGGTTATGGATTAACATTAGCGGCATCGATGGTTGGAGTAGGACTTGGTATAGGAAAAATGTCGAAATCAATTTCAACCGTTGGAAATGTACTTAAATATTTAGGAGGTATTACAATGATTGTTTTAGGATTTTATTTTCTGATAACAATGTAGTTTAAAACAATAATCAATGAAAAGTCATTATATCCTTGGTAAACTGGAAACCCCCGTTGGAATTGTTCGACAAATTTCGACCAAATGGGTGTTTAAAGATATTTGGGATACTATCAAAATTCGCTGGTCGATTGGACGAATGAATTATAGGGTAAAACAAGGATTATATGCGGTTGGAAATCCAGATGAAAACTCAAATGTATTTGTAACTGGAAATTACAAACTTAGTTTTGATCATTTACGAAGGGCTTTGGATGGGATGAATGCTTGGGTTTTAATCCTCGACTCGAAAGGGATAAATGTTTGGTGTGCTGCCGGAAAAGGAACTTTTGGAACAAAAGAATTGGCTTACCGGATAAGTGTTCACGAATTGAGTAAATTAGTAAATCATCGCAAAGTAATTGTGCCACAATTGGGTGCAGTTGGCGTTTCGGCACATGAAGTAAAAGCCAAAACTGGTTTTAATGTAATTTACGGACCAGTAGTGGCTTCGGATATTAAAGCGTTTGTTAGCCATAATTTTAAAGCAAGTCCCGAAATGCGAAAAGTCAATTTCAAAATGGTGGACAGACTGAAATTAATTCCAGTTGAACTCACGTATGGAAAGTATTATTTATTGTTGATTCCAACGTTGTTTTTTATTATTTCGGGATTAAATTCGGATGGTTATTCCGTTGATTTAGCATGGAAAAATGGGGGAGTTGCTGTTTTGAATTTATTTACTGCTTATTTTGCTGGTTGTGTCATAACTCCTGCATTTTTACCATGGATTCCATTTAGAAGTTTTTCGCTGAAAGGGCTAGTAAGTGGGTCTATTTTCTTTACCATTGTTGCATATTTCCAATTTTCGGGTGATAATTACCTCGAAATGATTTCATGGTTTTTAATAATGATTTCCATTTCATCATTCTTAGCCATGAATTTTACAGGAACGTCAACCTATACTTCGCTTTCGGGAGTTCAAAAGGAGATGAAAATTGCATTGCCCACACAAATAATTGCCGCAATTATTGGATGCATTGGATGGATTGTTTCACTCTTTATATAAGTATTATGAGCAGTCAAGTTTATCTTAAAAATGTGGTTACGCTTGAATTAAATCAAGAAAAATGCTCTGGTTGTAAAATGTGTACCATCGTTTGTCCACATGAAGTATTTACTATTGCCCACCGAAAAGCGTTTATTGTAAACAAAGATTGGTGTATGGAATGTGGTGCTTGCCAAAAAAACTGTCCCGAAAATGCAATCAGTGTTCGAACTGGCGTTGGCTGTGCTGCTGGGGTTATCAATGGACTTTTACGTGGAACTGAACCATCGTGCGACTGCTCTTCATCTTCATCTGGTTCTAACTGTTGCTAAATAATAAAAACGGAAATAATGAAAATTTTAATTTTATGTACCGGGAATTCATGCAGAAGTCAGATGGCTCATGGATTTTTGCAATCGTTAGATGAGAATTTAATCGTGCGTTCGGCTGGGACAGAAGCATCCGGGAAACTTAACGAAAAAGCTGTTGCCGTTATGAAAGAGAAGGACATCGACATCAGTCACCACACCTCCGATTCCGTAGATTTATATCTTGGAGAGGAGTGGGACTATGTCATCACCGTTTGTGGCGGGGCAAATGAAACCTGTCCAGCATTTCTAGGAAAAGTGAAAAACGGAATTCACATTGGATTTGATGATCCTTCTTTTGCCACTGGAACAGATGAGTTTGTCTGGAGTGAGTACCGACGGGTGAGGGATGAGATTTTTACTTCTTTTGAAAAGTTTTATGAAGAGAATTTGAAGATTTGAAGATGAATTAATTTGAAGATTTGAAGATGAATTAATTTGAAGATGAATCAATTTGAAGATTTGAAGATGAATTAATTTGAAGATGAATCAATTTGAAGATTTGAAGATGAGGTGATTTGAAGATTGGCGCGAAGCGATATTGAATTTGAAGACGGAAATTCATTTGTTTTATATTTTTTTGAATGAATAGTAATTATGATTAATTTTGAGAATAAATAAAGTTGAAAATTATGAGAAATGATAAATCAAATCCCATTGTAGATTTAACATTAGAATTTGCGCTAGAAATAGTTGCTTTTGTGGGAATTTTAGAAGAAGATAGGCATTATGTCATTGCAAAACAATTATTAAAATCAGGAACGAGTATTGGTGCAAATGTAAGAGAAGCTCAAAATGCTGAAAGTAAAGCTGATTTTATTCATAAACTTAAAATCGCAATAAAAGAAGCCGATGAAACCGAATATTGGTTACTCATTTGTCGTATGTCTAAAAATTATCCAAATCCTGAAAATTTAGAAGAAAAATTAACTTCGATAATAAAAATGCTATCAAAAATTATCAGCACCTCAAAACAATCGAAATAACAGATTATTATCAAAACGAACATAGATACGCTAATCGCAACCATCAAATCAATCTATAGACACGCTTCGCGCAATTATCAAATCATCAAATCAATTAATTTTCAAATCATTATAAGCTATGCCTTCACAAAAAAAGCTCAAATTCCTAGACCGCTACCTCACCTTATGGATCTTCTTAGCTATGTTTATCGGCGTTTTTTCTGGATTTTTATTTCCTGAGATTGCTCTTTTTTGGGAGTCTTTAAATACTTCACCCGATAGCACAACCAATATTCCGATTGCGATAGGATTGATTGTAATGATGTATCCACCTTTAGCAAAAGTAAAATATGAAGAGTTGGGCGATGTCTTCCGCAACTGGAAAATATTATCCCTTTCGCTCGTTCAAAACTGGATTATAGGCCCTTTTTTAATGTTCTTTTTGGCAATTGTTTTCTTTAAACTTTTTCCCGGCCAAGATAATTCCAATTTGCCTTATATGTATGGAATCATTATGATTGGTTTGGCTCGTTGCATTGCCATGGTGATTGTGTGGAACGATTTGGCAAAAGGGGATACCCAATATGCCGCAGGATTGGTGGCGTTCAACTCCATTTTCCAGGTGTTGTTTTTCTCGGTTTACGCCTATTTCTTTATCGCCATCATGCCGGGATGGTTTGGAATTCCAACAAACAGCGCTGTAGATAGTATTACCATCGGACAAATTGCAAAAAGTGTGTTCATTTATTTGGGAATTCCCTTTATTGCTGGATTTCTGACCCGCTTCATCCTGATTCGAGTTAAAAGCAAGGAGTGGTATCACAACAAATTCATTCCAAAAATCAGTCCGCTGACATTGATAGCGCTTTTATTCACAATATTGGTGATGTTCTCGTTGAAAGGAGAATACATAGTCAAAATACCGATGGATGTGGTGATGATTGCCATACCGTTACTGATCTATTTTGTGGTCATGTTTTTAGGATCGTTTGTGATGAGCAAAAAGGTGGGGGCCACGTATGAACAATCCGTGACATTGTCGTTTACGGCTGCCAGCAACAATTTTGAATTGGCTATTGCCGTGGCTATCGCTGTCTTTGGGATGAACTCAGGGGAAGCGTTCACTGCGGTAATCGGTCCCTTGGTTGAGGTCCCCGTAATGATTGCATTGGTGAATGTCGCCTTTTGGATTAAGAAGAGGTGGTATTGATTTTTTATTTGAAGATGAATCGATTTGAAGATTTGAAAATGAGTTGATTTGATGATTATCGCAATGCGACGATTCGTGAGCTTTTCGATTTCCAACTAAACAAAGTGCCCTAATGAGCGATAGCTAGTAAATTGACACATATTCCTATCTCACTTTGCGCAACCGACCGAAACCGTTTACGGTTGGACGAAGTCAACGGAGCTAATTATCAAATCCTAAAATCAATCTTTAGACACGCTTCGCGTAATCATCAAATTTTCAAATCGATTAATTTTCAAATTCTCAAATCAATTTTACTTAATAATCTTATTCACCACACTACGTGCAGCATATTTGTGTATGTACAAGCTCACAGCCTTTCGAATTAAGTAACTTTCGTGTATGTAATGGTATCCATTTACCGGGTCGTCCCAAAATGCAGAATCTTTTACATAAAACCACCAACCTTTAGGAGATGGGTAGAAGCCAATGATATGCCAACTGTGATCATCTTGTGTTTTTTTGAGCAGCTTTTCTACTAATCTGAGGCTGTCCATTTTTGACAAATCGATATCGTTGTCGTACCAACTATGAGGAGTTTGAGGTTGATATGTTTTTTCTGTCACATCCCCAGAAACAACTACAGTAAATCCTTTTTGTAAGGCTTCTTTAATTGCATCCATAAATTGGAAAATAGGCATGTTGTAATATGATTTATCGCGCCACCAATTATCGGGTTCTTTCAATTCTCCTCTTTGTCCAAAGGGTAATTCGGCATTGCTCATAAATGAATAATAGTCAAACGTGTTGATTTTTAATATGTTCTTTGAATAATAGGAAGGTGTATAAAGTATATTAGAATTGCGATCGTAGAATTTGGTTGGAGGTTTGGTCATCGTTTTATTTAATACGGTAATGTATTTTTTTCTTAATCGTTCATTTTGTTTGGGCTTTGATGATTTTAGTTTATGTCTCACTTCTAATAGAGTTTCATACATTGTGGAGTAATCAAAAAATGGTGCGTCTTTTTTTCTACCAACATAGGCGTATGATGGAACTGCTCCATACTTGTCAATATAATAGAGAACAGCATTACATTCTGACCCTTCCATTAAAGAATCCAAGGGGTGTGCAACTACATGGGTAAACTTTTCTAAATAATCAAAATAGGCAAACCACATCTCTGATAGCTTGATCGTGTCGTTGTATATTCGCATATGTTCTGATTCTAGTAATGACACCATTGCATAACTCCAGCAAGTGCCAGTAAATCCTTGAGTAATAGGAGCGAGATGTGGAAGAATATCAAATGAATCCAGGGGAGGACATAGGGGTGCCTCCTTTTGAGAAAAGCTTTGATTAGGAACAATTATTGAAAAAATGAATCCAATAAAGAAAATTATACATCGTTTTTTTTGCTTATTCACAATTGTTTTTTTTGTACTTTCGAAAAATCATATACAAAAATACAATGAGTTTTACAATTTACCAAGCATCTGCTGGATCAGGAAAGACTTTTTCTTTAGCAAAAGAGTATTTAAAAATTACTTTAGTTAACCCCGATGCTTATAAAAACATCCTTGCAATTACATTTACAAATAAAGCTGCCGCTGAGATGAAAGAGCGGATTATGAGTTATTTAGGTGATCTGGATAGTGGAGATGTGACTTTAAAAGGGTATACCGATATACTCCCTTTGATACTTCAAGAAACTTCTCTTACAGAAGAAAATGCACTCAAAAATGCATCTATTCTGTTGAAAAATATTATGTATAATTACGCTGATTTTTCAATTATGACGATTGATGCATTTTTTCAGCGAATTTTAAGGACTTTTGCATACGATTTAGATATTCCTTTAAATTTTCAACTAGACATCGATTCAACCAAAATTGCAGAACAAGTAGTTGAGTTTCTAATCGAACAGGTAGGGGAAAATGAAGACTTAACCAAAATCATGATCGATTTTGTTCATAGTGCCGCCGATAATTCTAAAAGTTGGCACGTGGAAAAAGATATTATGAAATTTACTCCCGATATTTTTAATGAAAAAAGTAAATTTTTTATCGACAAGTTAAACAGTCTTTCGATAAACGATTTTACAAAGATTATTCAAGATTTTGTCGAGGAAAAACGATTTCTACTTTCAAGAACGAAATCAGAAGTGGAAAAAATTCAAAATTTACTAGAAGAACATGGTATTCCGGAGGATGATTTTTATCTTAATTTTATCGGAAAGTGGGTTAAAAGTATTAAGAATGAAGAGTATAAAATTCCAAAAGAGGTTAGAAACATTAAAGGAGAAATTACCTGGTTCTCAAAAGTTAATTATAAAAAACATGGTTCGGCATTCAAATATATTGAAGATGAAATAAGAACTTGCTTAATTCAAACCTTGGAAGATGTTCAACGTGTTATTTTTATAAACACTATTCAAAAACAGATTTTTCCAATGGCGCTAACCAATGAAATTAAATTAATGCTCAACAATATTGAAAATCAGGAACATACATTTCAACTTTCAAATACA
This sequence comes from uncultured Lentimicrobiaceae bacterium, assembly GCA_964653595.1. Classification (GTDB taxonomy): domain Bacteria; phylum Bacteroidota; class Bacteroidia; order Bacteroidales; family WCHB1-69; genus JBAXTE01. The sequence continues at coordinate 29,517 of CAZZHH010000030.1, forward strand.
AACTTCAAATTGTATGAGATTACCTCTCAAGAACCTACGCCCTTTATTTACGAACGACTTGGAGATAAATATTATTATTACTTCGTAGACGAATTTCAAGACACTTCTCGATTGCAATGGCTAAACTTATTACCTCTTATTTGCGAGGCTTTGTCCGCTTATCATGGCATCGGAAAAGGGAAAACGATCTTGTTTGGAGATCCAAAACAAGCAATATATCGATTTAGAGGTGGTGATGTAAATCTATTTGTTGCCCTGCCAAAAATAGACAACCCTGACCAAAACCCAATTATTGATCAAATGGAAGGAGTTCTGAAATATGATTTTAATTCTATTCCTCTTGAAACAAACTATCGTTCCTTCGAAAACGTGGTAACTTTCAATAATCATCTTTTTCAATATATTGTGGATAAACATCCTTCCATTTCGCCTTATTACAAAAATCATCACCAAAAATTTTTATCAACAAAATCTGGAGGATGGGTTACTATTGACGAAAAGTTGAGTAATAAAGAGATAAAATATTCAAATTTTGCGTTATCTCAAATTCATGCATATATTGTAGATGCCCTAGATAATGGGTTTACATACAAAGACATTGCAATTTTAACTCGAGACAAAAAACATGCACCCGAAATTGCTCAATACCTCAATAATCTGGGATTCCCAATTGTCTCTTCAGAATCTCTTTTAATTGCTTCTTCGGATAACGTGTTGTTTGTAATCGCATTGTTACGATTTTATTTCCAAATTCATAATCAAGTTTTGGCCTATTCCTTGATTTCTAAGTTTAATACTCTATTTGGTTTTAAGGATGTTTTTCTATCTAGCTCAGATTTTTCTTATTTGTCAATAGAAAGGTATTTTTTGAGCAAAGGATTTCAGATGCAGTTTAAAGACTTTAATGCTTTATCTATGTATGAAAGGATGGAATATATTATTCGTGCATTCTTTTCGAAATCAAATGCAGATATTTATCTACTAACTCTTTTAAATCTAGTTCATGAAAAAACCGAAAAATTCTATAACCAGGAGCAATTTTGGGCTTGGTGGGATAAAGAGGAACATAAATTATCGGTCGAAATATCCGATTCTATTAATGGAATAACCCTGTTGACTATTCACAAATCGAAGGGACTCGAATTTCCTGTTTTGATTTTTCCTGATTATAAAACAAATAACAGTCGAGAAGATATCTGGATTAATCTTCCAGAAAGTACCTCCGATAATTATTCAAAATTGAAAGTCGCAAAAATGCGCATAAAAGAGGACTCCGATAGTGAGTATATGAAAGAAATTTCTAATGAAATGGAAAGTATTCTGATTGATAAAGTGAATGTGCTTTACGTCGCTCTTACTCGAGCTATAGAGAGGTTACATATTATTATCGATACTGCTCCAATTTCACCAACTTCTTTTTCTTACCCTTATATTTTGCACAGTTTTGCTAAAGATTTTATCGATTTAGAGACTCAAAAACAAGATGATTATACTCATTATTCTTTGTTTTCCTCCTATCCCAAAAAAGGGAAAAATGAATCATTTAACCATTCCAATACGAATCTGCAGAGTGCAAATTCTGTGGATTGGAAGACACATCATCAAATAACTGCGGATAAAACCAAAACAAAAGCTCAGAAATTTGGTGTTTTATTTCATTTAATAATGTCGAAAATTCAAGCTGCTGCAGATGTAAAACTTGCTATTGAATTTGTGGAAAGAACCATTGACATTGGTGAAGCATCGCTACCTTTGGTTGAAAAAATGATTTCCGAAGTGATAAACCATCCTCTGTTATCTCCCTATTTTGCAGAGGATAGCATCTCTTTTAATGAAAAAGAAATTGTGGATACAGATGGGAATATTCATGTTCCAGATAAAGTAATTATTTTTGAAAATAAAACCATTATTATTGATTTTAAAACAGGGACTTTTGAAAAATATCACCATGATCAACTAATGCTTTATAAACAATTGTATTCCCAAATGGGCTATCCAGGAATCAAAAGTTATTTGGTTTATGTAAACGAAAATGCCCTCGAAATTAAAATGGTGTAACCCATAAATCTATTTTTCTTTCAATATTTTTTATCTTTAACAGTATCCTGTTAGCTAAATTTATGATGCTTGCATCGATGTTGTGTAATTTACATCTAATTTTATACACAATTACAATTGCAATATTATGAGATGGCAGACTAAACAAATAAAAAAAATATTATCCATAATTATTAGTATAATTGCTTTATTATCATTAATAATTGTAAGTGTTATTATTTATCAAAAAATGAAAATTCCTTCCAAAAGGGCTATAGAAGCTATTCCTTTAGAAGCGAGCATGATCCTGAAAATTAACAACCCAAAAGCTATTTGGGATGAAGAAATATCTACTACCGATTTTTGGACCGAGATTCGTTTGATTGAAAGATATTATGATTTAGATAATCAGATTCATTCCTTAGATTCGCTCATTCACACCGATGTTGTAACTGCAAAAGTGGTAGCCGAAAATCCTCTCTATATTTCATTTCACTTAAATAAAGATTCTCAATTCTCTATGCTTTTTTTGGTGGAAATTCCTAAAGAATTTTCTAATAGCATCGGAAAATTCCTCTCCTCAATAGCGAAATCTCACCTTTTGAATGAGACTATGCAAAAGGATGTTAATATTTTTTCTAACACAAAAGAAAAAGGGTACTCGTTTTATTCCTACAAAGGAGTTTTCGCTTGTTCTAATGATATGGATTTGTTGAAAAAATCTGCTAATCAAATTCAATCAAAGTTATCGCTTTTAAACGATTCCATTTATGCTCGTATACAAAGTTCCGAGGGTAAAAAGTCAAACTTGATTCTTTCGATTAATTACAAACATTTATATAATAGTATTGCTCCGTTTTTTTATCCAGATGTTTCACCAATATTATCTAATATTAATAATACGAAAGGTTGGAGTAGCTCCGATATGCTTTTTCGTAAAGATCTTTTGCTAATGAGTGGATTTTTCGCAATCGACCAAAAAAGTTATCTTAATACCATCTGTAATTCGGATATTCATGATGCTAGTTTTGCTGATGTGTTGGACGAAAACACATTCTTATTATACTCCATTAGTACCAATGATTATAAAGGTTATATTTCAAAGTACGAACAATTTAATCGGATGAATAATTTAAAAGTGGATTCATTAAATTTGTTAAATAGCGATACTAACGTTTCGATAGAAAATGTGAAAAAATTGTGGAAAAAAATTAATCCAATGCAAATAATATCTTCTGCTACCTCTATTTCAGATACTACTGCTTGGCTGTTAACCGTTAGACCATACGATATTATTATTGCTCAAAATGCATTGTATGATGAGCTTACATCTCAATCAAAAAATCAATCAAAAACTGATACTTCCAAGTATAAAGACTTTGTATTAGGAAAATTGAATTTAGCACAATCCGCCCGAATTTTTAGCAATCCTTTTTTTTCTAATATAGACATTCAATATTTTGCTGTTGGTCAAAATTTTATTCACTTTGCATCCAGCAAAAAACACCTAACAAAAATCATTGATCGCATCAGTGATTCTAAAACTTTAAGCAATAGTTATATTTTTAAAAGTTTTTGCAACGACATCAATGTGAGTTCAAATATGCTTGTTTATCTATCTCCTTTTGAAGGGAAAATGTGGATAAAAAACAAACTCGATACTACTAACTCAGTTGGGAAAGTGTTAAATGTGCTGTCTAGTAAAACTCCCTATATTGGTTTTAAATTTGGAAAAGTTAATAACCACCTATTGCCAACTACGTTTTGTTGGAAATATCTCATAAATTCAGTCTCAGAAATAGATAAAAAACCAGAAGATGAAGCAGGAAAGCCAAAGATCGATAACTCAAAGAATAAAAAACTTTTAACGAAAAAAAAGGATAATGCCTCCAAAAAAGGGTTGGTAAAAAAGAAAAACGATAAACAAAAGAGTAAATCTTCGACTACTAAAGCTAAGGCAAAAAAATAGTAGAACCAATTTGTCGAGATTGCTTAATAAGCCTTGTATTCTCAAAAAAATATTTCAAAAATATTTATTTATTTTGCATTATTGTCAAATTTATTATACTTTTGACATTGGCAAATAAAAATTATTAATGTTAAATTAAATATAATATTAAATGAAAAAGTTATTACCAAATAAAAAACATATATTTATTTCTATTGTTTCAGTCGCATTTTTATCGGTTTTGATTTCCTCATGTACAAAAAAAGAAGATTTCGACTTTGATAAAATGGCTCAAAATGAGTACGAAACAGAATGGGCTGTCCCGATATTAAATAAAAAATATCAGCTTAGTGACTTTGTTCTAGATACTATGAATTTTATTGTCACCGACCCTAATGACCAATTTCTAACGGTGGTTTACAATACTGGCGATTTATGGTCTGTTACCGCCGATCAGCTGATTTCGTTGCCCGATCAAAGTATTGTAAAGTCTGAAAACGTTCCCGCTCCTCTTGCAGTACCTGCTGGTACATGGTGGGAAAGTTCTTACTCTTCCCAAATTGATTTAAATTTTAACTCCTTTTTAATTGATAGTATTTTTCTTAAAGGTGGATCTTTTATAACTTCTATCAATACAAATATTAATCATTCTGCACAAGTGATTGTCACTGTGCCCGAGCTGAAAAATTCCAACGGCACACCTCTGTCATTCACCCTAAGTATGATTTATACTGGCGGCATTGAAATGGCATCTGGAAGTAATACAACAAATATAAGTGGTTATAAATTGGCACTTCAATCTGGAAATAGAATTACTGTAAATTACACGGTTAGAGTTCTCGGCGATAGTTACCCATTTGTTAACCCAAATTACAATATCCAAATTAACACCCAACTCAATGATTTGAAGTATAAGCATATGATTGGATATTTTGGACAACTTACTCAAAATTTATCCGATACTTCCTCTATCCGATTGTTTTCGCAACACTATGAAAATAGCATGTTCTTAAAAGAGTTTAGAGCCCACTTGTTTATGAAAAATTCATTTGGTATTCCACTCCGATTTACAGTTAATAATTACACAATTTACACAGGTGGTGCTGTCCGAGACGTCATCACACCTGGATATTCTGTGGACGGGCCATATCCAACCATGTCTCAGTTTGGGCAAATAATTTCCAAACACGACACTGCTTTCTTAAACCCAAATATGTTAGAAATATCACCGAAATACCAAGCCTTTAATGCTACCGGAACCCTCAACCCAGATAACAATCCGTTGATTAAGAACTTTGTAACAGATGAAAGCAAATTCAGTGTCGATGCTAGATTAGAGTTGCCGATGGAGGGAAAAATCTCCTATTTTAAATATAGAGACACACTTGAGTTTCATTTCGAAAATATCGATGCAATCGATGTCACAAATTTTAGGCTTTATGTAGAGAATGCTTTCCCAATCGATGGCTGGATGCAAGTTTATTTTGCCGACACCGCATATAATGTTGTGGATTCTTTAATCTTAAATCCTCAAGATAGACTGTTTAGTGCCGCTACCGTTGGCCCTCCACCAAATTATTATACGATTAGTAATGGGGTTACAAGTAGAAATTTTATTGTCTCTCACGAGAAAATTGAAAAAATTTCAAATACAAAATGGATTATTGTCGATGGGAAACTCTCTTCCAAACCAGATAACCAGTTTATTCGAATTTATGGAAGTCAATATGTATCCATCATTTTAGGCACTAGGGTGAAAATTCGAACAAATTATTAATCCATTTTATTCATTTTTTTCAGATTAACTTTATAATAATATTACTATGAATCGATATACACTGACAGCTGTTTTTTCTTTATTAATGATTTGCTTTTCCTCCAAATCGCAAGATAGGATGTTGGCTCATATGAACTCAGTCCCTCAATCTTTAGATGGGAACCCTTCTGCTACATTGCCCTATAAATTCTATATTGGTTTTCCGGCCATCAACAATTTTTATATTGGGTTTCAAAACACTTTTGCATATCAGGATGTAGTTAAAAGAAGATCGGATGACTCGCTTTGGGTTGACCAAAAAGGATTTATAGATGCTCTTGACAAAAACCGAAATTTAATGTTTTTTGAGAATAGAATGGACATCTTAAACTTTGGATTTAGAGTCAAAAAAAACTTTTTCACCTTCTCTAACAGTATTCGATCGGCAATCTATTTTAGTTATCCAAAAGATATGATGAGATTGCTTATTGGTGGTAATGCACAATTTGTGGATGAAGACAAAAAAGTGGATTTAGGTCAACTTCGAATTAATGGAACTGTATGGTCGGAAGTTGCTGTGGGCTACCAACGTCACATTACGAGTCGAATAAATGTTGGAGGTAGAGTTAAATTACTCCATGGATTTGCCAATATTAACACCGTGAAGACTGACATATCTTTGTATACTGACCCAAATAGTTACTCTTGGACTATCATCTCAAATGCTCAAGTTAACATGGCATCCGTATTAGATACCAATAATGGGGTTAATACCTCTAACCTTACACAAAATAGGGGAGTATCTGTTGATTTAGGTGGAACATATCGTTTTAGTGATAATCTTGCAGCAGGCATAGGTGTCTTAGATTTTGGAAAACTATTTTGGAAAACAAACCCACAACAGTATTCCACTTCTATGAAAAATGAGGATTGGACATTTAGAGGATTGCAATTAGAAAGATTGTTTATCGACGATAAAATTAACACAGGTATTATGCAAGAAGTGGGCGATACAATCAAAGAACAATTTCAATTTAGTGATTCCCTTAAAGAGAACTATTCTACTTGGATGTACCCCAAAATCATTGCTCATGCATATTACAAATTGGGTGCTAATAACAAATTTGGATTTTATAGTCGAAATGATATTGCTAATGGAACTATATTTCCCTCTTTTTCCCTCTCGTACAACAGAAGTTTTGGGCGAATTTTGGAATTGGGAGTGTCCTATAATATGATTCATAAAGATTGGGTTAACCTTGGTGCCGGATTGGCTTTAAAACTTGGAAGTTTTCAGTGGTATATTACCTCCGAAAATGTTTTATCCTTTTTTAATGCTGCGAAAGCTAAAAATGCATACGTTCATTTTGGATTTAATTTCGCATTCGGCAAATGGAAAGAAGCGCTCCTAGATAGCAATAAATCATCTATTGATATTTAGCTTTCTGCTTTTTTCTAATTTATTATTCTTGAATTTTTGAATTCCAATGAGAGACAGTGATTCTCTGATGAAGTATCGTCAAGTAAAATGTCTTGTAATTAAAAGTTTTCCAATTCCTAAATCGGGGTAAATTTAATATTTGATGTCTCAAAACCTACGTTTAGAGAAATATAGTATTAGTTTTCGGATTATAGTCGATAAGAGATAAAAAGACTCCCTCCAAGAGTTCTGCTGTTAATTGGCAAGGAGTAAATAGACGCTTTTAAATTCATGTTTTTAATGGTTTTTACATTTAATTCTAACCCAAAATCATATCCACTATATCCGTTGATGATAAAGAATGGAGCCAAATCAAGGGTAGGAATAATAGATGAAAAAATGGGTTTAACTACCATTCCCATTCGTTGGTATGAATTCAATAATTTCTCTAACGAGCCTTCAACTCTTATTTTGTTAGAAAAAGTATAGCTTCCCATAATTTTTAACTTACATGGTATCTTGGTAACATAGGAGTCGCTTTTTGATGGATAAATAATGGAGTTGATTAAACTGTCTTTTGTGTGGTTGATTTCATCCTCTTTTATATTTATAACATCTCCAATTTCAAAACCCTCAAAATGAATGTTTGTTTTCTTTAACTCATGCATCGATCCGTTGTTCCATTTTATTAAACCCAAATCAACTATTGAAATACCAATAGAGTATCCTTGTTTGCTATTGTAATGATAAAAATAGGAACTTGTAAACCCACTACCCTTATATATGCTGTTGCTAGAAGTGTCGGACATAGATAAAAAATAACTACAGGTAAGATCTACAGCAGAGCCATCTATCGCAAATTTTAAATTTCCCGATTCAATCTCCGCAGAAAGGTGAGAGTGTCCCATAACATACCCAAATTTGGCTCCTGCCCGATGGGTATTGCCCTTTTCATGGATTGTTTTTATCAATCCTAAAGTCAGAGATGAAAAACGCATCGATTGAAACTTATTTCCATTCAAAGCAACACTTTTTCCTAAATACTCTGTATTCCCATTCAAAAGCATGATTGGCAAATCTTTGGTGTATTGTGCTTCGTTGAAAAATGATTGTTTGTATTCCGCTACACAAGAGATGCCTTTTCCATATCGTTCGTTTAAGTTGTGTATAAAACCGATGGTAGCTTCTGCATTTGCTCCAAAAATATTGGTCGAGGATAATTCATCTATGCTCCTTTTTTTTAGCTCAGAATCTATGAAGCCACCAAAAATAAATTTATTGTACAAACCGCTTTTAAAAGAAGAGGACGAGATAACTCCACTACTATTTAAAAAAATCTTGTTTTTTTTGGAAGTGCTATCTTCATTCCAAAAAGACAGATCCGAAAAATGTTGACTATAAAGCTGAATTGGAAGTACAACACATAAAATTATCAAATACTTCATTACATTTCAATGTTTGAATTAAAATTTCCAACAATTTTTACCCTAATTTTCGATTGCGAATGGATACTTGCAAAGGTAGACCCAGCAGTGTTTAGTTCTGCAATCATTAACAATTTTTTCGACTGAACTAGTCTGTTAAAGACAGCATTTGGTAAGTTGATTTGGATGGTACTATTCGTTCCAACGGGGATGTTGTTTATCTCTTTACCAGCTAAAATTGTTTGATTTGGATTGGTGATTTCATCTGTAATCTGCGAACTGGAGTTTAGAATATATAACTTGATTTTCGCACTTACTGGAAAACTATTTGTCATCATTAAAGTAATGGATCCAGAATTAAGTCCACTATTTTTGGATATAGAATAGTCGATGGTGTCGCATAAGGTGAGTGTATTGGCTTTAAATGTTAATGGGATTTTCATCTTTAAGTCCATCGTAAGTCCATTTTGAGCGTATATAAAATCGTTGCCACACGAGATATTTCCCATTGGATTTAATTTTAAGGTAGACTTAAAAATCATCATTTCTGGAAGTGCTTCTAATAAATCCAAAATATTGGTATTGGCAAAATCTAGTTGAAGTACGCTTGGAATAACTGGCTGACTGGGAAGATGTGTTTCGCGTGAACGAGTAATATTATACGATCGGCCAATAATGTCACCCGCTAGAGAAACTTCTTCTGATGTGCGTTTGTTAACTCCTTTCAATAATTGAGGGATCATCGTAATATCAGCTCCTATGCCATTTGTTACTTTAATATTTACATCCATCGAATTTAAAGAGACTGTCCCTGCAGTGATTTTTTTGAAAAAATCAACCATCGTGGTATCTGGACCAGTAGTTTGTATATCGTCTCCCAAGTATCCCTTTACATATCGAATTCGTAGTCCATCAAATTTTGTAAAAAACTTAAACTGTTGACCAGGGTAAATTTGAGCACTACCGCCATTTGGATCGGTAACAATGTTTAAATTGGTCAAAAACCGATTGCAATTGTTTAGGTTAGGGCCCCTTAAATCGATGGAAAAATCTCGTAAATCAATTTTACTTTCATATCGATAAGGAGTGTTGCCTTGAGCTGCTGGAATTGTTTCCGAAAAATAAAAGGATTGGCCATATCGCTTTGCTGCAGGTATTGAGTAGGTAGCTTTTAAAGGAACATTCAATGGATTGATACAAGTGAACAATAAATATCCGTTTTCGATATCTACTTGTGTAATTCTAGCTGGCTCAAAGGGAAAACTTTTTGTCTCCACACTCGAAGCTAACGTTTGACCTGCATTGATGGTACCACTAGAAACGCTTGCGATTGAATAGGTAGTAACTGTGTCGGGAATCGAAATCATGGAGTCAATCCCATAGTTTAAAATCCGATTGTCGTATGAAATAATAATGTGATTGTTTGCATCTGTCGCTAACAAGCTGTCGGCAATCAACTGATTAATAGACAACGTGGTTTGGGCTATAGGAAACGCAAAATCGGCATCCCACTTAGTTTTTTCCTTTTTGCATCCTACTGAAAATATTAAAATTAGACAAACAACTATAATTAGTGCATTTGATACAAATTCCCTTTGTTTCATTGTGATTTTTTTAATAGACAACGAAGATATGAAAAAAAAATAAACCCAATTAATTTTAACATCAAAATATATTGGATTTAATCTCTTTTTTTACGAAATATGTTCTATGAAGTTCTTAAAATATAGTTCCCAGAATGTTCTTAATTTTTATAAATACCAAAAGGAGGATGTGGTGTGAGGGAAAAAAAAACTTAAGAATTATACGAAATTCTTCATTACCCGAGGCGGGTCACGATAGCTATCGTGATGAATCCGCACGCTTATAACCAACGTAAAAAAAGAATAGCCCCATAATCATTTGATTACGAGGCTATATGTACCCGAGGCGGGACTTGAACCCGCACGCCGTTGAAAGCAAAGGATTTTAAGTCCTTCGTGTCTACCAATTCCACCACCCGGGCATTTCTAAGAACGTTTTCAAAATAAAAACCTCTTTTTTTAGAGGTTTGTGAGCGAAAGACGGGACTCGAACCCGCGACCCCGACCTTGGCAAGGTCGTGCTCTACCAACT
>CAZZHH010000031.1:0-5095 GCA_964653595.1 uncultured Lentimicrobiaceae bacterium
CCGATTTAGTCTATAAAGTCAAAAGTTTGTAAAGTTTATAAAGTAAGATAGCTGATGAGTTTGTAAAGTCTTAAAGTCGAAAGTAAAAAGTAAGATAGCTGATGAGTTTGTAAAGTCTTAAAGTCGAAAGTAAAAAGTAAGATAGCTGATATTAACCACATAGGACACAATAGAAAAATCTATGCGAACTATGTGTTGTATTAAACTATGTGAACTATGTGTTAAAAAAAAGAGAATCAACCACATAGGCACATAAGAATCACATAAGTAAATCTCATAGTTGAACCATTAAGTATATAGTGAGTCAGCCGAACTGGCATGAAGGGGAGTTAAGTTTTGTTTTTGGTATTATTTAAAAAAAGCAACGTCTTTCGACGCTGCTTTTTATTTTACTAGATAATGCGATTAATTTTCTATTTGACAAGAATTTGTTTTTCTGTCATTTTAATAATTTTACCAAATTTTGCCAACTCATCCATGTTTACCAATTTCATGTTACCACTAATGGTAATAACAATGGGTTTGTTTTTTACAAATTTCTCATACATATTTACAACATCCGAAAATTGCAATTTGTTATAAACTTCAAGTCTGAGTTTTCTAGGGTCGGAGTTATATCCTAAGAACTTCCAATCACTTACAACTTGACTAAGGTATCTAAATCCCATATCTTGAGTGTGAATAGATTGCATTAACCCTTTTTTAATGCCATCCATTCGTTCTGGTTTTTGAGGCATATTTAAAATCAAGTCCGTCATTACTTTAATTCCCTCTATCGTTTTATCGCTTTGAGTTCCCATACCTGCAGTTAAATAACCTGGATTTGCAGATAAGTATCTATTATTGTACCTTGCATAAGCAGAATAGGAAAGAGAACGGAACTCTCTAATTTCTTGAAAGACAATAGAGCTCATTCCAGTTCCAAAATACTCATTAAAACCATTTAATTTTGATTTTTCTTCTTGCGTTGGGATAGATCCATTGCACCAAAATTGTAGTTTGCTTTGCAATGCCTTTGGGTCGTCGAATACATAAATTGTTGGCTCAGTAGCAATTACCAGTGGTTCTTCGATGTATACAGCTGGTTTAGGATTTACAGAAAATGGGATCGTATTCCCGATGATTTGTTTTAATTCGTCGGAAGGAATTTTTCCAACATAATGAATTTCGCAATCGTACTGTTGAATTTCTTTAAAAAGGTTTATAAGTTGAATTCCTTTTAACTTTTTAATAGAGCTAAGGGGTGTTTTTGTTAAGTAATAAGATTTTTCTTTATATTGGCTATAATCTGTCAATACGCTGCTCATGGCATCTGCATCTGCAAGAGTAGTCTTATAATTCATTTTGGCTGCATCTACTAATTTTGAGAGATGTTTATCGTCGGCTTTTGCATATCTCATAAACTCAGCTACCAAGGATAATGTTTGTTGAATTTTGTCATCATAGCCATCGATATTGATATTAAAGTGATTAGGTGCTGCCGTGCAGTTCATGGTTGCACCTATATTTTGCAAAGCTTTTCTAAACTCTTGCATCGATTTGTCTTTCGTCCCCAGATAATTTATATATTCACCTAACTGTTCGATCATTGGATTATGCTTTGTACCCACTTTAAAGGTGATATTCATGGAGAAAATATTATTAATTGGGTTTGGAGTTACATAAAGTTCCACTCCATTTCTTACCGACGAAATGGTTAAATCTTTATTGAAATCGACGAATCTAGGCTCAATGCTAGTATCTGGAATTTTGCTTATCTCTTGTGCAAAAACAGATTTCTTTTCCGTATTCTTAGGAATTACAGGCTCCCAATTTGGTTTTTTAATTTTATCTTTTTTAGGGAAACCCATTTTGGAATAAAATGCCAAATAATTGGGTCCAAAATATTCATTTGCTACACGAACGATATCTTGTTTAGTAATTTTATCAACTTCTGCAGGCTCATTTAGATAATCTTCCCAGGTCCTATTTTCTGAAAAAGCGCTAATCATCATCATGGCTCTGGTTTGAGACGACTCGAAACTCATCTCAATACGTTTTTTATAATTCAATTTTATGGCTTCTAATAGAGAATCGTCAAAATTTCCTTTCTTTAAATTTTCGATTTGAGAAAGGGCTAATTTTTCAGCTTTTTTAAGCGATTGACCAATTACTTTTGGCACCATAATAATCATCACACCACCATGGTCGTTGTTTTTCATGTTCTCGGCATTGAGGGCCAAAATTTTACCATCACTTACCAATTTGTCAAAAAGACCGGTTTGACCTTCGTTGCTTAAAATTTCGGTACATAAACTTAATATCAACTCGTCTTTATGTTTATTAGGCACACCTCGGTAGGCGATGGCGCCTAACTTTATAGGAGTAAGTCGTTGAGATACCAACTCACGTCCTTGGAATGGTTTTTCTTCGTATACAGGGTATTTTGGAACATCCCCAGTTCTCCAGTTGCCAAAATATTTTTGAATTAATGGAACAATTGCATCCGAATTAAAATCTCCAGTAAGTACCAGCGCCATATTATTTGCTACATAATAAGTTTGAAAAAACTCTGCCATTTTCGACAATTGGGGATTTTTCAAATGTTCCGTGCTCCCAACAATGGTTTGCTGTCCGTATGGATGATTTTTATAAAAACTCTTCATAAACAGTTCAAACATATTTGAAAAAGCATTGTCGGCATACATATTTTTCTCTTCGTAAACCGTCTCTAACTCGGCTTGGAATAGACGAAAAACAGGATTTCTAAAACGCTCTGCATAGATTATCATCCATTTCTCAAGTTGGTTCGAAGGAAATTTGTTAAAGTAGACCGTTTGTTCGTTGCTGGTGTACGCATTTAAGCCAGTACTACCAATATCTTGCAACACAATATCTGTTTCGTTTGGAATAGCAAACTCAGATGCTTTAATAGACAACTTATTGATTTGCAATTGTATGGCAGAACGAGTAGAGTCTACTTTGGTCTTTGCCAACACATCGTACAGCATCGAGATACTATCCAAAAACACTTTCTCAGCTTCCCAGTTTAAAGTACCCAATTTGTCGGTACCTTTAAACATCATGTGTTCGAAATAGTGCGCAATTCCGGTAGCATCTTTTGGGTCGTTTTTACCACCAGTATTTACCACTACAGCTCCAAAGATTTCAGATTTACTGTGATCTTCATTTAGATAAATAGTAAGTCCGTTGGGCAACTTAAAAGTCTTTACCGCCAATGACGACGATGTCTGTGAAATGGCTATTCCACAGTAAATAATTGCAATAATACTTAAAAAAAATCTTTTCATTTTTCAATTACTTTTTATGATTGTTTACTTTGTTGTTTTTCAGAATGATTGACTATATTCCCATAAATATCATTCGGTTGGAAAATTACAAAATATTTCTTGATTTTTAAAATAATTTATGTTAACACAACCGTATTTTAGATGAGTACCAAAAATGATTTTCAGAATAACTAAAAAACCGATAAAGAATTAAGAATTATCTTTATCGGTTTAAATAAAATGAATCAAAATTGTGGATAGCCCAATTTATGCAGTTTTGTTTATTTGCTCATAAACTGTTCAATTTCTTCCACTGTTTTTGGAATAGGAGTTCCTAAAACTCTATTTCCGTTTTCAGTAACTAACACATCATCTTCGATGCGAATTCCACCAAACGTTTTATACTCTTCCACTTTTTGGTAATTGATAAACTCTTTATGTTTCCCCTCATTTTTCCATATATCGATCAAAGTAGGGATAAAGTAAATACCGGGTTCTACGGTTAACACAAAACCAGGTTTTAACTCTTTGCCCAAACGCACGTATGCAGTACCAAACTGACTGCTACGGGTTGTGTTAGCATCATATCCCACGTAATTTTCGCCTAAATTTTCCATATCATGTACATCCATACCTAGCATGTGTCCCAATCCGTGTGGCATAAAGAGAGCGTGAGCGCCAGCATGAACAGCGGCAGCGGCATCTCCTTTCATCAAACCAACTTTAATTAATCCTTCCACTATCACCTTACAGGAAAGTAAATGTACTTCGATAAATTTCACCCCAGGTTTGATGGCATCAATAGCATCCATATTCGACTTGAGTACTATTTCGTAAATCTCTTTTTGGATAGGGGAAAATTTTCCACCAACGGGGATTGTACGGGTATTATCGGAGCAATAGTTTTGTCCATTTTCTGCACCACAATCAATGAGGAGTAATTTTCCCTCTTCTAAAATTTGGCTATGATCGTGATTATGAAGAGTCTCTCCATGTTGCGACAAAATCACTGGAAAAGAGACACACCCACCATCGCCAATTGCAATTCCTTCGACGATACCGGCAATTTCACGTTCATAAATACCTGGTTTACAATTACGCATGGCAGCAGTATGCATTTTATAACCCGTATGACATGCTTTTTCAATTTGCTCAATTTCATACGGATGTTTAATTTCACGTAAAGAGACCACTGCTTTGATAAAATCGACAGAAGCTTTCTCTTTTAGCTCATCCAATGGGATGTTTAAAATGGAATTCAACATAATTTTAGTTTCACCACGATACGGAGGCAAATAGTGGATGAACTTTCCAGCAGCAACAGCCTCTTTAATAACTTTAGAGAAGTCGCCATAACATGCAGTATATTTAATGCCACAGCTTGCTGCAAGCTCTTTTACAGAAGGTTGAGGACCCATCCAAATAATATCGTCCATTTCAAAATCATCCCCATATAAAGTAGAAACTTTAGTATCAAGGTCGATGATCAACGCTAAATTTGGGATTTCCAACCCTGTAAAGTAGGAAAAAGTACTATCTTGTCGGAAATGATAGGTATTAGAAGGATAATTCATAGAACTCTCCACGTTACCAGGAAG
Organism: uncultured Lentimicrobiaceae bacterium; assembly: GCA_964653595.1. Classification (GTDB taxonomy): domain Bacteria; phylum Bacteroidota; class Bacteroidia; order Bacteroidales; family WCHB1-69; genus JBAXTE01. The sequence continues at coordinate 4,868 of CAZZHH010000031.1, forward strand.
GATAAGCAGCCCACCTTTTATTTTACTCATCAATGCATCTCGACGATTTGTGTATACCTCTTTTATAAACATGATATTAAAATTTATTTAAAAATAATTATTTGAAATAACTCCCACCCAATTAACCACTGTTCACTGTTCACTGTTTCACTGTTTCACTGTTTCACTGTTTCACTGTTCACTGTTCACTGTTCACTGTTCACTGTTCACTGTTCACTGTTCACTGTT
>CAZZHH010000031.1:5195-35857 GCA_964653595.1 uncultured Lentimicrobiaceae bacterium
ACTGTTCACTGTTCACTGTTCACTGTTCACTGTTCACTGTTCACTGTTCACTGTTCACTGTTTCACTGTTCACTGTTCACTGTTCACTGTTTCACTGTTCACTGTTTCACTGTTCACTGTTCACTGTTCACTGTTCACTGTTCACTGTTCACTGTTCCCATTAATTTTTCTATTTCCTCTATTTCCACAGGCACATCTTTCAACAAATCGATCGGCTCGTATGCGACCACAATATCCGTTTCGATTCTTACGCCAATGGCCTCTTCTTGAATATAAATTCCAGGCTCACAGCTTAGCACCATTCCTTCTTTGAATGGGACTTCTCTTCCACCCACATCATGGACATCCATTCCGATAAAATGGGAAATATTGTGCATGTAATACTTTTTATAAAGAGGATTCTCTGGGTCTTGATTTGCGAGATCAGCTTGCGAAAACAATCCGAGGGATATCAGTTCGTTTTCCATGAGTTTAATCACTTCGTTTTGCATTTTGGCGATGGTATTTCCAGGTACCAGCATTTTTTTAGCGGCATGAAACACATTTAAACAAGCTTGATAGACCTCTTTTTGTCTAGGTAAAAATTTTCCATTTACCGGAATAGTACGGGTACAATCGCCAGCATAATTTCCATATTCCGCACCAAAGTCCATCAGCACCATATCACCGTCGCAAAGAGGTTTGTCGTTTTCGATGTAATGCAGGGTACACGCACTTTTGCCACCTGCAATAATGGGAGCAAAAGAGTGACCAGATGCACCGTTTCGAATCATTTCGGCTATCAATTCAGCTTCCACTTCGTACTCCATTGCACCAGGTGCCACCACTTTAATTGCTTTTAGAAAGGCTTTTTGGGTAATATCGCAAGCTTTTTGCAACATTGCAATCTCTTCCTCCTTTTTCACTAGGCGCAAATCGGTAAGAATAGAGTTTAATCTTCGGTACTTAATCAAAGGATAATCTGCTCTCAACTTATCAGCAAATCTTCTTTCGTTGCGGACTACTTGGGTAGTATATCGGCTATTTTCTTGCAAATCGAGATAAATGCTTTTAGACATAAACATAAATTCTGGTAGCACCGAGTCGAATTCGTCCAACCACATTACATTTGTGATTCCCGAAATTGCGGACGCCTCCTCTTTTGTATATTTATGTCCATACCAAATGGCAATATGATCATTAGTTTTTTTTACGAATAAAATTTCCCTCATTTTTTCTACCGGATGATTTGGGGATAAGCACAAGATGCTCTCCTCTTGATCGATACCAGTGAGGTACAAGAAGTTAGGATTTTGTCGAAATGAAAAATTCTGATCTCCACTGCGTGGCATTTCATCATTAGAGACAAAAAAAGCGGTTGCCCCATTCTTCATCCTTGCGGTCAGTCGTTGCCGGTTTTGAATATAAAAATCGGCTGAAATTGGTGTATACTTCATTTTTATTACCAGTTATTATTGAAATCAAAACTACAACTTTTTTCTTAAAACCAACCTCTTTCCCTTAAAAAAAGTACAATTTAAATTCAGAATAATTACTCTGTACTAAATAAATTAAATCCATTCCGAATGTTAAAAGAGACTACTCCTGCAAATCAACATTACAAAAAACACACTAAATCAATTATTTAGAAGAAACAAAAAAAAGTAAAAGCTACCCATACATAAATCCCAAAAAATCTGAAAAGGGCACAATCATAAACACATAGTCCGTTTTTTACAAAAGAAAAGATAGATAAAAAAGTGGGATAAAAATTAAGTTAAAAATTAAAACAGCCCAATTTAGGAAGAAAATATTGTAAAAAAATACAAAAAACCCTCAGAAAGTTAAAAAAAAATGTATCTTTGAAGAGGAAATTGGCATAATACAAAAAATTAAAAAGAGATTGATGTATGAGACTTTTCATAAAAATAGCACAATTATTTTTGATATTGCCAATATCGATGTATGCACATAAAAAAGATACCCTAGAAGGTGCTTCTACTTGGCGGTATACTCAAAACATTGGTCAGTGGGAATCTAACATTCACTATAAGTCGCAAATCAAAAGTGGAGCATTTTTTTTAGAAAGCGAAAAAATCACCCTTGTGATTGAAGACCAAACAGCCATCAATAGGCTAATACAATATAAAAACAGCAGCAATTTTCTACCTCCTTCTTCTCCACCTGTAGATCCTGTAATTAAAGCTCATTCATTACAAATGCAATTTATCAATTGTAATAAAAATTGCTCCTTCAGCGAAGAAGATGAATATGCTGATTACAGCAATTATTTTATTGGCAACGACCCTTCGAAATGGAAGTCATTTGTAAAGTCATATCAATCTATTATATACAACCAACTTTACCCAGGCATCGACCTAAAAGTCTATTCTAATAATCATTATTTCAAATACGACTTTATCGTTTCACCCCGTAGTGATGTGGATCAAATCCAGATAGCCTATCACGGAGCGGAGGGATTATCTCTTTCAAAAGGGAATTTGATCATAAAAACTAGCATTACCGATATAGTTGAGCTGCAACCCTACGCATATCAAGTAATCGACAACAAAGAGGTGAAAATTGATTGTAATTTTGAGATATCAAACAACCGAGTTAAGTATAAGCTGGGAGCCTATGACAAGAGTCTTCCATTGATTATCGATCCTACTCTTGTTTTCGCCACCTATTCTGGGTCAACAGCCGACAATTGGGGCTACACAGCCACTTACGACAAAGATGGTAACATGTACTCAGGAGGAAGTGTTTTTGGCACAGGATATCCGGTAACCATAGGCGCTTATCAAACAACTTATGGATCAGGCAATTGTGATATTTCAATTACAAAATTTAACACCACTGGAAATACACTCTTTTTTTCGACCTATCTAGGCGGAAGTGGAACAGAAGTTCCGAATAGCTTAATGACAAATAGCAACAATGAGCTATATGTGCTAGGGACAACGGGTTCTTCAAATTTCCCAACTACAGCTGGGTGCTACGACAATAGTTTCAATGGCGGGACAAATTTCACGTTAACTTACGTTTTGCAATACCCTACAGGATCAGACATTGTGCTTACAAAGTTCTCATTAGATGGCTCCACATTGTTGGGCTCAACTTTCTTCGGGGGGAGTGGAAATGATGGATTAAATACGGTAGATACGCTAAAGAAAAACTATGCCGATGAAGTTAGAGGTGAAATAATGATAGATGCAAACAGCAATGTGTATGTAGTAAGCAGCACCCAATCGTTGAATCTTCCAGTGAGTAGTAGTTCTTTTCAACCCATCTATGGTGGTGGCAGACAGGATGGGTGCATTATAAAAATGAATCAAAATCTCACTAATTTGATATGGGCTTCTTATTTAGGTGGCACTAAAAGCGATGCCTGTTATAGCATTCAAATTGACAGAGAAAATAACATTTATGTTGCTGGAGGTACAAGCTCGCTTGATTTTCCTACCACACCAGGGGTTATAAATCCTACTTACATGGGAGGATCTTCAGATGGGTTTATCTCCTTAATAAATGAGAATGGTACATCTTTGTTAGCATCTACCTATTTTGGATCGATAGAATACGACCAAGTTTATCTCACCAAAACTGACCGATTATCGAATGTGTTTTTATTTGGACAGACATCGGCAACGGGGACAACCTTAATTCAGAATGCATTATGGAATAGGCCTAACGGAGGACAGTTTTTAACAAAGTTATCTCGCAATTTACAATCCATCGTATGGTCAACAACCTTTGGCACAGGCAACGGTGGTCCAGACATCTCCCCGACCGCTTTGTTAGTAGATTTTTGCAATAACATATACATGTCTGGCTGGGGAGGTCCGGCCTTAAATGGATTTGGAGGAACAGTTGGATTACCCATTACCCCTGGAGCCTTCCAATCGACAACCGATAATCACGATTACTATTTTATCGTAGTCAAAGACGATGCCTCTGCGTTGCAATACGCTACCTTTTTTGGAGGAGGGACATCGCATGAACATGTAGATGGAGGCACGAGTAGATTCGACAAAAAGGGAAGAATATATCAAGCAGTATGTGCCGGCTGTGGTAGCAACGATGACTTTCCAGTTACCCCAGGTTCGTGGTCTACAACCAACAACAGTTATAATTGCAACATGGGAGTTATCAAATTCGACTTTGATGTACCCGCATTGATAGCCGATTTTGATGTTCCATCGATCATATGTGCCCCTGCAAGTGTCAATTTTATCAACAACTCTTCAACCTCAACCACAGGAACTACTATCTGGAATTGGAGTTTTGGTGATGGTACCTATTCGAACCAACAAAACCCTACTCACACCTATACTCAATCGGGGCAATACGAGATTAGACTTATCGTTAGCAACCCTTCCAGTTGTAACACCGCCGACACAATGATAAAATCGATTATTGTATTATCCAATACCAATTCGGTGTTGCCTGATAAAAATATCTGTCTTGGCGATTTTGTCCAAATAGGAGTTCCCCCCTCAGGGAACAGTTCAATCACCTACAATTGGCAACCACCCACCAACTTAAACAATACTACCATATCAAATCCAATAGCAAATCCAAATGCTACCATTACCTATTTATTAAGGATAAGCGATGGAGTTTGCACCGATACCCTTACTCAGAAGGTAAATGTATACAACCTACAAATTGAAGCAGGCAACAACATCACCGTTTGCAGAGGCGACACTGCCAATTTAACTCCCATTACTTCGGGAGGTGCTACCTCGTTTTATTGGTCGAATAATTTAAACTTTGATCCCATATTAAACTCAAATATTACCAATCCAAACTACCGACCTGTTATTAATGGCACCACAACATACTATGTAAAAGCAAAAAATGATTATTGTGAGACCATAGATTCGGTATTGGTAACCATGTCGTTTGTAGACATCACCGCCTCCAATTTGTTTACCATTTGCAAAGGAGACACACTTACACTTAGTGCCACTAACTTATATCCATCCACTCCAGTAAACTATCAATGGACACCAACTACTCCGATTATCTCAGGAGGAAGCACATCTTCTGCCATCGTTGCACCTACAGACACCACCATATTTGTAGTTACAGCAACAAATTCATACGGCTGCAAGGACACAGCAAGAGTTAAAGTAAACACCATTACCATATCATCAGCTGTTGCCACTACCCATGTAAACTGTTATGGGAATTGCAACGGACAAATTATTTTAAATCCATCCGGGGGCAATACACCGTACACCTACAGTTGGAGCAACAGCACTATCAACACTGGCAATACCGCCAATCAATTATGTAATGGCAACTATACAAGTACGATAACCGACAACCATGGGTGTAAACTAATGGTAACCCAAACCATAACCCAACCCGATTCGCTTACTATTTCATTTACAGACACTACGCATGTAGTTTGTAATGGCATTTGCTCCGGCATGGCTAGGTTAGTGGCAAGTGGTGGAACAACCCCGTATCAATACACTTGGGTAAATGGGTCGATGAACGACTCCATTTTCAACGTATGTGCTGGCAATTATACAATTACGGTTACCGATTTTAATCAGTGTACAAAAACGGGAGTGATTCAAATTCGCGACACTTCTTCTTTTGATGCCTTCTGTGACTTACAGATGGTGAGATGTTTTTCGGAGTGCAATGGACAAGCTACAATTATTGCTTCCAACGGGAACATTCCTTATATATACGTTTGGGCTTCGGGTTCAACCAACGACACGATAACAAACTTATGTAGTGGAATTTACAGTGCTACAGTTACCGAAAACAATGGATGTATAAGAAATGTATTTGCTGAAATTACTCAACCCAACCCGTTAGCAATTGCAAATACGATTATCAATAGACCCAATTGTTTGGGAGAGTGTAATGGCAGCATACTCGTGAGCGTTACGGGAGGCACAAGGCCATATAGCTACCAATGGTCGTTGAGCACCTCAACCGATTCCATAGCAACCAATTTGTGTAGCAACAACTATTCGTTGACCATCACCGATGCCAATGGTTGCACTTACGACACCGTATTTATCATCACCGAACCCGACCAATTAACAGCAACGATAGTCACCACAAAGGTCCCATGCACAGATGTTTGCAATGGTACTGCTACGATTTCCATTTCAGGTGGTACCGCCCCCTATTCCATACAATGGGATAATGGTCAGCATTTGCAGACAGCTACCCAACTTTGTTATGGAAATCATACTGTAACTGTAATAGACTCGAATAATTGCACCATCATAGTTGCTTATGAAATCACAGACACTACCTATTACACTACTCAGATTACAGCATGGGCAAATCCAGAGACCATCTATGAATCGCAAACATCCCAATTAAATTCCACATACATCCCTGGTTTTACATATACATGGACCCCTTCAACAGCACTTTCGAATAGAAACATTTATAACCCAACAGCAACACCCATTCAAACAACAGAATACATAGTACATGTATTTGACACATACGGATGTGAGAAAACAGATACGGTGTTGATAACAGTTAAAGATGTAGTATGTAGCGAACCTTATGTATACGTGCCAAATGCATTCACACCCAACATCGATTCAAAAAATGACATCATGTATGTGCGAAGCGACATCATTTCATCCTTATATTTTGCCATATACGATCGATGGGGAGAAAAGATCTTTGAAACTACGGATATAAACAAAGGCTGGGATGGCACATACAAAGGGCGAAAATGCGATCCGGCTGTTTATGTTTACTATATAGATGCTACCTGTATATCGAAGGAGAAATACATTCATAAAGGGAATATCACATTAATACGATAATATTGAAAAAAATTAAGTACATATTACTTACTTTCCAATTGTTGAGCATGATTGGGATAGGAATATCGCAAGATATTCATTTTTCTCAATTTTGGACAACCACTCATAATCAAAACCCTGCATTAGCTGGATTTTTTGATGGTAATGGCCGAGCAACCATCAACCAAAGATTGCAATGGAATGTGATTACCAAACCCTATATGACGACGTTGGCATCGTATGATTTTTCGTTAAAAAAGAGGCCTTATAAACAAGATGTTTTTGGCATGGGTGTTACCGTTTTCAGGGATATTGCAGGGGATTCCGATTTTGGAACAACGCAATTAAATGTATCTTTTTCTTATATTAAATCATTAAACAGGAGGAACAACAATTTTTTAAGTGCTGGTATTCAGTTAGGAGGCGCACAGAGGAATATCACCTATTCAGATCTTTACTTTGATGAGCAATTTATCAACGGCAGATACAATCCAAACATAGGCAATAGCGAGCATTTTTCGCTAGAGAGTTTTCTTTTTGGAGATCTAGGTGCAGGTGGAGCATGGACCTATATGCCTAAGCAGCGAACCTCTTATCAAGTGGGGATTAGCATTTCACATATCAATCAACCCAAACAAAGTCTAATGGGAGATCTCGACAATAAAATGGATATCAAAACGATGATAACTTTTACTACTCAGCAAAAAGCGAACAACGAATTAGACGTATTTCCTATGCTCATGGCTTCGTTTCAGGGCACATACAAAGAAATTATTTTAGGTGGACAGACGAGATATATTATCAATAAGAACAGAGATTCTTATACTACTGCAAATGCAGGCATTTATTACCGATTCGCAGATGCAATGTACGTAATGTTTGGAGCGGAATACAGAGGTTACCACTTTGGTGTTAGTTACGACATCAACACCTCAAAGTTGCACAATGCAAGCAGATATCAGGGCGGGTGGGAAATATCGTTTAATTATATCTTTCGAAAACACAAACTCCGAAAAATTACAGAAGTACCTTGTCCAATTTTTTAACGATGAAGAAGAGCGCAACTATTTATATCACAATACTGCTCATTGCAATATCAAAATTAGGATATTGTCAGCACACAAATGAGACTATTATGCAAGAAGCAGCTCAGCTTTTTGGCATGGGCGATTATTATTCTTCGGCTCAAGCATATAATAAACTTATCAAAGAGACCAATCAACCATCCATTGAAATTGCATACAAATATGCCGAATCTCTTCGAATGTACAATGCATATAAAGAGGCTTCTCATTGGTATTTGTATGTTCTCCAGCACGATTCATTATTAACCTTTCGAGAGTCGATTTTCTGGCATGCTATCATGGAGAAGCAATGTGGTAATTACGATAATGCAATTGGATCCTTGAAAAGATATTTAAACCTAGAGAAGCCTTTGGCAAATGAGAGTTATGCTGCCAATGAGATCAAATCCTGCGAAAAAGCCAAATGGATAATACAAGACACACTTCCTGTATCTATCGAGCACTTGGGTGCCAACATAAACACACCCTACTCTGAATTTGGCGCTATTCAGCTTTCCGATACTGCTCTTTATTTTTCATCCTTGAGAAGAATCGTAGATGAGGAAGAGGGGTCTATTTTGCCCGGAGTATTTGTATCCAAAATATTTAGAGCAAAAATGTCGGTAGCAGGACTTTCGCTTTCTAAAGAGTTGGAAAACACCATCAACAACATGAATAGCAACAATGCAAACATTGCATTTAATGGAGATAAAAGTAAGTTGTTTTTCACTAGATGTGAGAATAATATTGGCAAATTAAACTGTGAAATATGGGTAAGCGAACACAAGAAGGGAAAATGGTTAAAACCCGAAAAGTTATCCAAAAAAATCAACCTTACAGGATATACCAATACGCAGCCATACTATGTAAATGGTGACGAATTTGATATTCTATACTTTTCATCAAATAGGCCAAATGGGTTTGGAGGAATGGACATTTGGTACTCCATAGTGAATCAAAACAAATTTGGGGATCCAATAAATTTAGGCAGCAACATCAACACAATTGGAGATGAGATCACCCCCTTTTATTACACAGAAGACTCCACTCTGTTTTTCAGTTCAAATACGCACTATGGCATTGGAGGTTTTGACATTTTCTCATCCAAGGGAGGATTAAATCAATGGGAAAAACCAAAAAACATGGGAGTGCCAATAAATTCGGCTGCCAATGACATCTATTTTACTGTAAATGAGATTGATAAAGATGGGTATTTAACTTCCAACAGAGTAGGTTCTTTCTTTATCAAAGATGAGACTTGTTGCAACGATATTTTTTACTACGAGTGGGACAAAAAAGCATCTCCTCTTACAATTACTCAAGACACACTATACATCGACACTACCAATATGGAACAACGTATAAAGGATATTTTACCGCTTACTTTATATTTTCATAACGACGAGCCCGACCCAGCAACTACAAAAACCACAACGGACAAAAACTACAGAACCACTCTGGCGAATTACTTCACGCTCAAGGAGACCTATAGTGAAGAGTACTCAAAAGGACTACCAGACGATGCTGCATTAAAAGCAAAAATGGACATTGAGGAATTCTTTAAAGACTATGTAAAAAAAGGCTTTTCCGACCTCGAACTTTTTGCGTCTTGGTTACTAGCAGATTTAGAGCGTGGTAATAGTGCAAAAATTACCATAAAAGGATATACTAGTCCTCTTCACACTGCTGATTATAACATGAAACTAGCGATGCGCAGAATTTCAAGCTTAAAAAATTACATTTCCGAATATCGTAACGGGATTTTTAAGCCCTATTTAAACAACAGATCTGCAAATGGCGCTTCTCTAGAGTTATTCGACGCACCTATTGGGAAACATCAGGCAAATGCTTTGGTAAGCGACAATCCAAATGACACTCGTAATTCCGTATACAGTAGAGCTGCAGCATTAGAGAGACGAATTCAAATAGTAATGTATGAATCAGAAAAATCGAAGCTGAGCACAGACACTATCCCAAAGTTAGTGATAGCCTCTACAGATATAAGTATTGGGAAAATTGAAAAAAAAGAGACAAAAAAAGTCACCATTGAAATTCAAAATACGGGGGATACAAGCATTAAAATTGACACCATTATTGTTTCATCGGGCATTGCAAACATTCAATATTCCAATGATGAGATAACAAAACATAAGAAAGCATTTATCACTTTTGTTTTTAACGCAAACAACCAAGAATCGACCACGTGTGTAGCAGAAATTGTGTACAATGGGGCATACAAAAAGAAAATTAAATTTACCCTAAGTAAATAGCAATCAATAGTTGATAAAAAAGAGATAGGATAGTTTCGCCGAGACTGGATGGAACACCTCAACCTTTTCAACTCCTTGTATTTTACGAGCAAAGCCATAGCCAACTTTAAAGTTAACTTCTCGAGTATTTTGGTCGGTATTTATCCATCGGTATGCAAACTCAACACTTGGTTGCACCCACGAGTGAGAGGGTTGAATTGTTTTGGGTACATTTACAGCATCGGAATATGCATATTTTTCGTTAGAAATAAGTGGAAAAATATTTAAATCGGCACCTGCACCTACCATCCATCCTTTCCATTTTAAGGTTGAAAAATTAGAGGCAACACCCGAGTTATACTCTACCATAAGAGGAATGGATAAACTTAAAAAGCCGGTGGAACCATCCTTGCATCGGATGGATGTGAGTCCTAATGTAGGAGGTACAGCCAAAGACAGGGATCTGTCGTCATCGATACGAGCAATATTGTAACGAACAGAATAGGTAAACGAAATAAGGTTTAAAGAAGCATACTGATATGACCTGAAGACATTCAAGTTCGATGGCAACCCTGGTTCAACATTGGGTATCGTAACGGGTGGTGCCGAGATATAATGGCTGAAAGGTGACACGCCAAAAGAGAAATACCATACGGGATCGTTAGGATAATCGGCTGTACTCAATGAGTCAGTTTGAGCCTTGCAAATAGGATTTGACAAGATAACCAATACAAACCCAGTGATTAATAACATTTTAGTACTTTTCATTTTTTAACCCTAAATAATTAATGAAACACTATCACCAACAAATATACAAATTAATCTCGATTTACAGTATGTTTATCCCAAAATTGAAGACATCAGAAAATAAGTAGAATAAAACATCCAACTTTGGCCTTGCAGCTACAAGCCTATGTTTAAAATGGTGAGCCTTATCCCTTTCCAAATTTTGGTTGAAATGGAAGATGTGTATAGAGAACTAATAAAAGCTAAAGCTATAAAGAATATACAAAATCAGATGAAAAAACTCAAAATTGTAACGAATGATCTTTTAGCCACTTAGAAAAAGTTAGATGGAATTAATCAATAGGAGATTTTAAAAAATCGAACTACATAATTTTGAAACATTTAATCGTTTCAGTGATGGTATCGCTGATTTTGGGTTAAATTTCAAATAAATTAATTGGACATAAAGGGTGAGTATTTCTTCGAAATTTATATTGACTGGTGGTTAAGAAAAACAGATCAAAAGGACAAAAAAAGTCCAGCATAGCCGGACTTGGGAAACCTTAATAATTAATTTTGGGAAACAATTATTTCAGTCATTGTTGTATTTCCATCTCTTGGAATTCGTTAACAAATGCATCTTTATAGCCCATTTCAATCACTTTGAGCAATAGTGGTTGGGCTTCGTCGGGTGTTTTGAACTTACCAACAATCCAACGTCTCATTCTATCGGGTTTACCTTTTGTTTGAATCAAATTGTTGTTGCTGTCCAATTTTGCAATTTGATCAAAATAGGTTTTCTTAATATTACCTGCACCAATTTGAACTGCGTAGTAGTACCCAGGTCGAGGTCCAATTTTATTTTTTCCATTATTGGTAACGGCAGTATCTTCAGTATTGATAGAATCGGAAGGTTTGTTAAGGTTAGCCAATAATGCAGAGTCGATTGGAATTTCTTTTGGAGTACACTCTTCAATTTTTTCTTCCACCACAGTTACCTTATATGGGTCGTTGGAAGCAATATCTCTCAAAAAAGCTCTATAATTTGGAATACCTTTGTCGGGGTTGTTGTTAACACAATATGCTAACCCTAAAAAATAGTGAGCTAAAACAGGAGCAGCAATCGCACGATTAATTTTTTTATAATGTCTTAGATCTATATTCTGACATGCTCTTTCGAGGTAAATAGGTGCCAGATGGCGGAATTCTTTTATATTTAAGCAAGATACACCTACGTGGTAGTTAATATTATAGTTGTATGGATCTTTTTCTAAGAGTGGATTCAACATATGTAGTGCTTTAAAGTGGTCTAAGTCGATCAATTCAAACGCGTCTGCAATTTTTGCGAAATACTCTTCATTTCTTTTAGGGGTAGCATTTTCGACGGTTGACAAATCGGGAGGCAATAGAACTTTCACATTATCACACCAGTCCATTTTTTCTTTAGCGTCAATCACATATTGAGTTAATTTTTGAGCATCGGCTCTTTCTACAAAATCTTGAAACCACTTCTTCGCTTCCTCGTATTTAGCAGCATACATATAACAAACCCCAATATGATAATAGGTAGTAAGAGGAGCAGCAAATTGATTTATATCGGGTTTGGAATACATTTCTGTTTTGGAAAGTGCTTTTGTAAAAAATTCAATTGCGTTGTCTTTATCGTAACGCATATCCATTAAACAAATTCCAATATAAAAATTTAAATTTGGATTATCTTTATTGCTTTTTTCGAGATCTTGAAAAATTGCTAATGCAAAACGATACTCTTCATCTTCAATATGTGCTAATCCTTTTTTAAACTTCTTTTTATAATCGCTGGTTCCCATTTTTTGCGCAAACGAGTCCATTTGTGTTAACATGAGTAAAACCAGAAAAACTGTATAAATTTTTTTCATCATTTTTTTCTATTTATGTATTTAAAAAAACAATTCTTTCAACCCTAAAAATATCTAAGCTCTAAAAATAGGAATAATTTGCCAACAAGTCAATAAAATAACAAAATATTCACACGATACATTCTTGTTTACGAAAAAAAAGAGAAAAAGGTTACACTAAACACAGAAAAAGGGGAGCACCTCCCCTTTTTCTTTAATAGTATAAAAAAATTAATGTTTAAATCCTCAGAATAGTGAATCAACGATAGTGTCATCTGCAAAGTTTGGAATAGTAACTTTTAGATTTGGCTCAACTTCCATTGCACGTTTGATTGCGAAGATAGCTTCTTTGTTTCTTGCCCAACTTCTACGGGAGATTCCATTATTTACATCCCAGAATAGCATTTGCGTCAATCGGCGATGAGCATCTTCGGATCCATCAATCACCATTCCAAAGCCACCGTTAATAACTTCGCCCCAACCGACGCCACCACCATTGTGGATAGAGACCCATGTAGCGCCTCTAAAAGAGTCGCCAATTACATTATGAATTGCCATATCGGCAGTAAAGGAAGAGCCGTCGTAAATATTTGAAGTTTCTCTATAAGGAGAGTCGGTACCAGAAACATCGTGGTGATCGCGACCTAGAACGATTGGTGCAGAAATTTTGCCTTCTTTAATTGCTTTGTTAAATGCAGCTGCAATTTTTGATCGTCCTTCTGCGTCGGCGTAGAGGATACGAGCTTGTGAGCCCACTACCAGTTTATTTATTTTAGCTTCTTTAATCCAACGAATGTTATCGTGCATCTGTTGGCTAATTTCGGCGGGTGCAGTGGTTGCAATATTTTCTAGAACTTGACAAGCAATTTCGTCCGATTTATCTAAGTCTTCGGGGAGGCCGGAGCTACATACCCATCTAAAAGGGCCAAATCCATAATCGAAACACATAGGTCCCATGATATCTTGAACATAGGATGGATATTTAAAAGTACCATCTTCTTTCATCACATCTGCGCCTGCGCGAGAAGCTTCGAGCAAGAATGCATTGCCATAATCCCAAAAATACATTCCTTTGTCTACCATGATGTTAATAGCGATAGCGTGTCGGCGTAAAGTTTCACGGACTAATTCTTGAAATTTTTGAGGTTCATGAGCAATCATATAATTAGACTCTTCGAATGAATAACCAACGGGATAATATCCACCAGCCCAAGGGTTATGCAAAGAGGTTTGATCAGACCCTAATTCTACTTTGATATCGTGTTGCACAAAATATTCCCATAAATCGACGATATTTCCTTGATAAGCAATAGAGATAGCCTCTTTCTTTTGACGAGCCACCATCACTCTCTCTACAAGTTTGTCGAGATCGGAGTATACTTCATCTACCCAACCTTGAGAATGGCGGATGTGAGTAACTTTTGGATTTATTTCTGCTACGATGGTAATGGCTCCGGCAATGACGCCTGCTTTAGGCTGAGCACCAGACATGCCACCCAATCCGGAAGTAACAAAGATCTTCCCTTCCATATTTTCGTATCCATTTAATCTACCAGCATTCATCACAGTGATGGTAGTTCCATGAACAATTCCTTGAGGCCCGATATACATATACGAGCCAGCTGTCATTTGTCCGTACTGCGAAACTCCCAATGCATTAAATTTTTCGAGATCGTCGGGTTTTGAATAATTGGGGATCACCATACCATTAGTAACTACAACTCTTGGGGCATCTTTGTGAGAAGGGAACAATCCCATTGGATGTCCAGAATACATCACCAACGTTTGTTCGTCGGTCATTTCGGACAAATATTTCATTGCCAACCGATATTGAGCCCAATTTTGAAAAACAGCACCATTTCCGCCATAGGTGATAAGTTCATGAGGATGTTGAGCAACAGCATGATCTAAATTATTCTGAATCATCAGCATTATTGCAGCAGCTTGTTTGCTTTTGGCTGGATATTCATGAATAGGTCGAGCATAAATTTTATGTTTTGGCATAAAACGATACATATATATGCGACCATATCTTTTGAGTTCATCGGCAAATTCGGGAGCTAACAACAAATGATGCTTTGGATGGAAATATCTTAATGCATTTCTTAATGCTAACTTTTTCTCATTTTTTGTCAAAATATCTTTGCGGATAGGAGCATGATTGACAGCGGGGTCAAAAGGCAATAGTTCAGGTAAGCTCTCGGGAATTCCTTCCAAAACTTCCAATTGAAAAGAGTTGTAATGATTCATGTTTTTTTTGGCGCAAATTTAAGCTAATTTTTCAAAATTACAACCCATAAATTCTTTAAAAAACTAAAAAAATCAACCAACAAACGACTTAATCTTTTCAATTAGCTGATGAGCGTTGTATGGTTTTGAAATATAATCGTTTGCTCCTACCTCGATAGCGCGTCGAAAATCGTTGGAGAAAGCAAAGGCTGTTACTGCGATTATGGGGACTTCGTCGTTGATTTCACGAATTTTACGAATACAAGTAAATCCGTCCATTTCTGGCATTTTTATATCCATTAGTATCAAGTCAATATTTTTCTCTTTCGTGAAAACATCGAGAGCAACTTTTCCATTTTTTGCTCTTAATACGTTTACATCGAACTCTTTGGTAAGCACTTGTTCCATTAAGAAAAAACTAATGTCATCGTCTTCAGCAACTAAGATAGTGAGAATAAAAGGCGAATCATTTTGTTCACTAATTTCAGAGGTTGAGGCTACTGCAAGTGGAACATTTAAAATAAAAATAGACCCCACATTTTTTTTAGACGACACGGATAGTGACCCATTTAAAGCAGTGGCATAACCATTTGCAATTGCTAATCCCAACCCAGATCCTTCGTATCCTCTGTTCATGGATACATCTTCTTGTGTGAAATTTGTAAAGATATAGGGTAAAAATTCCTCCGAAACACCTATTCCAGAGTCTCTCACTTCGAAACTAAAAAAAGACTTAGAATAAGAGCAATAAAGTTGAATGGAGCCATAATCAGTAAATTTGATTGCATTGGATAATAATTTAGATAAAATCAAAAAGACCTTATCATAATCTCCAATCAACAACCATTTTGGATCTATGGATTGGTCTATGGTGTATGAGAATGACAACTTTTTTTCATTTAATGCATCTTCAAAGAGTCCATTGAGGTGATCGCATAGGGATACGATATAGAACTCCGTTTGGTGAATGACAATATCTTTGGATTCAATTTTGGATGCATCCAGCACATCGTTAAAGGTATTTAAAAGTCGATTGCAGCTTAATTGTAGCACTTTAAGATAGTCGGCTCTATCCTCTGAATTAATGTTAACATCTTGTAATAAATCAGCCACTCCTAAAATTCCATTCATAGGAGTCCGAATTTCATGGCTCATATTTGACAAAAAGGCAGATTTAAGATTATTGCTAGTTTCTGCTTTTTCTTTTGCTACAGATAGTTCTTGTGCTAGATTTTGCAGTTTAAAATTTCGCAATTCCAGCTCTTTCTCTGTTTGTTTTAGCTCGGTGATATCTACTAGTTGAAAAACGTGATACTTAATATTGTTGTTGTCATAAACATCATTTACGTTTGCCGCATTAGCTATCACCCATAATATAGAACCATTTTTACAAACAATCTTTCTCTCTCTTACATCCACTTCTGCATCGAGATTGTTTAAAAACAAATTTTGATTTAGATGAATTTCAGTTTCATCAGGATGAAAAATTTGACTAAATAAGAAGTCATCGCTAAACAACTCATCTTCAGAATATCCAAACGTATTAACAAAAGCGGGGTTAACCTTCACTACTTTTCCAAATCGATCTACAACAACAATTGCATTGGCAGAGGCTTGAAACACAGCTTTAAAGAGCGCTTCACTTTTGCTCAACGAGGATCGAAGAGCATCCTGTACAGAGGTATTTGAAAAAGTGATTACAATTCCAACCACTTTTTCATCACGATCTTTAATGGGAGAAACATTCATGATGATTGGCAGATAAACCTGTTGATTAGAAAGCAAAAAATAATTATCGATAAGAAGAATATTTTTCTTATTAGCAATGGCTATATCTATCTCTTTCAACAACAAGAGTTCAACCTTTTCTTCTCTGCCATGAAAAATTTTTAAAATATCTGTAATAGGGCTTCCAATAGCATCTTTTTCGATAACACCACACAATTGAGAAGCAACCAAGTTAATATTAAGAACTTTCATATCCAAATCCGTAGATATTACCGCGTCTCCAATTGAGTTAAGTGTGATAGCTAAATTTTCGCGTTGTAAGTAAAAATCGTGAAACAGTTTAAAATACTTCATTTGGTTTCGAATCATCATCCCAACTAACAACGTTACGATAGGATAAAAAAACATGACTGTAAAAAAAATGGTGTCGTATGTTTTGTCTCTCAGCGATTGAGGCAATAATAAGAAGATTGCCATCATCACAATATGTACAATCACACCAAAGATATAAATATTTAAAAACAGGTATTTAACCGTTTTTTTCTCCTTAATAAAAAAATAAAATATGGTTCCAATTAATGTAGAAGAAAAGATTACCAATTCGCCTACCAACAACCCATCACCACCAATAAAAAATCGATAAACTAATGCAAAGGAAGCAGAGATAATACCTGCAATGGGGCCGTAGTATAAAGCACATAAACTTAAAATAATAGATCTACCATCAAATATTAATCCTTCCGTTAAGATATAAGGATTCATCATGGTAATTAGAGTAGCTATTCCGAAAAGAAGCCCCTGGAATATTTTTACAGAGGTTTTAATATAGTTGAAAGAGCGGTTTATTAAATCCGAAAGCGCAGTTAGAGCAATAAGAGTTAATAGATTATATAATAGTTCAGGAATTACAATCATACCTTCATATTTAAATTCTGAAACAACAAATATAATTTAAAATTTGAAAAAAACAAAATAAATTGTTTAAAAAAAAACAAAGAGGAGAGATTAGCTAGGAAAATATGTACACAAATTAAGAAACGACTTAAATACGTTCTTGTGAGTTGTTCATTAATTTACACATTAAATCTCTAGCTCTAAAAAGCTGAGCCTTCACAGTTCCAAGAGGAATATTTAATTCTAGCGCAATCTCTTCGTAGGATAGTTCTTGAAAATATCGCAGCTCAACCAATCTTCGATAATTTGGTTTTAACTGTTCAACCATTTTTCGCATCATCACTGATTTTTGTTTTTCAATAAAACAAGCTTCTGGGTCGTCGGTTTCGGAAGCGACCTCTTTTGCTATAAAGTCGGATGGATGATTATTTCCAAAGGCCACATCTAAAGAAACGGTATTTTTTTTCTTTGCTCTAATAAAATCGATGCAATTATTGGTAGCAATTTTGAACAGCCAGGTACTAAAGGCGTATTCTGGACTATAATTTGAAAGATTTTTAAACGCTTTTCCAAAAGCTTCTATGGTTAAATCTTCGGCATCATATGGATCGTTTGTCATCTTTAACAACATAAAATAGAGCGAGTCTCTATAACCATTCATCAATTCGGCGTACGCTTTTTGATTGCCTTCATCGCGAGCTTGCATAACAAGCAAAAGGTCGTGTTGAGCCTTTTCTGACATTTTTTTAACTACTTCCATCTATTTTTTGTAAATATTAAATTTGAGAAAGACCACATAGGATAGAGTATTGTAAAAATTAGATCGAAAAAAGGCACAAACCAAGCGATGTGTTTTTCTTGTAATTTTTTACAAATAGCACTAAAAATCAGTATCTGCGAAATAACTTTAAGCAGAAATAGGGAGGAGACAAAGAGGATATCTAACATTGGAAAATTAACAATCAAGAATGGAATGATGGAGAACAGAATAAGATAAAATAGCAAATTTGAGGAAGCAAAACTACCCAGTACAAATTTGGTAGAGAATCGGTAGTACCTTCCAGAATCCATGTGTCTTTTCTTTTGTCGAAACCACGCCCCCCATGTTTTGGGAGCGATAGATATAGTATGAGCTTGTGAGCAATAAATAGGAGTTGCATGGTTTTTTTTAGCGGCTTTGTTCACAAATAAATCATCATCTCCATGAGGAATTTTGTAATGCGAAGTAAACCCTTTTTGATGTTCGAACAACTCTTTTGTATAGGCCAAATTTCGACCAACTCCCATATAGGGACTTTTTGCCAATGCTAGAGATAAATATTGCATCGCAGTATAAACAGTATCGTAGCGAACCATTTTATTCAAAAGACCTCTTTTAGATTCGTATCTACCATAACCCAGCACGATTTTGGTGTCGTGAGCAAAACCTTGTTGCATAAGCTGAATCCAATCTTTAGATGCAGGACAACAATCGGCATCGGTGAGCAATAAATGGTTATATTTAGCTTCTTTAATTCCAACCGATAAAGCGAATTTTTTTCCTTTCATGAAAGAAACCGAACGATGGATGTCGACTACTCTAAAATGAGGATATTTATTTAACAAATCACGGGTAAGAAATTCAGTTTCATCATCTGAATCGTCGTTTATCAAAATCACTTCAAAACAGGGATAATCCTGTTCTAATATTTGAGGCAAAAAATCCTTCAGATTTTGATACTCATTTCGAGCACAAACTACAACAGATACAGGATGATGAACGGAAGGGTATGTATTTATTTTTTTAAAAGCCAATCTACTATAAAATACCCAATAATAAAACAGTTGAACAAGAACAACAAAAGCAAAAAGCAGTATCAAAAACCGATATGAAGTAGAAAAAAAGTAAGTATAAAAATCAAAGTCTATGTTCATTATAGTAGTATTGTTTTATTTGATCACCTATATAAAATACAACATAGATGTCAAATAAAAGGATCAAAAAAGTCTTTACCAGAAACAAAATTATCATTAATTACTGCTAGGTTACGTTACAATTAAAAAAATTATCAACAATTTTTAGTTGAGAAACACAATCCTTAATGCAACTCTTGGCTTTGGATTTTAGTATTCTATTTCTTTCGAGTAGTAAATATACACTTCTCTACCAAGCATTTGTTGCAAACAGATTGACATAATCTGAACAGAAGCATTTAAAAGCATGAATAAAAGAGTCCTATATAAATTCGCAAAAAAACCGTAAATTTGCGACTTATTTAATACACGAATGAAATTCACAATAAAGAGCAACGATTCAAAAAGCAATGCACGAGCAGGAGTTATTGACACGGATCATGGACAAATAGAAACGCCCATTTTTATGCCAGTAGGGACTATTGGGAGTGTTAAAGCGATTCATATCAACGACTTAAAAGATGCGATAAAAGCACAAATAATTTTAGGCAACACTTATCATTTATATTTGCGTCCTGGTATTGACGTATTGGAACAAGCAGGAGGTTTACATAAATTCAATGGTTGGGACAGGCCGATATTGACAGATAGTGGCGGTTTTCAAGTTTTTTCATTAGCACATAGAAGAAAAATCACAGAAGAGGGAGTTACATTTCAGTCACACATTGATGGTTCTAGGCATCTTTTCACTCCGGAGCGAGTAATGGACATTGAGCGAAGTATTGGAGCCGACATTATGATGGCATTTGATGAATGTCCACCTTATCCATGCGAGAAAGATTATGCCCGCAATTCGATGCATATCACTCACAAATGGCTCGACCGATGTGTGAGACATTTCAACAACACACCTCCGAAATACAATTATCACCAAACCTTATTTCCAATAGTTCAAGGCAGTGTATATACTGATTTACGAAAAGAGTCGGCTGAGTACATTGCTAAAATGGATTGTGAGGGAAATGCAATTGGAGGTGTATCGGTGGGAGAACCTATCGACTTGATGTACGAGATGACCGAAATTGTATGCAATATACTACCTAAAGATAAGCCTCGATATCTGATGGGAGTAGGAACTCCTGCCAACATTTTAGAAGGGATATCAATGGGTGTAGATATGTTTGATTGCGTTATGCCTACTCGAAATGGCAGAAACGGAATGATATTTACCCGCAATGGGATGATGAATATGAAAAACGAGAAATGGAAACACGACTTCTCTCCTATCGACAGCGAAAGCGATTTGTATTCCGATTTACAATATAGCAAAGCATATTTAAGACATCTTTTTGCTGCCAATGAAATTTTAGGGCCCATGATAGCCAGTCTGCACAACCTTCATTTTTATCTATGGTTAGTTAAAGAAGCCCGAAAACATATCCTATCAAACGATTTTTCTATCTGGAAATCAAACATTTTACCAGTGATTAGCAGAAAATTATAGCCATAAAATTAACTAAACAACGAAATCCTAGTGATGCAATTTTTTAAGAATAAGATAAACCTTTCAAATTTTCAATTTCTTAGTCGATTTAAGATACTTGATGTATATCTCCTTCGAAAATTTTTAGGTACTTTTTTCTATGCAATTGGTTTATTAGTAGTAATTGTAGTGGTTTTTGATATTTCGGAAAACATCCAAGATTTTATCGATAAAAAGGCACCTATATCGGCAATAATTTTTGAATACTATCTCAATTTTATTCCATTTTTTGTCAATTTATTCAGTCCATTATTCAGTTTTATTGCTGTAATATACTTTACCTCGAAGTTAGCCGGTTTTAATGAGTTAAGCTCCATATTAGGCAGTGGAATTTCTTATAAGCGCTTACTTGTCCCATACATTTCGGGAGCAATCATCATTGCATCGATGTCGTTTTTACTATCCAACTTTGTGATACCCTATACCAACAGAAACATGCTCGATTTTAAAGATCAGTATATTAGCAAAAGAGCAAAAAACAAAGATGGGGATATCCATGTAAAAATTGCCACCGACACGTATGCGTATGTAGAGACATGGAACAACACCAAAAACACAGGCTACAACTTTACCTTAGAAAAGATGAACTTCGATGGAGTTTATTACAAACTCAAAGCTCAAAACATTCAGTGGGACAGCATTTCAAACAAATGGCATCTGAATGGATATGTGAAACATTTTGCATACGGTAAAGAGGAATTGATAATGCAAGGCGACAAACTAGACACTACTTTAAACATCTCTCCCAAGGATTTTGTGTATATAAGAGATGAGATGGAGACGATGAACTTTTTTGAAATTAGAGAATTTATCAAAGAAGAAAAAGCCAAGGGCTCGGATAAAGTAAAGTTTTACGAAGTGGAAAAACACCGCAGGATGGCTTCTCCGTTTGCAACGATTATACTTACGTTAATTGGATTAACGGTAGCAGGACGCAAAACCAGAGGGGGGTTGGGAATACATTTGGCAGTGGGACTACTACTGAGTTTTTCCTTTATCATGTTTATCCAAGTAACCACTGTTTTTGCTACCTATGGCACCCTTAACCCCATGCTTGCCGTTTGGATTCCCAATATTATCTATAGTCTACTGTCGATATTCTTAATCAAATCTGCTCCGAAGTAAGTATGAATGAGAAAAAAAGTGACTGGGTGAATTATCTGAAGTAAAGAAAGTGTCAAGTTTTTTCTAAAGAATTTCTAGAAGTAATTTTTCCATTAGCCCATACAAAAAAAGTCTCCCCAATAACGAGAAGACTCTTAAAGATTATGTCTAAAAAAGTTAGAGTTTAGCAACCTTTTTCATCAATCCTGATTTTAAGTTAGCCGCTTTGTTTTTATGAATAACATTGCGTTTTGCTAATTTGTCTATCAACGAAATAACCAAAGGAAGTTGAGTTGTTGCTTCAGCTTTATCGGTTGTTAAACGGATTTTTTTAAGTGCATTACGAGTAGTACGTGCATTGTAACGATTAGCAAGTCTTTTTTTATCGTTAGCTCTAATTCTTTTGATTGACGATTTATGATTAGCCATCTTTCTTTATTGTTTTTTATCTTTTAATATTCTTTTTAGGAGTGCAAAGGTATTTAATATTTTTCATTTGACAAAACTTTTATTGATTTTTTTATGCATAAAATCAAAATTATTCCATTTTCATCTTAAAAATCAGAATTATAAATGTCAATTAATATTTTTTTCGGCAGCAATTTTCAAATATCGTTCAGCTTCTTGTATATTCCCCATAGCCCTATAAGTTCCACTAATATTTTGATAAATACGTGCTTGTGTAGAATCAATAGCGATGGCTTTTTGAAAATACGAGAGCGAGAGATCATACTGTTTTTTAATACCATAAACGATCCCTAGATTTTCGTTAGCAGATAAATTATTTGGATTAATTGCAAGGGATTGTTTTAAAAAAGTTTCTGCTTGGTTAAAATCGTTTAGCACCCTACCAAATATTTCGCCTTTTTTGCTCCAAGCAGAAGCATTTTGAGGATCGTCTCTTAGCACATTGGAAATAATCAACAATGCGCTATCCACCTTATTTGTATGAGAATATGCGTCGGCAATCATCAGCAGATGTTCTTTATTATCAGGCTCAATACTCCACAACAGTCGATAGGCTTCGGCAGAAATAGTGTGTTGATTTTGTTTCCAAGATTTTTGAGCTACAAAGAGCACATTCTTAGGAACATCTGGATTTTGAGGATTGACACGATAGGCTTTATGGTAATACCTCAACGCTTCGCTCCAATTTTCGAGTTCTACGTAACCATTTCCCATCAAAAACCAAGCATAAAAACTCCCTGGATGCAATTGCTGTGCTTTAGAAAGATATGCAAAGGATGAATTGAGTAACTCATTTTTCTTAGATAAGTCTTTTTCTACTTTTGCCAATTCATAAGCCATGCCACCAGCAGACACATTACATTTTATGCTATTTTTAGAGACTTTTACATCCGTTAGAAAAAGGGTAGTGTCGTTTTTCCAAGCCATATTTCTGGAAATTGTTTTTACGCTATAACCAACCATCCATATACTCAAAAAAACGATACCCAATGTTTTCAACTTAAGGTTAGTAATCCACTTATGGATAAGCATAGCGATTAATATTGAAATACCAATAGAAGGTGCAAATACAAACCTTTCGTTCATGAAAGTGCCAATATTGAATATAAGGTTAGACTGGATAGAGAAGGTAATCAGAGAGAAAAGAACTGCAAAACTCCAAGTTTTTTTTTGGATAGCCCCTTTGATGGCAAAAAAGAGAAGTAATACAAAGGCGATACACAAGAAAATGATGATTGGAGAGGTAAACTGGAAATAGGGAATTTGGTATGGATAATAATCATGCGTAAGTGGATGAGGAATAATCAAAAGGATAATATATTTTCCCCATGTATAAATGGTGGTTGCGATAGCGGTAGATTTGGGGACATTTAAAAATGGATCATTTAAAATTTCGGGAGCGATATTGGTATTCATCATATCCCCCAACACCGACATTCTGATTACTAAAAACAAGAAGGAAGCAAAAAACAACCCTCCTACTACTATAAAATAATCACGAATGGATGGTTTACAAAACAGATACATTGCCAATGGAATCACCAACAAAAAAGGGATGGAATTTTCTTTCGAAAAAAGAGCTACCGAAAATGTGAGAAACAATGCAACTACATAAATCCCTTTTTTACTCTCTAAATATTTAAGAGCAAATAAAAATGCGCTAAGAGAACCCAAAAGGCTCATCAACTCATCGCGTCCTTTTATATTAGCAACCACTTCGGTATGGATGGGATGAGCAACAAAAATCAACGTAGCCAAAAAAGGCAAAAGAGACTTCCATTGAGCACGATCGAGCGGAGCAAGGATTTTTTTTAAGACAAAAAAAAGAACTACCGACAAAAGAGCAAACAAAATAACATTGATCAAGTGGCCAATAAAAGGATTCATCCCAAACAATTGATATTCAATAGCAAACATCAGATGCGTAAAGGGTCTGTATCTCCCACCCGACACCAAACTCTTTTGAGTGCCAAAAAACCCGGTGAATGCGTCGTTGGAGACAATATCTTTCATCCCGTTTATCCCTTTTTTGGTGAATTGATTTTCGGTAATCATCAACCGATCATCTAGGGCATATTCATGGGAAAGAGTATTGGCATATAGCACGAATGCAAAAATTGCAATCATCCATACTTGATATTTTTGAAAAAAGGAGTACGACGAAGAAGTATCCACAAGAACCTCTTTTTTAGCAACCTTATTATGGGTATTTTTGCTCATATCATTTTTTAATTTTCTGAATATAACAAATATTTAGCTCTTATTTTTTTGAAATCATCCAATTCCAGTTGCCACGTTTTTCGAATATCTTCTTCCGTTTTGCCATTCATAATCATCTCTTTTACCGATTTATCTCCGGCAAGTTTATCGAAGAAGGGGGTGAAAAAATTTTTTTTATCTGGGAATTTATGATATAAGTCGATGATCCAATAGAGGTGGATTGCGTTTTCTTTTTTCAGGAACTCATTGGAGAAGTCGGAAAGCAAAAAGCCACGGCACTGTTTGCCCAGACAAGGAGGGTTATCCGATTTTCCAGGGATTACTTTCGGGGTAAACAAGAAATCGCCCAGTGGGTTGTCGGGGTGGCCAACCATTTCGAAAGGCCTATCCGTACCTCGTCCGATGCTAAATGGAGTTCCTTCGAAGAGGCACAATGTGGGATAAAGATAAATTGCTCTATTGGTAGGCAAATTTGGGGAAGGGGGCACAGGCAATGTATAACGTGTTTCGTGGGTATAATTTTCGCATTCCACTATTTCTAAATTACATTGCACTCCATTATTTAACCATTTTTCGCCATTTATCATTTTTGCGTACTCCCCTATGGTCATTCCGTATGAAATGGGAACAGGATGCATCCCTACGAACGATTTACAGTTGGGTTTTAATACTGGCCCATCGATAAAAAAACCATTTGGATTAGGTCTGTCAAGGAGCAAAAGTGGCACATTCAATTCAGCACAAGCTTCCATTACGTAATGCAGTGTTGATAGATAGGTATAAAACCGAGCCCCCACATCTTGAATATCGAAAATCACCAACTGTATTCCTTTGAGATAATCTTTGGTGGGTTTTTTATTGTTACCATAAAGAGAGACAATGGGTATTCCTGTTTTGGTATCGATAGAGGAAGAAATTTTTGCACCAGCTTCTGCTTCGCCTCGAAAACCATGTTCGGGACAAAAGATTTTATCAATAGAAACTCCTAAGGAAATTAAAGTATCTACTAAGTGCGTATGCTGTACCATAGAAGTTTGATTTCCAACAATGGCAACTCTTTTATTTTTTAAGCTTGGCAGATAATCAGACAAACGACTAGCTCCAACTGTTACAGGTATTTCATGCACTTTTAAAAGCGGTGCACTCTGAGCAAAAACAGAAATCACTCCAAAAAAAAGTACGCAGAAGTTTATAATCCACCGAATCATTATACAAACCATTTAATTTACATGACAAATATATAAAAAAAGAAGAACATAGTAAAAATGCGTAATTCAATATTCTATTGCAAGAAAAATGGCAACATGCCATTAATTGAAGTTACAAGAGAGAATAATTATTCCACGATAATAGACCATTCATTTTTCTTTTTTGTATTTTTGTAGAAAACTGTTCATTTATGATCGAAAGTTCATCCAATAAGACCATTTTTTCGTTGCTAGAAGTGATGCAAAGCATTCAAAAGATGGTTTCAACTCACTACATCAACTCGTATTGGATAAAGGCCGAGATGAACAAGCTGAATCACTATTCTCATTCGGGACATTGCTATCCTGAGCTAGTTGAAAAGGAAGGAGAAAGAGTAATTGCACAAGTGAGAGCTACTCTGTGGAAAGATGACTACCATCGAATCAACGCACAGTTTGAAAGCACCGTAAAAGAGCCTCTAAAGGATGGCATTAAAATTCTTTTTTGTGCTAGAGTTCATTTTGATCCGGTATATGGGTTTACCTTACGAATCCTAGATATTGATTCGAGTTACTCCTTAGGGGATTTGGAAAAAGAGAAAGCAGAAACCATCGCGTTATTAAAACGTGAACAGATTTTTAACTCAAACAAACGGTTGTCGATGGAACTTTTGCCACAAAGGATAGCCGTAATTTCGGTAGAGACAAGCAAGGGTTACTCTGATTTTATGAATATTCTCAGCAACAATAGCTGGGGATACCGCTTTTTCACCATGTTGTTTCCAGCACTTTTGCAAGGAGAGAAAGCTGTACAATCTATTCATAATCAATTACTCAGAATCAAGAAAGTGCAATCTCATTTTGATGCAGTAGTGATTGTAAGAGGGGGTGGTGGCGATGTAGGGTTATCGTGTTACAATAATCTCTTGTTGGCAAGAGCAATTGCACAATTTCCGCTGCCAATACTAACCGGAATAGGTCATTCTACCAACGAGACAGTTGCAGAGTTGATCTCTTTTAAAAATGCGATTACCCCTACCGAACTTGCCGATTATTTGATACAGCAATTTCACAACTTTTCGATACCCGTTTCCAATGCACTCGATTCCATATCGCGCAACAGCAGAACCATCCTCAGCAGTAGAAGGACAAATTTCAACATCATTACAAATAAATTCAAAACAGATACTCGTAGTTTACTTGTAACTGAAAAACACAGGATAAGCAAAAAAACACATTCGATGGGCCAACAGTCGTTGTTTGTGTTACAAACTCAACGAGAGAGCCAAAACCAATGGAAGCAACAGTTATTAAAAAATTCGACTTCATGGATTGGCATACAACGACAGATGGCCAAAAGCGAAAGGCAACAGCTTTCAAAATCTACAATCCAATTATTCCACAAATCACAATCCGAGCTCGAAAAATTAGATCAGAAAGTTCATTTACTAGATCCAAAAAATATATTAAAACGGGGATATAGCATCACTTTGATGGACGGAAAAACAATAACGAGCCCAATGAATGTACCTAAAGGGTCGACGATAACAACTATCTTAGCAAATGGGACTATCCTTAGCAAAACAATTTCTACAAACAACCAAACAAATGAAGAATAACATAACCTATACCGATGCATTTAACGAATTGCAAGCAATAGTTGCGGAGATTGAAGAGGGCGAAATCTCTGTAGATGAATTGTCGAATAAAGTAAAACGCGCAGCCGATTTAATTCGAATTTGCAAAGCAAAACTCACGACAACAGAAGAAGATGTAAACAAAATTATTAAAGAGCTGGAAGAGTAAGGGATAATCTATCTTATGCAAGCATTGGCAACAAAATGTTTTGAGAAAAGACTAAAGAAGAACTCGGGTATTGAAAGAGAGAAGATTACCTTTTTTTAAGAGTTGCTTTTTCTTCTAGCCTTTTCAACAAATTCAAAATTCTATTGGCTCTAGTTTCTGGTTTCTTAGCAGAATCTATCCATTGAACTATCTCTTTTTTGTGAGAGTATGAAAATGCGTCAAATACCACTTTTAAGTTGGGAGCGAGTTGTAAACATTCAATAATATCGATAGGAACATCGACAATTCTCTCTTCCAAATCTTGTTCGATGATTACATCTACGGTATCCCCAAACGATTTTCCCAATTTCTCTCTAATCTCTTTTGTCATACCCAAAACGTGACAGGGGAAACTCATTCTTGATAGACTTCCTCGGTATAAAACACGATTGTCGAATAGAGCTTTTACTTTCACTTGACCTTTTTTTCCATATAACTCAAACACATCAAAAGGGAAAGAAATATATGCTGCATTCATTGTCCCATTTTGCTCAATAACAGCTGAGAATTTTACTTTGTTATCCATGCAATATAATTTTAGTAAAAAGACAAAGTTACATTTTTTTTTGAGGAGCCAAGTGACCAAGTGGTGTGTCTGAATCTTTGCGAAGTTACTCCACTTAACGTCTTATTAGCTATTCGTCTACTCAGCTGGCTTAAAAAGATCATCTTCATAATCCGATTTTTCTGGAATATTAGGTTGAATGTTTCTTTTTTTTAGGGATAAAAAGGGTTAAAAATTCGTTGAAAAAATTGTACCTTTGCACTCAAAATAAAAATAGAGATGGAAAATTTAATCGAAAAACTTGACGTAGTATATCATCGTTGGCAAGAAATCGGGGAGCAAATAAACAATCCGGAGGTGATGAGCGACATGAAACGATACGTGAAGCTTACCAAAGATTATAAAGATTTGGAGCCAATTATTGAGGCTTATAAGACATACAAAAATTTATTGGGAAACATCGAGAATGCAAAAGCTATCATCGCAAACGAAAAAGATGAAGAGTTTAGAGAATTAGCCAAGGAAGAGTTATCTGAATCGAATTCGCAGTTGGTTACTTTAGAAGAGGAGATTCGTTTGATGTTGATTCCTTCTGACCCTCAGGACAACAAAAATGCGGTAGTTGAGCTAAGAGCAGGAACGGGAGGTGACGAGGCTAGCTTATTTGCTGGTGATTTGTATCGAATGTATGTTCGTTTTTGTGAGCGATTAAATTGGAAAATTGAAATTGTGAGCGTTACCGAAGGCACGTTAGGTGGATATAAAGAGGTGATATTTAATGTTATAGGCAACAAAGCTTATGGGATATTGAAGTATGAATCGGGGGTACACCGGGTGCAACGAGTTCCACAAACAGAAACACAAGGCAGGGTTCACACTTCTGCAGCATCAGTTGCCATATTGCCCGAAGCAGACGAGTTTGATGTGGAGATTAAACAGTCGGATATTCGCAAAGACACGTATTGCTCTTCTGGTCCTGGTGGTCAATCGGTAAATACTACCTATTCGGCAGTCCGCCTAACTCACGTCCCAACTGGCATAGTAGTCGCAATTCAAGACGAGAAGTCGCAATTGAAAAACCTTGATAAAGCGATGAAAATATTACGAAATCGCATATTCGAATTAGAACATCAAAAGTATCTGGATGAGATTTCATCGCAACGGAAGACCATGGTTTGTTCGGGCGACCGATCGGCAAAAATTAGAACGTACAACTATCCTCAAAATAGAGTAACCGACCACCGTATCAATTATACAATGTACAACTTGACCGGATACATGGATGGTGACATTATGGGATTGATTGAAGCTCTTCAAATGGCAGAAAATGCAGAAAGACTAAAACAAGCGGTAAGCTAAAATTTAATAATTATGAGTGGTATACTTTGGGGAGAGATTGTCTTTGGTCCCATAAAAAGCAGAAGATTAGGAAGTTCGCTGGGCATCAATTTATTGCCCGGAAATTTTAAAATTTGTACCTTCAATTGCATATATTGTGAATGTGGTTGGGGCGACAAGGTAGAAGATATTTCGGATAAAGTATTTGGTTACCACGAAATAATTGAAACTTTAGAGAAAAAAGTAATCGAACTTCATCATAATAAAACTCAAATCGACAGTTTTACATTTGCTGGCAACGGGGAGCCAACCATACACCCCTATTTTGCAGAAATTGTAGAGGATATTACAGCTCTTAGAGACAAATATTATCCAAACGCCAAAACCTCCTGTTTATCTAATTCTACCACCATTTATCAAGAAAAAGTAAGAATGGCCTTGATGAAACTAGATAATGTATTGCTCAAATTAGATGCTGGCTCTCAAGAGATGTTTAACCTCATCAACATGCCATTTACTCCAATCAACATAGATGAGGTTGTAAACAATCTTAAACTTTTTAACGGTAAACTGGGCATCCAAACCCTTTTCTTAACAGGAGAACACAATGGGGTAATTATTGACAATACTACCGAATCGGAGGTTGACCTCTGGCTTCATCATATTCGAGAAATTGCACCTAATAAAGTGGTGATTTACCCAATAGACAGAGCTACTCCAGCAATGAATTTGCACAAAATTGGGGTTGAAAAACTCAACAAAATCGCGGATAGAGTAAGAGCTTTAGGTATTCCTTGTGAGGTGATCAGTTGACAGTTGACAGGGAACAGTTAACAGGGAGCAGTTAGCAGTTGACGGGGAACAGTGAACAGTGTGACAGGGAACAGTGAACAGTGTGACAGTGAACAGTGTGACAGGGAACAGTGAAACAGGGAACAGTGAACAGTGTGACAGTGAGCAGTGTGACAGTGAGCAGTGTGACAGTGAGCAGTGTGACAGTGAGCAGTGTGACA
>CAZZHH010000031.1:35957-38585 GCA_964653595.1 uncultured Lentimicrobiaceae bacterium
GGGGACAATGAAACAGGGGACAGTGAACAGTGTGACAGTTAACAGGGGGCAAAATTTAAATTACAATCCTTTATAAATATTCCATATCCAATTTAGAATTACTAAAACTACTAGGAGGATGAGTAGGTATGGGTTCATTTTTTGAGTAGATAGCTTTTGGAAGAGGGTTGTGCCTTTTACAGAATCCCGAATTATCAAGACGATTGCCACCAAAGCCATGATATTTACTACAATTGCTGCTGGATTTAACAAAATGCTTTCTAATATCTCACCTTTGAAAAGGAGAATGCTGCCTCTGGTAATTCCACAGCCAGGACAAGGGTAACCGGTAATATTTTTGAAAATACAAATGGAGGAGTGCGAATAATTTTGCAAGATAGCACTTACGCCAATAAAAATGTAACCGCCTACCATTGCGAGCAAAAGTAAGCGGTTACCTTTTTTTAATTCCATGTGAAATTACATTGCAATTTGCATGAACTTTTGGAAGTTAGCTTGACGAGTTCTGTCTTGTACAGAAAACCAATCAATAATTGCCCAAATACCACAACCACCGGCAGTAAGTAATTTAGCAACGCCAAGACCAGTTTCGCCTAACATAAATCTATCTACTCCGTATGTTCCTAAAAGTATAGAAATAATCAACATCGTAGTTGGATCTTTTAATGCAAGTCCTTGAATAATCATAAACTTGTTGTCATCCATTTGTTCTAATTTTTGTTTAATTTCCATTAATCTTTCTGCAGGAAATTTTTGACCTGATGTTGCAATGTACATCTCAACTTTATTACTGTCCATTTTTTATTAAGTTTTAGTGATTAAATCGACTGCAAGATAATAACTAATTTTATAAATTACAACTGATTTTAGTTTTTTTCACATTAATTTTTCTTTGCAACATTCATTTTTTAATTCAGATATTTGATAATTAACCTATTATAGAATTAAAAAAAACTACATTTTCACCACTTTCCGATTCGTTTTAACGAAGGATTCATCCACCAACTGAAGGATATAAGTTCCTTTGGGTAGAGGTGAAACATTTAATTCAATTGCATTTTTCCCTTGATGTACGTTCACCTTTTGCGAGGAGACCCTCTCTCCCATCAGATTGAACACATTTATTTGAAGAAGGGAGGTTTTTTTTGCATTTACATAAATATTAGCGATATCTTTTAGCGGATTTGGGTGGACTAGAATATCTTCAAAAGTAAAATTATCGACTACAGACAAAATCAAATCGGAATAGGTAACGGTATAATAATCTGTTAACATTACGGTAGATTTTCCCCCTGGACAATTTACGTATAAAATAAATTGGTATGTGGCAGGTGTTTGAATTGGGTATAAAACGTCTAAAGTGATGGTATCAGTAGACAACAAAACGATATTCCAAACAGCATACGTTCCATTACTATTAGTGTAAACATCGCTCACAAATGCATCGGTATACCCTGTAATTGCAATGCAAGTATCAATGCTTGTAACAATTGGAGGGATGCTCATGGTATTTGTGTCCATCATAAAAGTACTTGTAGCCTGAACCCCATTAGAGTCGGTAACCAATAAATTATAAAATCCTTGGCAGACATTGGAAGCAAATGCCCGGCGACTATGAGAATCGTTGCCTTCCCACATAAACGATACTTGTTCTGGTCCCTGCATGCTAGTTCCAATCGCAAAAAACGGTGGTGTGCCACCCCAAACACCAAAGGATACATTTCCCAGACATTCGTTGGGCAAGGTATATCCCGACGTAGGTCCATCAATACACAGGAGACGTCGGTTGTTTGGAATTGTAAATTCAGTATTTACAGTAACATTATTTGCATCGGTTACCTGAATGGTTCCAGTGTGAGAGATAAAGTTGTTTACGATGATGGAATCTGATAGAGTAGTTGTTACTGCGCTACCATTGATTTGATACACATAAGGAGCCACTCCGTTTTTCATAAACACTTTTAGTTGACCACCGTTGCACGAAGCTGGCGGTATTCCGGCCATGTTTATGTGAAAGTTTGGATCGGTATCCGCTAGCACATTCATGTAAACATATGCACTGTCAAAAAGGGTTACGCCATCATTACTTAGTGCATACATAAACCCATCTGTTCCAACAAATCCAGGATTAGGAGTATACACAACATCATCGCCAATGAATTGAAGGGTTCCATTTGTAGGAGCTAAATGAGTAACTCCATTTACAGTAAATGATACTGTCTGATATTGAAATGGGTAGGTATCATTAGCCCTTACATTTATGACTACTGGAGTATTTGCAACAGTCATTGCTTGATCTGAATGTATCTGATATTGAGCATTCACACTCATGGTAATAAGTAGGATTACTGTACTGAGCAAAAAATTAAATGATTGTCCGATTCGTTTCATAGTAAATTATTTAAATAAATATTAAAAAATACAAACATATAGACAATCGTTTAGATAAAATAGTTGCATAACAAAAGCCATTTTCTTTCGAAAATGGCTTTTTTGATTTTTAAAAATGACAATATTTTATTTCTGCAGCATCAATTGAAGCATCTGAATAGCGCAATCGGCGATTACGGAACCAGGTCCGATTTCACAAAATCACATATTATCTTTAGACCTAAACCACCTGGAATG
>CAZZHH010000032.1:0-38152 GCA_964653595.1 uncultured Lentimicrobiaceae bacterium
TTTACAAAATCTAAACACCCAATTTGAATTTTTATCGGACAATAGTGATTTAATTATTTGGATACTTCTACTGTTAATGGAAAAGTATATTTGCCATTTTTCTTATCTGAATCTATTTCTGAGGTTTATCTCCGAAAAAATCCGAAAAAATCGATAGAGATTATTCAAGGTGTTAAAGTCTCTGGTCTCGAAAACCAAAGCATTAGCCAATTCATGGGCGATCTTTACTTAAATGTTAATATTTACGATAACTATATCCCTCTCTTCGATAAGAATTTTGTTAGCCCCATAGCCGATTTTGGTAGCTCATTTTACCGATACTACTTAGTGGATAGTGCCTTTGTAAACGAAAACTGGAGTTATAACATTGCCTTTAAGCCAAAACGAATACAAGAGTTAACTTTTTCGGGTAATTTTTGGGTTGCTGATACCTCATGGGCAATACAGAATATTAAAATGAATGTTGCCAAAAATGCAAATGTCAACTTTATCAATGGAATTGAAGTAGAACAATCTTTTAAAAAACTCGAAAATGCCCATTGGGTCTTGCACAAAGATAATGTTGTAGTAGATTTTAATGCTTTCGAAAATGCCAAAACGACTACCGGTTTTTATGGCCATAAAACTACTTCTTACAAAAATCATCTAATCAACAACCCGAAACCTGATGCCTTTTATAATTCCGATTTCAATGTGATAACAAGCGATAATGCCCTGTATAGAGATGAAAATTTTTGGGAAACATCTAGACACGACAGTTTGACTAAAGATGAAAAAACAATCTATTATATGATTGATACCCTTGCTTCCTTGCCAATAGTAAAATCGTATATCGATATTGCGGAAACAGTCATAAATGGATACAAGATTTGGAAAAAAGTAGAAATCGGACCATATACATCCTTCTTGAGCTTTAATCAAATCGAAGGCACTAGAATTCGATTTGGTGGAAGAACTAGCAATGAGTTTAGTAAAAAACTTCAACTAAATGCCCATTTGGCCTATGGTACAAATGATACTCGCCTTAAATATGGGGCAAGTTTTCTTTATCTGCTAGAAAAAAATCCAAGACAATTTTTTGGTGGTAGCGCAAAACAGGATATGGAACAAATGGGTCAAAGTGATAATGCCTTTAGGGAAGATTTCCTTTTGGCATCCCTCTTCCGAAGAAGTGATGTAAACAAATTGTCTCTTGTTAATCAATACGAACTTTACTACGAAAAAGAGTGGCTTCAAGGTTTTTCATCTCGAATTACCTACCTTTATCGGGATGTTTTCCCATTGTCGAATAATTCATTTTTGATAAATAAAAACGCATCTTTTTACGAAATCTCAAATATCTCTACCAGTGAGGCTATTGTAAGGTTTCGATATGCATTCAAAGAACGATTTATTTCGGGCGAGTTTCTTAGAGCTAGTCTGGGAACGAAATACCCCATTCTGACTTTTCAATATAATTATGGATTGCCTAAGTTTTTGGGTGGCGATTACGAATTCCATAAAGTGAAATTTTCGGTTGAACATTGGTTTAATGTTGGAGTGTTAGGATGGTCGAAATATATTATCGAAACTGGAAAAATATTTAATACATTGCCATACCCTCTACTAAAATTGCATGAAGGCAACGAAACTTGGTTTCTCGACCCTGCTGCCTTTAATACCATGAATTATTATGAGTTTATTAGCGATCAGTATATTAGCCTCAGTTATACCCACCATTTCGATGGATTATTCTTAAATAAAATTCCACTTTTAAGAAAACTAAAATGGAGAGAAGTAGGATATTTTAAGGGTTTAATGGGTAGCTTAGAACATAAAAATAAAAACTATAGTGCATTTCCTGTTGGCTTATCCTATTTGAATGACCCATTTTACGAAGCCGGACTGGGAGTTGAAAATATCTTTAAATTTCTTCGTGTCGATGGATTATGGCGTTTGTCTCACCGAAATTCTAATAATTTAAATAACTTTTCTGTTTTTGTATCCTTTCAATTCCTATTTTAAAGAGAAGATCTTTCTCGTAATATAGAAGTTAAACAAAATGAGAAAACGAAGCTTTCACATCAATTTAAAAATTGTATTGGATAAACCCTAATACTCGATGATTGGAAATTTCTTTTAATATGGCTCCAGTTTCCGAATTGGTAGTTTGTACAACCCCCAAACTGTTCCGCTTATTCCCATAAGCAGCCACAGTGTAATCGTATTCCGCTCCAATTTTTAAAGAGCCAATTGTATAGGATATTCTTGGAGAAATTCGATAAACATAAGCAATATTACTGCCTCTTGAATAATATGATTTAGCATTGTTCCAATCTAAAATATTGAGGTTTGAACCCAAGTTTTGGGTATAACCACCAAATATTCCAATGTTCATTTTTTGAATTTTAACAAAAGCATCTATCCATATTGCTCCCGACATAATGTTTGTGTAATCCCAATCTGTTTTTCCAACCAGGGTGGTGTCGTGTTTTTTTGCATAACCTCCAAGCATCATCAAATCATACAAATTTTCGCCATAAGTTGCTTTTACTTTTAACCCAATACGCTTGTTTTCAAATTGGAAATATGCCGATGTTGCTAGTGATTTTACTTTTTTAGAGGTGCTTAACGTATCCGATGTGGATAACCTTGGTTGCAATTGTTTGAATTCTCCCACTACTCCAAACCCAATCAGGGAAGTACTGTCTGTTTTCGGACGCGTATAGCTTAGCCCTATAGTTATTTCTGGGACAGAGGAGTTAGAAAGATATTGATAACTTATGCCATCTGGACCAGTACTGGCAAAATCTCTTTGAGTTAATGTCGATAAACTTACTTTTACTCTAGAGGATAAATTGTGTTTTATCCTTATCTGAGGAGCTCTGCTAAAAGGTTGAAATGGAGATCCAGTGTTAAAATTTAAAGTGCCAGGAACACACTCCTCGGTAAATAAGGAGTGCCATGTTTGCCCAAATAATAACTCTGTTTTTGCCCAATTGAATTTTACATACGCATGTCGTAATCGAAACGTATTGATATTAGCATTCGTTGCTCCAAAAAATTCACCTTCTAATAACCCAGAAGTCTTAGCTCCAAAAACCTCTGGCCCTGTAATAGCTCCACTTAATCGTGCTCCAATAGCGATTAGATTAATGGATGGAGTTGCATTAATGTCTACTAAATTCTTGTCGAAATTGCTGTTTAATGGATATAATAGAAAACAGCCCTCTCTTAACTGGTCTACCTGGCGGCTATCGTATATGGCGTCTTCTCGAACAAATCCACTAAACTTAATTCCAAAACCCGAATTGGTGGTTTGTGAAAATATCTGAGTTGACATTGTAACGGCGAAAATTAAAACTGTAATCTTTCTCATAAATTTATAATTGATTAAAAATAATGTTGAAAAATATCGAAATATTAATTGTTGATTGTATAATCTAATAATCGTTTTTTCTTTTTTTTCGCAAAAGTAAACCTATTTTTTTAATCAGACAAAAACCTTTTTATTAATTGAAAATAATTATTTTTGATGGAGAATAATTGAGACGTTTTTATGTGAAATTTTTAATAATTCATATAATTATTGTAAGTTTGTCTAATATTAATAAAAAGAGATGAGTGTTTTAGTTAATTATTCAACCCAATTGATCGAAAAAGATGGGATCCATTTTGCTGTAAAACAGAGCGACATATCGTACCCCGAAGGAGGAAATCAACAGTGGTTTCAAATAGAAGAAAATAGCTTTTGGTTTAAACATCGAAACAACTGTATTCTGCCTTTAGTCCAAAAATATGCTCCCAATGAACTTTTTTTTGACATAGGTGGAGGTAATGGATTTATTGCCAAGTGGTTAGAAGATAATAACGTAAATACTGTTTTGGTTGAGCCAGGAATTCAAGGATGTTTGAATGCTAAACATAGGGGACTTTCAAATGTGGTTTGTTCTACCCTCGAAGATGCAGAGTTCAAATCGAACTCCATTAAATCAATAGGCCTTTTTGATGTTGTTGAACATACTTCCAACGATGTTGAGTTTATGAAAATTATTGCTTCAAACTTAGCCGACAATGGTCATGTTTTTATTACCGTTCCTGCCTATAACTGCCTCTGGTCTAATGAAGATAATGATGTAGGCCATTTTCGAAGGTATACCTTAAAACGGATGAAAAAGTTGTTGCTAAAAGCTGGTTTTGAAATTCAATATGCTTCTTATATTTTTTCGGTTCTTCCCATTCCAATTTTTTTCTTTAGAACAATACCTAGCTTTTTAGGACTCCATAAAAATTCAAATGATTTAAAAAAACATCAAAACGAACATAAAGAGAATCGAGGTTTTGTAAATTCAATCCTTAACAAAATCTGGAATTGTGAAATAAAACAAGTTGCGAAAGGGAAAAAAGTTTGTTTTGGAGGTAGTTGCCTCATTGTTGCAAAAAAAAGAGAAATCAAAGATTGAATTGTGTAATAAAAATCGAATAACTCAAATAATCAATTATGCTAATATCCGTAATTATTCCATGTTTCAACGAACAAGAAGTAATCCAAGAAAGTTATCGGCGACTTGCTCAAGTTTTTGTAGATAATGATTTGCCCGATTATGAACTGATTTTCGTGAATGATGGTAGTAGAGATAAAACAATGCTACTTTTGAGGGACATTGCTTTAAATAATAATCATGTAAAATTACTCAGCTTCTCCAGAAACTTTGGACATCAAGCTGCCGTTACAGCCGGATTAAAGGCGTGTAAAGGAGATGTTGCAGTTATTATTGATGCCGATTTGCAAGATCCGCCAGAAGTTATTCCAGAAATGCTTAAAATTTTTCATGAGGAAAATTGCAATGTGGTGTATGGCGTTAGAAACAAGAGAGATGGAGAAAGTTTCATGAAACTCTTTACCGCAAAAATGTTCTATCGCCTCTTAAATGCATTGTCCGACATCTCTTTTCCTGTAGATACTGGTGACTTTAGATTGATTGATCGTAAAGTGATTGACGCTTTTAATAATTTGACGGAAAAAAATAAATATATCAGAGGTTTGATTAGTTGGCTCGGATTTAAACAGTGCCCCGTATACTATAATCGAGACGCTAGATTTGCTGGTGAGACAAAATATCCATTTAGAAAAATGTTGAAATTTGCCTCGATAGGTCTTTTCTATTTTTCTAAGAAACCCCTCAAATTAGCCACTTCCCTCGGATTCTTAAGCGTTTTCGCAGGATTAATATACGTATTATACATCCTTTCAAGCATGATTTTTGGCTTTGGTCATGTGGTCTCGGGTTGGACTTCTACCATTGTTGTTATTATCTTCTTCGGTGGAGTTCAGCTATTGACGATTGGTGTCTTAGGGCAGTATATTGGAAGTCTTTTCGATGAAGTAAAAAATCGTCCTGAATATATCATTGCCGAAAAATTAAATTTTTAACAGAATATTTAAATATATAGATGATGAAACCAATTAAAAATCCCAATATTAAGAACGCGAAATCAAATGTTGAAAAGGACTCTATTCCATTCAAAAACCATTCGTTTTCTATCCTTGTTCCTCTTGATAATCATGAAGATAAAATTCAATTGCTGGAAGACTCTTTGAAGAAGATTAAGCCAGAAAATTTAACTAAGATTGAGCTAGTTTTAGTATTGTCAAAAGACGATTCTCAGTTTGTTAATGAAATTAATCAGAACCCTTTTTTTGCCTCTTTAAAAGCTCAAAATCAGCTTGTTTTCTCTCTTGAGTCCAAAGCCGATTCTTTCGTGAAAGCTGTGAATTTGGGCATCGAAAAGGCTTCTAAGGAAGTGGTTTTTGTTCTTGATTTAAAACGACTCAATGCAGTAATTAATCTTAACGAACTTTTTGTGGGTGTAAAAGATTTCTCAAAAGCTGTTTACACTCCAGCGTTTTCTTCCAAAAATAAGAAACAAAAATCGATGGATTTGTATTCAGCGTTTTTAGGAGAAAAAGAAACTGTAAAGTATGTTTTTTCTAATTTATTGTGCTCTGTTGATTTTCATA
Organism: uncultured Lentimicrobiaceae bacterium; assembly: GCA_964653595.1. GTDB lineage: Bacteria > Bacteroidota > Bacteroidia > Bacteroidales > WCHB1-69 > JBAXTE01. Next base: position 6,002 of record CAZZHH010000032.1, read on the forward strand.
AAGAGGTTGTTTACCAACTCAAACAGTTGGGTTTTGAAATTAAACCTTTGGCATTTACCCAATCAACTCCCTTTGTGGTTAAAAAAATGAACCCTATTAGTTGTTGCATAAAACCAATTGTAAATAGAATTAATTGGTTTTTTATTGTGCCAATAAAGGAAAGTTTAATTAAAAAAAACAACTTCATTCCATCTGTTTCTTTAAAAACTAAAGAATCTTCACTTTATCGGTTTTTGTTTGCTTTCGTTGCTGTTCTAACGTTTGTTATCATGCCTTTGTTGGCTTATCAGGTTGGAAATTCTGGCGATGAAGATTATTGGCAATATCCTCAAGCCGAAAAACTGTATAAGTATTATACCACTTTTGGTAAAGATAAATCCTATTTAAATCAAGGGAATCAAGAGCTGCAGGGGATGAAAGATTATGGGATGTCTTTTGATACATTTACTGTTTTTTTCAATAAAATTTTTAAAATTGACAATGTTATGGAGAGTCGCCATGCCATGAATGCCCTAGTAGGTTGGTTGGCAATGCTATTCTGTGCTTTATTGGCCTACCGTTTAGCGAATTGGAGAGCAGCTCTTATTACGTTTGTGTTGATCTTTTTCTCCCCTCGTTTTCTTGGTCATTCTTTTAATAATCCAAAAGATATTCCATTTGCAATGGCTTATGTCTTTACCATTTATTATATCGTTCGTTTCTTTCAACAATTTCCAAAACCGACCAAAAAAACGATGTTTTTGCTAGCTTTAGGAATCGGACTGTCTATTAGTGTTCGTGTTGGTGGATTTATTTTAATCGCATATATGGCAGTTTTTGGAGCTATGTATATGTTTTTTGCAGGTAAAATTGTAAATTTATTTTCCGATGAAAACGTAAAACGAATTAAAAAACTGATTGGTTTGTCTATCGTTATTGCTGTTATAGGATATTTTATTGGAGTGCTACTGTGGCCTTATGCATTGGAAGCACCCTTAAGCAATCCTAAAAAATCGCTCGATGTGATGACTAATTTTTTCGTAAGTCTTCGTCAAATATACGAGGGGATAACGATTTGGAGCGATAAAGTTCCATGGTATTATACGATTAAATACATGATGATTACTATTCCAATATCTGTAATTATTGGAGCTGTTCTTTTTATTGGTCTTTATAAGAAAAAAGGATTGAATCACTTTTGGGCTTTTATTCTTTTATTCGCTTTTGCTTTTCCCGTTTTCTACATAGCATATAAAAATTCAAATGTGTATGGGGGCTGGAGACATGCAATATTTGCATATCCTACTCTTGTAGTGGTTGCTGGATTAGGTTTCGATAAATTGTTTGTTTTTGCAAAGAAAAAATACTTAAAAATTTTAGCTTTTGCATTGTTAGCAATTTTTACCATTCACCCAATAATACATACGTTCAAAAACCATCCTTATGAGTATGTATATTTCAACGAATTAGCAGGTGGAGTTAATGGGGCGTATGGTCAATATGAATTGGATTACTATTTTCATAGTTTGCGCGAAGCTACTCTTTGGGTGAAAAAGGATGCCAACAATGATCCAGCTCTTAAACAAAAGAGAGTAAAAGTTGGAGCATGGCTTACTACCCCTGTTAAGTATTATCTAAGAAAAGATACTGCAAATTTTGAAGTTGTTTTTGTCCGTTACTACGAAAGAAGTAACTTCGATTGGGATTATGCAATCTTCGCGAATACAGGGATTAGCCCAGATCAATTAAAAAACAAAACTTGGCCACCAAAAAATACGGTCCATCAAATCACCGTGGATGGAATGCCGATTTGTGCTGTGCTGAAACGAAAGAATAAAGATGATCTGATGGCTGCTCAACTTAAGGCTAAATCAGAGGATGTTAAAGATTCCATGAATGTTAGAATCGCAAATATGGCTATGGCCGAAATGCTTTTTAAAAAAGTGCTAAATGAAGATCCAAACAACGAAAATATACTTTTCTCACTAACCGAAATGTATGTAAACAAAGGTAGCTTAGATAGCGCTAATATGTATGCTGATTTACTACTAAAAGTGTATCCATCTTACGAAAATGGTCTTAATATGAAAGGATGGATTGGTCTACAATTATATGAAAAAACCAAAAATTCTGCTTTTTTAGAAGAGTCTAGATTGGCCTTTGAAAAAATCACCAAGGTAAATTATAAATTTGTTTATGGTTATTATGGGTTGGCAAGAACATACATTCTTTTAAATGATGTAAATAGAGCAATGAAAGCATTGGAAGATGCTCTTAAAGTAAATCCAGGATTCCAACAAGCCGCCGACTTACTTAATCAGTTAAAAAACTATTCTTCTCAACAAGGTGGAATGTAAACCTAAAAAAAGATAATCGACATATCCCAAATTATGTAATATAGCATAATTTGGGATGTTTTTTCCCCATATAGCCTAATTACATACCTTAGTAACCGAAATTAATAAATAGGAGATTTAATTAAATTAAACGATTTGATTGAATTGGTTTTAAAATTCTATATCACAGAATTATATAAAAAAATGACCATTTGCTAAAATGGTCATTTCTGAGGATAAATAATTTTAATCAATTATTTTGTTAGAATTTTACGCCCATGGAAAGCATAAAGTTATTAGTAGAAATAGTTTGGTTACTAACAGCTCCTGGATATAGGTAGTATTTGCCTTCACTTTTTGAATAAGCATACGTAAAGTCAACAAAGTACTTTGAACTTCTAAAGCCAAAACCACCACTGATAACATTGCGTTGGTATGAATTAAGGTTTTCCGATTTAAAAGGAGTCATATTATAAGCATAACCAGCTCTTAGGATAATTGGAGCTAAATTGTATTCAATACCTCCTCTAATGTTATGAGTTTTTGTGAACATGCTTTTAATGTTTTTATTCTCTTGAGAAAAGGTATAATCATTGGCTCTCATTCTGGCTGTTGAATAATCTGTATATTCGTAGTCTATAGACACAAAACCAGATTTATTTATTAAAAATGCAATATTTCCCAATAGTCGAAGAGGGGTATTTAATTCATATTTAAAAACTAGGTCATCAGTAGTAAATTCTCTAAAGGTTGAATCAATATCTGCTGAAAAAGTTCTAGAATAATGGTCTTCAACTTTATAGAAGAAAGTAGGAGTGTGTATGGCTGCTCCAACTCGCATGAATTTTAGAGGTTGAGCTAATATTCCAAGTTTTAAGTTGATGCCAGACCCATCCGTAGATAAATTATCTTTGATGGTCATGTTGTTGAAATATTTTAAGGAGTCAAAACGGTCTACCTCTTCATATTGAGAATTTTCCTTATAGGTAATTCCTACAAGCCCCAATGTGGCTCCAATATATAATACATCATTGTAATTTCCCGAAAATGAGAATGCCCATTCATTCATTCCTCCTTTTGTATTCATTGTTTTGCGCTGAATTAAATCTGCGTTTTGTAAATCACTCGTGTAATTGTTATTACTGTCTGGATTTATAATATAGCAATCATATGCCAAATACGTGTCGTAGGAATTTAAATTGGAAGGGGATATTCCATTCGCTTTATCAATAAAAATATCTGCAATCGAAGATTTGATGTTATTACCATTGATATTGTTTCCTTCAATGGAGATATTGTTGTTGAAGTTTGCTAATTTGTTAAATCCAAAACCAAATTGAATGCTTTTCCATTTAGGTTTATCTGATTCTATGTGATTTAAAGGTGCAGAAAAAACCATTCCAAAATTGCTTAGGTTCATACTATATTTATAATCTTCCGCATCGGAACCATTGAAGCTATTTATGTTTTTAGTATAATAGAGTGCAGGAGTAAACGAAATTTCAGATTTTTTATATATAGCCATTCCCGCTGGGTTGATAGAAAGAGATGAAAAATCGGCTCCAACCGCTCCAAAGGCTCCACCAACTGCGTTACTTCTAGCAGTGCCACTAAATCCCATTTGAGAATACCTTAAAGCGTCGTTTTCATTTTGTGCAAAAATATTACTTCCTATGAGTAATGATAATGCTATGATTAATATATTTTTTGCTTTCATTTTGTTATTTTTTATTTTTTATAACTATAACTGAGGTTTGAATATCTTTCCATTATCGATGTTTGCTTCCACTACTACTTGATCCACTGCTCGATCTGCTACTACTTCCACTAGAGCTACTTCCACTAGAGCTACTTCCGCTCGAGCTACTTCCACTAGAACTTCTGGATGGAGAAGAATAACTACCTCCACTGCTGCTACTATTCGAACTTCTCGATGGAGAAGAATAACTACTTCCACTGCTGCTACTGTTTGATGGTCGAGAGTAATTGCTATTCGAAGAAGAGGTAGAATTGTTTCTAGAAGGTGTAGTATAGTTTGAGTTTCTATTGTTTGAAGGAGGATTGCTTTCTTGATTTATTCTTTGGTTGTTATACGTTTTGGTATTCGAATTTGGTCGTGAGTAGCTTGAGTTTGATTCGTTGCTTCTTCCAGTAGATTGAGTGCTGTTGTCATTTCTATTGTAGTTGTAATAAGTAGAATTTGTTCCATTATTTCGGTTCGTGTTGTATTCTTTGGTGTCATTTGTTGCTGGTTTTTGATACCCAGTAGTTGGTTTAAAGTTGCTTTGAGGGTTTGTGTTTCTACCATTGTCTCTAGAACCTCCGCTGGAAGGTGGCGTATTTGGTCTTTCTGTAGGCTTGGTAAAAGTATTTGGAATTCTCTCTGTTGGTCTTGTAGTCCCTCCATTTTGATTGGTTGCAGGAGTCGTAGGTTTATCTATTCTGCCGGTATTGTCTGTTGTACGTGTATTACCACCATTAGAAGTAGGAGTAGTTGGCTTTGTAGGACGGGTGTCTCTGTCGTTTGCATTTGTAGTTGAGCCAACTCCAGTTGTAGGTTTAGTATCGATGGTTCTGTTGTTGATATTTCCAGTATTGCCAGTGGTGGGTTTTGGATCTCTGTTTGTAGTGCCATTATTAACGGTAGTAGTGGCAACTGTACCTGCGTATCTTTCACCCAATGTAGTGGTGTTTCTTTTGTTTGAAGTTCCTAGGTTTGTAATTGCTGTTCCACCGTCACGATGACCACCACCAGTATATCCTCCGCCACCTATAGCGTCTCTATGTCCATAATAGTGAGTGTTGTTGTCGTCATAGCTATTGTAATAGTAGTCTGAATAGTTATTGTATCCGTCGTAGTACCCGTCCCAATATCCATTGTGATATCCATGATGATACCCACCGTAATAACCCCAACATCCTGGGGAATAGTAATAGTATGGACGGTAATATGAGTTGTACCACATCCAGTTGTATCCCATATAAATACTTACTCCCCATGTATATGGATTATACGAATACCAATATTGGTTTGTATACCAAGGGTCATAATAGTTCCAACCATAATCGTAGTGGTGAAAACGACGAATTCGAGTTGAATAATAGTAATCATATTCGTCATCGTAATAATCGGAAGATGCATAACTCTGATCTTGATTGTTAATGGTTGGTTCCGAAACTTCATTTTGAGTATTAGTAGGTTCTTCGGTGCTTGTGTAGTTTTGTGGACTCTCTTGATTGTTTTGTACCGACCGTTTTTCAGCTGGTGCGGTTTGAGTGTATTGTTTTGTTTTGTTAGAAGCAACCGCAGATGATGAGTATACATCATCAGGACTAGAGCCACCCGAATTTAAAACAGTGCAGGAGGTCATAAACATCGACAACCCAGCTGCAAATAACACTAACTTTTTCATTTTTTTATCCTCCGATATTTGTATTTTTTCCTATTAACTCAATTCTTTTTCCTAATTTTGCTCAAAAATAGAACATTAATTAAGTGTATTAAAAACATCAAACATCATACCATTAATATATTATGGCAAAAAATTTTACGAGTAAATCAGACAATTATTCTCAGTGGTACAACGAATTAGTTATCAAAGCCGATTTAGCAGAAAATTCAGCGGTAAGAGGTTGTATGGTTATCAAACCCTATGGATACTCTATCTGGGAAAAAATGCAACAAGCTCTGGATTCCATGTTTAAAGAGACTGGACATGAAAATGCTTATTTTCCACTTTTTATACCAAAATCTTTTTTCAGCAAAGAAGCTAGTCACGTAGAAGGTTTTGCTAAAGAATGTGCGGTAGTAACTCATTATCGGTTGAAAAATGATGAGAATGGAAAAGGAGTGATTGTAGATCCTCAAGCCAAATTAGAAGAGGAGTTAATTGTTCGACCTACTTCAGAAACTATTATTTGGGATACTTATCGCAATTGGATTCAATCGTATCGTGATTTGCCATTATTGATTAATCAATGGGCAAATGTGGTTAGATGGGAAATGAGAACAAGATTGTTTTTAAGAACTGCTGAGTTTTTATGGCAAGAAGGACATACTGCCCATGCAACTGAAAAAGAGGCGGTTGAAGAATCAATGCGCATGTTGGACGTATATACAGATTTTGCGGAAAATTTTATGGCAATGCCTGTGTTACGTGGTGTAAAGAGTGCCAATGAGCGCTTCGCTGGTGCATTAGAGACTTATTGTATTGAAGCTATGATGCAAGATGGGAAGGCATTACAAGCAGGAACTTCTCACTTTTTGGGGCAAAATTTTGCAAAGGCTTTTGATGTAAAGTTTTTAAATAAAGAAAACAAGCAAGAGTATGTTTGGGCAACATCGTGGGGCGTTTCTACCCGATTGATCGGTGCTCTTATTATGTCTCATTCCGATGATAATGGATTGGTTTTGCCTCCTAAACTTGCTCCTATACAAGTAGTTATAATTCCAATTTTTAAAAATGAGGAGGAACTACATCGTATTTCTGAAAAAATAAATCCTGTTATTTCTCAATTAAAAAACAAAGGTGTTCGAGTGAAATTTGATGTTCGGGATTCTCAAAAACCGGGTTGGAAATTTAACGAGTACGAGTTTAAAGGCGTTCCTATTCGATTTGCAATTGGAATGAGAGATCTTGAAAATGATATGATTGAGATTGCTCGAAGAGACACTTTAGCCAAAGAGCAAATTTCATTTAATTCTATTTTGGAAAAAGTAGATGCTTTATTAGTTGAAATTCAACAAAACTTATTTCAAAATGCGTTAATTAGAAGAGATTCTATTACTTCCTATGTAAATTCATACGAAGAGTTTAAACAAGTTTTGGATGCCAAGGGCGGATTTGTGTATGCCCATTGGGATGGAACTCCTGAAACAGAAGAGAAGATTAAAGAGGAAACAAAGGCCACAATTCGGTGTATACCCCTTAATAATAAACTTGAAAATGGAGTTTGTATTTATAGTGGTAAACCATCCACACAACGAGTAGTTTTTGCTAGAGCTTATTAATATGAATGTAATTTTAGATCCACGACTTATCGCTTTTGAACGATTGTTAGATATTATGGATGATCTTCGTGAAGGCTGTCCATGGGATAAAAAACAAACCTTTGAAAGTTTAAGATATCTTACCATTGAAGAGGTATATGAACTATCAGACGCAATTTTAAAAGCTGATGATCAGGAGATAAAAAAGGAGTTGGGCGATTTAATGCTTCATTTGGTTTTTTATGCAAAAATTGGCTCCGAACGAAGTAGTTTTGACATTGCAGATGTGTTAAATGGTATTTGTGATAAACTGATTCATCGTCATCCTCATATTTATTCAGATATTAAAGTAGCCGATGAAAATGATGTAAAAGCAAATTGGGAAAAAATTAAATTATCCGAAAAAGGTGGAAATAAATCGGTGTTGGCAGGGGTGCCACAATCTCTTCCAGCTCTTGTAAAAGCCATTAGAATGCAGGAAAAAGCAAGAGGAGTAGGCTTTGATTGGGATAATCGAAGTCAAGTGTTTGAAAAAATTGAGGAAGAGATTCAGGAGCTTAAAGATGCTGTAGATTCTGCAAACGTAAAAGATATTGAGTCTGAATTTGGTGATTTACTCTTTTCTATCGTAAATTACGCACGTTATATAAATGTAAATCCAGAAGATGCATTGGAACGAACTAATTTGAAGTTTATCTCCCGATTTAGTTATGTTGAAAAAATGGCAAAGTCTTTGAATAAAAGCGTGGAAGAACTTTCTTTAGAACAGATGAATCAATTTTGGAATCAAAGTAAAAACTTAGAAAAAAAGTCTAAGAAAACAATTTGATAATTAGTTTGTTATCATATAGTTATGTGTGGTTGATGTAGTTTATTGTTAAATTTTTAATTCTATATTAAATGAAATCTCTAACAGCAGCAAAAATAACGTTTGTCCTAGTGCTAATTTTTGGTTTAAACTCTTGTAAAGAGGATGAACCGGATGTTGTATTGGATAAGAGAGATTCGTTTGCAGGGGTTTGGAATGTAAGCGATCGTCAAATTTCGAAAGCCAATTATCAAGTTTTTATTTATAAAGATGAGAACAATATCGACAAAGTTTGGTTGAGAAATTTTCATGGGACCTTGGATACCGCATTTGCATACATTACGGATAAAGAAATTACCATTTCTAATCAAACAATGCCTGCTACCAGTTTGTCAACAGGTGGATCTGGATTAATGTCAGGAACAACAAAGATTGATTTTGAGTATTTTATTTTCGATGGTGCTCAGCAAGATACTATTATAGCCACTTACACTAAATAAGTGTTTGAAAAACATGGTTCTGTTTATTTCTATTTGTGTTGTTTATAGCTGATATTCAGCTTTTTGATATCTGTCTCCAAAACCCAAAAAAGTGATCTATTTTTTTGAATTTTATCTCTGTGATGGTTGTTAGTTTAACAAATAAACAATTCACTTGACTATAGAAATAAAGGGTTGTGAAAGTACGATTATTTTTACTAATTTTGCATATAGTTAAAAATTATAATTTAATGGGTAAATGATATTCAATCAAACGAATGGAATGATGTCTTTCGAAATTGATAAAATCATTTATAAACAATAAAATGGGATTAATTTAGTTTTCAATTCAAAATTAGGTCGATTTTTTTGTGTTATAAAAAAACTCATTATTTAAAAATACCTTATTTTGCATATAAAATCAAAAATAAATGAAAGTTCTCGAGATAATTAAAGATAAAGTTTTTTTAAAACAGGTAGCAATTATTTTAGGATTAACCACTCTTTTAATCTTGTTAGCATCATGGTTTTTAAATATTTATACTCGTCATGGAGAATCTGTAGTAATGCCAAAATTAATTGGAAAATCTTTAGAAACTGTAAAATCGGAGCTCTCAAATACAAAATTTGAACTTATTATTCGCGACTCGATTTTTGATAACAAGGCGCCAAAACATTCTATTTTTTCACAAGACCCTATTGCTGGCAGCAAGGTTAAAGAACGCCGGAAAATATATGTAACCATAGTCGCCATGGGATCCAAAAAAAATCCTCTACCCGATCTTACCGACGCATCTCTCCGACAAGCAACTCAATTACTCGAATCCAATGGATTTGTAGTGGGAGATGTTGTATATCAACCAAGTGAGTTTGATAATATTATCATTGATCAACACTTTAAAGGCAGAAAAGTAAATGCAGGCGAATTAATTGAACAAGGGTCCTCAATCACTTTAATCGTCGGCAAAAGTGGCTCTTCGGATGAAGAGCTTTCAGAATAATTATAATGTATAAGCTTTAAAAGTCAAAATATGAATAAAAAAACAGTTCTACTTCTATTAATACTTTCTATTTGTTCACATACTATTTATTCTCAGATAGTTATTACTGGTTTGCAAACCAATTCGGTATTAGAAAAATTACACAAAAATTCAATTTCTAAGGGAGTTCAAATTGTGGATTATACTCCAATTTTAATACCATTTGTGGATGATTTTTCCAAAAATTTGATTTTCCCCGATACCGCTAAATGGATTAATAGTCAAGCGTTTATCAACAACGATTATGCATATAAGCCATTAACAGTAGGTGTAGCAACTTTAGATGCATTAGATTCCTATGGAAAAATTTATAATACTGCCCAAAGCGGTTCTTTTTATGCGGATACGCTTACTTCACGGCCCATTCGATTAGATTCCATTTTTTTACCTGTTTTACGTCAGATTACATTAGCTGATTCAATCTATTTTAGTTTTTATGTTCAACCTGGTGGTGGTAATGGTCAACCATGGGAATTGAAAGGGGATAAACCTGAAATTGGAGATTCGTTGATGTTAGAATTTGGGTATTTCACTGGGGATTATCGATATTCTTATAGTGAGTATCAGGCTCAATCAATGACCTCTTTTTTGAACATTGGAGACTCCGTTCAAAACCAATGTTATCCTGATGTTTGGATGATTGCAAATCGTGTATATGAAGTGAATGACACGATGATGGTAGCGTGTGATTCTATCTTAGAACGTGAAGTTATTTGGTCGAAAGTATGGTCGATGGCAGGACAATCGTTAAAACAGATGTACGATTCCACAGGCAAGTATTTTAAGCTGGTAATGATTCCCATCACAAATCAAGATTTTTTAAATAAAGGGTTTCAATTTCGTTTTAGAAATATTGCTAGCATGGGAAACAACTCTCTTCCTGGCTGGATGGGCAACGTAGATCAATGGAATATCGATTATGTGAAGTTAAATATCAACCGTTCGCAATCGGATACCCTTTTAAAAGATGTCGCTTTCGCTTGTTTAGCTCCTACTACTTTAAAAAGTTATCAATCCATGCCATGGAATCAGTTTAAAGGAAATCAAGCAGTTGAACTTACCGATAGCATGACTATTTTGCTTTCTAATTTGGACGATATCACAAAAAATACCAGTTATCAATATCAGGTTAACGCTTCCACTGGTGGCTCTATTTATTCATACAATGGTGGTAGTTTTAACATAGATCCATATTATCCTAATGGCTATCAAACGTATCAACCGCATGCTCGACCACCCATAAAATTTGTTTATCCTGAAGATACTCAAGATAGTGCTACTTTTGTTATTACTCATATATTTAAGGAAGCTGGAGGTGCAGATCAGAACAACGAAAACGATACCATAAAATATACTCAGAAATTTCATAATTATTATGCCTACGATGATGGCACTGCAGAAAATGGGTTTGGAGTTACTCCTGCTGGGGCAAAGCTCGCTTACAAGTTTTCGTTAAATACTGCCGACACGTTACGAGCCATAAATATGTTTTTTAATCGAACCCTCGACAATACGAATGTTCAATATTTTTGGCTCACCGTATGGAACGATATTGCTGGGAAGCCTGGATCTGTAATTTATGAGCAGAATAGTGCTCGTCCAATTTTCGAGGATTCGTTGAATGGTTTTTCTACGTATGAATTTAATCAACCGATTCCAGTTGCAGGCACTTTCTATATTGGGTGGAGACAAACCACCGATCATAATTTAAATGTAGGTTTTGACAGGAACAACAATGTAAATTCTAAGATATTTTATAATAGCAATGGTGTTTGGGAAAACTCTTTGTATAGTGGTGCTTTGATGATGCGTCCTGTTTTAGGTAAAGCTTTCTCGGGAATAAATATCGACGAAGCTTCCAAGTATGAGATTCAATTATTTCCAAATCCTGTGGCGAATAAAACATTTGCCGTAAAGATGTCGGATGATTTTGATTTGTACTCTTATCGAGTAATAGATTTAACAGGTAGGGTTGTTTCTCAACAAAGTCTGTTGCCACAAAACTTACTAGAAGTTGAATCGGGAGTATATTTGATTACCATTTACAAGAGAAATTACCCTGTTTATACTCAGAAATTAATCATTCAATAAACTGGCATAATGATAAACGACGAAATAAATGAGCTACAAGAGGAGAGGGATGAACTATTTGAACATCATAGAATAGTAGTAGATCAGGGTCAAGGCATTTTGCGAATCGATAAGTTTCTGATTAACCGAATTGAAAATACCTCTAGAAATAAAATTCAAAACGCCGCCAAAGTAGGTAATATTTTGGTTAATGATAAACCGGTTAAGTCTAATCATAAGATTCATCCGGGGGATGTAATTTCCATAGTGATGACTCATCCACCCCGAGATATTGAAATTATTTCTGAAAACATACCTCTGGATATTGTATTTGAAGACGATCATCTGATTATTATTAACAAAAAAGCAGGAATGGTTGTACATCCTGCATATGGAAATTATACCGGCACATTGGTAAATGCTCTGACTTATCATTTGGAGAATAAAAAGAGTAGTAATGGGGAGTTAGCGAAACCCTATTTAGTGCATCGTATCGATAAAGATACTTCCGGAATTATGATTGTAGCAAAATCGGAGATTGCTCAAACTTGTTTGGCCAATGATTTTTTTCATCATACGATTGATCGCAAGTATCAAGCACTCGTATGGGGCGATTTTAAAGAAGACTTTGGTACCATTGAAGGACACGTTGGAAGGAGTTTGAAAGATAGAAAAGTGATGACTGTTTTTCCAGATGGAGAGTATGGCAAACATGCTATTACACACTGGAGAGTGATTGAAAGATTGGGCTATGTTACCCTTATTGAGTGCACCCTTGAAACTGGTAGAACTCATCAGATTCGAGCTCATATGCGCTTTTTGAGACATCCTCTTTTTAACGATGCTACGTATGGTGGGGATGAAATTTTAAAAGGAACAACGTTTACCAAATACAAGCAATTTGTTCAAAATTGTTTTAAACTCTGTCCCCGTCAAGCCTTGCATGCTAAATCGTTAGGGATTACTCACCCAATTACAAAAGAAAAACTTTTTTTTGATTCGGAATTGCCTGAAGATATGGCGACTACGATTGATAAGTGGCGTCAGTATGCCAAACATATGACCTTGAATGAAGAGGTGGATGAATAGGTCTTTTTCTCGATTTTTTTAACGATAATTCTTTATCTTTGAACCGATTATTTACTTAATTAATAAAATTGCCGATGAAAAAAAATATTTTTTGGTTGATATTTTTCCTTTTTCTTTTTAGTGCTTGTACTCAGAATAAAAAAGAGCTTAAGCTGGTGAAATTTACGGGTGAAGCACAAGGGACTTATTATGCTGTTACCTATTACGATAGTGAAGGCAGAAATTTTCAACCATCCATAGATTCTTTATTGAAAGAGTTTGATATGTGTGCTTCTATTTATCAAAAAAAGTCCCTCATCAGTAGAATCAACCACAATGAGCAAGGAGTTAAGGTAGACTCAAATTTTATAGAAATATTTAACCTTTCCCAACGAATTAGTCGCGAAACAGATGGAGCTTTTGATTGCACGGTTGGTCCCTTGGTGAAAGCATGGGGTTTTAGTATAAAAGAAAAAAAGGAACTGGGAATGCCTAAAGTAGATACTTTGTTGAAGTATGTTGGTTACCAAAAAGTTAAGATCGAAAACAACCTAGTTGTAAAGGAATCTCCAGAGATAATGATGGACTTTAATGCGATAGCACAAGGATATTCCACAGATTTAATTGGCAATTTTTTAAGATCCAAAGGAATTGAAAATTATTTGGTAGACGTAGGCGGAGAAGTATTGGGAAAAGGAAAAAAGCTAGATGGTAGTCTGTGGATTGTTGGAATTGAAAAACCAGCCGATCATTCAGAATCCGAAAGGATTGTTCAAACTAGAGTACAGTTGAGAGATAAGGCATTGTGTACCTCTGGAAATTATCGGAAATATAAAATAATTAACGGGAAGAAGTATTCTCATGAAATTGATCCAAAGACCGGCAATCCTGTTGAGCACAACCTGCTAAGTGTCTCTGTAATGGCCAATGATTGCGGAGCTGCTGATGCTTATGCTACTGCCTTTATGGTGATGGGCTTAGAAAAATCAAAAATATTTTTAACGAAACATCCCGAATTGGCTGTATTTTTTATTTATTCAGATGATAAGGGTGATTTTAAAACCGATTATACTCCCAATTTTATTCAATATATTAAATAAGTTTTTATCAAAGAGTTTTTTTGAAGGGTTTTTATCAATATTCATATTCTGAGGTTGCTAGTCAAAATTTTTAAATAAATAACCGAATGGTAAATAACACAAAACAACGTAAGTCGCTTGCTCCGATCATGTGGTTTTCGATTGTTGCATCTATTCTTACGATTACCATCAAGTCGGGAGCGTATTATACTACTGGTTCTGTGGGATTTTTATCCGATGCCATGGAGTCGTTTATTAACCTCATTGCTGGTGTTGTCGCATTTATTTCACTTACTATTGCGGCACAACCTGCGGACAAAAAACATCCTTTTGGGCATGATAAAGCAGAGTATTTTTCAAGTTTAATAGAGGGATTGTTGATTATATTAGCGGCAATTGGAATTGCATATACAGCCATTCATCGAATGTACCATCCGCAGCCTCTTCAAGAGCTAAATATTGGGATGGCACTATCCATTTTTGCAACTTTAATAAATCTAGCTACTGCTCGTATTTTGCTCTATTATGCTCGCAAACACAATTCTATAACCATTGAAGCAGATGCGCATCACTTAATGACCGATGTATGGACCACCGTTGGGATAGTAGTTGGAATATTTTTAGTAAAACTTACCAACTGGCAAATTTTAGATCCAATCATGGCCTTGCTTGTGGCGAGCAGTATTTTGTATACAGGGGTAAGATTAGTATCCCGTTCTACGGATGGGTTGATGGACAAAAAAATCTCTGAAAGGAATTTGATATTAATTGTGGAGGTTTTGGATCGTCATAAAGCAAAAGGTCTCGATTATCATGCTTTGTATACCAGGCAGGCTTCATCTAAAAATTTCATTACGTTTCATTTGCTTTTTGCAGGAGATACCACGGTTCATCAAGCGCATGAGGTGACGAAGGAAATTGAAGAGGAAATATTAGAAAAAGTTCCAAATTCAAATATATTTATTCATTTAGAACCGATGAATGATCCCGATGCATACGACGATGTGTTGAAAAAAGAGTAAAAAGATTTTGGCTTTTAAATACGAGTGTTTATATAATTTTTAAAAAGATAATGAAATGTGTTAAAATGCCATCATGGATGTTTCCGATGAGGTTGATATTTTGCTTTTATTTATTAGGAATCGTTGTTTACACCTTGTTGCGAATCTTGTTTTTTGCCATATACTTTCATCAAACAAAACAAATAGGTGGCAATGTGTTAGCTGAGGTTTTGGCTGCTTTTTTTATGGGTTGGCGATTTGATACGGTAGTTTCCATGTATTTGTTGGCATTGCCTACCGTATTTCTTTTTTTTACTTATCCATTTTCAAAAATTAGGAAAAGGGCAACTCTTTATGCAATTCGATTTATTGGAATAGTTTATCCAGTCACATTTTTAGTCTCTTTTGCCGATATTCCTTATTATGGACAGTTTGGATCAAGGTTTAGCACGATGGCTTTTGCGTGGATGGATAATCCAAAGTTTGTAATAGGGATGATTTTGGGCGAATTTAGATACTGGTTATATATTATACCGCTACTGACGATTCTATTTTTATGGATAAAAATAATAAGAGTATGTCTAAAAAAGATAAAGATTAGATTAGACAATCAAAATCCTTTTCGTTTTACCATGAAAATTTCAGTTTCTTATTTTTTTACTTTCCTCCTTTTATTGTTAGTCATGTTTATTGGAATGAGAGGTAGAATTGAAAAAAAATCGCCCATACGAATTGGAACCGCTTTTATAAGCAACTATAACTTTATCAATCAGCTTGGGCTAAATCCTAGCTTTACTTTATTAAGAAGTTGGCTCGATGATTTAAACACCGAAAACCTATCCTTGAGTTTAATCAACGATCAACAAGCCTTAACGCTTATGAAATCAGAATTAAAGATTGAAAAAACCATACCCAACGAATCGCCCATTGCACGAGTCCAGACTGACTCTTTAGAAGCGAAACATCCCAATGTGGTGTTAGTAATTATGGAGGCGATGTCGGCTTCGAAGATGAAAAAGTATGGTTCAGAATACGACTTAACTCCAAATTTAGAGAATTTAGCCCCACATGCCTATTTTTTTAATAGTATCTATTCTGCTGGAATTCACACTAATAATGGGATCTTTTCTACCTTATATTCCTTTCCGGCTTTGTTGAAAAAACATCCGATGAATGAATTTCCTACACCCATATATACTGGTTTGCCTGGTATCATGAAAGACAAAGGCTACGAAAATACATTTATCCTCACCCACGACGATCAATTCGACAACATGGCTGGTTTTTTAAAGGCAAATCATTATGATAACATCGTAAGTCAGAGAGATTACCCATCTACAGAAGTACTCAGTACCCTTGGAGTTCCAGATCATTACATGTTTGAATATGCCATCAAAAATGTGTTTAACCGGAATAAGAAAAAACCATTCTTTGTGACATTTATGACAGGAAGCGACCATGGACCACATATTATTCCAAAAAACATTTCATTTAAACCAAAAAATAGCGATATCTTGCTGTCCATTGTAGAATATGCAGATTGGTCGATTGGTCATTTTTTGAATTTAGCCAAAAAAGAGCCATGGTTCGATAATACGATATTCGTCTTTGTGGCCGACCATGGTTACTCCGGACACTCACCTTACGAAGTCTCTTTGGATTATCACCATATTCCATTTATTATTTACTCCCCAAAATACATCCCAGAAGGCAAAGAATTTAATCAAATTGGCCTTCAGGTAGATGTTGCACAAACCGTATTGGGGTTTCTTAATCAGAGTTATACCAACTCTACCATGGGCATTAACCTACTAAAGGAGAGAAGAAAATATGCGGTCTTTAGCACCGATGACAAAATTGGATGCTTAAACGACTCCTTGTTTTCAATCATTCATCCCGATGGAAGTCAAAAAATGTATTACTACACTCAAAAATCGATGGTAGATGTCTCTTCAAAATACAAAGAAATTGCCGAAGACATGAAAAAGTACGCCTATTCTTACATTCAGGCCTCTCAATGGTTGATTCAAAATCACTTTACCAGTTCTGGTACAAAGAAGTGATATTTGTGGGTGTCGTTAGGTATTCACCAAAAAACATAATAATTGGTGAATATAATCCCTTTATGTTATGGAATTAGATTTAAAAATGGTTGAAAATTATCTTTATTCACCACTGAAAACTCCGTTTCAGGATAATTTTTTCCAAAAGTTATGGGTAGTTTTGGGTTTTTACCAGCACTATATTTAAATTCAAAAGCATATAATCTCCCATTCCGCTCTTCAATATAATCAATTTCTTGTTGTTGAGTGGTTCTCCAAAAGTAGATATTTGAATATATTTTATGGTAATGCAATGCTTTAATTCTTTCGCTTATCATAAAGTTCTCAAATAAGGCCCCTTTGTCTTCTCTGAATTCTAATGGTGAAAAATTTGAAATCAAGGCGTTTCGAATGCCATTATCATAAAAATATATTTTGCGTGAGGTGTTGATTTCATTTCTTACATTTCGGCTCAATGGGCTAAGGCGAAATATTACAAATGTTTTTTCAAGTAAATTTATGTATGTGTTCACTGTGTTTTTATCAATTCCGAGCATCGAAGACAATTCATTAAAATTTACTTCACTCCCCACTTGCAGTGCTAATGCCCGCAATAATTTTTCAAGAACATCCGGTTTCCTGATTCCACTGTGTGAAAGGATGTCTTTGTACAACAAACTTGAAGATAATTGTTGTAAAACTTCCTGTTCTTCTCCTTTTCTGTTTATTATTTCCGGATACATTCCATAAATCAACCTGTTTTCAAATTGCTGAATAGCAGTTAAATAGCCGACATTTGACTCGAACTCTTGCCAGCTGATGGGGTATAGGATATATTCCCATTTTCTACCCGTTAGCGGTTCATTCATCTCATTTGCCAGTTCAAACGCAGAAGAACCACTAATAAATAATTGGATGTTTTTAATTTGATCCAGTATTATTTTTAAAGTAAGGCCAATGTTTTTCACTCGTTGCGCTTCAACAATAAACAGAACCTTATTTGTCCCAATCAGTTGAAGCAGCGTCTCGTAATTTCCATTTTCAAGCTGTTGGCGAACAATTGGATTGTCACAATTCAAAAACAATACGTTTTTCATCTCGGCTGTAATCCCCGACAATAATGTTGTTTTTCCTGTTTGTCTGGAACCCAAGACAATAATGGCTTTTGTGTAATCCACTTTTTCTTTGATGATTTTTTCCAATAATCGTGTGATCATATTGCATTCTTTCTAGCAAAGATATAACAAAATTCGATTGTATTCACCAATAAACATAATAAATAGTGAATATAAACCCTATATGTTATAAAAATGGATTTGATTTTATATAAAAATAGTTTGTTTTTTTATGATAATATTGGCAATAAGAAAATTGTAACAATAGCAATAGCTAATATTGACATTGAATAATATAATGCATATCTAATTTTATTTTGATTATACTTTTCAGTAATTTTCTTATATCTGCTGTTGAAGAAAATCAAAAAGTAATTGATTGTTAAAATTGGGAAAACAAAAATTACAAAATAAGTGAAAGAGTCATTAAAGACTGAAATTGGGGAAACGTGAAAATCAATCAAGGTAATTTCGAAAATATTAAAATATTTTAGCCAAATCAATATTATCCATAAATTTATTGATTGAATAAATGAATTAAAAAACAACAAGGTCGAAATCCAATCTTTTCTTTTAGGATTAAATTTTTTAAAACTCAGGATGGCATCAGCCCAGATCAAATAATAGTAATTTTTCATTTTTAAATATTAAGTATGGCACAAAGATAAAAAAAAGTCGCTCCCGTTAACGAAAGCGACCTTTTTATATTCTATTATAGATTAATTATCTTCTGATATTCAATGCTTTTACCTCCCAAGTGGCACCACTCGAAGCAGTACTTGTATATTTAAATGCAATGCGAACATTGGCTTGGTTTAGATATGCACTCAAATCAATATCTCCAGAACTAATAAAATTCCAATCAGCTCCAGATGGCCAGTTTGGAACAGTTAATTCAGTCCAAGTAGCAGTGGCAAAGTTAGCTCCGTTGTAATCTGTTGAAATCATGACATGAAGTTCGGTAGAAGGAGAGCCATATTTGGCAGCATGGTCAAATGACAATACAGCACTTGGAACATTCATGGTGCTATAAGATGGTGAAATCAACCAATCTTCATTTGCAAAGTTAGATCCTGCGTATCCCGAAACTTTCATCATTTTATAACTTGCATCGAATGCCCATAATTGATCTCCTAAAACATTTTGAGTGGTCCAAGTATTTGGAGCAGCCCATGTTAAAGGATCTGTCGTAAATGATGCATCAGCAATT
Organism: uncultured Lentimicrobiaceae bacterium; assembly: GCA_964653595.1. Lineage (GTDB taxonomy): Bacteria > Bacteroidota > Bacteroidia > Bacteroidales > WCHB1-69 > JBAXTE01. The sequence goes on from CAZZHH010000032.1 coordinate 25,219, forward strand.
GGAGGAACAAATCCATACACGTCTTGGATGTGTCTGATTGCTAATTGATATGTTCCATTGAACAATCCTAAGAGGCCAATTACAGTCCCTTTGCCAGCGGGAATGATGTTGTTTTTGAAAGCAGCATAGTTACTAGTTCGAACAGTTACAGAAGTTCCATCTTTCAATTTTAAACCACGATCTGTAGTTAAATTATCGGAGACAAATGGCAATCCAGCTTCCGAGAATGAACAAGAGTCCAAGATCACCAATTTTGACAAGTTGTCGGGTATCAACTCCGAAGAAGATCTAATATGTGTAGGAGCAGGTACTGAACCTGGCAAACCGGATTTAAACAGATGGTCATATATGAACAGTTCTGGCAATTGACCGGTACCACCATTATATACACCACCAAGTTGAGGAGTGCCCCCATAATCGCCCAAAACCAGGTTTTTACATTTCACATAGACCAATTGTCCTTGTTTGTATTCGTTATACAAGCTTGTTTTATTTAATGATAACACAATACCAGCAGTTTCATCTTGGATGTATAGAGTTTTATAGATGTTACCAAATTGGTCGTTTCCAGTAACAATCCCTTTGATATAGATATCGTCTGTGATGCTATCGAGTTGTCCAGAAACTGTGTGTAAAGCTTTGAGTTCTTGAATCGTCTTTAAGGTAGCACCTGCTGGTAATGCAAAAGTAGGATTTATAGCTTCTGGCTCTTCAAACTCTTGTTTAACACAAGAACTTAACACAGCAGACAGTCCAATTATTGAAATTAGAATGAATGATTTTATGTTGATTGATTTTTTCATAATTAATGTTTTAAATTTCATGTTAATTATTTTGTTGTTGTAAATCCTCTGACATCATTTAAATCACGAATTGTCAACTGATACCCACCGTTAAACTGACCTAAAATTGCAATTACACTACCACGACCCGCTGGCAAAAGTGAGTCTTTGAAAAGTGCATAATTACTGGTTCTAACAGTAATGTTTGAGCCGTCTTTTAATGTCAAATTTCTATTAGTAGTAGCCGTAGAGGTTGCATAAGGTTGTCCCACTTCTACGAATGCTACAGAATCTAATTGCACCAACGTTTGAATTTTATCCACAGTTAAATCAGCAGCACCGGCAACCAATTTTGGCGAAGGCAATGCACCTGGCAACCCATTAATGAACAAATGATTAGGTATTTGAAGTTCTGCTAATTGACCAATAGAACCGTTATAAATACCTCCTACTTGAGGTGTACCTCCGTACAGACCAACATACAAATCAGTTAGTTTTACAAATATTTGTTGACCTTCTTTATAAATTAAATTCATCTCTTTTTTATTTAAAGAAAGAAGAATTCCGCCAGATGCATCTTGAATATACAATGCTTTATATATATTTCCAGATTTATCGTTGCCAGTTACTACCCCTTGAATCCAATATCTGTTTTTAATTGGAGCCAATGGGTTGCTAATAGGCATTGCTTTAAGTTGTGCAATGGTTAACAAAGTATCCCCTTCAGGAACAGAGAAAGAGGGTATAATGGTAGGAGGAACGTCGAAGTCTTCTTTTTTACAACTGGTAAAAATCATTGATAGCCCCAATATTGCTATCAAAAAGACGTTTATTTTAAAAATGTTTTTCATATTATATTAACTTTTGAATTAACTAAAAACGGAGGCCTAATGAGATAAAATAGGTTCTTCCAAAACCATAGTAATATTTTGGTGGAAATTTATCGATATTTTTTCCTTCAAAATCGAAACGTAATTGCTCGTAACCAGATGTGACTAATTCTTTGTTGTCGAGGATGTTGCTCATGCTTGCGTTAAACAAAATGGTGTATTTTTTAATTCTCCATGATTTGCTAACAGAGGCATCCAATGTAAACTGTCCGGGAGCTCTTTCTTGTTTTGTAATTTGTTTTATCAACTCATCGTTATCGTAAATTCCGCTAATAGCACCCACGGTTCTACGTTCTGGAGAAAAATCAATCCAGATGTCGTCGAAGTAGTTTGCATTGATATTTACCCACCAATATTTTGGACCTTGCCATTTTAGACCGATTGATCCTGCTGTTTGAGGAGTTCCATTTACATAGAAGTTTTTAACATAAATAGTTTGAGCAGTATCTTTGATAGATCCATTTTCAACTGAAGTAGTAGCAGTAGGACGAGAGTTATATCTAAAATCACCCTTAGAGAAAACCCCAATTAAGGAGATAGAGCTAGTAACTTTGCCTTCTAAACCGATTTCCAGCCCTTGATGGGTTTTGTTTACACCGGTCATAGTGGTGTTTACATAAGTACGAAGTACATCGTGGTAGTAGCTGTTCATTTCTACATCGTCGGTAATGGTTGTATAATATAAAGTAGCACGACCTTTTAATCTTGGATTTCGAATAATATAGCTGATATCGCCACTTAATATTTTTCTATCCGTCATATTTGTAATTGCAATATCACTAACACGAGGGGAGATGTATGAGTTTTTGAAATTTGGAGCAGAAGTCATATACATTGCATTTCCAGAGATAAAATGACGACCTGTAATTTTGTAAGTAGCACCTGCTTTTACGGCATAGTTAAAGAAAGATTGTTTTTCGCTATCTCCATAAGAGTTGTCAGGATATCTACCGTTTTTCATATTACCAGTTCTCCAATATTGCATGGTAGTGGCATTTAATGCTGCATAGAAATCTACTTTAGGGAAGGTAAATTCTCCTAATGCCCAGAAGTTTTGAGTATTTACGTGTGCATCATAATCATAACCAAAAGTGTCACCTTCTTTTACAACACGGTTTGGGTTGTTAACATCGTTTTGACTTGCAACTGAGTCGCCAGAGAAATCTCTTTCGGCAAACTGGTCTACATCCACCCAATAATTTCCACCAAGCATGTCGCTGATTACTTTATAATTTTTTCCGGTATAAGATTTAATTTCCAAACCACCGCTTAAAAATGTATTTTTATTTAAATCGTGATTTACATAGGATGAGAAGCCAAATTGTTTCATGTCTATTCTACGTTCTTCGATGATATATTTTGCTTGTTCGCCCATATAATTAGCTAAATAGTTGATTTGATACAATTTATCCCAATCAATTTGGCTTACAGTTTTGTTTTGCCATAGACTGGTATATTCATCTTTTAGCGATTGTTCGGTTTGGTAACTAGGTAAATATCGATAGTAATCTGGTCGAGGATCTGAGGCATTGTACCAGTTTAATGCGGTAGTACCGGTACGACCAAAGGTATACCCAATGTTTGAGGTGATTTTTGTTTTTGAATTTACATCAAAAATATGGGTCAACAAAGTAGTTGGTTCGAATGAGTTTCTTACTTTTGAGTTTCTCACTTCACCATCTTGATAACCCCAAGCAGAGTTGTAGTAGTTGTCCTCTTGTAAGTCGTATGCTTCTTGAACGGAAGCAGATTGCATTCCTTTTTTGGTAGGAGCGCCAAATGTAGTTAATGAGATGCTATGTTTTTTATTGATTTTCTTTTCAGCAGAAAGGAAGTATGAGTTTGCATCATAAAAAGTACCTTTTACATATCCTTCATTTCCCCATCTACGAGAAGCAGATACGGTAAATGCCCAGCCGTTGGCCATTAAGCCAGTAGAGTGTGTAACCATTACACGATTGGTGTAGGTTTTATTAGAAACAGCATAGCTGATTTTGGTTTGTTTTCTTTGAGAAGAGGAACGAATGTCGATGTTTGTAGTTCCTACTAATCCTCCAAAAGAGAATCTAGCAGGGTTTAATCCGTTTACAGATTCTTTTACACGTGTAACGTCGTTAAGTCCACCCCAATTGGAATACATCGAACGGCCATTTTCGGCATTGCTCATCGATAAGCCGTTGAGCATCACTTCTGAAAATTCTCCATCGTACCCACGCATTCTGAAGTATGCTTGACTAAACACAAAACCAGCAGTATTGATAAAAACATCACTCGATGAATGTAAAATACCGGAAACAGACTGTTGTTTAGAATCTTCTTCCATGTCTAGGGTAGAAATTGTACCTTCATTGAAAGATTGATTATTGGCACTTAGATTTAGTTTTATCTCGCCAAGATCTTTTTTCTCTTTAGTAATATCAAAAGGCAAAGTTAATGTTTCAAATCCTTCCGCAGTGATGGTTAGCACTGCTTTTTGAGTTGCAGCAGCAGTAATGTTGAAAACCCCAAGTGCGTCGCTAGTAACTTGAGTAGTGCCAATAATTATTGCGGCACCAGGAATCGGGTTGCTATTTTGATCGGTAATTTTACCAGTCAAAACACCCGTTTGCGCAATCCCGGAAAAGAGAATTCCAAACAGAATTGCAAACAAAAAAAGTCTTTTTTTCATCATCTTGAATAATTGGTTATTATTTATTTTTCAATTTTTTAGGTTATTCACTCACATTTATAAATCATGCAAAGTTAATCTTTTTTTTAATATAAGAAGATAAGTATTTAAAATGTTCATTTTTATGGATTAAACGATTGTTAAGCAAAGCGTTGTTATAGTTTCAGCCTAATAAAGAGATAGTGTCTGAATGGAAAGAACTCAAAAGGTGAATGGATTAGTATTTTGCTGTTTAAATTTTCAAAATATGTCGAGTAAAATCTTAAAAATTCTTATGTTTTTATTCTTCATGTAATTTATCCACGTATATTTGCATAAAAATACAACAAAATATCGAAAATTATGAATTATTCTTATAAAAAATTATTGTTAAGTTTGGTTGCTTTTCTTTTTTTGGTTCAAGTTACAGCCCAAGAGAAGAAAAAGTATCAAATAGCCATTGTTGCTTTTTATAATCTTGAAAATCTTTATGATACTTTAAATGATCCAAATACCAACGATGAAGAGTTTACTCCAGATGGCTTAAATAAATGGACAGGTGAGCGTTATAATCTCAAATTGAATAACATGGCGAGTACGATTTCCAAAATTGGAGAGTCTACCGTTAAAGGAGGTCCTGCTTTTATTGGTGTTTCCGAAATCGAAAATGTTACCGTACTAAACGATTTGGTTAATACAGAGCCTTTGAAGAGCTTAAACTATGGAGTTGTTCATTACGATAGTCCTGACAAGCGAGGAGTGGATGTAGGTTTTTTATACCAAAAAAATCGATTTAAAGTGATTGACAGCAAGTCGTTTCCACTGATTACCGAGGATACAGCTTTTTACACTCGTGACCAGCTTTTGGTTCATGGTTTTTTGGATAATGAAGAGATGTACATTTTGGTTAATCACTGGCCATCTAGAAGAGGTGGAGAGAAGCGAAGTGCTCCAAAAAGAGAGGCTGCAGCAAAATTATGCCGACACATTGCAGATTCATTGATGGCAATAAATCCAGAGGTTAAGATGTTTATCATGGGAGATTTAAACGATGATCCTACGGATGCTAGTTTGATTAAGCATTTAAAAGCAAAAATAAAAATCGAAGATGTGTCGAAAAGTGATTTATATAATCCGATGTATAAGCTTTTTAAATCGGGGGTTGGGTCTTTGGCCTATCAAGATTCATGGAACTTATTTGATCAAATTATTGTCACCTCTGCTCTTACTGGAAAAGATTTTAAATCGTATAAATTATTTGGAGCAAGGGTATTTAACGAAGATTTTTTACAACAAAAAACGGGTGCATATGCTGGTTATCCATTTAGAACATACGTTGCAGGTCAGTTTACGGGTGGCTATAGCGATCACTTTCCTACCTATTTGATATTAGCAAGAGACACTAAGTAGTTAATAATTTTATTTTATTTTCCATGGTAGATAGCATCGTAATTATTCCAACGTACAATGAGAAAGAGAACATTGAAAAAATTATACGCAAAGTATTTTCTCTTCCAAAAGAATTTAATATTTTAGTAGTAGAGGATAATTCTCCAGATGGCACAGCGAGCATAGTTAAATCGCTTATGTTAGAATTTCCTACTCGTTTGTTTATAGAGGAACGTAAGGGGAAGCTAGGTCTTGGCACAGCTTATATTCATGGGTTTAAATGGGCTATAAAAGAGGGATATCAGTTTGTTTTTGAGATGGATGCTGATTTTTCTCATAATCCAGATGATTTATTGAGATTATATGATGCCTGTGCAAATGGTGGTGCAGATTTGGCAATTGGCTCTAGGTACTCCAATGGTGTGAATGTTGTAAATTGGCCTATATCTAGAGTTTTGATGTCTTTTTTTGGATCGATGTATGTTAGAAAAGTTACTGGGATACCGGTTCGTGATACTACCGCAGGTTTTAAGTGTTTCAAGATCGACGTTTTACGATGCATCGATTTTTCCAAAATCAAGCATATCGGGTATGGATTTCAAATTGAGATGAAGTTTACTGTTTGGAAGTTAGGTTTCAAAATTCAAGAGGTTCCCATTATATTTACAGACAGAACTGAGGGTACTTCTAAAATGTCGAAAGGGATTTTCAGAGAAGCGATTTTTGGGGTATTAGGTCTAAAAATTAAGAGTTTGTTTGTAAAGTATAAAAGACTCCAATAATTTTTTAGACAGCATGAGAAAAAGTTGGATTTTGTTGCTTTTTATAGTTCTATTTTTGTCGAACTGTACTACCAAAAAAGAGGAAATTATTGCCTTTAACGACCAAATCATAACCGAACAGGAAGCTGTAGTGTTAGCCGAGGAGAAACTTGTAAATGCCATTAGCAGCCGAGAATTAAATGTTTTGGATACACTCTATAATGACCTTTTAAATCAGATTATCCGTTCAGAAAATAAGCTTACAACGATGATAGATCCTGATCCAACGATTGGCTTTAAACAATCGGCAAATACTTTGTTTTCAGTTTATAAAACTCAAACCCAAGAGGGTTATAAACTTTTAATAGAACTTTCCAAAATTCCAGATAGTTTGTACACTCCTCAAAAGATGAAGCAATTTGAGGAGGTAAGCTCTTCTGTATACGTTACCATTCATGCTGCTGTAACCAAGTTTATCACCGATCAACAGAAATTAGCAGAAAAGCATCATTTTTCATTTCAAAAATAACTAAATAGTCATGACATCATACATCAACGATAATTATTATATTCACAATGCGCATATTGTAAACGAGGGAAGAGTTATTAAAGCAGATGTTGTGATTCAACAGGGATACATTAAGTTAGTTCTCACCGACAACTTTGCTATTGAAGATATTTTGCTAGATGAAGATACTGTTTTTATTGATGCGGAGGGTCTTTTTTTAATTCCAGGAGTGATTGATGATCAGGTTCATTTTAGAGATCCAGGGTTAACTCATAAAGGAGATATTTTTACTGAGTCCAAAGCAGCAGTTGCTGGGGGTGTGACATCGTATATGGATATGCCCAATACCATTCCGAATGTAGTTACGCAAGAAATTTTAGAGGCAAAGTATCAACAAGCATCTTCTAAGTCGCTGGCTAATTATTCGTTTTATATGGGTGCGTCGAATGACAACATTGCGGAGGTTTTAAAAACAAATCCCAACAATGTTTGTGGCGTTAAAATATTTATGGGGGCTTCCACTGGTAACATGCTAGTAGATAATCCTCAAGCGCTGGAGCAATTATTTGCTTGTTCTAAGTCTCTTTTGGCGGTACATGCCGAGGACGAAAATATTATTAAAGAGAACAGTGCTAAGTATCGTGAGCAATATGGCGAGGATGTTCCGTTTGATAGACATGCGGCAATAAGAAGTGCTGAGGCGTGTTATTCTTCTAGTTCGTATGCCGTTTCTCTTGCAAAAAAATACAACACAAGGCTACATATATTGCATTTATCTACCGCAAAAGAGTTGGAATTATTCGATCATAAAATGCCATTAGAGAAAAAGAGGATAACCAGCGAAGTTTGTGTTCACCATTTGTGGTTTAGCTATTTAGATTATCAGGAACAAGGTGCATTGATAAAGTGTAATCCAGCAATTAAAAGTCCCGAAGATCAAATTAGGTTGTTAGTTGGATTGATGGGAAATAAAATCGATGTGGTTGCTACCGATCATGCACCACACTTACTTGAAGAGAAAGATCATAGTTATTTTAAATCTCCATCTGGTATTCCTTTGGTTCAACATGGCCTTTTGATGATGCTTGAGCTTTATCATCAAGGGAAAATTACACTGGATAAAATTGTCGAAAAAATGTGCCATGCGCCTGCGAAATGTTTTAAAATTGACAAAAGAGGGTTTATTCGCCCTGGCAACTTTGCAGATTTGGTGTTGGTTGATTTAAAAGCCGAGCAAGTTATCGATGAGGATAATATTTTGTACAAATGTGGTTGGTCTCCTTTGGAAGGCACTACTTTACACTCAAAAATTGTGAAAACATTTGTGAATGGACAATTGGTTTACGACAATGGCGATTTTAATGAGCAAGTAAGAGGTCTGAGATTAACTTTTAATGCTGAAAATTGATGAAGAATTACCTTTGTAAAATTGTTTGCTTTTTATTTTTATTGAGTGGTTTTTTTTTCTTATTTAGTTGCTCAAAAGCTGATAAAACCGTTGTTGTAAAGCCATCTAAATTAATTGAAAAACCAAAATTGACAAAGATTCTTTTTGATGTTTATGTAGTTGAATCGGTGATTTATTTTAAAGGACAAAAAGGAATTGATGTGGGCTTATATACGACAACTTACTATCGCAATTTATTCGCAAAACATGGTGTTACTCGTAAGCAATTTTACGAATCGTTGGGCTATTATCTCGAAACGGACGATAATGCTTCAAAAATGTTTTTAGATGTGATAAATGAGCTGATGAGTCTTCAGAAAACCACTGTTGCCAGTATTGGAAATCAGCAAACAACTCCTCCTCAAGATACTCTTTCCAGCCAAATGGAGAAAGAGGATACCACGATCGTAGATCCAATTTTTAGAAGAAGAAAAAATAATTAGGGTCTGTATAAAATCAAAATAAAGCAATAAATTCCAAAAATGATGTGCTAATAAATAAAACTGGTCAAATAGTCTCGATAATTATCGGGATTATATATGTGCGATTTTTAAGTCGTCTTCGATAATCCCGATAGATATCGGGACAGACTGACATATAATTTATTAGTTTTTATAAAGTGCAAGGATTTTTATGAATTTGGAAAAAATTCAATGCACTAATTTGTAAAATATTGTTGCTGTATTTTTGATTTACATTTTGTCAAAAAGTGTTTCAAAAATCCATGATTTAGGTGTCTTTTAATGACTCTATAGAGCTTGTTGGAGAATTTTTTTTTGAAAAATTGAGTCCACTTTATTACAAAAAGGTAAAATAATTTTACAATAATAATGGTATAAATCTGCCATTTGCTGACAAAAATTCAGTTTTTTATGACTTTATAGCACTTTTTGAAGTGGGCTCTATACTCGCATAATGTAACAAAATCATCTTTATGAGCCAATATTTTAAGAAGGGTAACCCAGGTTTAGGAACTATTATATAAATATGGATTTCCTTTTTGTTAATCAATTTTGCAATTTTTAATGCGTAATTGGGTTTGAAATAGCTGCCCTTTCTGGGTGAGTTAATGAATCCGCCTTACTTGAAAATTAATTAATGGAGATTGAGTAACCATTAGGAATAAAAAAAGCCAAACTTTTGTTTGGCTTTTTTTATTAATTAAGGGTTTTAAAATCTTAGAAGTGGAAAGTGATTTTTAAACTTCCTGCTGGTCCAAATAATGAGTTAGTATTGTCATTATCAAAACCGATAGATCTTGGATTTTTTGATTCTACAGTGAAAGTAGAAAGAGTTTCAACAGGAGGAGTTCCTGGAGCCATACCTTCAGATTCCATTTCTACAGTTCTTTTTCCTGAAGAAGTAAATCCAATAGCCCAACCAAATTCGCCACCTACTGAAAGTTTAGGGATTACGAAATATTCAGCACCGATAAAACCACGAGCACCAATTAAAAATTGAGTTCCGTTTTTGATTTTTGTAGCACGAGCAGGGTTTCCGAATGGATCGTTGGTAATGTTAGCACCAGTAAGCATGTTGTCAGCAGCTGTGATGTCAACGTTGTTAGCTGCTGCAGAAGATGTTTGAGTTAATGCATTACCATAAGTGTATTTTTGGCTAGAAGAAGAAAGACCAATTCCGAATTCGCCACCATAGAAACCTTGTAAGCGACCTTTGCCTTTTCTCCATTCGATACCACCAGAAATAGCTATGTCAGTAGCTCCTTGTTTCCAAGTGTTTTCTACTTCAGCAGGAAGAGAACCAGGGAAAACGGGAGCAACTGTAGTTAAACGATCAGCAACCATTTCTGAGCCAGAAGTCGATCTCATAGATAAACGAAGAGATCCGCGGTATGCCATAGTTTCTGATACAAAATATTTACCAGTAATAGATTGGTTAGTGTTTAAGAAGTTCCAAGTTGGAGCTACATTTAAACCATTTGCACCAACGAAGTTTCCAAAATAATTAAGGAAAGGAGTTGCATCGATACCGATAGCCCACTCACCAGTTTCTGGTAAAATGATTTCGCCTTTTTTGTTTTTAATTTGAGCACTTGCAGTTGTTGCAATAAATAATGCTACTAATAATGTTAATCCTACTTTTTTCATAATTTATTTGTTTTAGTTTTTAATTTAATTAAACCACGCCAAAATTATCAAATTTTAAGCCAAAGTTGTGTTAACAAATATTTGACTTATGAACAACTAAACATTGAGAACTTTTTTTTTGTATACATATCGAAATCTTCTAAAAAAATAACTATTATGCAGCTTAAAAAATTACAACGTATATTCTATTTATTAGTATTTACATTCATGATATTGGTTCCCAATGTTGTAATTGCTCAAAATGGGGTAATTAAAGGGAGGGTTTTTAATGAAAAAAACAATGAGCCTCTTCCGTTTGTAAATATATTGATTGAAGGAACTACCATTGGCTCTACTTCTGATTTTGATGGAAATTTTATTTTTACTGGCATACAGCCCGGGTATGTTAAGCTCATTGTTACTACTGTGGGCTTCGAACGAAAGATATCCAATGAGTTTATGGTCAACAACAAAAAATCGGTAAACATCGAAATTGGCTTAAAGGAAAAAACCTACAATTTAGATGCTGTGGAGGTAAGAGCTTCTGTTTTTGAAAAAAAAGAGGAGAGTCCAGTTTCCGTTAAATCTCTTGGTATCTCTGAGTTAGAACGTAGTCCGGGTGGCAATAGAGATGTGTCAAAAGTGATACAGTCGTTGCCTGGGGTTGCTTCTGGAGTCTCTTTCCGAAATGATGTCATTGTTAGAGGCGGTGGTCCCAATGAAAATAGATTTTATCTGGATGATATTGAAATTCCAAATATCAACCATTTTGCTACGCAAGGTGGTTCTGGAGGGCCTGTTGGGATAATTAATATCGACTTTGTTAAGGAAATTGAGTTTTTTTCGGGTGCTTTTCCTGCTTCCAGAGGGAATGCATTGAGTTCGGTTATGTTGTTGAAACAAGTGGAGGGCAACAAAGAGAGGTTGCAATTTAAAGGAGCTATAGGGGCATCCGATTTGTCGTTGGCGATTGACGGTCCTCTGGGCAAAAACACGAATTATCTTTTGTCATATCGACGTTCGTATTTGCAATTTCTATTTAATGCCATAGGGCTGCCTTTTTTGCCTACTTACAACGATTATCAGTTTAAAATTTCTCATAAACTTGGGAATAAGGATCAATTAAATATTATTAGTTTAGGGGCTTTCGATCAAAATAAACTTAATACAGGAATCAAGAACCAAACGGAGTATCAGAAGTATATTTTGGGATATTTACCTCAAAACGATCAGTGGAATTATACTTTTGGAGTTGTGTGGAAACATTTTGTAAAGAATGGATTTCAAAATTATGTGGTGAGCAGAAATTACTTGAATAATTCTCAAATAAAATATGTTAACAACAATGAAGTTTCTGGGGCTAAAATTTTAGATTACAACTCTCATGAAATCGAAAATAAGTTTCGTTTTGAGCAAGTTTATATTTCAAAAGGATATCGATTGTCGGGAGGATTATCAGGTGAATATGCAAAGTATCACAATCAAACGTTTAATAAAATAATTGTGGGTAACAGAAGTTTGGTTGTCAATTATTCCTCTGATTTTGATTTGTTTAAGTGGGGTTTTTTCTTTCAAGCGAGTAAAACATGGATGGAAAAGTTAACCCTGTCTGTTGGTTTGCGATCGGATGCAAACAATTATTCTTCTTCGATGATGAATTTGATTGACCAACTTTCTCCTCGATTATCTGCTTCGTACATGATTAATTCTAAATGGACTTTAAATGCTAACATAGCAAGGTATTATCAGTTGCCTTCTTATACTACATTGGGTTATCGTGATTCGTTAGGAGTATTTGTAAATAAAACGAATAATTTGAAATTTATACGAGTGGATAATATAGTAGGAGGTGTTGATTTTTTGCCTAGCACTAAGATGAAGATCTCATTAGAGGGTTTCTATAAAATGTATAGCAATTCTCCTTTTTCGCTTAAAGATTCTATTCCTTTGGCAAGCAAAGGTGCTGGATTTGGCGTAGTAGGCGACGAGGAGGTTGTTTCTAATTCAAAGGGTAGGGCTTATGGATTTGAATTATTTGCCACACAAAAAATGGGAGAAATGTTCAATTTTACCATGTCGTACACTTTTGTAAGAAGTGAATTTCAGAAAATGGATGATACTTATATCCCCTCCGCGTGGGATAATCAACATCTTTTTAATGTGATATTAAGCAAATCGTTTAAGAAAAATTGGACGGTGGGTCTTAAGTGGCGCTATTCTGGTGGATCGCCATATAGTCCGGTAGATTTAGAAAATTCTGCATTAAAATCTGTTTGGGATGTTAGAGGTCAGGCTATTACGGATTATTCCAGATATAATACGTTAAGATTAAAAGGATATCATCAATTGGATTTGAGAATCGATAAAGATTTATAGAGGTCATCATTTAATTTCATATCTTTGCACCTTAGAAAAACAACAAA
>CAZZHH010000033.1:0-36914 GCA_964653595.1 uncultured Lentimicrobiaceae bacterium
GAAAAAATATTTATTATTTTACCCTATAAAGTTGCATTTATTACTTGAATTTAGGGAAAATTAACCAAACAGTTTTTACAGATTAAGATAATATCGAAAATTCATTAATAAAATTAAGCACATTTTTATTTGATTTGATGCACAATTCTAGTTTTAATAAAAAAAAAGAGTTAATATTTGAATTAATTTAAGTTAACAAAGAAAATTAAAATAAATTTTCTCAAAATAATGCTTTTTAATATACTGATAATCTGGCTATTAACATTATCAATACAATAAATTTACGAAATATGCTCAATTAAGTCAAAACAATTTTGTATATTTACAAAATAAAATGTTAATCTTTTAGATTGTAAATTTTATTTCATTTTCAAAATTGGTCACTATTTAATAACATTGCATTGAAATATTTGAAATGAGTCTTAGAAATAATATAAAAACAGTATATTTTAGCGTTGTCATTTTTTTGGCATTGTTATTATTATTTGTTTTTATACTATTGCATAAGTATGCCTATAATTCAGAAAAGCAAGAAATTCAGAATAACATTAGTTTAATTTTACAAAAGACTCTGATTAAAGAATTAACATTCAAAGACTCTACTAAAATTGACACTAATTTCAACAATTATATTTTTTTCAAAGACATTTTATTTCCAAGCATTCAAAAAAACATCAGTGATTCATTAAGGATTGAAGATGCGATTGTTGTAATCACAACAGCTTCTAAGGATCAGATAATTTTTTCTTCATCTGAATCGGTATTTAATAAATGGGATGAAACTCCAATTACTGCATCCGTTAGCCTTCCTAACAAAGGAGTACTTACAACTTATATTATACATTACCACATTCGGGATTATAATCTTTTGGTGATATCAAATCTCAAAACGGCAATGTTTCTTACCATAATAGTTGTAGTACTATTTATAATTATTTACATTTATGTTATTAAAAGATGGATTGGCAGTAATAAGGAATCTAAATTAAAAGATGATTTTTTCCAAAACATCACTCACGAATTAAAAACTCCCATTGCAACCACATCCATTGCTATTGACATATTTAAAAAATTCAAATACGAATTATCAGCAGATAAGACAGAAATATACATTAACATCATAAGAGAAGAGAATCGCAAAATGAAACAAATCGTGGAGCGATTGTTAAGTATTTCTGTCATCGAAAATAGTGCATCCAAAATGACTATTGCGGAGATTGATATCCATGAGTTATTAAAAAAGGAGAGTAAGAATTTTCAATTTATTGCCTCAGAAAATGGAGGCTCAATTACAACTCAATTTGAAGCAAGTGAATATATTGTAAAAGGAGATTATTCTTTTATCACCATGATTTTTACCAATTTACTAGACAACGCCCTAAAATATTCACCAACTAATCCTATTATCAATATAACCACTCGTTCATCCAAAGATGGGATTTATGTTACCATTACGGATAATGGAATTGGAATACCAAATGAATCTATTTCAAAAATCTTCAACAAAACCTATCGAATTAAGAATGGTTTTAACATAAAAGGATTTGGTTTGGGGTTGTATTTTGTAAAACAATTAGTAGAAATTCACAAGGGGAAAATTACTGCTACAAGCGAACTCAATAAAGGTTCAAAATTCACTGTATATTTACCATTTAACAATTCAAAATAATAATTAACAACTAAAAATAATAAAAAGATGAGAGGCGAAAAAAACAAAATTTTATTGGTAGAAGATAACCAAAACTTACGTTTAGTCCTAAAAGACTATCTTGAAATGTTAAACTATGAAGTTACAGCATGTAGTGATGGAGAAGAAGGCACAAAAATTTTCAACAAAGATAAATTTGATTTGTGCATATTAGACATTATGATGCCTGTAAAAGACGGTTTTAGTCTAGCTCAAGAGATTAGAAACATAGACAAAAATGTACCTATGATTTTTCTAACTGCTCGCACCCTTAAAGAGGATAAAATCAAAGGATTCAAAATTGGGGCCGATGATTACATCACAAAACCATTTAGCACGGAAGAATTGAGTTTGCGTATCGAGGCAATTTTACGTAGAACTAAGGCTGTAAAAATCACTTCCTTCCTTGGCGAACAAGAAGTTTTCCAAATGGGAATATTTACTTTTGACTATAGTGCTCTTCAATTAAAATCACCTAGCATTAATCGCAGTTTAACTCGTAAAGAATCCGATTTACTTAAACTTTTAGCTTCACACAAAAACACTTTAATTCCTAGAGAGGTAATTTTAAAAACAGTTTGGGGTGAAGATGATTATTTTATCGGCAGAAGTATGGATGTATTTATTACTAAACTTCGTAAATACCTAAAAGAGGATCCAAATGTAAACATCAAAAACATACATGGTTCTGGTTTTAAATTAGAAATTATTGGAGAAGATTTGGATGTAAATATTCCACAAGATTAACATTCTAATTCTCAAGCATAATTCTTTACCAGTAAAATTTATGTAAATAATAAAAGGAGAATTTGATTCTCCTTTTATTATTTCAAAAAGAGGAGTTTCAAAATTTATCAAAAATGATTACCTTTGAGCCCTAAAAATAAAAAAAATAAAAATGAATATTTTACTGATTGGATCGGGTGGTAGAGAGAGTGCTATGGCTTGGAAAATTGCACAAAGTAAAATCACAACAGAATTATATATTACTCCTGGCAATGCAGGAAGTAGTTTATATGGCACACAGCTTTCGATACAAGAATCGAATTTTGAAGAGATTGGCCGATTTTGTTTAGATAAAAAAATCGGAATGGTTGTCATTGGACCTGAGACACCTTTAGCACTTGGCATTTACGATTACTTTAAATCCATATCAGAACTATCAAATATCCTTATCATTGGACCATCCCAACAAGCATCTCAACTAGAGAGCAGCAAAGATTTTGCTAAAGAATTTATGTTGGAATATCATATTCCTACAGCATCCTACAAAACTTTCACCAAGGAAAACATCCATGATGGGTATTCCTATATTGATAGCTTAAATCCTCCGTATGTCTTAAAAGCCGATGGATTAGCAGCAGGCAAAGGAGTTGTAATAGTAGACTCTAAAGAAGAAGCCAAAAACACATTAACCGATTTTTTACTCTATGATAAACTTGGACATTCAGGAAATAAAGTGGTGATAGAAGAGTTTTTATCAGGAATCGAATGTTCAATGTTTGTTCTTACAGATGGAAAAGATTACCTATTACTACCTAATGCAAAGGATTACAAACGAATAGGTGAACAGGACAGTGGGTTAAACACAGGTGGCATGGGCTCTATATCACCGGTTCCATTTGTTGATAAGTCATTTGAAGAAAAAGTAATTAGTCGGATCATCGTTCCTACTTTAGAAGGGATTAAAAAAGAGAAATTAACCTATTGTGGATTTATCTTTTTTGGTATAATTAAAGTAAATGACGATCCTTATGTCATAGAATACAATGTAAGGATGGGAGACCCTGAAACTGAATCGGTAATGCCAAGAATTGAAAGCGATATAGTAGCACATATGATAGCAGCTGCAACAGGCCAACTTAGAAGTGAAAAAATGGAAATTAGCAACGATGCTACAGCTACTGTTATGCTGGTTTCAAAAGGATACCCAGAAACATATGCAAAAGGAGATATCATTGAAATTGACTCCGAAAAGACCAGACATAGCATGCTCTTTTTTGCAGGAGTTTCTAAAAACGACGTAGAAAAAAACGTCACCTCTGGCGGACGAGTAATAGCAGTAACTTCTAGAGCAAAAACATTAAAAGAAGCACTTGATATGTCCTATCAAAGTATTCAAAATATTACCTATTCAGGGATGTATTATCGCAGAGATATTGGATATGAATTTTTAGAAAATGAATTATGATTTTTTCTATAAGAACATATCAACCTCTTAGTCAAATTGGTCTGTTGATTGTAGCATTTATATGGTTAATCTGCAAATCATTCATGACCACTCCTCCTACTGAAATTATTCCAATTTATGAGCCTTTATCAAGAATATACTTTTCATATGCACCTCAAGATGCATTTGTGAATCTGGTAATATCGATTCTATTGTTATCTTTTCAGGCTGTATATTTGTCCATATTGATGCAAAAACACAACTTAGTAGAAAGAAACAATTGGATCCCTTCCATTCTGTATTTAGTGCTATCAATAATAACTATGAATGGGATTTTAACCAACATAGTCATCTCAAACCTATTTATCTTATTGATGTTTGGCCGACTTTTCGACTCATTTCAATCCATCAAAGGGGTAGACAATGTAATGCTTTCGAGCTTTTATGTAACCATAAGTTCATTATTTTATTATCCATCCATTATTTTAATCCTAGCCATTTTTATTTGTTTAATAATATTCCGACATATAAATTGGAGACATTTTGTCTCTATACTCTTAGGGATGTTTATTCCCATATTATATTTGGCAACTTTTTACTTCTTAACAGACGAACTATTCGTTCAATATAATTTAATTACGCAAATGTGGAGTGAAATTTTTGCTCATTTGCACGAAATTGTTTTGGATCGAATAATTCTGACACTTATTATCTCCTTTTTTCTCTTTTTATCCATTTTTCATCTTTCTCTCCACCAACAAGGTAAGTTAATTAAAATTAGAAAAAAGACTAGTGTCCTGATTACATTTTCAATTTTTTCAATTATCATGTTGCTAATATCTACTCAGCCTACAGCCCAAAGTTTGTTAAACATCATTTTATTATTATCAGCTACTTTTTCCATCTATTTAATCGAAGTAAAAAAGCAACTCGTTTCTACCATTCTTTTTTGGTCGATTGTTCTTACCACAATTTTGTCAACCGTTGATATAATATGAGTATTCCCATATTAAAAGAAAGATATCAAGATAGAATTGAAGCAGGTTGTGACGAAGCCGGAAGAGGTTGTTTGGTTGGACCTGTATTTGCTGCAGCCGTTATTTTAAATCCTAATTTGCCTATAAATGGATTAAATGACAGCAAAAAAATATCCTCCAAAAACAGAACAATTCTTGCTCATGAGATAAAAAAAAATGCCTTTGCATGGTCTGTTTATAAAATTATGGAAGCCGAAATTGACAGCATAAATATATTAAATGCTTCTATAAAAGCAATGAATGAAGCCATCCGTTTGCTTAAAGAAAAACCTGAATTTGTGATTGTCGATGGCAACCGATTTTACACAGATCAAGAGTTCGAATTCCAATGTATCGTAAAAGGCGATTCTCTTTATCAGTCGATTGCAGCAGCTTCTATCCTAGCAAAAACAGAGCGTGACCTTTATATGAAAACTATCCATGAAGAATTTCCACAGTATAATTGGGATAAAAACATGGGATATGGAACGCTAGAACACAGAAAAGCCATTGAAAAATATGGACAGACATGCTACCATAGAAAAAGTTTTCACCTAAAAAACCAACTTTCTCTATTTTAACGACCCAATTTTGAAATGGATTTCAAAATAATCAATAAGTCATTTTCAACTTTATAATCGCTGGCATACACATGGTTTGCTTTCTCCACTAGCTCTAAAGTTAAATCTGTGATATTCAAACCATCTGTAGTATACAAAACACCAGACTTCAGGACAAAATCTTCATTTTTAATGATTGGATTAAACCCAACCCAACTTTTTTTACCAAATAGCACTGAGAAAATATTTTTGAGGTAGCGCAAGGGGCTAGAAAACCAACCAAAAATTGGAAAAGTTACGATTAAAAAGAAAGATACAAGCACATCCAAAATTCTTTTGTTTCTTTTGTTACGAGCGTGAGTAATAGAATTAATTTCAATAACATAAATATCTCCCGAACGATTTATCGAGCTACTACCAATAATAGAAAGACTATCGGGAGGTGCTATTTTATATTCCAATTGATACGGTTGGAGTTTGCCCATCAACGTAATAATTTCGTTAGCAGATAAATCCTTAGAGCAAAACACTACTTCATTAATTTTATAAATTGTAACAATTTCAGAAATCTGGTTTAAAGTCCCTAAACTCTCCTTCTCCTTTTCTATTGTCAAAAATCCAATAAAGTTAGGATTTAAATTCGTTCTTCTAAGAATCTCCACAACTCTATGAACTTCATTTACACCTCCCACCACTAAAAAACGATGACTAGCCTCATTCCCAAATGAGAACTTAATTGCACCAATCGTGTTTAATAAAAGTCGCCATGCAACAGAAACCACAATTACAGACACTGAGCCAAGAAATATCATTGCCCTAGAGTATCGATATTGATCAGGTAAAAGAGCGTATAAAACTAGGATAACAAGAGTGCCTCCCAACACTCCCTTAACAATTTTTGAGGGCTTACTTTTACTGTTGTATCCATCGGAAAGATAAATGCTATAAATCCATATAAAAATATAAATAGGAACTGCAACTAAAATATATTCATCCGGAAAATGAGTTGATTTTTGGAATAATGCAACATCTTCCCAATAGTTTTTCAGCAGAAACATCGAAAGAAAAATCAAAATGAAATCTGAGACAGGTAACCATATTTGTTGTAAAAATCTTTTTGAAATACTGATGGCTGCTCTAAAATAAATTGCAAAATTAATAATGGATATAAAGAAACTTTTACTTTTACCAGAGAAGTGCTTTCGAGCAAAAATTCGCATGGCGTTATAAAACACAAATACGTAGTTTAAACTTCCTTTTTTGGTACTCTCTCCCTTATAATGGAGAATGGTAGTGTCGGAGAAGTAGAAATTTTTAAAACCTCCTTTAAGAATGCGATATGAAAGATCAATATCTTCTCCATACATAAAGTAATCTTCATCGAGCAATCCTACTTTATCGAGTGTTTCCGATCGAAGCAACATGAATGCTCCTGACAAAACATCTACTTCAAAACTTTTGTTTTTATCTAAGTAGGTGAGATGATATTTTCCGAATCTTTTTGATTTATTAAACAACTTTGACAGACCGAAAATTTTATAAAAAGCCACCTCTGGTGTTGGCAATCCTCTTTTCGACTCTGGTAAAAAATTTCCTTTTCCATCTACCATTTTTACACCCAATCCACCAACATCGGGATGTAAATCCATAAAATGGATGGTTTTGCTAAACGAATCTGTCTCCACAATCGTGTCGGGATTGAGTAATAGAATATATTCGCCTTTGGCAAGTTTGATTGCTTGATTGTTTGCCTTAGAAAATCCAACATTATCCGTATTGGCAATACAATTCACCCAAGGAAATTTTTGCGACAACATTTGCATTGAACCATCTACGGAGTTGTTGTCGACTACCCATACTTCCGCTTCGATTCCATCAATAGCTTTTTCTACTGAATACAAGCACTGTTCTAAAAAATGTTCAACATTGTAGTTTACAATGATTACACTTAACTTCATTCGATATCAATTATAAATTAAATAAAAATGAACAACACCCCTTGTTTAGCCAAAGCAAGAAATCATTTTTATAAATCAACGAGCAAAGATATAAAAAATAGTGGGGAATAAAGGGATAAAGGTAAGTATTTTTACTTTTTAAAGGATCCTAGTTCTAATTTCAACATTATCTCCCCAGTTTGTCTCCACCTTGAGGTTGATGTAGATTCAGGTTTTAAGTCTGATTTTACAAACAAGGATAACCGTTTATTTGCATAAGCTCCAGCATACAAACCAACAGAGTTGAAATTTTGGGCATACAAACCAACCATCCATCTATTTTTTAAGGAAATACCGGTATGTATGTCTACCGTCAATTTAGAATTAGCGAATGAATCATACTTAATTGATAAAAATGGATGCATAGCCCAATGTTGCGACATAAAGAACCTTCCACCTATATCAAGTTGAGTAACATGGGGTATTTTCATATTTATAGGCCTATCATTTTTAGAATAAAGTGGAGCTATATTTGAAGATGAAAGTTGTGCAAACAATGTTTTAAAGTTATATCTTACCCCAACTTGAAATGCATACATAGAAAAATCGTGATTCGAAAAATCATCAGACTCAAAGCTAATAGTTGAGGACTTGAATCCTACACCCATTCTCAGTTGCTGATTTTTTGACAACACCAGTCGGTATGCAGAAGAGAACTGAACATTTAGTGCATCATCATGAGAATGGGTTGATTTATTAACAACAAAACCAGCTCCTATCCTATTGTTCAGCATGGTAAAAGAATTCCCAATATAAATTACACTATTATCGATATTATAAAAATTATTCTTTGTTTGAAACCCACTACTCATAACACCTGTTGAAATTGAATATCTATTTTCAATACCACTATTTGCAGGATTTTCTATAAAGCGACTATATAACAGTCCCCCAATATCATTTGAATTTTCGAGGCTATACAGCGACTTATCGGTATATCTTTTAAAAAGCGAAACATACTCTTTCATCTTGAGCGATTTTACTTTTTTAAAGTTTCCTGACTCCATACTGGTCACTGGCAATTGAGAATTGGATACGTTGGTTTGATATCTTATCTCATTTATTTTTTTCGTGTTTTCTAATTGAGAAGGTATGTTCTGATTTAATTCTAAAGCATTTACAGGTATCGATTGATTATTCGTATCAGAAATATTCACACTGCTAGAAGTTTGAGGCTTATCAGAGATTATTTGAGATTTATTTTCTACTGAATTTGAAGCAAATGTTTCTATATCAGAGATTGGATTCAAATAATTTTCATCAAAGGGAGTATTTTCGTGATAATTGGAATATTGGGCATTAACCTCATCTTCTTTGACAATAGATATTAAATTACTATTCCCTGAATCAGAATTAGAAACTAGAGTTATCCTATCCACTTTTTGGATGCCATTTGAATTGAAATTGCCCTTTTCTATGGGCGGAGATTTAAAATTAGAAAAAGATTTTACTTGTGCAAAAGATGAATTATCGAGAGAATGAATAGATGAAACTACAGAAGTGTTTGTATTTTTTAAAACATGTAAAGCATCCTCTTTAGTGAAATTATATTTATTATTAAAAGTGAGTTGAGCATAAAAATATCCACCTATTGCCCCTACAAATAAGAGGAGGAACCCTAAAAGCAGGAAGAGAATATTTTTATTAGTTTTAGAATTTATCTGAGATAGTTTTGCATTTTCTCTTCTAAATGTTTCAAAATCGTTCCATGCCTGTTCGGAGTCAGGAAGTTCAATCTGATTGATTTTTTTTATGAATAATTCGTCGAATCTATCCATAAATTACCTCCGTTTCTTGAGCAAGTATGTACAACTGACGCTTTAATATATTCCGAGCATTGTTTAGATGCCACATAGATGTCCCCTCTTTCATGCCTAGAATCTGTGCAATTTCTTTATGAGACATATTTTCAAAAACAGCTAAATTAAAGACACTTCGTGTCATTGGTGGCAGCTGCTGAATAAGAGTAAGTAAATCTTTTTCTGCCAAATTTGAGAGAGCATCTACATATCCAAAGTCACTTGATATGTCTTGAAAAGCATGAATAGATTGAGTGTTTTTATGTTTATAATTAGTCCTTACAAAATCAATAGCTGTATTGGACACAATTCGTTTGAGCCATCCTTCAAATGAACCTTGATGGTTAAAACTTTGGATGTTTTGAAATATTTTTAAAAAACTTTCATTTAAAACATCTTTAGCATCATCTTGATTGTCGGTATATCTCAAACAAATTGTCATCAGCTTAGAATAATAAATAATAAACAGTTGTTTTTGAGCATCTGAATCATTGGATGCACAAAGCTTAATTAAATCCTCTATTTGATTTTTGTTATTCAACTGTTTTATATTATTAGACGATTATACCTATAAAAACATTGGGTAACTATCCCTTAAATAAAATTAACTGGTTACAAAAATAGGGTTAAATTTATCAATTTCCAAACAAAAGATGATGATTTCTTAAATCTGTGATTATCAAATCAATGATTAGCAAAATTCTTTATTTAAAACTCAAGATAAAAATCGGATGTCAATTGTTTAAATCCAGAGGTGTAATTATGATGAGAATCGTATATGGACAAGGTATTGATTTTGTGAATATTGCCGACATCATATTTTGTCCATTGGGCCACAAACAAGACAGGGTCACTATGCTGACTGTTAGATATTTTATATAACATCTTACAGGAAAAAAGAGAATAAGTGGCAATAAGTGCAAATTTTTTATATTCTATTGGAGGCAATACGATCCAAAAACTTCCATCACCACTGAGCATTTTTTCTATAGAATCTAAGAGCGTATCATAGGAAAGAGCATCGGTATTTCGAGCTTGGTGCTTTTGAAAATTTGGAGAAAATATTTTTTGTGTAAAATAGGGTGGGTTTGTAATTATTAAATCAAATTTTGACTTAGAAGTTTCTGAAAATGTTTTAACATCAACGCAATGAACTGTTATACGATTAATCCATGGGGATCGATTAAAATTCTCTTTTGCTTCATTTACAGAATCCAAATCAACGTCTATTGCCACTATGTTTGCCGATGATTTTTGAGCCATCATCAGTGCTAATATACCACAACCTGTCCCAATATCTAAAATTTTATTTTCGCTTTCAATTTTACACAATGAACCTAGTAATACAGAATCGGTAGTAACCTTCATGGAAGATCGATGATGAGAGAGGGAAAAATGTTTAAAAGCAAATGGAGGATTGGGAGACATTTAACTCAGATATAAGTCAATTAATCCTTCCGGAGAATCGATATATATCTGTTTAAGATCTCTGTCTACGGATAAAATAAATGCATCAATCACAGGTATTAGCACTTCTTTTCCATTACTATCAATAGACATAACCGATTGAGTTGGAAATTCTAAAAATGAGGCAACAGTTCCAATTTCACCTTTTGTTTTATCTACCACTTTAAAACCAATCACTTCATGAAAGTAAAATTTATTTCCTGTAAGTTTTGGCAGTGATGATAACGGGAGGTATAGATTGTTATTAACCAGATGAAGAGCTTCTTCTGGCAGCAGACCAACAAAGTGAACAATGACATGATTGTTTGATTTAAATTCAAAGCGGTCGATAAAAAAAGGAATCAGCTCGCCATCGACATCGATGAGAACTGATTCCAAATTTTTATAATCTTGAGGTTGATCGGCATCGATGTAGATAACCAAATCTCCCTTATAACCAAAAGGTTTTGTTATTTTACCTAAATAATAAAATCCTTTGTATTCGGTCATTGATGATTATTCAGCAACTTCTTCAGTAGCTTCAGCAGTTGGAGCTTCTTCTACTTCAGCAACAGGAGCCTCTTCTGCAACAACTTCTTCTTCAGCAGCTAGAGCTTCTTCTACTTCTGGTTGATTTTTCTTTGCAATAGCAGCAGCTTTTGCTTCTTTTACTTTTGCTTCAGCTTCTAATGCTTTTTTAACAAGATCTCTTGACTTTTGATCTTTAGAGCTAATGTATGCATTAAATTTAGCATCTTTTTCTGATTTCCATGCTTCAAATTTTGCAAGAGCTTGATCATCTGTCAAAGCACCTTTTGTAACTCCAATAGCTAGGTGATGTTTCAACAAAACACCTTCTCTGCTAAGAATAGAGCGAGCAGTGTCGCTAGGTTGAGCACCAACACCTACCCAATAGGCAGCTCTGTCGATATCTAAACTAATCATTGCAGGATCAGACATTGGATTGTAAGTACCCAATTTCTCAATAAAACGCCCATCTCGAGGTGCACGACCATCAGCTACGACAATAGAATAAAAGGGTTTCCCTTTTTTTCCGTGGCGTTGTAATCTAATTCTTGTAGCCATAAATGTAATTTATTTTGTTATTTGTTTTTAAGGGTGCAAAGGTACGATTAATATTTTATATATCCATACGTTTGTTTGATTTTTTATTATTAACATCCCTGAATTATAGATTCGCATCACTCTTAAGGACTCCAAAAGTAATGTCTTTATATAAATTCTATATTATTCAAAAAAATCCATGAAAACAATTGCAAAGAATCTCATAATTACTATTTAAGTTTTATCGGACAATAGTGTTTTAATTTATATTTACTTGGATAAACTGATAAAATCAATATCTTTGCATTATGCAATTTGTTTTTCATAAAATGGGATTGCACTATCGGAATCTACATTTTAAAAAAAATCATTACCACAAAATCAGGTATCTGATCAAAAATTTATCAATAACCAAAATTCACACAAAAAATGAAATTTAAATTTTTTACTGTAGCATTATTTGCCATAGTGACATGTTTTACTTCTTGCAATTCAAGAGATAAAACAGACAAAAACCAAAAAGAGACCATTTCTAGAGTGGACACTAATGTCAAAATAGACGTGATGGTAATTTCCGAAAAAATCATGACGGCAATCAAAGCAAAAGACTTTGATGCTTTTGCAAACTACATCCATCCAGTTGAAGGCGTTCGTTTTTCGGCATTGTCTTCCATCGATATAAAAGAGGACAAGGTGCTTACCAAAGAGCAGATTTTGGATTTGAGCAAATCGAAAAAAACTTTTAAATGGGGAGCCCAAGAGGGTATTGGAGACCCAATCATGTTAAACATCCAAAAATATTTCGACCAGTTTGTCTACGATGTCGATTTTTTGACTGTTGCAAAAAAACAGCTAAACAAAACCACTAATGTTCACAATACTCCTAGTAACATAAAAGAGGTATTTCCAAAATCGGAATTTGTAGAATTTTATTTTCCTGGAGAAAAGAATAAATATGATGGATTAGATTGGAAAGCACTGATCTTGATTTATAAGCTGGAAAACAACAACGCTTTTTTAGTTGGAGTTTCCCATTCTCAGTGGGCGCCTTGATTTTTTCTAATCTTCTACGTACCTAAGGTTTTCGATGATAAACTTCTGCCTATCAGGGGTATTTTTACCCATATAAAAGCTCAACAAATCATTCGGACCTGAATCCTTTTTCATCACAACAGGATCTAATCGCATAGTAGATCCAATAAAATGTCTAAACTCATCTGGAGATATCTCTCCTAGCCCTTTAAATCTTGTAATTTCGGGATTAGAGCCACACTCTTTTATTGCATTTACTCTCTCTTCATCGTTATAACAGTAGAATGTTTTTTGTTTGTTACGAACTCTAAAAAGTGGTGTTTGTAAAATATACACATGTCCAGCTTTGATTAAATCAGGGTAATATTTTAGAAAAAATGTGAGCAATAACAATCGAATATGCATACCATCATCATCGGCATCGGTAGCCATTACTACATAGTTATATCTTAATCCTTCCAGTCCATCCTCTAGGTTTAAAGCGGATTGTAATAGATTAAACTCTTCGTTTTCGTAGACAACTTTTCTACTTTCGCCAAAGCAATTCAAAGGTTTTCCTTTTAAGCTAAAAACAGCTTGTGTGTTAACATCTCTAGTCTTAGTAATGGATCCGCTTGCAGAATCCCCTTCAGTGATAAAAATGGTGGATTCGAGTCCTCGTTGATCGTTGCTATTCAAATGAATTCGACAATCCCTTAGTTTTTTATTATGAAGACTCACTTTTTTTGCACTATCTCGAGCCAATTTTTTTATTCCTGCAATATCTTTTCGCTCTTTTTCGGATTCAATGATACGACGGAGCAATGCTTCTGCCATATCGGGATTCATATGTAAATACTTATCTAATAAAGTACTTACTACCTCCATGATATAATTCTTAACCGATTGTCCCTTGCCATTGGGTTCCATATTCATCGACCCTAGTTTGGTTTTTGTTTGCGATTCAAACACTGGTTCTTGAATTCTAAAGCTTATAGCAGCAATCATCGAATTTCGAATATCACTGGGTTCAAAATCTTTTTTATAAAAATCGCGGACGGTCTTCACAATCGCCTCACGGAACGCCTGTTGATGCGTTCCTCCTTGACTAGTATTTTGACCATTTACAAAAGAATAATACTCTTCGTTTCCATTTACCAAATGGGTGAATGCAAACTCAAAATTCGGATCATAAAGATGCAAAGCTGGATAGCATACATCGCCGTTGATGTTGTTTTCCAATAAATCCAAAAGTCCGTTTTTGGAGAAATATTTTTGACCGTTAAATGTTAGCGATAGCCCTTTATTTAAATAGGCATAATTCCACATTTTTTTGTCAATATATTCTGAAATATAATAGTAGTTACCAAAAATTTCAGTATCTGGAATAAAAGTTATGGCGGTTCCATTTGGTTCATCTGTTTTATCAACCGGGTACTCATTAATCACAAGACCTTTCGAAAATTCTACTTTTTTAGTCTCTCCATCTCTAAACGACTGAACACAAAAATAGCTAGATAAGGCATTTACAGCTTTTGTTCCTACTCCATTTAATCCAATCGATTTTTGAAATACTGAACTATCATATTTCGCTCCTGTATTCATTTTACTAACACAATCGATAACACTACCCAAAGGAATACCTCGACCGCGGTCACGGACTTTTACACGATTTTCTTTGATTGAAATATCGACATTTTTTCCATTTCCCATCAAATATTCGTCAATCGAATTATCAATAATTTCTTTGAGTAAAACATATATTCCATCATCTTGCGAAGCACCATCTCCAAGTTTCCCGATATACATTCCTGGTCGTAAGCGAATATGCTCCTGCCACTCCAACGATTTTACACTATCTTCCGAATACTGCTGTGCCATTTTTTTCTTTATTTAAGTGCTGTTCATCAGGTTTTTTTCGATCTGATTAACCGATAAATGATTATTGTGTACAAATTTACATTATTTTCGCATTTGCAACCACACCTAATGGGAACGAGTTATAAACGGAAGTGAGTTTATAAAGTGCCGAATTATAAAAATCTTCGATTTTTTAATAATTCGAGCATCCTCGCAGAACAAGAATTCGCCTAATGGCGAATTCTTGTTCTGCGGAATTATTTGAGTTGAGAGTTATGAGTTATGAATTATAAATTATGAGTTCGCAAAGCGAGACAGGAAATTGCGATAGCTACCATGACTGCCGTTTATTTATTTGATTGTCGTTTCAATTTTCGAATCTCTTCTGCTAATAGTATGACTTTGTTAGAACCATTTTTTAATATAATCATCTATAAATACAATACTTCGGTAAATATTTAATTATACGAATTTTAAAATTTGTAACCAATTGATTATCAACGAGATTTCTCGCCATGACTCGAAATAACAAAGCGCTGATAATAAGCAAGTTACAAAACATTACCGAAGTATTGTAAATATGAAGCCCTATTTAAAAAAATTTCGCGCTTTAAGTACATTGTATTTTTGAATAATAAAAAAATCTTCAACGTAATACCCCATAAGACATCTTGCACTGTCATTCACAATCTCAAAATATGGTTCTGGATAATACTTAGGAATTAGCTCATTCTTTGTGTTTGATAAATTATGCCATATATCCTCTTCAAACTTCAAGGAAACAGGTTCGATTTTTTTCCCATTTTGATCATCTCCACCATACCTATGTCCACAACTGGCCCATCTGCCATCTCTTGTTTTTGCTACAGTAATAACCTGTCTATATTCCAACTCATAGCGATTCCTTTCCTTGTTGTCAAAAAGCAATGCATATTGCGGAAAACATTTAAATTCCAGATGACTATATATTCTAAATTTCACGGTCTCCTTTTTGCAATTTCCATAAATGCATTTGATGACTTTATACTTTGCAATATAGCTTTTGTAAAACGAATATTTATGAATACTTTTCCTTGGCTTGAAGTATATTTTTTCACCAACGAAAACAAAAAGTTTCAATGAATCAGGAATCTCTTTTCTCTTTAAATTCTCGACTGTGTAAGTGAAATTTTCATAACGATTTCTACTCAAAGCAATGAGTGAGAAAAAGAGTAAAAGTATTAATGCCGCTTGTTTCATATTAAATTACCTTTAATACCCATAACCTGCTTTTCGGAGAGGATAAAGCCCCACTTTCCTTTCGCCTGCCACTATCGTTTATTCATTTAGATATCGCTTCAATTTCCAGCTAACCCCCGTTGAAAGCAAGCCTTTTTCGCGGTTCGTTGGCCTTAATTTTGAAAAGCAACATTTTTCCAAAATTTGTATTAGTCAAAATAAAAAAATTACCATATATTTGCCAAAAATCTCAATTAAATTTTCTCTAAATATTTTTAAAACACATGAAACGATCGTTCTTAATTTTCATAACTGCTGTTTTATCCAGCATTATTGGAATATCACAAAACGTTAATTACATTTCTACATACACTCCAATTAAAGAGAGTAAATTGGTATCAACAAAAATTCTTGGTAAAATTGATGACAATATTTATGTAAAATCGGTTATTAAAAAGAAGGAAAAAGGACTTCGCTTATCGGTCTATCACAAAGACAGTACTACTTTGATAAAGACAATACCTATTAAAGCATTTGGATTACCAAAATCTGGTACAATCATCGATGAATGTGATGTTCAGGAAACAATGATTTGCAATGATTTAATTTACGTTGTATGGTCACAAACTACGGATACTGAAAAAAGTGCATACATTCAAATTTTCGATAAAGAATTAACTGAAATTCAAAAACCAAAAAAAATACTTCAATTAGCTCGAAGGGAAAAAGTATTTCATGATGCATCCCTGTTTTTTATTTCTAGTTCGGATGGAGCAAAATTCATAATAGGTGGAGAACAATGTTCTGATAAAAACGAAAAAGTCACTTTGCAATACAAGTTGTTGGATAAAAATTTCAACATTATAGAATCTTGCCAAGCTACACTTCCATATTCTGTTATTACAAAAAGTAATAAAACGACTTCAGACTATAAAATAGACAATGAGGGCAACTTGTATTTTGACACAAGAGTAACCATGTCTTCCGACAGCAAAAACACTGACAAAAAAATAATAAGCGGACATTTGATTGGAAAAATCAACTCTATCGATTCGGAAGTAAACTCAAAATTTATCTCTTTTAAAGGTAAAATATTAACCAATTTTAATTACGAAATCAACAATAATGACATATCTATATTGGGTACCTATACTAACGAAAAAAACAATTATAAGGAAAAAACACATACAGGAATTTATCTTACCAAAATTGATAAAATCTCCTTTGAAAATATTGACGATGTAATTTTTAATGATATCGAAAAAACCAACATTGTATTTTCAGATTATGAAATGAGCAATTCAGAAAAAAAACGATACGATATAAATGAACTTACGCTCGAAAGAATAAACAACAATGATTTGGTAATTACAAACATCACTAAGACACCTGACAATGGCCTTTTACTTGTTGCTAACAGTCAACATTGGGTTTCAGACTGTTCAAATTCAACATGTAAGACCATAACCTATCACAGAGGAGTAATATACATTCGTATAGATGAAGCAAGGAAGCTCTCATGGGTTTCGTGCACCGAACAAAGCATCAATTACAATAGTTTTATCACCCCTGCAAATAAACTAATCACTAAAGGAAATAAATACATAACCGTAGTGCGAACAAGTAAAAAAATGAACAGCATTTATTCAATTGATAGTCAAACTGGTTTTGTAAAAAAGATTCCTTTAGAGGCAAAATTCAGAATGCAAGATCCAGAAGATATCGATGGGGAAATCTATTTTGTTGGGTTAAACCCTAAAATCTCGACCAAAGGCTGGATTACAATGGGTATTGGAATGGCTTTGATTCCTGTTATTCCCTACACAGTTGTGTTAGCAATTGTTTCAGATGTATCGATGACTCTTGCAACCATTGCAGCTGTTGGAGTGCCCCTAAGTTACCTATTATTGCAAATTGGGACAACTATTAAACGCCATAATGTATATTTTGGCAAATATCAGATAACAGATTAATCAGATAGTTTCAAAGTTAAAAAAAAGATCTAAGATACACTAAGTTTGACTTTTCTTAGTGTATTTTAGTATTCTCAATGTATTAGCGGTAAATTCTCAACTTAGGACCTCTAAACTTCTCACTGCAACTTAGCGCCTCTGCGTCTTTGCGTGAAACAAAACCTCAAGGTCTCGCATCGCGACTTTGCGTGACTCTGCTCTTTTGGGATCTCTGCGTCCATCCCACTTTGCGAAACTTTGCTCCTCCACGTTCTCTGCGTCCAATTCAGACCCAAGCAACTTAGCGTCTTTGCGTGAAACAAAACCTCAAGGACTCGCATCGCGACTTTGCGTAACTCTGCTTTTTTTGCGGACTCTGCGTCCAATCAGACCCAAGCAACTTAGCGTGAACCCATTCTACGACCAAGAAAAGCCACCACAACCAGCAATCCCAAGCCTGCCACCAACAGAAAGAGCCCCTCGCGGGGCAAAATGGAGACTTTGGCGTTTTGCATCAGCGTTTTGGCCATCTCCGCATACGGACCTTTCGACATGGAGGAAGCACTCATCATGGAGTCGACGATGGAATAAATAATCACTCCAGCATTTAGCACGGCTGACACCCACAGCCATTTGTAACGTTGAAAAAATGCCAAAACTAAAGAAACAACAGCGACCATCAACAGATACTTTCCATCTCCGTTGCCATGATTCCAATAATCGACCACCACTTTCTGGGCATTGGCAATTCCCATAAATACAATGCTAACCTTCATTTGGATAAAAGGTAAGAAAACCCCCAATACAATCAACAGCGAAGAGGTTAAAGTCAACAAAAAGAGCTTGTTGAAGCGTTCTTTATACATAAAATATGTGTTTTTCGATTACGATCTGTTCAGAAACAAAGGTAGAAAAAAATTGGAAGAAATACAGGCAAACACGGTAAAAAAGAGTGGACAAATACAACTCCGCACCTCAGCGATCTCCTCATCCATTCTTCTAAGCATACCCTGTGGTAAAATATCTCTGCGTCCTATGCGGCTCTGTATTTCTTTGCGAAACTTTGCTCTTCGGCGAGCTCTGCGTCCAATCTTCTCCGCGTCCTTTGCGGTTAAACATTCTTTGAGTGAAACAACTACTTAACCAACTCCGTGAACGGATCCCAGAAATAGTCCTCCATCTTCACAATCTGGTTCTCTTTCACCACCACCCCTTCCGCTTCCAAGAGCGATTGCATGGTTTGATTGTCCCCGAAGTGGATTTTGCCGGTTAACAGTCCCGTGCGGTTCACCACCCGGTGTGCCGGCACCTCGTCTAGTCTGAATTTGGTGCTATTCAATGCCCATCCCACCATTCTGGAGGATTTGGGCGTTCCAAGACAACGGGCGATGGCTCCGTATGTCGTCACTCTTCCCACTGGAATCTGTTTTACGATGTCGATTACATTTCCGAAGAGAGAGTCATTGGTCATACCGTTTTGCGATTAATCATAAAGCGGACATATTTGATTTTAAGCCCTTGTTCGAGCCACATCTTTTCGTAGAAAGTCTGGATTTTGCTCACATCATCTTTCACCTCATCGGCATAAAGATCGTGACTTTTAAATAGAATCTCATGATTTCCTTCGGCAATAGTTTCCAACGTAAATTCAAAAAAGAAGTCACTGTCGGTCTTTAGGTGCATGATTCCTTCAGGTTTCAGGATATTTGCGTATCGTTTCAGGTACGTTGGCGAGGTAAGTCTTTTGCGGTGATTTGGCTTGCTGGGTTGAGGATCTGGAAAGGTCACCCAAATTTCATCCACCTCATCCGTAGCAAAAAAGTGTTCGATAAACTGAATATTGGTGCGCACAAAAGCCACGTTATCCAGGTTGTTCTCTATGGCATTCCGGCACCCGCGCCACAATCGGGCACCCTGACGATCGAAGCCGATAAAGTTCTTTTCGGGATACATTGAAGCCAATCCGGTGGTGTAATCCCCTTTTCCACAACCCACTTCGACAATGATCGGATGATCGTTCTTAAAATAATCTTGACGCCATTTGCCTTTCAATGGAAAAGAATCTGGATTTTGCAAGTCTTCGTATTGATATTGAAACAAGTTTTTAAAAGTCAGATTTTCCGCAAATCGTCTAAGTTTATCTTTTCCCACTGTATATCTGTTTATAGAGTTGTGCGAAGTTCGTTGTTTGCAACTGGCTGTGCGATCCCGATACTTATCGGGATTGACTTCGCACTCGAGCTCACACAATGATTAATATTAACTTTAATATCGCAAAATTAACACATTTGCGTGAAATTTGCAACTGGTTGTGCGAAGTTTGCAGTCTAAAAATGAATAATATCATCGCGGTAGCCTTTAAACCGACCTCAGCAAAAAAGCGTTAAAAAAATCAACCATTTATACGGTTAAGGCGAGGCGGGTGATCTGCCGCAAACAAGTTTCAAGTCGATTAATCAGTCAGATGAATTTCATTGCTTAAATAACGCATTTGACTTGGCTCGCTCAGTATAAATGGTTGATTTTTAGCTTTTTTGGTGCAGTCTTGAATTTTTTGTTTCTTTTTGTTTCAAGACAAAAAGAAAGGCGACAAACAAAAATATTCACTATAAGAGTGCGAAGTTTTCAACTTCGCACTAATACTTAACGATCCAAGGATCCAAGTTCTGTTTCTCATACAACTCATCGGCAAAGTCACGAGCCAGACGTTCGGTATCATAACCCGGTTTGTAAGCGACGCGATATAATCCTTGTTCGTTTTTATCGATGACGACTGGATTATAGCCTTTACGTTTCAATTGTTTCACCCCTTTGCTTGCATTTCCTAAATCTTTGAATGACATGGCAATGACATAATATTTTCCTGCATCTTTGGGAGCATAAACGATGACGGACAAATCAGCTTTTTCGCCAGTTTTGACTTTGTTCTTTACTGGTTGCACCACCGTTGGTTGTTCAACAACTGGTTGTTCAACGGCTGGTTGCTCAACAGCTGGTTCCACCGAAGCTGTTGTAGTATCTGAAACAGAGGTAGTATCGATTACGACCACTTCTTCCACAATCTCTTTCACAATGGTTGTCGTATCGGTTTTAACCTCCGTTTTGCAGCCTACAAGTCCCATGACATCGTCTTTAAACAGATAACCAACCACACCGAGGGCGGCTATCAGCAAGAAGATAATGACGATCCAAACACCTTTTTTGCTTTTTTTCTTCGGTTGAGGATTTTCGGTGGTAACTTCGGGAGTGGCCGTTGGTGACACCTCCGGAGTAGGATTGTTTTGCTCTTCCATAACGTTTGTCTCTTTTTTGATGATCACTTCTTTTTCGGGTTCTACAGCGGGGGCAACTGGTGCAACTGGAATTACAGGTGCAACTTCAATGGGTTTTGCCTGAGGCAATTCGGTTTTTATCTGACCCAGTCCAAGGTCATTTTTATCTATCACAACACCTTCATTCACCGATACTTCAAACTCGGTGGCAGACACTGTTTTAACGGTGCATACTTTGTCAATGGTAAATGATTTGGTGTTAACAAATGAATTTTTTAATATTGACAGGAATTGGTTCACTTTAACGGAAGCCTCATCTATCGATATATTTTGCGCTGATTTGACGGCCAATAAAAATTGTTGGTCATCACCAGATGATGTTTTTGAAAATTTCAGCACCGAGTGAGGCGGGGTCATTTCGTGGGTTACAGGATGAATAGAGGCACTTTGGTGTTCGACGGTAAACTGTCCCACACCCGCTAAAAAAACACGTTTTTGGTCTTGAATTAACGTTAAAATAATTTCCTCAATTGTCTTCATTGTATCTGTAGTTATTTAAAATAGGTATTAAGCACTTTAGTCAGGTCATCGGGAGTATCGATGGCGATGCTTTCGGTTTCGGTCTCAGCGACATTGATGGAATAACCATTTGAAAGCCATCTGAGTTGTTCGAGTGATTCAGCCAATTCAAGCGGTGCTTGTGGTTCTGCCACCAATTTTGCCAAAACATCCGAACGATAGGCATAAATCCCGATATGTTTATAGAACGTATTTGTTGAAATCCAGTGTTCGTGCGCTATTCCTCGACAAAACGGGATCGGATTTCGGCTGAAGTATAGCGCCTTCGAAAACCGGTTAACCACCACTTTTACGACATTTTCATTGAAAAGTTCCGTTTTCTCTGAAATTTTTTTCATCATCGTGGCAATTTCCACCTCTTTATCTTGCAAAAGGTTGGCCAGTTTGTCAATTTGAATCGGATCAATAAAGGGCTCATCTCCCTGAATATTAATGACTCCATCTATCTTTCGAGCATGCTCACAACTTAAAATTGCCAATGCTTCGTTGCAACGTTCCGTCCCACTGGTGTGTGAATCGGAAGTCATCACTGCCTTTCCGCCAAAACCAACCACGTGGTCAAAGATCCGCTGATCGTCGGTGGCCACCAAGACATCTTCAAGCGACTCGGCCAGCAGGCATCGGCGATATACGCGTTCAATCATCGACATTCCTTTGATATCTACCAACGGTTTGCCTTCGAAGCGGCTTGAACCATATCTTGCCGGAATTATTCCTACAATATTCATCGGTTAAAACAATCCGTATAATTCAGCATTCACCTTATCTATCACCTGTCCTAAATCGGCGGGATTATCTTGAAATTTACAGGTATCTACATCAATTACCAACAATTTACCATTTGTGTAATTTTGGATCCATTCATCGTAGCGATCATTTAATAACTGTAAATAATCGATACGAATAGAAGCTTCATAATCACGCCCGCGTTTTTGAATTTGACTTACCAATGTAGGCACACTTGCTTTGAGATAAATTAACAAGTCGGGTGGTTGAAGAAACGAACCCATCAACTCAAACAACGATTTATAGTTTTCAAAATCGCGAGTTGGCATTAACCCCATCTGATGAAGATTAGGTGCAAAAATATACGCATCCTCGTAAATAGTTCTATCTTGAATTACATCGATATTCTTTTTCCTTAATTCAACAACTTGACGAAAACGACTATTCAAGAAATAGATTTGTAAATTAAAGGACCATCGTTGCATATCCTCGTAAAAACTAGTAAGATATGGATTCGTGTCAACATCTTCATATTGAGGAGTCCAATGAAAATTTTTAGCCAACAAATTTGTCAGCGTGGTCTTACCCGACCCAATATTTCCTGCTATTGCTATATGCATATCTGCTTTTTTTAGTCAAAAATAGGAATTTTTTTTTATTAAACAACTAATTATTGTTTCTTTAAAACAAAATCCATGAATATAAGCAGATTTGAGATATGAAAGTTAGCAAAATGGTGCATTTATGTAAAGGTAAAAACTCTAATTTTTTTAAATTTAACATCGATTTAGGATTGATAAAAAAACAATGAGAAAAATAGATAAACTTTGGCAATGGCAAATTTTAAAAATTTATTCTATTCCAAATTTCATCTCCTCCTCTGGTGTTTTAGGACTTCTAAAGACAATTTTTGAGTCATCTACATCCATCACAATATGAGAGTTTGGGACTACATTCTCTTTCAAAATAGCAATCGCAAGTTCGTCTAAAATCTTTTTTTGAATCATTCGTTTCAACGGCCTTGCACCGAATTGAGCGTCATATCCCTCTTTTTGCAAAAAGAGCAAACAATTATCCGTAATATTAAAGCTAATATTTTGAATAGCAAGCACCTCTACTAGATTACGTAATTGAATATGGATAATTTCTAAAAGATCATTTTTGGAAAGAGGACGGAACATTACCACTTCATCAATTCTATTTAAAAATTCAGGTCTTATAGTTTGTTTCAATAAATTTTGAAGCTCTTTTTTAGTCTTTTCAATTACTTTTTCAGAATTAATCTCGGTAATATTTTCAAAGTTATCGCGAATTAAATCAGATCCAAAATTAGAGGTCATGATTATGATCGTATTTTTAAAATTGGCTGTACGTCCTTTGTTATCGGTTAACCGACCATCTTCTAGTACTTGGAGTAAAACATTAAATGTATCTGGATGTGCTTTTTCAATCTCATCCAAAAGGACTACCGAATATGGCTTTCTTCGGACAGCTTCCGTTAATTGTCCTCCTTCATCGTAACCAACATACCCTGGGGGAGCTCCCACTAAGCGAGAGACAGAGTGTCTCTCTTGATACTCGCTCATATCAATTCTTGTAAGAAGTTTTTCATCATCAAAAAGATATTCAGCTAACGCTTTCGCTAATTCAGTTTTTCCAACGCCTGTTGTACCCATAAAAAGGAAAGATCCTACTGGTCTATTTTTATCAGATAATCCAGTTCTACTTCTACGAATGGCCGAAGCAACAGCATTTATAGCCTCATCTTGCCCAACAACTCGTTTATGAAGTTCTCTTTCTATAAACAAAAGTTTTTCTTTTTCAGATTGTAACATTTTATTTGCAGGTATGCCAGTCCATCGTGAAATAACTTCGGCAATATCTTCCGCTAAAATCTCTTCTCTCACTAATTTCTTTTCTTCCTTGTCTTTGCTATTCAACTTCTCGACAATAGATTTTAGCTCAACCTCTTTGCTTGGTAATAAACCATACCGAATTTCAGCAACCTTTCCTAAATCGCCTTCCCGTTCAGCTTTATCAGCTTGAAATTTTAAATTTTCTATGGTTTGTTTAATCGTTTGAATATTAACAACGATAGACTTTTCATCATTCCAAATAGCCATAAGTTGTTTTCTATCTTCCATTAAGTCAGCCAATTGTTTAGATATTTGACTAATTCTATCATCATCTTTTTCTCGTTTAAAGGCTTCTCGTTCTATTTCGAGTTGTTGAATTTTACGATCCAAAACATCAATCTCTTCGGGCTTTGAATTCATCTCAAGTCTGAGATGAGCAGCTGCTTCATCTATTAAATCGATCGCCTTATCGGGCAAGAATCTGTCGGTGATATAACGCAAAGAAAGCTGAACTGCAGCTACAATAGCTTCATCTTTAATTCTTACTTTATGATAATTCTCGTACCTCTCTTTAATACCTCTTAATATGGATATGGCATCTTCCTCGTTAGGTTCATCGATAAACACTTTTTGGAATCTGCGCTCGAGAGCTTTATCTTTTTCAAAATATTTTTGAAACTCATTAAACGTTGTTGCACCAATGGCTCTTAATTCGCCTCTTGCTAATGCTGGTTTTAATATATTTGCTGCGTCCATCGCTCCCTCTCCTCCACCAGCACCCACCAAGGTATGAATCTCATCGATAAACAAAATCACCCTTCCTTCTGATGCAGTTACCTCTTTGACAACTGCTTTAAGACGTTCTTCAAACTCACCTTTATATTTTGCTCCTGCAATCAATGCACCCATGTCGAGCGAGAAGATCTCTTTATTTAACAAATCTTCTGGCACATCCCCATTTACAATTCTAAATGCTAATCCCTCTGCGATAGCCGTCTTTCCAACCCCCGGCTCCCCAACTAAAATTGGATTATTTTTACTTCTCCTTGCTAATATTTGTAAAACCCTTCGAATCTCTGCATCTCTTCCTATAACAGGATCTAATTTACCGTTTTTGGCTCTTTCAATTAAATTAATTGCATATTTCGATAAAGATTGATAGGTATCTTCTGCACTTTTACTGGTAACTTTTTCACCATTTCTAAGTTCTAAAATTGCTCTTTTGAGTTCCGCTTCCTTAACCCCAAGGTCTTTTAATAAAATAGAGACAGGATCATTTAATTGAATCAATCCAATGATGAGATGTTCAAGAGATATAAATTCGTCTTTAAACTCTTTAGAAGATTTTTCTGCTTTAATCAATAATTCATTAGCAGACCGACTAAGGTATTTCTCTCCTCCATCAGCTTTGATATAATTATTCAAAATTTTATCTAGAGAAGATTGTAAAACTTGATCATTAACCGAAAGTTTTTTGAATAAAAATTGCAAAACATAAGTATCCTCCTCGAAGATTCCTTTCAATATATGACCACATTCGATATAAGAATGTCCCATATCTATTGCAAGTTGCTGGGCTCGATGAATTGCTTCTTGCGATTTTACTGTAAATTTATCAAATTGCATAATTGTAATATTTGAAAATTCTATGTGTGTTGGTTAATAACTTGAATCAGTTGATTCTTTTGTGCTACTCCTGACTGTCTCCAAACTGGCCTTCCGTTTTGAAAAATCATTAAAGTTGGAACGCTACTTATCTGAAATTGATTTGCAATTGATTGATTCTTATCTATATCAATTTTTAAAATTCGAGCCTTTCCAGAGATCTCTTTGGAAAGATCCTCTAAAATCTTCGATTGCGTTTTACATGGGGCGCACCAACTAGCATAAAAATCAACCACTGTTGGTTGTTCGCTCTCAAGTATTTTATTAAAACTCTCTTTCATCGTTAACTAACGTTTTAAACTAGACACTTTATCATTAAAATTGGTCATTTTTGGTTTTTTGAATCTGAAAACTGAAATCTAAACAAATCAGCCAGTCGAAAATAACTGGCTGACTCACATAAATTATCGTATCTCAATTTGTTTGATCGGCTTAGGTTTTGAATCTTCTTTCTTAGGAATCATAACCGTTAAAATTCCGTTCTCATATTTAGCTTCAATTTTTTCTCCATCCACAATCCTTGGCAAAGTAAAAGAACGGCTAAAAGATTGATAACTAAACTCTTTCCGTGTAAAACATTGACCCTCTTTCGATTCATTTTCAACTTTTTTATCCGATGAAATGGTCAACAAACTGTTGTTCAACTCAATCTTAAAATCGTTTTTATCAAAACCTGGTACCGACATCTCAACCTCATACCCATTTTCATCCTCTTTGATATTTACTGCAGGTAATGTGGTATTGGTACTTGAATAATTTCTTGTAGTCCAATCAAACATATCGTTTTCAAAAAGACGATCGAACATACTTGGCATTTGATTTGAAAATCTTACTATTGACATAACTTTTTCCTCCTATTTTTAATTATTAATGTTATTTTTAAATTTTCAGATATAACCATTCAAAAAAAATACCAATACATCCAGAATTTTTCAAATTTAATCATAAATAACTATATTACAACTACTTATAAAGTATCCTATAAAAATCAGCCCTATGTCATTATGTCATAACAACTTAAAAAAAACAGACAATATGACACAAAACACATTATATTTCCAATTTTATAATTGACTTAGAATTGACTTTTTTTTTATAATTTTACTTCAACAATCAACAAATAAAATATAAAAGCATGAAATCTTACTTTTTATTATCCATCGCACTTATATTATCTATCTATAGTCTAGCCCAGAAAAAAAACAAAATAGATTTTAGCAAGGGACAAAGATCCATCTATTATGCCCGTTTTGAAGGGGGCAAACCAGATGAGGAATCAAATCCGATCATTGTGACCATGGAAGGAAAATGTAGCATTTCCCGAGAAAGTTTTGGAGAAAAAAAGATGATTTCGCAGGTTCCGACTGAGTTGGGTTTTGTGATGT
Organism: uncultured Lentimicrobiaceae bacterium; assembly: GCA_964653595.1. Lineage (GTDB taxonomy): Bacteria > Bacteroidota > Bacteroidia > Bacteroidales > WCHB1-69 > JBAXTE01. The sequence continues at coordinate 27,265 of CAZZHH010000033.1, forward strand.
TGGATTCTGCTAAATATTATCAAACTGCGATTTTGCAATCTGGAGAACATATCATGACGGAAACAGCTTTTAACAAACTGCCCAAGTTGCAACCCACCGATAAAAAAGATACCATATTGGGATTCGAATGCAGCGTATTCACCACTAATATCCGATCCAACCGGGTTGATATTTCCGTTTACAAAGAGAGCCAAGGTGTTAAAGCAACCCCTCTCCCATCCGTTGGCATCCCCGATGGAATTGCGCTACGGATTCTCATCAACGGCAACACAGAAATCAGGGCATATAATATTGTGGAAAACATCGCTTCGCAAAAACTAGTGCTTTCTTCTAAATATAAAACAGTCACAGGAGCAGCTTATCGAGCAAAAATTTCGGCAGGATACATCACCACCATTCCCATTTTCCAAAACCAGCAATTATGCTTTGATTGTATTGACACCACCATTCAAAATGATTTACTCATTTACAATACCATTGCCGGTAAAGGAACCGTGGTTTTAAAAAAAGTGCACATTCCGAAACTTGAAAAAGGTTTATTGTTTGCTGAGCTGACAGAATTTTCCAATGGGGATGCTTACGACCGAACCGGATCAGTATTTATCATCCCTGACAATTACCCACTGACATTTTTGACGGGCTGTTTGGAAGGCGTGGATAAGCTTCCGATTTTTACTGGGAAAAACGGAAAAAAGTACCAAGGCATGGTTGTTACTGAAAATTACGAACCCATTGTTGAACTAATCCGGTTTTACACTCCCTTTGGTGTGAAACATTTCAACAATCAGGTGGCGGTTGAAGGCCTCATATGGAACGATTCTGCCTATTACAAACAAGACATCACCCCGTTGATGCCATATTTAAAAGAGAGTGTTTGGATCGGTGCATTTATCGGCAACTACGACAAGGGGGGGCATAAAATCAATCTTTCGCTCAAACATTACCCTGAATCGAAGGAGGTGGAACAAAACTCATCAACTACTTCAAAACCTTGGTTTAAGCCACTATTTTGCACCAACAATATATTGGAAATGGCTGGACAGGAATACGCCACCATGTTCGATCAGGATTCATTGACTATTACATTTACGGTTCCAGAAAATGTCACAAACTTAAAACTGCGATACATTACCACAGGTCATGGAGGCTGGGATGGTGGTGATGAATTCAACCCAAAGGAGAATGAGATATTTGTTGACGGCAAAAAAGTATATGGGTTTATCCCTTGGCGGACCGATTGTGGAACATACCGTTTAACCAACCCAGCATCCGGCAATTTCTGGAACGGCACCTCGTCTAGTGATTACAGTCGCTCTGGTTGGTGTCCGGGTACCGCCACCAATCCGATAGATATCCCAATCCCATCTCTTTCGGCGGGAAAACATACGATGAAAATAGCCATAAAACAAGGAGCACCAGAAGGAAGTAGCTTTAGTTCTTGGAATATTTCCGGAATCCTGATTGGGGAACTAAAATAATTGAATCCTTAAACATGTACAATAGGTACTTTATCAACAACTTATGACTTTTTGTAATAATCCCACCCGTGTATTAAAGAAAAAAAATCATCGAATTAGATAAAAAAAAGTGAAAATATTACTCATTATGATTAATTTTGGAGCCAAAAAATATTACTAAATACAAATTAAACTAAAAAGATAACGAATGAAACTAAGCGAAATTCTTTCCATTTCAGGAAAAAGCGGACTATACATACTTGTATCAAGAAGTAAAAGCGGAGTAATTGTAGAATCTATATCTGACAAAAAACGATTTCCTGCATTTGCTACCGACCGCATCAGTTCACTAGAAGAGATAAGCATGTTTACTTACGATAAAGATGTCCCCTTGAAAGAGGTCTTAAAATCAATATTCGACAAAGAAAATGGAGGAAAAGCAATAGATCCAAAATCTGACACAAAATTATTGAAAGAATACATGGAAGCCGTCCTTCCCGAATTCGATCGCGACCGCGTTTATGTATCGGACATGAAGAAACTTTTTACATGGTATAATTTACTACAAGAAAACAATATGTTGGATTTTTCAGAAACGGAAGTTACTGAAGAGACTCCAGTTTCTGAAGAAAAATAATTCAATTATTAAGTCCGCTACTGCGGACTTTTTTTTAAATCTTGAAATCCATACAGATGAAACGTATTGAAAAATTAGTAGTGACTGAAGTCAAGCAGCTGAATCATGAGCACTTTGTCATTTATGCCAAAAGCATGCATGACTTATCAGATGTGTTGCCCGGACAATTTGTAAACATTGACGTCCCAGATTCGAAGACAACCTTTTTACGTCGCCCAATCAGTGTCCACGATGTCCGCCTTTCCGACAACAGCATCGGCTTTTTCATCAAGGTTGTAGGTTGCGGAACCCGCCATCTTTCCGGATATAGTGTTGGCGACCAACTGGACACTTTGTATCCTTTAGGGAATGGGTTTGAATATCAAAATGCTAAAAAACCTTTGCTGATCGGGGGAGGATGTGGAGTTGCCCCACTATTGTATCTGGCAAAGAAGATGGTTGAATCGGGTGTTCGTCCCACCATTCTTTTTGGAGCCCGCAATGCGGAGGGCATTCACATGGTTGAGGATTTCAGCAAATTGGGGGATGTGATGATCTCCACCGAAGATGGTTCGATGGGTGAAAAAGGAATGGTGACTACTAATTCCGTTTTCAATTCAATCAACACTTTCGACAAAGTATTTGTGTGCGGTCCCGACCCGATGATGAAAGCGGTGGCGGCAAAAGCGATAGCGGCCGGAGTGGAATGCGAAGTCTCACTCGAAAACACCATGGCTTGCGGCATCGGCGCTTGTCTTTGCTGTGTTACCGATACAATAGAGGGTCACAAATGTGTATGTACCGAAGGTCCGGTGTTTAACGTAAATCAACTGAAATGGCAAATCTAAAAGTAAATATTGGCAAACTGGAGTTTAAGAATCCAGTAACAACCGCTTCTGGAACATTTGGCTACGGCCCCGAATATGAAGATTTTCTGAACATCGACTCATTAGGTGGAATCATCGTGAAAGGAACCACCATTCATCATCGTGAAGGGAACCCCTATCCACGGATGGCGGAAACCCCTTCGGGAATGTTGAACGCCGTCGGGTTGCAAAACAACGGAGTGGACTATTTCATCGAAAAGATCTATCCTAAGATAAAACATTACAACACCAACATCATTGTAAACGTCTCTGGTTCAACGTTGGAAGATTACATTGCCGTGGCCGAAAGGCTCAACGATTTAGATGAAATACCGGCCATCGAGCTCAACATCTCCTGCCCCAACGTAAAAGAGGGCGGAATGGCATTTGGCACTTCGTGTGCATCGGCTCAAGCCGTGACTAAAGCCGTAAGAGATGTCTACAAGAAAACCATGATTGTAAAACTGTCGCCAAACGTAACCAACATTGCAGAAATTGCCAAATCGGTGGAAGATTGCGGCGCGGATAGTGTCTCATTAATCAACACTTTGTTGGGGATGGCCATCGATGCAGAGCGTCGCAGACCTGTACTTTCGACAATAACTGGAGGATTATCAGGGCCAGCGGTGAAACCTATTGCCCTTCGCATGGTCTGGCAAGTGAGCAAAGCCGTGAAAATTCCGATCGTGGGACTGGGTGGAATCATGAACGCAACCGATGCCATCGAATTTTTCTTGGCTGGCGCAACCGCCATTCAGGTAGGTACGGCAAACTTTATCGACCCAGCAATATCTGAAAAAATTGTATTGGGCATTGATGAATATTTAAATAGGCATAAGTTCAATTCCATACAAGACATCATTGGAGCTTTAAATGAAAAGTAATTCTCTCTGTTGGTGATTATATACAAAAGTTTATATTTCGAAATAAATTCAGTATGTTTGGCGTATCGATCTGAGCTTAACTAACGATTGCCTTTTTAAATATCATTGACCTTGAAAAATGAATTGCGAAAGCTTATTTTAAAACCTTCTTGAGTAAAAAATAGTAAAAACTTATAAAAAACAGTTAATGAATAAAAAAATATTGCTTTTTGTATCTATAGTGTTGTTGTATGTTGGTGGATGTGCGCCAAGTTTTAAAACCTTTGTTCATGCACCCAAGGGGAATTTTGCAAAATCGCATGAATCTTTGATAATGAATTATGTTTGTTGGGATGGCACCAAATGGACTGCAAAATTGATAGGAAAAACATTTATTCATGCTCCATATGGAGATTTTTCTAAATCGCACGAAGACTCAATTATTAACTACACTTGCTGGGATCGAACCTTTTGGACCGCAAAGGTAGTTGGAGGTAAATTTATTCATGCACCAAATGGGGATTTCTCTAAATCCCACAAAGACTTAATCCTGAACTACATAACATGGGATGGAACATGTTGGACTGAACGCATATAATAAATTTTAGAAGGAGCAATTACCATTCAAGTGGGTACGACCAACTTTATATAGCAAAAAAAATGTAATTGGAAATGTTGAATATGGTTGAACCAAATGGATTTCAAACGTATTTACAACGATTTTTTTTACAAAACAGAAATGCCCATTGAGCTATCTCAATGGGCACTTAATATTGAAACAGAATAAAACTTCTAATTATTTAGCATCACTGGCATTACAAGCATTAAAATTTCTTCAGAAGTATTTTGATTATCTACAGGATATAAAATACCAGCACGACTAGGTTGTGACATTTCAATTTTGACATCTGTAGTTTCTAAATTGTTTAACATTTCGATTAAAAATTTGGCATTAAATCCAATTTCCATTTCATCTCCATCGTAGTTACAATTCAATTTCTCAACAGCTAAATTGCTTAACTCAGAATCTTCAGCCGTTAAAACCAAATCATTGAGACTTAATTTAAAACGAACTTGCATTACGGATGGATTAGAATAAATTGAAACCCTTCTTAATGAATTTAACAATGAAACACGATCAACAAACAACACATTTGGGTTGTTGGTAGGTATCACTGCTTCGTAATTTGGATATTTTCCATCGATTAGACGAGCATTTAAAACAAAGTTTGAGAAAACAAATCTCACATTTGTATTATCATATTCTATCGTAACTGGTGAATCATCATCTGGCAAATTAGATTTAAGTTGATTCAGTGGTTTTTTGGGAAAAATGAAAGAGAAAGAGTTACTTGAAGATACATCGGTACGTCGATATCTTACTAGTTTATGAGCATCCGTAGCAACAAAAGTAACATTATCAGAACTCAATTCACAATATACGCCTGTCATTGCGATTCTCATTTCATCATTACCAGTAGCAAACAAAGTCTTTGTAATTGCTGATTTAACTAATGATGACGAAAGTTGAACATGATTTGTATTTTCTAATTCGTTTGGCATTGGAAAGTCGTCAGCCGAAAAACAAGCTAGTTTATACGAACCCTCATTCGCTTGAATTTCAACGATGTTTGACTCTAAATCAATTTGAAAAATAATTGGAACTTCCGGTAAATTTTTAATGGTATCCATCAATAATTTAGACTGAACAACGACGGAACCGTCTCCTTCTGACTTGCTCAGCAAAATATTGGTAGACATAGTAGTTTCTAAATCTGTTGCAGAAACAGAAAGTGTGTCCCCTTTTATCGTGAATAAAAAGTTTTGAATAATTGGTAAGGCTGCGTTATTTGTTAACACACCACTAATGGATTGTAAACTTTTTGAAAGCTGTGAACTTGATACTATAAATCTCATTTGGCTGCTGTTTTTATAAATAATTTATGTTGTAATTAGCAAATATAAAAAAATAATTAATACCTTAAAAATAAAGTTATCAACGAGTGAGATAATAACTCAATGGTTGCAAAAGACGTTCAAAGACAAAATATTGCGCAATCTGCATCTCTTTAGAATCATTGATAACGATATAAAACTTTTCTCTACTGTAGTCCATTTCTATTAAATTCATATCCGACTGGTCAGGAATTACAATTTCAGGGATCCTATACATTTTTACTTTTGTAACTTTTCCAGAGTTCTCGGTAAGAGTAGTAATTTGAAAAAGATTATTTTTGATGATTGAATCTTTTTTTACGGGCTCCATATCGGTAACCATTGCCTCGTATTTCAAACTTCGATAAAGTGAAAGCTGATCTATAATCTTTGCGGTGTCGTACTGAGGTGCAATCTGGCTATCTGAAAGGCGAACAAGATTAAATCTTCGATTTCCTAAAGCAACGATTTTAAAAGACTCCTTTGGATTATCGATAAACTCATATTGAACTTCTTTAATTTGAGATAATTTTGCTTTAAAAACAGTATGATCTCTCCAGTCTGACTCAAGAAATGAGTATCTCGGCGAAATAAAACCTCTAAAGCCAGGCAAGGAAACGATATAAATATGTTTGGCATTTTCCATCATCATAAAATTACCGCTGTTATCCATCGTAGGATCCCCCATATAATAGGTTCGAGTACATTTTTCGTATGGAAAAAATTTCATCCCCCAAAAATCTATAAAATGTACTTTTTGATAAATTTCTACTTTTGTAGAAGCAGTAGCCATACGTTTAACCATGTTGTTATGAGCTGCTTTGGGTATTGGAGAATAGACTCGAATACTTTTCATAGCACTTAATAACAAACGAACATTTTCGATGGTTGCTTCATATTTATCATTTAATTTCCAAAAGCCTTCCTCTTGTCGAACCAACTTAACACTCTGACCTGCCTTATTAGCGATAAAAACCTTTGTTACAGTAGCTGTATCATCAATAGCAAACTGAGTTTCATATTTGCTCATGGTACTTTTTCGTGTTTTTGTAAAGATCAAGGTAATAGCTATTATCACAAGTACTCCGAGTACCAAAATTATAATTTTATTCTTTTTCATAAAAAATGCCTCTATTTAGAATATTTTTTCTTTCGTATAAACATAAACAAAAATCCAAGGACAATGATAAAAACAAGAGGTGTAGCGATATTAAACATCTGCCAATAGAACTTATTTCGCAGAATTTTGTTTCCATCAAGCAATCTAATTTTCACCTCTCTGGCTCTAACTTGCATCAAAGATTCATCGCCACAAAGATAGTTCATTATATTTAAAATCAAATCTTTATTTCCAAAATTCATTTGACTATATTTATCATATCCCAGTGGTAAAGGTCCTTGTTTGGAAAATTGATTTTTAATAATATCTCCATCAGAAATAAATATCATTTTTGATGACACTTTTGCTTTTTCTACAAAAGAGATTAAATTATTGGTATCCATATCACCGGTAAGTCTATCTTTAAACATGGAAGTAAATTTACCTTCACATAGCACAGATACGGGTAAGCTATTTAGTCCAAACTCACGTTTATCAGGTTTAATTTTTAAAACATTTAAACTGATGATGGAAGGAGTGTTTACCATTTTGGTATATCGTGATGTGGTAAGCAAAATTGATTTACGAATTTCAGGGTCCCCTACTGTATCGATACTGCTGATAAATTCTGTACGAATGGAATTTAGATTTTTTGTTATTGGATGATTTGTCGTTGGCGTTAATATTGGAAAATAAAGCCAACTAATCATTTCCATCTGAGGTTTATTCCCAATTTTACCAGTCATAATGGGAATAGGCAATGCATTTAAATCTTGGAGTAAATTGGTATTTAACCTAACCCCATATCGGAAAAACATATCGGTTAAATTTAGCTCATTTGGAATTCCGATAGTCTCCCCTTTTGCGCTCATACTATCCATTTCAGCAAAAACTGGATCTACCAACCATAACACATTACCACCACGCATCACAAATTGATCGATAATAAATTTATCTTGTTGTGAAAAAACAGAATCTGGTTTGGCAATAATGATCGCTTTAAATTTATTGGCGATAGATGTTTTACCAGATGCGGAATCCATTTGAAAAGAACGAAGACTATTAATTTGTCCATCCAAACGAATGCGTTCAACTTCGTAAAAGGAACTTAAGTCGTTGGTAATAGACATCACTTGGTTTGCATCTAATTCACCATGACCTTCAATAAATGCAATTTTAGGTTTAACAGGATTTTTCAGCTTTTGAATAACGCTAGAGATATTATACTCTAAAGTTTGAATAGAAGCATTCAAAACATCTTCTGTTCCAAGATTTATATTGCTCATCAACAGTTGTAAAGGCAGTTCTCGATTCTTATAGGTTACGATTGCTCCAGGAAAAATTACTTTTGTTTCTACTCCTTCTGCAGTCCTATTTTGCATTTGAGTAGGTTCAATTCCTTTTTTCACAAGTTGATTGTAGAGCATTCCTAACTCTCTTTTATCTTTTCCTTCGGTAGGATTTACAAATTCGTATTCAATATTATCGGAGTATGCTCTAAACTCATTTAATATCTCTTTGGTCTCCTTTTGTAACCTTTTGAATCCAGCAGGAAAATCACCATCTAAATAAATTTTAAAATAGACAATATCATCCAACTCTTTCAACATTTCCTTGGTCGCTTTCGACAGAGTAAAGCGTTTCTCTGCGGTTAAATCAAATCGATAAAAGACAAAAGAGCTTATAATATTGATAAGAATTAGAGCTATAAACGCTACTAAAAGTTGAAAAACATTAATTTTTCTAATATTTTTTCGATTGAAAAAGGATTTTTTTTCGGTTGATGTTACTTCAACACTTTTCATATTTGATGTTTCCATTACCATTTTCTGCTTTGAAGTGAAACTTTAGATAACATAGTAAAAAATGTGATGATACTCAAAAAATAGATTACATCACGAGTGTCTATTACTCCTCTACTTATTGAAGAGTAATGATGGCTCATTCCAAGAGTTTTTACAAATAGATCGAAAGAGCCAAATAACTCTAATGAATAAACAAACTCAAACCCAACAAACATTACTCCGCAGAGTAAAAAAGAGAGGACAAAAGAGATAATTTGATTATCTGTAATAGAGGAGACAAATATTCCGATAGAAATAAAAGTAGAACCAATAAACAACAGACCCAAATAAGATCCCCACATAGCAGCTTGATCTAAATTTCCTTTTGGAAATCCCAATTGAAATACAGAATAAAAATAGATAAATGTAGGGATTAGCGAAATGATTAAAAGAACTACACCCGCAAAAAATTTCGCTAATATAATCTCTATATCACGAAGTGGTTTCGTAAATAAGATTTCCATTGTCCCTAATCTTTTTTCTTCAGCAAAAGACTTCATCGTAATTGCGGGCACTAAAAATAAAAAAACAAATGGGCCAATAATGAACAATCCGTCCAGATTAGCGTAACCCATATCTAACACATTAAAATCTAACGGAAAAACCCATAAAAAGAGTCCCGTAATCACTAAGAAAACGCTTATAATTATATATCCAATTAAAGAGTTTAAAAAGCTTTGTATTTCTCGAAGGAAAAGACTTTTCATAATTTATAAATTATTTTTGATTATTACTTATTGTTAATTTTATAGCTTTAAATGTATTATCAGCTGATTGTAGTTTTAAAATATAGTTTCCAGAAGTAAGAGAAGACGTTTCAATCATCAACTCACCTTCTGATTGTTCCATGATTTTGGTGTAAATCACTTTGCCCAATAAATCACACACTTCAAGGGTTGATGGCGATGCTTCTGTTTTATAATATACAATCACCCACTCTTTTGCAGGATTTGGATATATTCTAAACAGT
>CAZZHH010000034.1:0-35329 GCA_964653595.1 uncultured Lentimicrobiaceae bacterium
GCAGATAATATAACCCATGAGCAATTAATATGTAGCTAAGCGTTGACCTCTATTATTCTTAAATTGAAATTCTAAACCATAGGTATCTGAAAAAAATTCAAAGTAACTTGTTTTATGGGACTGATCATCCATTAATTGTCGTATGTCTTTTTGTATAAAGCAAGAAGTATCATCCAAATACAATTTAATTGTATCTTTGGGTGATTGAATAGTCTCAATAGGCTGTATGTAAAAAGTACCTCCTTGTGAATATACACCTAATATTCGAAGTAACAGGAATATTAATAAAATAAATCTATTCTTATACATAAAATCATTCTTCTAATGTTAATTTAAGCGCTTTCCCTAAATTGTTACCATAATTATTCTTGCTTCCATCAATAAGAATTAATCCAGCCGCATCACTTTTAAGATTCCTATCATAATTTTTGTAAAAATTAAAGCCTTCCCCAAATATATTGCCATTCTCTGACTTCCTATTTGAGTTGAATAGTGCACCAAAATTATCAATTTTATCAAAATCTTCTACGAAAACACGATTAGAACTACGAACTTCTCTTGGCGCATAATTAGTAACTTCACTTGTTTCAGTTCCCTTTTCAATAACAACTTCTCCAGTAGTATATGAATCAGTAACAGTAGGTTTCCATGCTTCCACTTGATAGTTCGTTTCACTTTGTAATCCTTTGTAAAATGAATATGTTTCCTCTTTCGCTGATTCTGTCATGCTTTTCCCTGCTTTACCTAATGTTTTAGTAAATTCTTGATAAGACTTTTGCTTTATATCAGAGGAGTAAAAAATTGGACCTCCTTTTTGGGTGCCTTGCTGTAAACCAAAAGCCTTGCGCTGAACTTTTGAACTAAAATTACTAAGATAATTACTTATGGCAATATTACCCTCCTTATTAGTTGGAACAATCGCTCTCCCATCTGGATCTTTTAAAACTATCGGGTTTAATGCACAATAATTATACGGACTCAAACTCGGATACTTATCCCTCATCGGGTCAACACTCAACCAAACACTCACATCGCTCATATAATATCTCGCCCCAAAATAGGAATACAAGGTCTCCTCATCCTTCTCCTTGCCACTGAACTTATATGGAGTATAGTAATTAGCCGTGCTTCGCTGTTCCACGAAGAGTTGCTCATAAAATGTATTATGATTTAAAGGTATTCGCGAGCTCACCGCCAAAGGGCGGTTCGGTTCGCCGAAGGGCAAATATTGAAGGTGTTGTGAAGCGTACCCATTGCGGTCTGTAATGAACGAGGAGCTTCCGATGTGGTCGGAGTGGTAGAAATAGACCTCCTTTTCAGGTTCATCCATTTCAGACAATGGTGTTACACATTGAATAGTTTTGCCATAATTGGTGTAACTCACCACCTCTCCATCGGGATAGGTGATGTTTTGTAAACGGTTCCAACTGTCGTACGTCCAATTCATTGCAAAAGAATAAGTTTCTCCACCAGGCACTACAAAGGTATGAATATTTCCGATAAGTTCACCGAGTTTTCCGTATTTAAAGGTTTGCACCCCAGAGGCATCCTGTTGCTTGATGATTCTGCCCGCATTGTTTCCTGCATGATGATCGCCGTATTGGTATTGATAGCTTTTTTTCAATTTTTTGGTTGTAATTACCCCATGATTCGATTGCATTTTATTAAAAAATAGAATACCTTTGCACTTTAAATCGAATCGGTTATTATGACGTACATTCCGGATATTGCTCTTGAGCGCAAAGAGATTCTTGCAAGTTATCGAAATTTAATTACTTTACTACAAGACCGCACCACACCCGAACAGAAAATTAAAATACGGAAAGCATTTAAGTTAGCAGTAATAGCTCACAAAGACATGCGGCGCAAAAGCGGAGAACCTTATATTTATCATCCGTTGGAAGTGGCTCGAATAGCAGTAGCAGATATTGGATTGGGCGCTACAGGGGTTATTTGTGCATTGCTTCATGATGTAGTAGAAGATACCGATTATACCCTAGATGATATCAATGATCTTTTTGGGGAGCAGGTGATGAAAATTACCGATGGTCTCACCAAAATTGATGGAGTAATGGATATGCAAACTCCCTCGATGCAAGCAGAAAATTTTCGAAAAATACTGCTTACTCTTTCGGAAGATGTCCGTGTGATTTTGATTAAACTTGCCGACCGGTTGCATAATATGCGTACACTCGACTCGATGCCACACGAAAAGCAGTTGAAAATAGCTTCCGAAACTCACTTTTTTTATGCTCCTTTGGCTCATCGATTGGGTTTGTACAACATAAAAACAGAATTAGAAGATTTGGTTATAAAATATACCGAACCTGAAGTTTACACCACGATAACGAACAAAATCGCCGCAACACAAGAAGAACGAAATCGATTTATTCAACAATTTGTTTTTCCAATCAAAGAGCAAATGGCCAAAGAAGGATTTAATTTCGAAATAATTAGTAGAGTTAAATCAATCTATTCTATTTGGCAAAAGATGAAAAAAAAGGAGATCGCTTTTGAAGAAGTGTACGATCTGTTTGCCATTCGAATCATAGTGGATTCCCCTTTTGAGGTCGAAAAAGTAGATTGTTGGAAAGTATATTCTATCATAACCACCTTGTATCGTCCCAATCCAGACCGACTTAGAGACTGGGTGTCTATTCCTAAAGCCAATGGCTATGAGTCGTTGCATACTACCGTAATGAGTGCTCAAGGTAAATGGATGGAAATTCAGATTCGCTCCAAAAGAATGAACGAAATTGCAGAAAAAGGATATGCCGCACATTGGAAATACAAAGGAATTTCTGCTACCGAAAAGAACTTTGAACAAGGGTTGGATGAATGGCTTGTAAAAATTAGAGAAATTCTTAAAAGCAATGAAGCAAGTGCCATTGAGTTTTTGAGCGATATAAAACTAGACTTGTTCTCCGATGAAATTTTTGTCTTTACGCCAAAAGGAGAGATGAAAACATTGCCCAAAAGTGCTACCATTTTAGATTTTGCATACTCCGTTCACTCTCAGTTAGGAAATTCCTGTATTGGAGCAAAAGTAAACCATGCTTTAGTCCCCATTAGCCATACCCTTAAAAGTGGAGATCAAGTGGAAATTATCACTTCCAAAAAGAAAACTCTTCAAGAGAACTGGTTGCAAATTGTAGTCACATCCAAAGCTCGAGATAACATCAAAGAGGGCTTAAAGGAAGAGCTGCAAAAAAAGATTGCTGCCGGAAAACAAACTTTTGAAGAGATGTTCCCAAGCTACGATCCAGCTAAGTTAAATTCCATTATTCAGCAACTTAAAAATAAGGTGTCCTTTAAAAATTCTCAAGATTTTTATATCAAAATATCGGAAGGGAAAATTACCCCAGAAGATATCCATAAGATGTTGGCCAAAAAAAATCGCCGCTTTCTCGATTATATTATGCTGCGTCCTCTTATTCATCCAAAAGATTCTGGCAAAACATTAGATCAAGTAATTACCGACCAGCTTAAACAAAACCCAGTCTCTCTTTTGCTCGATGAAGACATCGAAAAAATTCAATATTCTATATCTCGTTGCTGCAATCCAATACCCGGCGACCAAGTAATTGGTTTTATTACTTCTAATAACAATATTCAAATCCATCGTACTAATTGCGAAGAAGCTATCCAATTAATGTCGCAATATGGAAATAGAATCATAAAAGCAAAATGGAGAAGCGAAGAGTCTGTATCCCTTCTTGTAGGAGTTAAAATTGAAGGATTGGACAAAAAAGGTTTAATGAGCGATCTTACCAATGTCATTTCAGAGCAATTAGACTTAAATATGAGATCCCTTAATTTCGAAAGTTCTGAGGGGGTGTTTGAAGGAGTAATCATGCTTTATATTCAAGATTTGGAAAGTTTTAATCATCTACTTTCAAACCTGAAAAAAATAGAAGGAATCGAAAAAGTATATCGAATCAATTCTTATCAGAATAATTGATGTAAAAATTAGATGTTGATAATCAGATAGATGTGAAATTGTCATTCTTTTTATTTATACTAATACTAAATTATTAAAATTTTTTTATTAAATTTATACCGTTAAAATAAATTTAATATGGAATCAAAAAATGAGTTTCTTCCAGAAGGATATGATGAGGTAAAACAATTTTTCACCAAGTATCTAGAGTCAAATGCTCAACGTAAAACTCCCGAGCGATATGCAATATTGAAAGAAGTATATCGACTTAAAGAGCATTTTGATATTGAATCTTTGTATATTCACATGAAGAATGCAAAATATATTGTAAGTAGAGCCACTTTGTATAATACAATAGAGCTATTGCAAAAATGTGGATTGGTTAAAAAACACATGTTTGGTGGCAATTGTGCACAGTATGAAAAGGCATTTAATTATACCCAACACGATCATGTTGTATGCATTGATTCGGCTGAGGTTTTTGAATTTTGCGATCCTCGTATTGATGAAATCCGACGTTCGGTGGAAGAGTCGTTTGGAGTGAAGATAAAGAGTCATTCCTTAATCTTTTATGCTACCAAAAATTCTAAATAATTAAATTTCAAAATAGAGATTTCCTATTTTTGATAATTATTTGATTGTCAATTTTATATAGTAACAATTGTGCTCAAATTCATGGGTAGTACCTATTTTTTTTAGGATAAAGAGAAATATTTTTCTACCTTTGAAGCAAATAAAAAAATGATAGAAAAAATGAAAGTAGATGTATTATTAGGTTTGCAATGGGGCGACGAAGGGAAAGGTAAGATTGTGGATGTAATTACTCCAAATTACGACATAGTAGCTAGGTTTCAAGGTGGTCCAAATGCAGGTCATACTCTTAAATTTGATCAAAAAAAGTTCGTATTACATACTATCCCTTCTGGAATTTTTCGTCCAGGAACCCTTAATGTAATCGGAAACGGTGTAATTATCGACCCTGTAATAATTTTACATAAAGAGATTTTGCCAATTTCCGAGTATGTGGATGTGAAGTCTAAATTGTTTTTTGCAGACAAGGCACATCTAATCTTGCCCTCGCATCGTCTTTTAGATTATGCCAACGAAAAGATGTTGGGAAAATCAAAAATTGGATCTACACTTAAAGGCATAGGACCTACTTATACTGATAAAACTGCTCGCAATGGAATTCGAATTGGCGATATGATGCTGCCCAATTTTAAGCAAAAATACAATGCATTAACAGCTCGACATTTTCAATTAATATCCTCCATGGGGATTTCTTTAAATGAAATTACCATCGATAATGACTCGTTTGAAGTCTATGAACAGAAGTGGTTTGCTGCCATAGAAGTGTTAAAAGAATATCAAATTATTAATTGCGAGTACTTTATCAACAATGCCCTTAAAGAAGGTAAAAAAGTGTTGGCAGAAGGTGCTCAAGGTTCGCTATTAGATTTAGATTATGGTTCTTATCCATTTGTAACCTCTTCTAGTACTGTTGCTGCTGGTGTTTGCAGTGGATTGGGAATTGCTCCGTCATTGGTAGGCGAAGTTTTTGGTATTTTTAAAGCATATTGCACCCGCGTTGGATCAGGTCCATTTCCTACTGAATTGGATAACAAAATTGGAGAAACAATGCGTACTGTAGGTGGTGAATTTGGCTCCACAACTGGTCGCGCCAGACGTTGTGGATGGCTCGATCTGCCGATGCTTAAATACTCATGTATGCTCAACGGCGTTACCCAATTGATTATGATGAAAGCCGATGTGTTAAATGGGTTTAAAGAAATTGAAGTTTGCACCGAATATATCGTAAATAATCAACCAACTCTCGAAATACCATATTCTTTAGATGATAATATTGGATTAAACTATATTACCGTTAAAGGTTGGAATTGTGAAATTAACGCCAACAAAATGCCACCATTATTACAAGAATATGTGAATTTTGTAAGCGATTATGTTGATATCCCTGTTTCTATCGTATCCGTTGGCCCGGATAGAAATCAAACTATTTTCTTAAATAAAGAGTAAAATGTTAAATGTTGTCCATTCGTAGGACGCTTAAATGAATATAATGAACAAAATTTTTATCCGATGAAATACAATTTTCGTAAATTAAATCTAGCAATTGCCATTGCTGTTCTTACGGTGTTTTGTTTTAATTTAGACACTTATGCACAAAAAATCAAACCCGATCAGGTGCCTCAAGAGGTCAAAACTACCTTCTATTCGGAGTTCCCAAATGCTAAGATTAAAGATTGGCAAATGAAAGGAGATAATTTTCAGGTTAACTACAGAGACGATGGCACTTCACAGTCGACGCTGATTAGTAAAACAGGTTCCCTGATAGAAACTCGAACTCCCATCGACAAACAAGAAATCCCAGGTTTTATTGCCGACTATGTGGGAGTAGAATATGTTGGGTATGAAATTCTTCTTAGCGAATTGGTTCAAAAACCAAAAATGAAAGACTCTTATGAAGTAAAAGTAAAAAAATCGGGAGTAGGCACTGGTGCCGAATCTCAATTGGTTTTTGCCAATGATGGAAAACTGTTGTCCCGTAACGATCCTCAAGGATTTGTTGCATCTACTCCTCCTGTAGACAAAGTAGCCGAAAAAAAGGAGAACCCAAAAGAAACAAATAACAACTCCAAAACGAAAGAAAAAGCAGCTAAAAACCCAAATTCTAAAGAGGATAATAAAGAAAAAAATAAATCTAAAAAAGGACAATATCCCGACAATATTATTAGCGAAAATTCTGTTCCTCCTATCGTGAAAAAGAACTTTGTTAAAAAATTTCCAAAAGCTACAGAGGTTAAATGGTTTAATCGCAAAGGAGATACCATTTATACCATTAAATGTATTTTTAAAGAACAAGAAAACGAAATTGCATTCAACTCAGACGGTAAATGGCTAACTCAAAAAATAAAACAAGATGAGAAAACAATCTTTCCTGCCGTTGCTAAGTATTTAGATAAAACATATAGAAAATATCAATTTGTTTCGTCTTATAAAACCGTCTCTTTTAATAAAAACGAGGGTGGATTTGATGTTAAAATTATTGAACTTAAAAATAAAAAAAGCAAACTAGAAACCACCATTCTCTTCGATAAAATGGGGAAACTAGTCAAGACCATAGACCCTGAATATGAGTACGAGCAAGATGTTCAAAAGGAGACCTCTGCCGATAGAAAGTTGGAAGAAGAGTATAATAAATCTGCAACCAATCTGGAGGATGATAATACAAATGGGATAAAAGTAGTAGAAAAAGAGCTCCCTTCACCACTAACATCTTATATTTCTGCAAATTACCCTGGAATGAAAATTAAATCTTCCTTTTTAAGAGATATCGACGAGCTTGGCTCTTGTTACGAAGTCTCCGTTGCGAGAGAGGGAATCGGACAAGAAACGATCGTTTTGATTTTTGATAAATATGGAAAATTTATTAAAAACGCAAACATGCAAGACGACGAAACGAATGAAAATGCTAATTTGAAAAATACCCAAAAAGAGTTCCTTCCTGCGGATACTGTACTTTCTGCATTTAAAATAAAACATCCAAAAGCGAATAAGGTAACTTGGGAACCTGGCGAAAATAACGATTTTATTGCCTCCTACACCGATGGAACAGGCCCTCATAAATCCTACTTCTCCTCGGAAGGTGTTTGGATAAAAACTTCTACAACTACTTCCCCTGAGATGGTTTCAGGCGTGATTAAAACCTATATTGAAAAAAATCACAAAGGATATAAAATTATAGGCGCTCGAAATGTTAAAAAAGCCGATAAAAAAACCTATTATGAGGTAGATATTCAACATAAAAAAACAAACGACGAGCAAACCTTAGAGTTTAACCAAGGAGGAAAACCTACTGCCGGCTCTTCCGAAAAAGAATGATTTTCTTACAAGATTTCAATAAAATGTCCTCTAACTCAACATAGAGGGCATTTTTTATGAACTTAAATTATTGTTGTCACTTATTTTCAAAAAAATAAATTAATGCGAAAACTTATAATAGCAACCAACAATCAACACAAAATTGATGAGATTCTTCCACTGTTGCCACAGGATATTGAATTGGTTACTTTGAGACAATTGGGTGTAAGTCAGGATATCCCAGAGACTGGCTCTACGCTAGAAGAAAATGCAATTCAAAAAGCCAGGTTTATTCATCAACAATATAACGTTGACTGTTTTGCCGACGATACCGGGCTCGAGATTGAAGCGTTAAATGGTAAACCAGGAGTCTATTCTGCTCGTTATGCTGGAGAGCAATGCTCCGCAAAAGATAATGTTGAAAAAGTACTTTCGGAATTAAATGGGCAGTCAAACAGAAAAGCGGCCTTTAAAACAGTAATCGCTCTAATTTTAGACGGTAAAGAGTATCTCTTTGAGGGCGCTGTGGAAGGCGAAATTATCTCTTCTACTCATGGGGAAGGGGGCTTTGGCTATGATCCAGTTTTTCTCCCTGTGGAACACTATTTAACGTTCGCCGAAATGCCACTTGAGATGAAAAATAAAATTAGCCACAGAGCTAGAGCAGTAGAAAAACTGGTTTCGTTTTTAAAAACTATTTAGTAGCTTTTTTGCTTTTTCCTTTTCAATTTATCGTTTAAATAATAACTTATATGAGACATTCTTTATTTTTTATGGTATTATTCGCCATGGTTTTGTCATTGGCTTGTTCTAAAGAGACATTGTTGAAGGAACAAAAAGAATATACATACCAACCTTTTACCTCTGCCGAAACTCAATTGATAATGTCTGGAGATACCAATGAACCAATGAGAGTTTTGCTTACTTCAAATATTCAAGATTCGCTTCAACTTCGTAAAGTAAGCATCGACGTAAATCCCGATCCACGTAATCCGGTATTATTGCATTTGATAAAAAGAATGTATTACACCATGATTCAAGAAGGTGGTGTTGGAATAGCAGCTCCACAAGTGGGCATTCAAAGAAATTTGTTTTGGTTTAAACGTTTCGATATCCTTCCCAATAAACCTTTTCAAATTGCAATTAATCCAAAGATTAACTTCTGCTCCCAACGAAAAGTGAACTTTATCAATGATGGCTGTCTTTCTGTACCAAATATTAGCGGTAAAACCGAACGATATTCCTCAATCTTTGTACAATATTACCTAGAAAATGGACTGCTCGAAAGCAATATATTAGAAGGAACATCTGCTGTGAGTTTTACTTCCGTTTGTTTTCAACATGAGTTTGATCATCTCAACGGTATTTTATTTGTAGATAAAATGGTAGCTAAATAGCTTAGGTTCTGTTTTATAATATTGTGGATTTTAAAATTTTGGTTGTCACACTGAGTTTATCGAAGTGTTTATTGTTAGCCTCTTCATATAATCCTTCGATAAACTCAGGATGACAATTTCAAATATTTTACCTTTAACTCTAATAAATGGTATTGAATACCAACATTATTGTAAAACACAACCATAGTTTAATATGTTAAAAAAGACCCGCTAACGCACTCTGATCTTCTGTTTTGGTCTTACAACAGTTCCCTTCAACTTGTTTAACTTTTTTAGTTTGGCAACTGTAGTTCCATGTTTTTTTGCTATATGCGACAATGTCTCCCCATTTTTTACCGTATGAACTTTTACATTACGTAACCCTTTTTTTACATTGGAAATACGATGTAAATAGTTAAACGTGTTTTTAGATATTTGCAAGGAGTCCGACTTTAAATTCCGGTTGACAAAATCATAAATGTCGTTTGGATTGACTGCTGCTCCTAAATATCTGGTCTCCCAATGCAAATGACTCCCTCTCGATCGTCCAGTATTTCCCCCTAATCCAATAGGATCTCCTGCCAGTATAGCCTGGTTGGGTTGAACTAGTATTTTTGACAAATGAGCATACAAGGTCTCTAATCCGTTGTAATGCCTAACAACAACTACATAGCCATACGATCTGCTGCGCTTTGTAAGTCGTACTACTCCATTAAAACAGGATACTACTGTGTCTCCCGTATTTAGCTCTAAATCAATTCCATAGTGAAATTGTCTTCTTCGCCATCCAAAATTTGAAGTTACCTGGTAGGGGACAGGATGGACATACTTTTCGTTTTCTCCAATTAAAGAAAGATAGGTTGTGTCTGTTTTTGTTGAAAAATCGAATTTTGGATAGTGGATTTTCAATGAATCAAAATCAGCATAAATATCAGCAGCAGGTAAATCCATGTCCGTTATTAAAAAAGGACCATCCATTTCTAAACTATCCGATTCGTCCGAAAACATATAATATCCTAAGGAGTCAACAAAGTAATTGAGGCTATGGATTAAATCGATGCTGTCGTTTAAACTTTCAAATTGAAAAGTTGTGTCCTCTTCATTCTCGATTTGAGCAAATGCTCTTTGTTGGAAAAATATAAAACTCAAAAATAGGATGAAAATATAGATGTATATTCGCTTCATTGGTTGTAATTCAAAATTTGATAGTATAAAGTATTTACAAAAATAAAAAAACCATTTGATTTTTTAAATTAAAAACTTTTATTTTCTGTTCTTTTATGACATATTAACGTGGATAATTTTTTTGACAATGTTGTAATTTATTGAAATACAGTGGTATGAGATATTTTTTAACGTTTTTGATAAAATAATGTAACTTTTTATTTTTCTTTTTCGTAATAATGATTACATTTGTTGATTGATAGTTGAAAAAAATATTTTTTGGAAGTTGTTTTTTTTTTAATTATTTTTGACAATGAATATGGAATTTCTAACATTATTACAAGAATTATGAAGCACTATAAAAAGTGGATTTTTTACTTAATCATACTACTGCTAGTAGCGCCAGCAGTTTCAGTAATGCAGTCTTGCAATCCTTCATATCGAAATTATCGAAAAATTGTAAAGCATAAAAGAATTAAATCTGCTAAGCGATATAAAGGAAAATATCAACGTAAACTTAGAAGAAATTCTGTTCCAATTCATAATAATTACATTGTGAAAAAAAGTAGAGGCTCTAGATTACACTATTAATCGTATTCTTATATATATTTTACAAAAAAAGGAGATTTTAAAAAATCTCCTTTTTTTATTCTACAAAATGAGCCAATTTTCAATTTCGTGTTGTTATGTATGAAGCCAATTTTTATATATACTTCTATTGGTTTTCAAATTATTCTGAATCTTCCAAGAGATTGAAATTTTCGTATCCTGGAAATTTAAACTTGTTTATTGCAATATGGTCAGAGAAAGTAGTATAGCAAACTGTGGCTTTTGTTCTTATAACCCCATCACAATCTAAAATTTCGGCTACAACTGTAGCTGTATTTGCGTCGAATTTTTCAACATACGATTTGATGGTTATCTCCCCTTTGCTGATAAAGACAGATTTTAGATAACTTACTTCTAGGGAGTTTGTAACACCAGTGCGATGCAAAAGATGGATGATAGCCCAATTTGCAATTTCATCCAATAAAGTAGCTTGAATGCCTCCATGAAGAACATTGTGGTATCCTTCGTAATCTATTGTGGGTGTCCATTTGGCAATTACAAACTCGTCCTGAGAGTAAAACTGAAGTTGTAACCCTATAGAATTGGTCGGCGAACAACCAAAGCAGTTATAGTCTTGAAGACGTGTGTATCCATTGTTGATTTTTTTCATTTTTTTATTGATTAATTTTCCCATGTAAAACTAATGGTTGCCTCAAATCCCTTCTCTGTTTTTAATATTTTACAGCATTCATTGGCCGGATCATGTTGAAATAGGATCGTAACATCCTTGTTTGCAATGGAGCTGAAAAATTGTATTTTCTCGTCCATGGTTATCAGTGGCTGAATATCCTGTCCTGGAGTGTAGGGGATAGGTATATGAGCTTTAGAAGGGATGAAATCGGCTGCAAATACTACCAACCCTTTTTTAGTGGATATCGATGGAATCAATTGTCCTATGGTGTGCCCATTTTTGATAGAAAGATAGATGTTTTGATCAAAAGGTCCATCTGATTCGATAAATCTTAGTTTTCCCGACTCCAATAGAGGAAGTAAATCTTCTTTATAAAACGCTTTCTTTTCTCTAGGGCTAGGATTTAATGCCCAATCCCAACCTGTTTTTGAACACCAGTGGGTGGCATTTTTACAACAAAGCTCTGTTTCTCCATTTGCATTCAAATAAGTAGCTCCACCTACATGATCCCAATGCAAATGCGTAAATATTACATCTGTTATGTCATCGGAGTTATATCCAAGTTCCGAAATAGATTCCGAAATGGATTTTGAATCCTTTTTGTGGAAATAGGAATACACTTTAGAGTCAAGTTTGTCTCCCATGCCTGTATCAATCAAAATTTTCTTGACTCCACTTTCAATCATCAAACATCGATTGGAGACTTCGATTAGATTGTTTTCATCCGGAGAAATTAGTTTACTCCACGTCGATTTTGCAACGACTCCAAAACAAATTCCTCCATCAATCTTCCAATTCTCTGTGATAAAAGGATAGATTTTTGCTCCCATTGGTCTCATTTTTCTTGCAAAAATAGAGAATTTAAACATAAGTCCGTAAAGCTCCGAAAAATAAAAAATCTGCGATTTTTGACATTTTTCGAGAGTCCACGAAAAACGGAGATTCGCCAAAAGCGAATGTTTTTCGGGATCCATAAAGTGAATATATGGTAAGTGTTTTTTAGTTTGATGGTTAACTGTTCCCTATTTTCTGTCCCCTATTCACTGCTAACTGCTAACTGGTCACTGTTTTCTGTTTCTCACTTTTCAACCAAGCTAATTTTATAACTTTAATAATCTTTAATTTTTGAAATGGATTTATTCTTTATGTTTGTAATAATATTTCATTTAACTATTCAATTTTTATGAACATACATTTTATTGCCATTGGGGGAAGTGCAATGCATAATTTAGCCATAGCATTACATCGAAAAGGATATAAGGTTACGGGTTCCGATGATGAAATTTTTGAACCATCTCGAACCAGGCTAGAGAGGGAAGGGATTTTACCCAAAGTTTTAGGGTGGGATGCATCAAAGATTACTCTTGCCTTGGACGCAGTGATATTAGGAATGCATGCACACGAAGATAATCCAGAGTTGATAAAAGCCAAAGAACTTGGACTTCGAATATTTTCTTATCCGGAATATTTGTACGAGCAGTCTAAGGATAAAACCCGAGTTGTTATTGGAGGTAGTCATGGTAAAACTACCATCACATCGATGATTTTGCATGTGCTTCAAAACTTGAATAAAGAAGTGGATTATATGGTTGGTGCACAACTTCAGGGGTTTGATTGCATGGTGAAATTAACAGAATCTGCACCTATTATGGTTATAGAAGGAGACGAATATCTTACTTCGCCTATTGATAGAAGACCAAAATTTCATCTATATATGCCCGATATTGCATTGATTAGTGGTATAGCGTGGGATCATTTTAATGTTTTTCCAACGTTTCAAAATTATATCCACCAATTTGAGATATTTGCGTCTTTGGTTCCAAAAGATGGTTGGTTAATCTATTGCAATGAAGATTTAGAAGTAAAAAGGGTAAGTGAGAAAGCCTTATGCGTAAATAAATTTCCATATTCTGTCCCAAATCATCGAATAAATGGAGAACAAACTATAATTGTTCATAACCAAAAGGAATACCCATTGCAAGTGTTTGGAAAGCATAATCTTATGAATTTGAACGGAGCCAGATTGGTTTGTAATCAGTTAGGGGTTTCGGATGAAGATTTTTATAGTCAAATACAAAATTTTTCAGGGGCGTCTAAACGATTAGAGTGTATCGCCAAAAAATCGGATGCAATTGTATTTAAGGATTTTGCACACTCTCCATCGAAGTTAAAAGCAACCATTCAGGCTGTTAAAGAACAATATCCAAATAGAAGGTTGGTTGCTTGTATGGAGTTGCACACATACAGTAGTTTAAATACAGGTTTTTTGTCTCAGTACAAAGATTGCATGGAATTAGCGGATGTTGCAGTCGTTTTTTATAGCAAACATGCGCTTGAATTAAAAAGGTTGCCGATGCTTTTAAAGGAAGATATACTTTCCAGTTTTAACAGAAAAGATATTCATGTTTTTTCTAATACTGCCGATCTTCAATCTTGGTTAAGGGCTCTTGATTTTTCAAATACAAACCTATTACTTATGAGTTCAGGCAACTTTGATGGAATTTCTCTAGATATCTTTGCCCAAGAATTACTGGAAGCAAAAGGGTGAAAAAATATCAGGAAAAGTGATTTTTTGTAAAAAAATGGTCGCTTGCAACTAAAATTCCTTTATTTTTGTCATGTAATTATAAATTATTTATCCTAGTCCCGATTTATCGAGATATACTATTTTAATCTTATATCAAAAACATTAAAAAAATGAAAAAGATTTCACTTACAATGTTGTCAATGGCTGTTCTTTCCATCGCTATTGGTCAAAAAGTTACTTCTTCTAGCTCCAAGCAGTCTAATGCTTCTGCAGCTACACCCAAAACCGAAGTGGGTATATCTAATCAACAAGCATCTTCTATTAAATTTGAAGCAACTACCTTTGATTTTGCAACCATCAAAGAAGAAAAGGGGGTGGTAACTTGTGTTTTTAAATTTAAAAATGTAGGTAAACAAGATGTGCAAATTTTAAATGTTCGTCCTAGTTGTGGTTGTACTACCTCCGAATATACGATGGAGCCTGTAAAACCAGGGGGTAGTGGAATTGTTAAAGCAACGTATGATCCAGCACGTCGCCCAGGTCCTTTTAATAAATCGATTGCGGTAACAACCAACGATACTGGGTCGCCAAATATTACTCTTTTTATCAAAGGAAATGTTTTGGAAAAACCTAAAACCAAAGAGGAGATGTATCCTGTTCAACAAGGAAATTTAAGGTTTTTAACCAACCACTTGAGTTTTAATCTTACCGATAATCAAGTTAAAGTGGATACGGTTAAAATTTACAATGCTGGAAAGAAAAAAATGGAATTGAAATTTGTCAATTTACCTGCATTTGTAACTGTATTATCTCCTCAAGTAATAAAATTAGATACAGGTGCCGAATCAAAAATTGTGGTTAAATACGATGCTGCTAAACGAAATGAAATTGGGTTTGTATACGATAAATTTTCTATTACCACCAATGATTCAGCGCAATTAGAAAAAATTGTTTATTTAAGTGCTAATATCAACGAGGACTTTTCGAAGTTAACTCCTCAACAATTGGCAAATGCTCCTGTATTGGTTGTCGACAATGAAACTTACGATTTTGGAAAAATTAAATTGGGAGAAGTCGTAGATTGTATTTTTGTACTTAAAAACGAAGGAAAATCAAAGTTGATAATTCGTAAGGTGAAAGCTAGCTGTGGATGTACAGCAACCCAACCCGAAGAGATGGAAATTGAGCCTGGAAAATCAACACGAATAAAAGCTTCTTTCAACTCTGCAGGTAGAGTAGGACAGCAACATAAAACAATTACCGTTATCACCAATGATCCTAAGCGTTCGAATATTACTTTAGCTTTAAAAGGTGAAGTGATCAAAGATGACGCTATCGAAATTAAAGGAGATCCTCAAAAAGGAGAGGGCAGCGGAACAATGTATAAAATAAAATAATCCATATTCGAGGGCATCTTTCATTAGATGCCCTTTTTTAATACAATGAAATATTTCATCATCGGTTTTATGGGCTCTGGCAAGAGTACAGTAGGTAGAAAACTAGCCAAAAGGCTAAACTACGATTTCTTCGATACAGATAGAATAATCGAAGAGTGTTTTAATCTGCCCGAACATGAAATTTATTCTAAATATGGAAGCGAGATTTATCATAAAACAGAGCTGGAAGTACTTACAAATTTGTGCAATACCGATAATGCTGTAATTTCATGTGGTGGAGAGCTTCCTTATTATTACAATAACATCGATTTGATAAACAAACATGGTGAAACCATCTGGATTAATATGTCTGCAAAGTCTTTGGCAAACAGATTGTTTTGTGCGCGAAAAAAAAGGGTACAAATTCAAGATTATATCCAAGATATACAATTACTGGAAGAGTTCGTTGGTCGGCAAAATCTAATTTTAAAACCGTATTTCTCAAAAGCCAAATATGAGATTAAAGGTGAAAATATTCAAATAGATCAGTTAATCCATTTGTTAAAGATTGTTTAATAATGATTTTTTGTGTGTTGTGTTGTTCCTTTTTTTACTTTTGTAGAGGTAGATGGAACTAATCCATTTTTTTTATTGAAATTAAGAACCATAAATGATATTAATTATGAGTAAAAATCTTTTTTTTATTAGCTGTTACACCATAAGTATAAGTTTATTTTTGTTTTCATGTGCATCCAACGAAACATCCGAGTCAAACAAAGTAGCTCAATCTGAAATTTATCAAAGTTATTTTGTGGATTATGATGCTTCTCAAAATGAATTTGAGGCTACTGCTAGCTTTCGATTTGGAGGACAAAATGGAACTACATTAAGATTGGTGGATAAAAGCAATGTTGTTTATAACAATATGCCTATGAGCGCCAATACAAGTGCTTGGACAGGTACTTCGTATCAATATAAAAAGAATGGGGCAGTTGGCTCTGAACACTCCTTTTTGTATGTAAACAACGATAATGAATCATTCAAAAATACGGTTCCGTTGCTTATGGCTGAGCCAATTCTTAAAAATACCTCCATCTCAAAATCAAAAGGTGCGGTAATCAGTTGGAATGGAATGCCATTGTCCTCAAAGGATGATATCGAAATTGTAATTCGTGATTCCGTGCAATCGCACTACTTTTCTCCAAAATTAGTGGGTGCAACATCATTAACATTGAAAAACACGGATCTAATGCCCGTAAAAATTGGAAACGCAGAGATGTACATCGTCCGCAGAGTGACGCTTTCATTGCAAAAAACAAATCCAATTGGTGGAGTCATTGGTTCAGAATATTTGTCTAAAAAGGTGGCGATAGAGATTGTGCCGTAAGTTTAATTTCTAATATAATGCAATAATATTGGTAATATTTTGTTATTGTGGTTAAAAAAACTACATAATGAAAAAACTCACTTTATTTATACATATTCTCATAACTCTCTTTATTTTAAGAGGGTTTGAGAATAAATTAGAGGCCCAAAATTTGGTAAAAAATTCTTCGTTTGAATATTTTATTCAGTGCCCAATTAGTGTTAATTATTTTAACGGATATTTACAAGATTGGTATGCATTTCAAACTGGGAATAATGGTTATTCTCGTTCAGCTTATTTTCACGCATGTTCTCCTTTGCCATGTTCAGTTCCGCAAAATTCCGCTGGCTGGCAAATGGCAAAAACAGGTGTAGGGTATACTTGTATTCAAGTATATAGTTTCTCGTTTTCGCCGAACATGAGAGCTTATGTTGAAGGCTCATTTTTATCGCCGCTTAAAGCGGATTCGGTTTATTGTATAGAGTTTTGGGTGAGTTTAACAGATTCTACTAGAAGTCGTCCAATTAAAAATGTGGATGCACATATTTCTGACACACTTTTGGATTGGAATAATGGGTTTGGAAATAATTTGAGTGGAATTATGCCCCAAATAAGATCACAACAAATTTTGAGCGACAAAATTGGATGGACTAAAGTATCGGGATTATATACTGCACACGGAGGCGAAAAGAATATAATCATCGGTAATTTTAAAGATGATATACATACTACTGTTGTCTCATTTAAACCAATAGGAACTCCAATTTCTGTTGCCTATTATATTGATGATGTGAGTGTAACGCCCATTGGCGCACCAGTTCCGTTTTTGGGGGTGGATACGCTGATTTGCAAAAGCCAAACGCCCTTTATGCTAAATGCTCCAATGGGATATGATAGCTATTTGTGGAGCAATGGAAGTACAACCAGCGATATCGCGGTTACGGATAGCGGTTCTTATTGGGTAAAGTGCATCATGAATGGTTGCGGAGAACTTAGCGATACTATTCATATTGGTTTTTTTAATACTCCTACCTTAAACTTGCTTGGGGATACGATTATTTGCAAAGGGAGTAGTATTTCACTAACAGGCCAATCAGGTTTCTCAAGTTATTTATGGAGCAATGCTGATACCATTCAAACGATTCAAGTTTCGGATGCAGGGTTGTATATTTTACAGGCATCTGATTTTTGTGGTTTGCAAACGGATAGTGTTCGGGTTCTAGTAGATTCGTTGCCAGAGATAGTCATCGATTTAGGAGTTGATACTACTGTATGCCCTAACGGTGTGTATAACCCGATAACTCTTTATCCTTCGCAACTGATGCCTAATTATCTTTGGAATACAGGTGAAGAAAGTGCACAAATTACAGTTGACAAAAAAGGATCATACTGGATGAAAAGTGTATATTATTGTGGAACGATATATAGTGATACCATTTTTGTTGATTCATGCCCATTAGATACGAATTTCAATTTTTATATTCCCAATTCATTCAGTCCGAATAATGATGGGGTAAACGATGTGTTTCAACCTGTTTTTTATAATATCATTTTTACTGATGCTCAAATTTTTAATCGTTGGGGCGATTTGGTATACCAAAGCAAAGATAAATTTTTATGGGATGGTAAAAAACTGGGAATTGAGTGCCCAATAGGTGTCTATTTTTACAATCTAAGATACAAAGATGTGCTTGAAAATCATTATCAAAAAATGGGAACACTGAATTTGATTCGTTGAGAATTGAAGATAATAGTTTCCATAATTTTCATGATTCAGGATTGATTGCTTAAAGATCGTTTTTTGCAATCTTTTTTTTATATCACCCTTAGAGTGATGTTTTCATTGCAAAAAAAATATCATATTTGGTGGTGACATTGTTTGAAGTTTTATCTGAAAAGGTAGCTCTAGTAATTATGCCGTAATCATTATAACAAATTGCAAGATGTTGTGTGATAATGTTTAAAATATCTTAATTCATCAATATTGCCAAGTATTATTTTCAATTCCAAATTCTCTTTAAGCTTGAGTTTTTGACACAATTTTATGTTAAAAAATAGTGTCATATCAGAATTATTTAATATATTTGCAGTGGGAATCTATATTATAAATTAAACAAATAGAAAAATGAGAAAAATTACGATCTTATTTATGGCGGTTGTGTTTGCTTTTTCAGTAAATGCACAAACCCGTAACAATGGAGCAAATATTAGAGCTTCAAAAAGTTCAGTTACTCACAAAACAACGGTTACGAATAATGCAAAAGACATTACTTCAGTTACCTTCCTTAACGAAAGTTTTGAATCAGCTACATTTCCACCAACAGGTTGGGCTTTATTATCACCAGATGGTGGTACTGGTTGGATGAGAGTAACTGCTGGAACTACTCCAATGCCAGGTTGGCAAGGTGGAACAATCTCAGTTCCTGCAAATGGTGGTACTGCTTGCGCATATTGCTCATGGAATACTGGCGGTGCAGCTTCTAACGACCAATGGTTGATTACGCCTCAATTGGCAAATGTGCAAGCAAATGATACTGTTAAATTTTGGTGTCGTCGTGCGCAAATTAATTATTTAGACGAATTGCAAATCAAAATTTCAACAGGTACAGCTGCTGCTCCTGCTGATTTTACAATTGCAGGGCCAACTTTTGCATTTCCTGCTGGTTCTGGTGACTCTGCTTGGACACAATACGTTATTCCAATTGGTGCTTTAGTTCCTGTTGGATCAGATGTATATGTTGGTTTCCGCGAAGTTGTTGCTGACAACGATGCTGATGGTTCTTCTATTTCAATAGATAAGGTTACCTGGGGTACTCTTCCTGCCACTCCTATTGCATCTGTATCTCCTCAAGCATGGGCAGCTGGAAATGTTGTTCTTGGAAACTCTGTTACATCTCCTGCTATCACATTGTCAAATAATGGTGGTGGTACTTTAACTGTTAGTGCAATTTCTGGGTTATCTGCTCCTTATACAACAACTCTAGTTCCTGCATCTGTTAGTTTAGCTACAGATCAATCAACTACATTCACATTTACATTTGCTCCAACAACAGCAGCAGCTGCCAATCAAACGGTTACACTTACTACTAACGCTGGTGATGTAACTATCGCTTTAACTGGTACTGGTGTAGAATGTACAGCTTTAAATATACCTTTCAACGAAGGTTTCGAAACTGAAAATGCATGTGCAACTATTATCGATGCAAACTCAGACACATTCACATGGCATTATTTAGAAAATGCTGCTTGGGCGCATGGTGGAACTAAATTCGCACGTTATTCTTATAACACCGACCGTGCAACTGGTGGTGACGATTATTTCGTATTACCTGGTATCAACTTTACTGCTGGTACTAACTACAATATCAACTTCTGGCATAAAGTTTTTGATGGCTTATATCCAGAAAGCTTCCAAGTAAAAATGGGTACTACTGCAAATGCTGGTGGATTAACTACTGTTCTTGTTGACAAACCTGGCCAAGCGGATACAGCATGGAATAACGAAAGTGTTAATTTTACTGTTCCTACTACCGGTGTTTATTATATTGCTTTCTATTGCAACTCTAATGCTGACCAATGGCGTTTGGCTATCGACGATGTTACAATCGATTTAAACAATGGTGTAGCTGAAAATTCTCAAGAGGTAATTTCTGTTTTCCCAAATCCTGCTAACGACAAACTATTTATCTCTTCAAGCAAAATTAATACTGTTGAGATTTATAATTTAACAGGTGCTAAAGTTGCTTCTTATGGTAATCAAAATACAATTATTATCTCTGATTTGGCTCAAGGTGCATATCTTGTAAAAGTAATCACAGATAATAAAGTAACTACTAAAAAGATTAATATCGTAAGATAATTAGTCCTTTTAGAGACACAAAAAAAGTCCTGCGAAAGCAGGACTTTTTTTGTGTCTAATATTCCCATATGGGAATATCCTATATAGGTGGTTAATACCTTATGCTAATATGATTTGGTATTACTACCAATTTAGTGGGATGTACAAACAATAATTAAAACTGAAAAGATTTCTCTCCTCGTTACCAATGACAGAATTTCGTATCATAAAAAGCCGCCCGTTCGACAGGCTCAGGGTGACCGGCTTTTTATATTAATCTCACTACTGTCACTAACCCTTTCTTTTCAATTTTTTGAATGTTGTCTCGGAATGACAATGATTTAATATGTGAATTAAGTATGGATAGAGATAGGAGGAAAAAAATATTCCAGCATCTTTGTAAATGCTGGAATACTAAAAATATTGTTACTAAGTGTTAACCTTGTGTTGCAAAATAGATTGCTGCAATTACTCCAAGTCCTAGTATTATAGCAATCAGAACTTTCCAGACGCTTACAGGGTAATTACCTTCAATTTCACCTGTTTGTCCATTGATTAATATCGAATAGGTTTTGTTGTTGTATTTGTATGATGTTAGCCAAATCGGTAAAAGTAGATGTTTAAACTTTATGTTGGAATGTTCAATCTCTTTGTTATGAATTCTTTGTTCGTTCCCTCCAATATCCTCTTTGATGTCTGTAATTATTTTTTCTTCCATGATCTCTTTAGCCATCATAAAGCCATCATTCAGTCCAATCTGATAAATCTCGGTTGTAAACCCGCTTAAATACTGTTCATCATATGGCATCAACTCTTCGAAATTCCATTCATCGAGTTTATTTTTTAATTTTTCGGGAAGAGAGTTAGAAGCACATATTAGGATATCGTCAAAAAATCTGTTGACATTTCCCGAACGGTGTGTCCATCGGGTTCGGGTTTCTGAAACTGTTTTTCCATCTCGTTGAACAGAGACTGTATAATGATCGCCACGCTCTCCAGAGTATGATGTGCTGGTGTTGCAGTCGTATGTCCAGTATGGAATATATAAACCTTGAATTTTTCCTTGCTCTGCTTTTACTTTCACAGAATTTGGTGCCCAAAAACGCCCTTTTATCCATCCTTTGAAAAGCTCATTGCATCTGTTTTTTGCAATTTGAAATGGTAGAATGTATTTAGGCTTAATCACTCTGTTGGTAGTACTTTGAGAGACCACTAATGCAGTTCCGCAAAAAGCACAATCGGAAGACATTGTGTTCGGAGGTAAGGCACTAATTGCTCCGCAGGTAGCACACTTCACTTGTAAAACCTCTTCGGTTAAGCTCGTGTTTGTTTCTACTGAATGTGCGATTGATTCAAAGTCCTCTTCAATAACCTCGATTTTTTCTAATTCAATTTCATTTTTTTCGCCACAATAAGGACAAGTTAAACTGTGACTTCCAGGCGCAAAAACTAAAAAAGCTCCGCATTTTGTGCAAGGATACTGTTTGTTGTCAACGCTTTCTGGCGATGTTAAATCTTCGTTTTCCATCTAAATTGATTGTTTTATAAGTTAGGAACTGGGGGAGGAACTGCCCCAAAAAAGCCAGATAATTCAGCTACTTGACCCGCAGCTGTCCATGCAGCCATACCTTGTTTCCAGACCAATGTGTCGCGAGTGATTTGACCTTGTTGAATCATTAAGCCCAAGTTGCTAATAGGATAGGGGCCTTGTTGTTGACCATTTACGGCAACATACATCGGTTCTTGTCCTGGAATTGGAGGTGGTGCACCCGCACCTGCAGGAGCTGCTTGTTGCGATTGCTGATTTTGGTTCATCATCTGATTGGCCATATTCATCCCCATAGCTAGGCCCATAGCATCCGAAGCCATGCTATGTCCTCCGTTTTCAGCAGCTTTTTCCATGGAGTTGGCAAACTGAAATTGCGTGAATTTGTTCATGTCACCAACTACGCCCATGCTGGTTCGCTTGTCGAGCATTTTTTCAACCTCTTCGGGCAATGAGATGTTCTCAATCAAGAATTTTGTCACCACAATGCCGTACTCATCGAATTCTGGCGCAATTTTTTCGCCAATACCAGCGGACAACTCATTGTAATTTGCAGCTAAGTCTAATGCAGGTATTTTTGATTCTGCTAAAAAGTCTGAAAAGCGTGTTACGATGAGATTTCTAAGTTGATCTTCAATTTCATCGGTAGTAAATTCACTTTGAGTGCCTACAATATTTTTGAAAAAATTGGTGGGATCTGCATTTATTTTGAAACAATAGCTGCCAAAAGCACGAAGACGAAGTGGTCCAAACTCTGCATCGCGCAACATAATTGGATTTTTAGTTCCCCACTTTTTATTGGTAAATTGCTTTGTGCTCACAAAAAATACATCCACTTTGAAAGGACTGTCAAAACCGTATTTCCACCCTTTTAACGTGGATAAAATGGGCATGTTTTGAGTGTTTAGGGTGTACATGCCAGGTTGATAAATATCTGCAATTACTCCTTCGTTCATGAAAATTGCTACTTGCGATTCACGAACCGTAAGTTTTGCGTTGTTTTTAATCTCGTTTTGATATCTTGGAAATTTCCAAACAATAGTATCATTTGTTTGGTCGACCCATTCAATGATGTCGATAAATTCGCCGCGTAATTTGTCAAATAAGCCCATATACTTTTCTATTTAAATTGAATGCTAATTTACAATAAGTTTTTTTTTTACAATGTTAAAAGAGTAGTTTTTTTATTGCCCATTTTGTTCATCTTTTAATGTCTCTGTGTCTTCTGCTACACTGTTTTTTCTGAATAAGTGCTTTCGCTTTTTGTTTAATGCTTTAAAGGATAAGAAAATACATACGATTAAAGTCACAAATGCTAGTAATTTCAAACTATTACTATCGTTTTGAAGGAGGAAAAAATCATACAATCCATGAAATAGAATAGCATTTAATAATCCAAGGGCAAGGAGATACGTTTTGTGTTTGTTAGCGAATTTTGCTTTCCCCGCAAAAAAGCCCATCATAATTGCAAATCCTGCATGTGCTGGTATTGCCGTAAACATTCTCATAATGCCAACAGAAAAACCATTGTTAAGAACGTACATAATGTTTTCTGCCCCTGCAAATCCCATGGATATCGTAACAGCATAAACAATCCCATCAAAAGGTTCGTTAAAATCTGTCTTTTTATAGAAAATCTTTCTTAGTACCAGAAATTTAACTCCCTCTTCGGAAAGAGCAACTACCGCAAAGGAATATATAAATACATTTAGCATATCCATCACTGGGAAAAAACTATTTCCTATCATTTCTAAAATTATAGCCGGAATAATGGATAAAACTCCAAAAATAAAAGCCAACAAGAGTAATTTAAAGGGTTCTCGTTCGTATTTGTCTTTAAACCAAACAAATAGGAGAATTGCAATGACTGGTGCTAATGCCAATGTGAGTAAAAGAATTATATTCATGATAATTTTTTATAAATTTGTGCTAAAGTAGTAAGAATCGATTACTATTCAAAAAAAATCTAATAAATGTTGAATGATTAAAAAAGGAGTTGTTTTAAAATCTACCGGAAGTGAATACGAAGTGTTGCTTCAATCTGGAGAATGCTGTATTGCACGTCTTAGAGGTAAGTTCCGAATAAAAGGGATAAAAACTACCAATCCAGTCGTTGTAGGCGACCTGGTAAGTGTTACTTCTGATATTAACGATTCATCTTATTCCATAGTGGAAATTGCTGAAAGAAGAAATTATATTATTCGAAAGTCGATTCGATTATCCAAAATTTCACATATCATTGCAGCAAATATTGATAAAGCTTTTTTGGTAGTCACACTCTCTTCGCCTCGTACTTCATCGGGATTTATTGATCGATTTCTTACTGCTGCTGAAGCATATCGAATTCCTGTTGAAATTTTATTTAACAAAATCGATATCTATAACTCGGAATCGAATGAGCTATTAGAAGAATTAGTTTCCAGATATTCTGCACTGGATTATCCTTGTTATAAAGTTTCGGTTCTAAAAGAGATTGGATTGAATAAAATAAAAGAGAGCATGAGCGGGAATACTTCCTTGATTACTGGCCACTCTGGTGTTGGTAAATCAACTCTTATAAATGCACTTGAGCCAAATTTAAATCTAAAAATTGGGGAAATATCCGATGTTCATCTTAAGGGAAAACATACTACTACTTTTGCTCAGATGCACCCATTGTCTTTTGGTGGATTTATTATCGATTCGCCTGGAATTAAGGAGTTTGGATTGATAGATTATTCAAAAAATGAAATTGGACATTACTTTCGCGAAATAAGAGATAGAATGAATTTGTGTAAATATAATAATTGTACTCACAACCACGAACCCGGCTGTGCCGTTAAAGAAGCAGTAGAAAAGGGAGAAATTTCTCCTATTCGATATAAAAATTATTTATCAATTTTAAACGATGAAAACATGGATATTCAATCGTGGGAACTGGAGTGAAAAGTCTTTACAGTCGAAAGTCTATAAAGTCTATAAAGTCTATAAAGTCTATAAAGTCTATAAAGTCGAAGGGGCAACTAATCCATAAACACATCAACCAATAAATTAAAAATGAGAGTAGTAATTCAAAGAGTTTCTAAAGCTTCGGTTACCATCTATAAATCAGAGGTGCGAGAAATAGGCAAAGGGTTGGTGGTTTTGTTAGGAATAGAAGAGAACGATTCGATGGAGGATGTGGAATGGTTGAGTGGAAAAATTGTAAGAATGCGAATTTTTGATGACAACCTTGGGGTGATGAATCTTTCGGTAGGCGACATACATGGAGATATTTTATTAATTAGCCAGTTTACCCTTCATGCAAGTACTAAAAAAGGAAACCGCCCATCTTACATTAAAGCTGCACGTCCCGATTCTGCGATCCCTTTATATAATAGCTTTATCGTTAAATTAGAAGATGAAGTGCAAAAAAAAATCACTACGGGTGTTTTTGGTGCTCATATGGATGTGGCATTGGTGAACGATGGTCCGGTAACTTTAATTATGGATTCTAAAATTAGAGAATAATGACAATATTGGAACTGCAAAAAATAGTAGATGAATGGATTCAGACCCATGGAGTTAGATATTTTAACGAATTAACGAATATGGCTATTCTTACGGAAGAGGTTGGAGAAGTAGCAAGAATAATTGCCAGAAAGTATGGTGAACAATCGTTCAAAGATACTGATAATAATGGTAACTTAGCAGATGAATTGGCCGATGTATTATGGGTGGTTACTTGTTTGGCCAATCAAACAGGGATAAACTTAACCGAAGCAATGCATAATAATATCATCAAGAAAAGTACAAGAGATTTCGAACGTCATCACACTAACGATAAATTGAAAAATAATGAAGTATAAAAAACAAATTTACACAATTGCCTCATTGCTGATTGCTGCTCTTTTTATTTGGTATTTTTTATCTATTTTTTTCTATATTCTTATAGCCATAGTGCTCTCTCTTCTTGGTTCACCAGTTGTTGAGTTGCTTGATAAAATTAAGATTAGAAGGTTTAAACTTTCTCATACCCTCAATGCAGGATTGGTGTTAGGAATGATGATGGGGGTACTCATTCTCTTTTTCTCCTTAACGATCCCAATGTTAGCGAAACAAGTAAATGATTTGTCAAAATTAAACTCTGTTTCAATAGAAGTAGCATTTAAAGAGCCTGTAGCAAATATGGAAGCGACATTAAAAGAGTATGGTGTTTTAGAAAATTCGGATAATTTAACGGATAAAATCAGTCAAGAATCTCAGAAATATATTGATAAATTTAAAATATCTGAGCTGTTTTCCAACGTTGTTAGTTTTTTGTCAAGTCTTTTGGGTGCAATGTTTATCATCACATTTGTAACTTTTTTCGTTCTTCGAGATAACAAAATATTTTACCGCCTGGTGCTAGCAATTGTCCATGAAGAGTATCATGATGAGGTTGAGCACATCATCGATTCAACCAAAAGACTATTAACTCGATATTTTTTAGGATTAATACTAGATATTACACTAGTGAGTAGTTTGTACACACTTTTATTATGGATTTTTGGGGTGGAGAATGCTCTTTTAATTGGATTTTTGGCAGGATTAGTTAATGTGATTCCATATATTGGTCCTTTTATTGGAGTGACAATTGCTCTATTTATCGGCATAGTTAGCGGTCTCCCTATGGATTTCAATGCCGAATTAATTCCAACAGCCATTAAAATCATGTCGATTTTTGTATTTGTTAATTTGTTGGATGCTACCGTAATGCAACCTAATATATACGCAAAAAGCGTGAATGCTCATCCGTTAGAAATTTTCTTTGTGATCATCCTGGCCGGTACAGTTGCCGGAATTCTGGGGATGATTCTCGCTATTCCTACTTATTCCTTTATCCGAATTGTGGCTAGGGAGTTTTTTTATAAATATCCTATTGTACAAAAACTAACGAGTTCAATTAAAGAAAAATGATTTTTATGCTTTTAATATGAATCGATATGTTGAATTTTTTGGTTTGCTGAAGTGCTTGTCTTGGCGTAGATTGATAAATCTTATCAAAGTAAAATGTAGCCAATGGTTGAGTCATCTATTTGGGTTCCCGATTCTGTGGGGAGTGCCTTGGGCTATTTCCGTGGAACCTACCTCGTTTTGTAATTTAAAATGCGTAGAGTGCCCCACCGGAAACGGCTCTATCCTCCGAGAGCAAGGATCTATGCAGTTGGATATGTTCAAGTCGATGATAGATTCCATTTATAAAAATACATTTTATCTTAATCTTTATCTTCAAGGAGAACCCATGCTGCATCCGCATTTTGGAGAGATGATCACTTATGCTAAGAGTAAAAAAATGTACGTTTTTACCTCTACTAACGGACATTTTATAACTGAAAATACCTCCAAACAATTAATAAATTCAAGACTCGATAAACTGATAATTTCTTTAGATGGTCACAATCAACATTCTTATCAACAGTATCGAGTAGGAGGGTCATTGGAGCAAGTTTTAAAGGGGATAAAATCAATTTTTCGATTTAAAAAGGAGTTAAAAACAAAAACACCTCTG
The DNA here is from genome assembly GCA_964653595.1 of uncultured Lentimicrobiaceae bacterium. Lineage (GTDB taxonomy): Bacteria > Bacteroidota > Bacteroidia > Bacteroidales > WCHB1-69 > JBAXTE01. Next base: position 27,765 of record CAZZHH010000034.1, read on the forward strand.
ATTGTTGCTCAAATATTGCTCCTTAAAACAACGGAGAATCATCTAAATGAAATAAAAGAGATAGCTTTTGAAGCTGGTGCTGATAGGGTAGAGTATAAAAAAGCTCAGTTTTACAACCCAAACTTAGAGGGCAATTTGTTGCCAGAAAATCCTAATTACTTACGATACCAGTATACAGACTACCAAGGCTGGGTTTCGAAAAAAAAGAGGAAAAGAGGATGCAAAAGACTTTGGGATACCATAGTAGTTACGTGGGATGGAAAGGTGTTGCCATGTTGTTACGACAAAGATGCTCTGCATAATTTTGGAAACTGTCGCAGCAAACCTCTAACAACGATCTTGTACGAACCAAATGCTAAGATTTTCAGAAAAAATGTGTTCAAAAAGAAATCTTACTATCCGATGTGTGAAAATTGTGGAGAATAATCTTTTTTATGTTTGGGTTGATTTTTTTAATGTCAATTTCCCCAATTTTAGTATGTTTATGGTTGTTTAATTAGATTGAATTTTAGTGCAATTTGGTAGGTGCTGTGAAATTTACTTTTATGACCAAAAATTCCAAGTTTTCCTCCCTTATGACGCTCTGTTCCAGGACTAATTAATAATTTATGACCTAGATTCTCAATCTTATAAAGGATTACCTCATCTTCTTGTTCCCCGTTTTGATAATGAACAATTTCAATATTTGTATCCAGATCGTATTTTTCGATGATATCGGGAATGGTATCTATCTTATGAACACCACACCATTGATTTTTTAAATATTCCGCGTTTTTGGGATGAACAATTCTGTCGTCTGTACCTTGGAATATTAGAATTCTTGGGTATTTTGTATTTATTTCATGGGGGTGTAGGTTTGTCACTAGTCTTGTTAAATCGGGCTGACTGTGATGACCTCTCATTGCTTTAATTGCGTCTGAATGACTTGTAGCAATTTTATATGCACCTCCACCAATCACAGCACCTGCATTAAAAAGAGTAGGATAATTTGCCATAAGTGCAACACTCATAGCGCCTCCTGCCGATAATCCAGTAATATAAATTTGAGTAGTGTCGATTAAGTAGTGTTTTGTAGTATATTGTATCATCTCAAATATCGAATAGCTCTCTCCTTGATCAGATTCTATGTCGGAGCTTACAAACCAGTTAAAACAATTGCTCACGTTGTTAATCCGCTTTTGTTGAGGATATAATACAATAAACTGTTGATCTCTTGCTATTTTATTCCACCCAGTTAAGATAGACAAACTTAAAGCATCCTGATTGCACCCATGCAAGGCTACTACCAGTGGAACTCTGTTTTCGGGGCTTTTGAGATTTGAAAACACAAACATTTTTAAGTTTCCTGGATTTGTGCCAAAGCTGGGGATTTCAACTAATTCATTTTGAGCAGAACAAGCAAAATGAGTAAAAAACAAGAATAACAGGAAATGAATTGCTTTAAGTGGTTGGATTTTAAATGTGTAACACATTTGTGATGATTATTCTAAAGATAGTTTAAAATACTGCTTAATGTATTTTATGGTAACATCCGATGGCCCATATGGAATATATATCATTGGCGAATCATCGCTTGCTAAAATATAACCAGAGTTATATTGTTGTGAATACTTTTTGATGTTTAATTTTGCCACCGTCTTCTTTTTAGAGTTAACAATGGAAACTTGTTCAAAATTGTCGTAACAATATTGTACTTGAATATCTGAAGAGTTACAAAAATTTTCAATTTCGGTGTTAAACAAGAGCCAATCTTCACTCAATTGAGGGGCTTCATCTGCTAATTTGTTCATAAAGATGATAACCACATCATATTTTGACAACAATGTACTATCTTTTTTATTGCCGTCGTTTTTGGATATATTTTCGATAGTACCATCTGGTAAAATTTTATATAAATCGTGATTGTTAACGACATTTAATCCAGGCTTAGAAACCTCATTTTCGTCCACAATTTTTTCATAATGTTTTTTTACCTTTACTTTCAAATCACTCGAAATTTCGGATGTCCAGTTTTCAGATTCCAGAATTCCTTTTTTCTCTTGGTAGTTGTCGAGAGCAACAATAATAGAGGATATTATTCTGATGGGATTTTTTTTACTAATGGTAATCAGGCATTTGATTTTTGCTTCGCCAAGTTGTTCTACCACCATGATATCAAAATCTTTCTCCGATTTGATTTTATAGCCAATATTCCATTTGTCTTGGTAATTATACTTTATTTTTGAGTGGTCTTGAATTTGATTTTTATTCAATTCGTTGAGTTGCTTTGTAAGTTCTTCACTTAAATATTCCCGAATAGAAGTATCTGTTTCGGAAAAGTTAATAGTGGCTGGTAATACAAGCTCGTTGATGGTCTGGTTTCGTAAGCTATTTTCATTATTCTCTCTAGAGCATGAAAAGAGGAAAATCAACATGCTAATCATGTAAATCCGAAGAAACCACTTTTTGCTGATATTATTTTTCTTTTCAATCATAGTGCAAATTTAACATTTTTTTTGATTGTTACCATTAAAAACTTTCAGAATTTAAAATTATTGTTTCAGAAAGGAATAACTTTGCAAAAAAAAATGCATACATGAGTATCAATTTTAGTCAAATACCCTCTCCATGCTACGTTCTAGATGAACGATCCCTACGTGTTAATTTAGAAATTCTTAATCTTGTCCAACAAGAGGCTGGGGTTCAAATTATTTGTGCTCTCAAAGGTTATTCTATGTGGAGTACATTTCCGTTGATTAAAGAGTATTTATCGGGTGCTACTGCAAGTTCTCTCCATGAGGCAAAACTAATATTTGATGAAATGGGTACAGATGCCCATACCTATTGTCCTGTGGTGAATAGTGCTCATTTCGAAGATATGTTGATGTATAGCAGCCATTTTACCTATAACTCTTTGAGCGAATGGCATCGATATAAGGATCGAGCAAAAGCTTTTCCCAAACAAGTGTCCTTCGGGTTAAGAATTAATCCGGAGTATTCCGAAGTAGATACAGATTTATACAATCCTGCTATTGCCGGTTCTAGATTAGGCATCACCATCGATCAATTTGAAGAGAAGCTTCCAGAGGGCATTGATGGATTGCATTTTCATGTACTTTGCGAGAATGATTCGTACGTACTAGAACGTACGTTAGTGGAAGTAGAAAAGAAATTTTCGCATTTGATAAAACAGTGTAAATGGTTTAATATGGGTGGTGGACATCATATTACTCGTGAAGGGTATGATGTTGAGCATCTGATTCAACTTTTAAAGGATTTTAAATCTCGATATCCTAACCTGCAGCAAGTTATTTTAGAACCTGGCGAAGCCATTGGCTGGCAGACTGGGTTTTTGGTATCTACGGTTCAAGATATTATCGATTCTAAGGGAATCAAGGTAGCTATGCTCGATGTGTCGTTTACTTGTCACATGCCCGATTGTTTGGAGATGCCTTATAAACCTAAGATTTTAAATGCAACCGACGGAGTGGAGGGTAAGCCAACGTATAGAATGGGCGGAAATTCTTGTTTGGCTGGAGATTTTATGGGAATGGGCGATTATTCTTTTGATGAACCTCTCGAACCAGGTGATCAAATTGTATTTGATGATATGATTCATTACACCATGGTGAAGACCTCTTTTTTTAATGGAGTGAGCCACCCTTCCATTGGTATTTGGACCGAAAATGATGAGTTTGTGTTAATCCGTAGGTTTACTCACGAAGATTATAAAAATAAACTTTCGTAGGTTGGTTGTTCAACGTGGGAATACATGTGCAAAGCTGAAAACAGAGCACAAATAACTTCGCACAACCAACTTTTTCGATCCAGAACCCGACGGGTTTACAAAACCTGAATAGATGATAAGGAAAAACAAAAAAGCCACTAAAAAGTGGCTTTTTATGTATAATTTACAACTACGAAATTTATACAGTATTCTATTTTACTTTATCAACGATAGCTTTGAAAGCTTCTGGTTGATTCATCGCTAAATCTGCTAACACTTTACGGTTTAATCCGATGTTGTGTTTAGCTAACTTGCCGATGAATACAGAATAAGTCATTCCATACTGACGAACGCCAGCATTGATACGAATTATCCATAATCCTCTAAAGTTACGTTTTTTTACTCTTCTATCGCGATAAGCGTACTGTTGACCTTTTTCCCAGGTGTTCTTAGCTACTGTCCAAACGTTTTTACGTTTTCCAAAGTAACCGCGAGTTAATTTTAGTATTTTTTTTCTTCTAGCTCTTGAAGCTACATGATTTACTGATCTTGGCATATTTTAATCTCCATTTAATTTTTGTAATAGCGGTTGCAAATTACAGCAACTCTTGACTGCTATTTACAAGGGTTAATGACTCCGTTAGCGAACTAACAGACTAACATAAGTTTTACTTTTCTCAAATCCGTTGGATCAACGATTGCTGAGTAACCTAAGTTACGTTTACGTTTGGTTGATTTTTTGGTTAAGATGTGGCTTTTGTAAGCGTGTTTACGTTTTACTTTACCGGTTCCGGTGAAAGAAAAACGTTTCTTTGCAGCGGATTTGGTTTTTACTTTTGGCATTTTAGTCGTTTTAAAAGGTTAATGACTGTAGTTGTAAATCAATATTTTTATTTCTTAGGAGTAAGAATCATAATCATTCGTTTTCCTTCTAGCTTTGGAAGTTGTTCTGGTTTGCCATATTCAGAACATGCTTGTGCAAATTGTAGAAGTTTGATCTCTCCTTTTTCTTTGTAAATTATCATCCGACCTTTAAAGAATACGTCCACTTTTACTTTGTTTCCTTCTTTAAGAAAACTGATGGCGTGGGTTACTTTAAAGTTAAAATCATGATCGTCTGTGTTTGGTCCCAAACGAATCTCTTTGACCACAATTTTGGCGGTTTTGGCTTTAATCTCTTTTTGTTTCTTTTTTAATTCATAAAGAAACTTTTGGTAATCTAGAATTTTACAAACAGGAGGGTTTGCAGTAGGTGAAATCTCCACTAAATCTAAATCTTGTTTGTGTGCTAAGTCCAAAGCATCTCTAAAGTTCATAATCGTTGGACCATCTTCTGTTACCAATCGCACTACTTGTGCGGTAATCAACTCGTTAATTTTGTGGGGCTGCTCCTTCACTCTAGGAGCGTTTCTGTGGAAGCCCGACTTTTGAATCATTGCTGCTATAGCTGTATTCCTTTCTTTTTGTTAATATTATATTTATTTATCCGCTAACAACGACGCGATTTCATCGTTAATTAGATTTGCAAATGTATCAATTTTCATAATACCTTTATCTCCTTCAGAATGTTTTCTTACAGATATTGTATTTTCTGCTTCTTCTTTCTCGCCTACAATCAGCATAAATGGTATTTTATTAATTTCTGCATCTCGAATTTTTTTACCCGCCTTTTCATTTCTGTTGTCAATAGTACAACGGATATCTTGATTCGCAAGTTGATCTTTTACCTTTTCGGCATAATCCATGAATTTGTCGCTGATAGGTAGAATAATGGCTTGTTCTGGTGTTAGCCAGAGAGGAAAATTTCCTGCTGTGTGTTCTACCAATACCGCAACAAATCTTTCCATAGAGCCAAATGGTGCGCGATGAATCATGATTGGACGGTGTTTTTGATTGTCGCTACCAGTATAATCTAAGTCGAAGCGTTCAGGTAAGTTGTAATCCACTTGAATGGTCCCCAATTGCCATTTACGACCAATCGCATCTTTCACCATGAAATCGAGTTTTGGTCCGTAAAAAGCAGCTTCACCAACCTCCACCACCGTATTCAATCCACGTTCTTTTGCTGCTTGCATAATCGCCTGCTCTGCTTTGTCCCAATTTTCATCGCTGCCGATGTATTTCTCTTTGTTGTTTGGGTCGCGAAGGGATATTTGAGCAGTAAAATTCTCAAATTTCAATGTCTTAAAAATGTAAAGTACGATATCAATCACTTTTTCAAACTCTTCTAATAGCTGATCAGGACGGACAAATAGGTGAGCATCATCTTGAGTAAACCCTCTTACTCTGGTTAATCCATGCAATTCGCCACTTTGTTCGTAACGATATACCGTTCCAAATTCGGCCAAGCGGATGGGGAGATCTTTATAGGAACGAGGTTTGGATGCATAAATCTCACAATGGTGAGGGCAATTCATTGGCTTCAAGAAAAACTCTTCTCCCTCGGTAGGAGTGGTGATTGGACGAAACGAATCTGCACCATACTTTTGATAATGTCCCGATGTTTTGTACAGCTCTACGTTGCCTATATGTGGAGTAATTACTTGTTCGTAGCCATATTGTTTCTGTACTTTTTTCAAGAAATTCTCTAGCCGTTCGCGAAGAGCTGCTCCTTTTGGTAGCCATATCGGAAGACCTGAGCCAACACGCTGTGAGAACATAAAAAGCTCTAATTCTTTCCCCAATTTCCGATGATCTCGCTTTTTCGCCTCTTCCAGTAAAACTAGATATTCGTCTAACTCTTTTCGTTTTGGGAAAGTAATGGCATATAATCGTGTAAGTTGCTTGCGTTTTTCATCGCCACGCCAGTAGGCACCGGCAAGACTTAATATTTTGAATGCTTTTATGTTAGATGTGTCCATTAAGTGTGGTCCACGACATAAATCGGTGAATACTCCACTTTCGTAGAATGTGATGGTGCCATCTTCCAAATCGGAAATTAACTCTTGCTTATATTCGTCCCCTTTTGCAGTGAAAAACGCCAGCGCTTCTGCTTTGGTTTTGTCTAAACGGGTAAATGTCTGTTTTTGAGCAGCCAATTCCATGAACTTTTGCTCAATTCGTGGAAAATCTTCCGGAGTGATTGTGTAATCCATGAAATCGATGTCGTAGTAAAACCCGTTTTCGATGTCAGGGCCGATGCCAAATTTTGCACCTGGGAACAATATTTCAATGGCTTCTGCCATCAAGTGAGCCGAAGAGTGCCAAAAAGTAGCTTTTCCTTCTGGGTCGTTCCAGGTGCATATTTTTAAATTTGCATCCTCGTGGATTGGTCGCGTCAATTCAATCGTTTGTCCGTTTGCAACGATGGAAATGGCATTACGAGCCAATCCTTCGCTTATGCTACGTGCTATTTCAAAACCCGAAATTCCTTTTTCGAATTGCTTTACAGAGCCGTCTGGAAGTGTGATATTGATCATTTGAAACACATTTTTTATTTAGAAGTGCAAAATTACAAAAAATTATTCAGAATAAATCAAATAAAACCTCCTTGTTTTAATATTTTTCGCTATTTAATTTCAAAAATTAAATACCTGATTTAAACCACGATAACCAACTTGCTTTGTTATAGTGATCCCGCTTGAATGGATAAATCTACATGAAGCTTATATGTCGACAAAGTAATGTGATGCTTTGTCATGCTGAACGAAGTGAGGCATCTGTTCTAACAAAGCTGGGTGAGAGCATGGGCCTTCCTAGTAGCGATTTTGGCATAAAAACCGCTTTGCTTCGCAGCAATTTTTCCGCCAAAATCGGGTTGGTTGTTGGCCTATTAACCCCACGCTCCGCGTGGGGTTAATAGGCTTCGACCCCTTCGGGGCCGTGCTTCGCAAGTCGTACAACCATGTTCGACCCCTTC
>CAZZHH010000035.1:0-33211 GCA_964653595.1 uncultured Lentimicrobiaceae bacterium
GGCTATTAACGGGACCTTCTTACAACGCCCGACATGCTTACAAACCCAAACTCTTGCTGTCAAAACCAAGTCAGCCCCATTTGCGTTTGAAAGTGCAAAGGTACAACTTTTTTCTTATCTTAATATGGTTATCGATCCAGATACTGATTCAATCCATTCCTCGCGACCCTCTAATCTTACTTTTTCTGGTAATGTTAAAATGTAATAGTATATTCCATCAGAAAGATTCCCTCCGTCCCAATTGTTTCTGTAATCGTTATCGGAATATACCTTTCTCCCCCAACGGTTATAAATTTGGAGTTTTGAACCGTTGTAATATTCTAAATTGGTAAATTTTAGTATATCGTTAAAGCCATCTCCGTTGGGAGTAATAATATTGGGTGCATTTATTTCGCATGGAATAAAATTCAATATTACCATCGCAGTGTCGTAACAAAAACCATTTCGTGCAATTACAAAGTAGATACCACTAGTATCTGCAATTTGTTGAGATTCCGATGATATTATGGATCCCATACTGGAAAGGTCTGTAGTAAAATACCACGATATTTGTTCGTAACTACCATTTAAAGCAAGCGTATGGGTTTCATAATCACAAAAAGTAGCATTGTTGCCAATAGAGATATTTGGTGTTTGATACACTTGAACTTGTACACTATCGGTGATAGTACCACAAACATTACTCATGGTAACCCGATATGTTTTAGTTTGATTTGCTACAACATTAATTGGATTGGTTGAGTATCCTTCCCACGTTATATTTCCCTCAAAGGTGGCCAAAAAGGATAGGGGAGTGCCACTACAAACGGTGGTGTCGTTGCTGGCAGTATGCATCAGACTGCCAATAATTACTTTGATAGAATCTACAGAAGTGTTATTGCACAAATCGGTGGCTGAGACTATATAAGTGGTGGTAACACTCGGTAAGACTTCCTGGTTTGTTACATTCCCAACTCCATTGCTCCACGAATAAGTATATGGCGATACCCCATCGGATGCAGACACTGTTAAAAATCCCATTCCTCCATCGCATAATAGTTGATCTTCAGCTACATTCAATTGTATAGGAGAATTGTCGATGATTGGAATTTTTAAAGTGTCAACGGCATTACTGCAGCCAACTCCTGGAATAATAATGTAGATGGTGTCTCCAATATCTTGTACGCCGTCTTGAATTGCATTGATATGGATAAAACCTGTGTCGGCACCTGCAACAATTACGAGTGAATCTACATCTGGCAAAATGGTGTAATCTTGGTCACGAGTTGCGCTTCCACCTGTATAGAAGTGGATTACAACATTATCATCATACAACTGGGGAAGTCTAAACACAATATCGGCATTACTACAACCTTCTACTACCGAGTTTTCCCTAATGTCGGAGCTAAAGTGTAATTCTGCATTCATTCCTGGACTTGAGAAGGAGTTGGCTTCTAAAAACACCCCAGAATCGTATATTCCATCGCCAACATCTCCAATAGCAATTTTAATATGATAAGTTTGACAAGGAGTTACTCTAGCCAAAGCTGTTAATACGGTGGTCATCCCATTATACGATATATGCGCATTTGAAGGGGATTGATTGTTAACATAGAACTGACAGTACTCGCAAGGTCCAGCATTCGCGGTTCCATTATTTAAATTGTTGATTGTTACCGGAAGACTAGTGCCAGGAATAATGGCAATATTTTGGTTTGTATAGTTTCCACCTGCAGGATTGGGACCAGTTATCCAAAAGCCAAACACATCATTCCATGTAGAGTTTGCATAGTCTGGGTACTCTTCCGAAGCAAAAACATATCTAAATTGAACTGTATCTGATAGTGGAATAAAATCAAACTCAAGAACAGTTGCATCTTGAACACCGCCAGTGGAAATAGATGTTAGCTGTGGGTCAGAGCCCCCTCCGTTGTCGGTTGATGCAAAAAAAGATACTGCTCCAGATGCATTGGCTACCGTGCCTGTAGACATGATAATACCACTCGTAAGCCCTAAATTTGTAGGTGTGGATCCAGTGGTAAATGACCCAAAAGAATTTGCTACTCCAGAATAGGTGATGTTAGAAATGGTTACTCCAGATCCCAACAATACGTTTTGCACCCCTGTAGTAGGTGTAATTCCTTGTAATACATTTATTTGTGAATGAACTGAAAGTATTGTAAAAAACAAAACTAAAAATACGATGGTAACTCTTTTCATAATATGTGTGTTTTGGTCAGTTTTTAAGACTAAATTTTTTAAAAAATGGTTGCAAATTGTTCGCAATTTAGTAATTATCGTTGAATAATGGATTTTTTCTCATTTTTAATCGTCCCATTCTATGACAAACTTTCCATTTTCTTGTTTTTTAATGTTTTCTTTCTCTTTTTTATTTTCTATCGTTTTTCCTCGTATACTATCTGTTTTTGATGATCCAAACTCTTTTTTAAATATTTCTTTGATATTTTGCTTCTCTTTTTTAATATCATCCATTATCTTTTTGCGAGCGTTTTTACTGTCGTATTTGACTACAGGATTGTCGGTTGTGCCTGTAATTAAGATATATAGGGTAGTACGTTGTAGTCCATCGTCTTCGATATCTCCAAAATCTTCGTTCTCTTTTTTTGCTTTTTTTGCCTTTTTCGATAAGAGTTCTGATAATCTTACTTTTACATGATAGTCAATTCGATTATCGAAATAGTGAACTCCAGAAAGTTTGATATTTATGGCGTTGGATTCAATTTCCATTTCAGGAAATATGATTTTTTGGTTTAATATTTCAAATTTGTTTGTGAGCTTTTTAAATTTAACTTGTTGTAAATCTTTTAAATTTATGAATTTTGCTAAAGAATTGAGCGTCTGATAGTTATTTATCTCTCCATTGTCAATGGTCATGTTTATGCTCGATTTTAGCACCTCAAGATCAGGGGTTAGATCTTGATTCCACAATGAACTCATTTGTATCGATGAATTGATTTTGCCTTTAATTTTTTTATCGGTAAGTCCATCTTCTGCTTGTCCAAAGTTGTTAAAAGAGTAAAATAGTTTAGAGATATCTACATCAGAGATCTCGGAGCGGACTGTACAAAGTAGTTTCTTGTTAGTAGCTCGTCCATTGATATTGGCTGAAGCAGAAATATTTCCGCCAAATATATTCATTTTTAAATTTTCGATGGTAAGCACTTGGTTTTTCATTTTCAAATTTGCAGAAATGTCATTAGGCTCAAATTTTCCAAATTTTAGATGTTTGTTTTTTAACTTAACATTAAAATTGATATTTGGACTAAAAGAGATGCTTAGCCCTGTTTCCGATTTTTTTTCATCCGATTTTAACAGCTCGTCAAAGTTTAGTAAATTGGATTGTAAGGTTGCATCCATGTTAAGTTGTTGATCTTTAAGGAAGAAATAGGGTAGTATATTCACAAAAGAGCCAGTCATCTGGTAGTCGCTTTTACCTATTTTACCTTTCATTTGTTGGATGTCGATATCGCTTTTGTTGAATTTGAAATTACCCTCTTCCACAAAAACTGGGATCGGGTAATTTTTTAATTCAAGGGTTCCGTTTTTAATTTCAATTGTGCCTGATGTTTCACTATCTAAAAAGTCACTTGGAGTAATATTCGACCACGATTTGAGAGAAATTTTCACATCTGCGTTGATGTCGATTTTTCCATCCATTTTTTTGATGACATCCATTTTTAGAAATTTTTCTACATCATCTAAATTAAATTTACCCACGACCTTGGTTTCAATTTTTGGCTTGTTTAAATTATTAACGTTGAAATTTCCTTTTATCAATCCAGATTTTAGCTGAGCTTCAAAATTGTTGAACCGAATCGATGAGCTATTTAACGATCCTTTGTCGCCGTTGGAGTATTGTAGCGAAAAATTTACATTTTCAAGAGATAAATTATTCTCTTTATTGGTGATTTTTCCGTTTTTAAGTTCACTTTTTAAAAGTATCTTCAAGGGCGATTTTGCTCCTAATTTCCCGTCTATTAAGAGGTTGAAGTTGAAAAAACCGGTACTTTCAAATTTTGAAAAATACCCTTTCATGCTAGAGGGTAACTCTTCAATAAAGGAGTGTAATTTTAAATCGTCTCCACTAATATTTAGGTTTATCGATTTCACAATATCTGAATAGACAATACTACCATCTAATTTAAAAGGGATTTTGTTGAGGGTTAAGTGCCCTTTTTTTAGTGTATACGATTGTTTTTTGGTGTCAACAAGGAATGTTAATTTTAAAGCTGCATCTTTGTTCTTGATATATTGAACTGAATCGTAATTGATTTCGTGTATGAAAAGCGATCCATCAAAGTCTAATGAGTAGTTGTCTTGATTAAAATTTCCTTTTGCGGTAGCTTTGTTAAAAATTATTCGATGATGTTGTTTCGATTGATAGTCAATAAACCCAAAGTCGACTTTTTTGAGCTTTACATTTTTTAAATTTAAGTTGAACTTTTGGGAGGTTGTGTCGTCAGACTCTTTAAAAATGTGAAAGTTGTCGTCCCCATTTTCAAAAATTCGCATACGAACTTTAGCATTTTCAATTTCAATTTTTTTAATAGAATAGGTGCCTATTATTAAATCCCAAATGCTAAATTGGAGATATATTCTATTGGCTTTTAAGAGATCGTTTTTATTCTTTGCAGCAGTAGCCTCTTCTACCTTTACATCCGAAAATTCTAGGGTAGCCATAGGAAATCGCTTTATCATGCTCAAACGTAACTCTTTGTATTCAATTTTTGTTTTAATCTGTTTGTTGAGTTGATCGATTGCATATTTGCCAATTTGGTCTTCAAAAATCCATGCAAACAATACCAAGAGAGCAAATAAAAGAAAAGTCACCCCGAAAATAATCGAGGTGACTTTGAAAAATCGTTTAAAAACTGATTTGGTTGGTCTATTTTCTGTATTTTTAGCTTCCATTTATGTTTGTTGCTTTTGAAAGTGTAAAAATAACAGTTTTTTGCCAAACAATATTATGTGATAGATATTTTTAAAATATTAATCTCTTCTTTGGTCAAAAATCTCCATCTTCCTCGTGGCAATTCTTTTTTTGTTAGACCAGCATATACTGTTCTGTCTAGTTTTACCACTTCGTAACCTAGGCTTTCAAAGATTCTTCTAACAATTCTATTTTGTCCCGAATGTATTTCAATTCCAATGATTTTTTTAGAATCTGGATTTACATATGCAATGTCGTTGGGTTTAATATACACATCGTTGTCTACTGTTATTCCGTCGGCAATGGTTTGCATGTCGTTGTATGAAAGACTTTTATCTAACTCTACTTGATAAATTTTTCTAACTCCATATCGAGGATGGGTTAGCTTTTTGGCCATTTCACCGTCGTTGGTAAACAACAATAATCCGGTGGTGTTTCTATCTAATCGACCTACAGGATACACGCGTTCACGACATGCTCCTTCTATCAATCCCATCACATTTTTGCGACCTTTCTCATCCTCTAGAGTTGTAATAAAATCTTTAGGCTTGTTTAAAATAATGTAAACCGGCTTCTCTCTGTTTAATATTTTATCTTCAAATCGAACAATGTCCGTTGGATATACTTTGGTGCCTAGCTCAGTTACTACTTTGTCATTGACTAATATAGCACCAGTTTCAATTAATTTGTCGGCTTCTCTTCGTGAACAAATTCCTGAGTTCGAGATATATTTATTTAATCGAATTGGACGATTTTCTTCTTCCCATTTCAACGATAAAACTTGTTGCTTGTTGTTGGTTAACCGGCCAGATTCTCTTCTTTTGGCAACAATTTCAGTTAATATCTCCGACTCTGCATTGATATCTCTGCGACGTGGTTTTAAATTGCTTGTTTGATCGCTGTTCTGTTTGCGATCTTTTTTATAATCTCTATCTTTATCGCTTGGAAATGATTTGCGTTCCTTGCTGTCATTGTCGGCGAATCTGCGACTTGGACGCTCGGGTTTGTCACTATCAAATCTGCGTTTTGGTCTTTCCGAGGAGTTTTCGCTAAAGCGGCGATTGGAATCTTGACTTCTTTCTGAATTAAAGTTTGATTTGCGCTCCTTGCTATCGTTGTTGTCAAATCTACGAGTTGGACGCTCTTGTTTGTCGTTGTCAAATCTACGTTTTGGTCTCTCTGAAGAGTTATCGCTAAATCTTCGACTGGAGTTTTCCCCTTCCCTTTTGCGGAAGTTTCTATTGTCTTTGGTTGAATTGTCGTCAGATTTCCGAGAAGTTCTTTCACGAAAGCTATTCTCTGAATTACTGAAACGATTGGTAGGTCGTTCTGAACGTGGTGAAAAGGATGGTTCATCATGGTTTTTGGAAGATTTGGAACGATAGCTATCGCTCATTTTCTGTTTCTTATCACCGTGCCCAGCAGCCTCTGAGCGGCGATTTGAAGAAGGAGTAGATCTCTCATTCTTTTTACTGAAAGCCTTATCGCGTCCTCTCGACGTGGAATTTGAGGCATTTTCATCTCTTTTTATCATAAAACAAGGTACGTTTTTAAATTCGAGTGCAAATTTACAAAAAAAAATCCTCTTATGGTTTGTTTTAGGGATATTTTTATAACTATTTTCGTATTTTATCTTTTGTTTTATATTTTTGCACTATCTTCACACGTTGATATCCTTTAGTGCTCGAATGGTAATGATTTTTTATTCTTTCAATTTTATTAATTCCGTATGATGCGTAAAACCTTTAGTTTCTTTTTAATAATCCAGATTTTAGTCTTTTGTTTATCGAATTCACTTTTTGGGCAAGAATTAAACATTTTGGTTAAAAATAATAAACGAAAACCGTTGTATGCAGCCACAGTTCAGTTGATGAATGTTTCAGATTCTACTAGGTTTAATACGGTTACATCTGAACTAGGAATCGCCAATTTCCCATCTATTCCAAATGGTTTATATCAAATGAAAATTAGCTTTGTTGGTTTCCGAACTTTAGAAAAAGTGATTACGATTAAAACTGAACAACGATTTTTTGGTTTTGTCATGAACGAACAGGAGATTTCGCTCGAAGAGGTTACTGTTACTGCTAAAAAACCGCTTATAAAACAAGAGGATGATAAAATGATAATCGATCCCGAACCTATTGCTAGCATCAGTACGAACACCTTAGAAGTGTTGGAAAATACCCCAGGAATTTATGTCGATCAAGATGGTGGTATATTTTTAAGTAGCACGTCTACTGCAACTATTCATATTAACGGAAGGGAACAAAAAATGAGTAATCAAGATATTGCAACCCTCCTCAGAAGTCTGCCTCCTGGAAGTGTTCAACGCATTGAAGTATCGCGAACCCCTTCTTCAAAATATGATGCAAGCAGTTCGGGCGGTATTGTAAACATTATTTTGAAAAAAGGGGTGAAAATTGGAAGATTTAGTTCTATTAATGTAGGCATGAACCAAGGCAAATATGGGAATAAATTTGCCGGCTTTAGTGTGAATAATAGTGGCGATAAAACATCCTCCTACTTAAACATAAATTTGAGTTTAAACGACTCTCAAGATGATGTGAATATGGTTAGACTTTTGAAAACGGACACATCTCTATATCAACATTCCCTTGTTCGAAACACGTCTCCGCAAGGATATTTAGGCTATGGTATTTCCTACGATTTAAGTCATCGCTTTGCAATCTCTTACGATGGTAGAGTCAACTTTAGTATGCCAATGTCAAATTCTATTGCTACTAATAGGATAAAAAATGTTTCTGATTCTTTGCTTTCAAATAGTAGCAATCAGTCAAATAGTAAAAATCAAATGTTTAACATTCAACAAGATATTGGAGTAAATAGAAAAATTGACACCATTGGCTCTATTTGGGAGACCAAATTTAGTTTTAATTTAAATAATATTCAAAATACTCAGGATTACAAATTGAAATATTCTGTACCTTTTACTGTGGAACTTGATGGAGAGGGAGAGAACTACCAAAATAGGTATTTCTTATTATTTCAAACCGATTTAACCTATCATTTTGCAAAAAAAATGAAATTAGAAACTGGAGCGAAGAGTACTTTACAGAATTATGATAGCGATGCATCATTTTTTTACAACATTGGTAATTCACCTGTAAATGATGTTAACCGTACTAACAAATTTGATTTTAATGAAAATATAAATGCAGTATATGTACAAGCATCAAAATCTGTTTTTTTTAATATTTTGATCAAAGCTGGCTTCAGAATGGAGCATACTTATATGAATGGTCATCAAAAAATTCCTATGGATACAAGTTTTTTGGTGAATAGAATGGATGGGTTTCCTTACCTTTATATTAGTCGACCTCTTTTTAAAATTGCCGATTTTGAATTGAGAGCTTTTGCCATTTATCGAAAAACTATCAATAGACCCGACTACCAAAGTCTGAATCCTTACAAGAAGTTTTTGGATGAATTTCAATTTGAATCTGGAAATCCAAATTTGCTTCCTCAATTTACCGATAACATCGAATTTAACTTGAGTTTTGACGATACACCCTTGTTTGCTATCGGTAGAAACTATACTTCCGATATGTTTGCTAATGTAATTTATAAAGACGTCTCCAATCCCGAAGTTCTTATTCGAACAGTAGACAATATTGGAAAAAATACGGAGACCTATTTTAGAGCCATTGCTGGAATTCCGCCAGGAAAAAAATACTTTTTTGGCTTAGGGGGACAGTATAACTTAAATGAATACGATGGTTTGTACGAAAATAAACCTTTGCATTACACCCTTGGTACTTGGCGATTTTTTACGTTTCACAGTTTAAAACTTTTTAAAGAGACCAAACTCACATTGAGTGGATTTATGATGGTGAATGGGATGTTTAATTTTTATGAGCTCGAACCGTTTGGACAAGTAAATTTTGGAGTTAATCAGACTTTTTTAAATAAAAAATTGACCATTACAGTAAACATGAGAGATGTTTTTAAAACCATGAAAACATACTATTCCATAAATCAATCGGGTATAAATTCAAGTGGCGATCGCTATTCTGACAACCAACGGATTGGGATTAATATTCGCTATAATTTTGGCGTCAAAAAGAAAGAGACGAAAAAAGGATTTATGGGTGTTGAAAACGATGAGTAGAATTTATCCTTGGTGCCAACAAAAAAATGAGAGACTATGCTAATTTATAAAGCATAGTCTCTCATAATTCTTGCAAACTTAAAACAAGGTGAAATTATAGTTTTTTCTTTTTTGCGTTTAGTGTGTTTTGTAAAAGACCAACAATTGTCATCGGGCCAACACCACCTGGAACTGGAGTGATTGCACCTGCTACTTTGCTTGCAGATTCGAAGTTAACATCACCCACAAGTCTATATCCCGACTTTTTGGTATCATCTTTTATTCTATGGATGCCAACATCTATCACAGTAGCCCCGGGTTTTATATATGAAGAGTCTATCATCTCTGGTTTGCCAATTGCAACAATTAGAATATCTGCTTTACTTGCAATTTCCTTCATGTTTTGAGTTTTGCTATGACAAATAGTTACGGTGCTATTGCCTGGATTTGCATTTCTGCTAAGCAAAAGACTTAAGGGAGTACCTACAATGTTGCTTCTGCCAATGATAACCACATTTTTACCCATGGTTTCAATTTCGGAGCGGGACAGTAGTTGAATAATGCCATAAGGAGTTGCAGGAATGTAGGTGTCCTCGCCCAAAACTAATTTTCCAATGTTTTGAGGATGAAATCCATCCATGTCTTTTGCAGGATCAATTTTGTTGATTACCTTATCGGAAGAGATGTGATTGGGTAAAGGAAGTTGAATAATTAGTCCATCTATTTCTGGGTCGTTGTTGATAAATTCTATAGAATCTAAAAGCTCTTTTTCAGAGATAGTTTCTGGAAATCGGTAGGTAGTAGAAATAAATCCAACTTCACGGGTTATCTTCTCTTTGTTTTCAATATACGTTTTGCTAGCACCATCTTCGCCCACGATAATTGCAGCCAAATGTGGTGCATCTATTTCGTTGTCGAGCATTTGCTTTACTTCTGCGGCAATTTCAGATTTAATCTGTTCTGAAATTAATTTGCCATCAATAATTTTCATTGTAATATCTAGTTTTCTGTAATTTTTTTTATTTGTCGATAGTCTACTTTTTCAGAGAAAAGAAATTTTATCGTTTCATTTTTTTCATCAGCCCTGCTTTATTAGTAGTGAGCATTTTCATCATCTTTCGAGTGTCCTCAAATTGTTTGATAAGCTTGTTAACATCCTGAACTGTAGTTCCACTACCCGAAGAAATACGTTTGCGTCTGCTGCCATTTAAGCAAATTGGGTTTTCTCTTTCGTAGGGGGTCATCGATTGAATGATTGCTTCGATTCCTTTAAAAGCGTTGTCATCGATATCAACATCTTTCATCATTTTGGACATGCCAGGAATCATTCCCACTAAGTCCTTGATGTTACCCATCTTTTTTATTTGTTGAATTTGGGAAAGAAAATCGTTAAAACTAAATTGGTCTTTTGCAATTTTCTTTTGAAGTCTCTTTGCTTCTTCTTCATCATACTGCTCTTGTGCTCTTTCAACAAGAGAGACAATATCGCCCATCCCCAAAATACGATCTGCCATTCGGGATGGGTGGAATACGTCGATGGCGTCCATTTTTTCACCGATACCTACAAATTTGATTGGTTTGTTAACAACCGAACGGATGGTTAAAGCTGCACCACCTCGAGTGTCACCATCTAATTTGGTAAGAATAACTCCATCAAAATCTAACTTGTCGTTGAACGCTTTTGCAGTGTTTACTGCATCTTGACCAGTCATGGAGTCAACAACAAACAATATCTCCTGAGGAGTTAATGCTTTTTTTAACTCCGATATCTCTGTCATCATTACCTCGTCGATAGCTAATCGTCCCGCTGTATCGATGATGACTATGTTGTTGCCATTTGATCTTGCTTTAGTAATTGCATTTTTTGCTATGGCAATAGGGTTTTTATTCTCAACTTCTGAATAAAGGTCAACACCTATTTGCTCTGCTAATACGGTAAGTTGAGTGATTGCTGCTGGTCGGTATACGTCACAAGCAACAACCATAGGCTTATGTCCTTGCTTCGTTTTAAAATAGTTGGCTAGCTTTGCAGTAAAGGTAGTCTTTCCAGAGCCTTGCAAGCCAGACATGAGGATAATGGCAGGACTCCCCTTTATGTTAATATCCACCTTTTCGCTCCCCATCAATTCAGCCAATTCGTCGTGAACTATTTTCACCATCAACTGACTAGGAGATACCGATGTAAGTACGTTTTGTCCTAACGCTTTCTTTTTTACTTCATCTGTAAAATCTTTGGCTACTTTATAACTAACATCCGCTTCCAGTAATGCTTTTCTGACCTCTTTTAGAGTCTCAGCTACATTAATTTCGGTAATATGTCCTTGTCCTTTTATTAATTTAAAGGCTCTTTCTAGTTTGTCATTTAGATTTTCAAACATCTTTCAAAAAATTGTTTTAATTTGTGCGCTATTTCAGGGGCAAAAATAGCTATTTTTTTTTTATTAGCAGTTATATATGTTTATTTATCCAATATTTGAGACAAACGATTGAATGAATTTTAGAGTTTCAGTCGACTTTTCTATGTATCCCATGTGACCACAATTGCTTAGTAATAGAATCTCTGCATGCTGAGCTAAAGATGCTTGTGCAAGGGCAGATTGGTAGGAGACTCGTCCATCTTCTTTTCCAAGAATAAACAAGATTGGAATTGAGGTGGATATTAAAAAATCAAGTTTGTCTGTTCGCGCTGCCATTCCTCGCAAGCACGCAATTAGTGACTCTTTGCTTATCTCTTCAGCTCCTTTTCGAAGCCAATGGATCTCTTCTTGGTATCGATCGCGATTACTTTCGGAAAATAGTGCTGGAATGAAGTTAAAGATAAAACTATTGCGATTTTGTTTAATGATTTCGACAGTTCGCTCTCGTCCATTTTTTTCTTCGTCGCTGTCTGCAAGAGCATGGGAATGAAACAATCCTACCCCCAGCAGCTCTTCAGGATACATTTCGGCATAACTAAGAGTGATATACCCTCCCATCGAATGGCCTATCATTACAAAGGGAGGTGTGTTTAGTTGTTTTAAAAGTAAATGTATGTGATTTGCCACCAATTCCATTGTTTGAATCTCACGGATGAGTTCACTTTTGCCATGTCCCGGAATTTCAATGCAAATTACCCGATGGTGTTTACTAAGCTCTTCGTTAAATGTATCCCAAATTTCAATACATTCCGTAAATCCATGAAGCATCACTATTGGAGTGCCTTTACCATGATCGGAATATCTGATTTTTTTGCCGTTTAAAATGGTTGTATTTATGTTCATTTTCCTTTTTTTGACAAAAATAGGGATTTCTGATTGATTTTATTGATTTATAAATTCTAAAAAAATATCATCTCGAAATATCCCATGTAATAAATTCTCCAAATGATAGGTAATGTAAAATCAAACAATTAGTTATTATGATTTGTTGATTTAAAAAAATAGATTAAAATGCAAAAAATAGATTTTGAAAACACGCAAGTTGCTTTTAAATACAGGTCTGATACCGAACTTAGAAAGGCTAGATTTTTATTTTCATTGTTAAATTACCCCTTTTTAATGTCTTTTGGTTCATCGATGATTTTATTTCTCAAAAAAATGAAAATTGCACCCGTTTGGATACTTAAACCTCTTCTGTTTAGACATTTCTGTGGCGGTGTTAATATCCAAGAAGCAGAAGAAGTTGCTCATAGATTATCAAAATTTAACGTCAAATCTATTCCTGATTATTCTGTAGAAGGAAGATCCAATGAAAGTGGTATTGAACGTGTGGTAGAAGAAATTCTAAATACAATAAAACGCTCCTCAAAAAATCCATATTTTCCATTCGCAGTTTTTAAACCATCTGCACTTGCACCTCAATATGTTTTAGAAAAAATGAATAGACAAGCTGCTTTAAACGATGAAGAAAATGAGATTGCAACTAAGTTTAATCGCAGATTTGAACTTATATGCAAGTGTGCTTTTGATCATAATGTCCGGATTCTGGTGGATGCTGAAGAGTATAGCTTTCAGGATGTGATAGATCGTAAAACCGAGGAAATGATGAGACTTTACAATAAAAGTAATGCAATTGTTTTTAACACTTTTCAAATGTACCGTCACGATAGAGAGGATTATTTGAAAAGATTTATTGCAAAATCTAAGGAAGAAAATTTTTTCTTAGGCGTAAAAATTGTACGAGGTGCTTATCTAGAAAAGGAAAATTTTAAAGCTATTCAAGGAGGTTATCCCACTCCAATTCACCCTAGCAAAAAAGCTACAGACGATGCCTATAATAGAGCAATTGCGGTTGTAATATCTAACTTGACCACTTGTGAGTTGTTTGTTGGAACTCATAACTTGGAAAGCATTGAGCTTTTATTGTCGTGGATGGAAAATAATAATTTGTCAAACAACGATTCACGAATTTATATTTCTCAACTTTACGGGATGAGTGATACTATTTCCTTTAATTTATCTATGAATGACTATAATGTGGTAAAATATCTTCCCTATGGACCTGTGAAAGAAGCTATTCCCTACTTAATTCGAAGGGCGAATGAAAATTCATCTGTATCGGGACAGACTGGGAGAGAGTTGGGCTTTATTCAAAGTGAAATATATAGAAGAAAGAGTAAAAAGACATCCTAATATTTACTACTTTTGCATTAAAAATTATAAAATGAAACTTAACCTAACTCGCCCAATCGTATTTTTCGATTTAGAGACAACCGGAATCAATATCGGCTCAGATAGAATTGTCGAAATATGTATGTTTAAAGTTCTACCCGATGGGAGTACTATGCTAAAACATGAAGTGGTGAATCCGACGATACCAATTCCACCATCCGCTTCAAAAATACATGGTATCTGGGACAAAGATGTTGCAGATAAACCTACTTTTGCTCAAATAGCTAAGCAATTTAGTATGTTTATTGAGAATTGCGATTTGGCAGGTTTTAACTCAAACAGATTCGATATTCCGTTGCTTGCGGAAGAGTTTTTAAGAGCTAACGTTGATTTCGATATTAAAAATCGGAGTTTTGTAGATGTTCAGAATATTTTTCACAAAATGGAACCTCGAAATTTAAGTGCAGCATATAAATTTTATTGCAACAAAGATTTAAACAACGCTCATACGGCTGAAGCGGATACAATGGCTACATATGAAATTTTGCTTAGCCAGATTGAAAAGTATCAAGGGCAGGAAATTGTTGATTCCGAAGGGAATGTAACTGTGCCAATAGTAAATGACGTCAAAGCCTTGAGTGAAGTGTCGTTTTATCATAAAAATGCAGATTTGGCTGGGCAGATAATTTTTAATGATAAAAATGAAGAGATTTTCAATTTTGGCAAATATAAAAACAGAAGCGTTGCCGAGATATTCAGAACGGAACCCAGTTATTATGATTGGATGATGAAAGCGGATTTTCCACTTTATACCAAAAAGGTACTGACTATTATCCGAATGCGCGACTTTAATTCAAAATAGGTTTTTTAGAATGAAAATTATCTGCATAGGTAAGAATTACCACGATCATAACCGGGAAATGAATAGCTCAGCCCCAGTGAAGCCCGTTTTTTTTATGAAACCCGACACTGCTTTATTGATTAGAAATAGACCCTTTTTTCTTCCCGATTTTTCAAATCAGGTGGAACATGAAATCGAATTACTTGTTAAAATTTGCAAATCAGGAAAAAGCATCCATAAGCGTTTTGCTCATCTTTATTACCAAGAAATTGGCTTAGGTGTTGACTTTACGGCTCGTGATCTTCAACACGATTGCAGACAAAATGGAAATCCATGGGAAGTAGCCAAGGCCTTTGATTCTTCCGCAGTGGTTAGCGAGTTTATCCCGAAAGAGAATTTTTCATCCTTAAAATCCTTGGACTTTAAGTTGTTAAAAAATGGAGATATGGTTCAACAAGGAAATAGTTGCCAAATGATTTTTGGAATAGATGAAATCATAGCTCATATTTCCACTTTTGTTACTTTGAGAATTGGAGATATCATCTTTACAGGGACTCCTGCAGGAGTAGGCAAAGTAGCTATTGGCGACCATCTTGAAGGATGGTTGGAGAATCACAAATTATTGGATTTTCATGTCAAATGATTAGACTTCTGAATCTTTCTTTTCAATATTTATAAAAGCCGAAAAGTGAACTCTTCCATATTTTCGGAGCTCATAAAAATTTGAATGATTTGAAAAATCGTGTTTTTCTGAATGTTCAAGAATAAACCAACCATCTTCTTTTACAAGGTTGCGTTCAAAAATCTTGTCGGGAATGGAAGAAATATTCGCCATATCGTATGGAGGATCGGCAAATATCACATTAAATTTTCTTCCCGTAGTTTTTATGTATTGAAAAGCTTCCGCTTTGATTACCGTTAAATTTTCAAAATTTAAATTCTTCGCAGTTTTAGAGATAAAGTCAACGCATTTTTGATTTAAATCGACCGCTAAAACATGTATTGCTCCACGGGCAGCAAATTCATAACTGATATTACCAGTGCCTGCAAAAAGATCTAATACTTCGATGGCGTCGAAATAAAAATAGTTGTTTAAAATGTTGAATAAGCTCTCTTTAGCCATGTCAGTTGTTGGACGTACTGGCAAAGAGTCGGGTGCAATGATGCGTTTCCCCTTATGAGCGCCACAGATAATTCTCAAAATGTATTAATTTTTTTGTTCGACAAAATAACGATGATAATCCCAACGAACATCCACATCTGGTTGCATAAAGCAGATCATGGGAAAGTATAAATTTAATAGATTGAACAAAAGGGACTTTTGATCAATTTTGCCAATCAATTGTAGTTCAATATCCGATGATTTTATCTCTAATTGGGTTAGTGCCATCACCAGAAAATAGATAAAATCTTCTTTAGTAGCATATTTAAATCGGTTGAAAAAAATGAGTTGCCCTCTTTTTTTTACAGATAAATCAAAAGAATCTCCTTGTTGGAATGATATCAATCCAAGATAATCTGCTCGGTTTGACTTTAATGTGTTCGTTGTTTTTAATAATCCCGAGTTATATCCTTCCACCGTTGCATTTGGAAAATTTGATTTTACAATATCAAACAATTGTTGGTTTACAAGACTAATACATACGATATTATCGATTACTTTATGTAAAATTTGGGAGTTTGCAATTAGCTCTTGATCTAGCTGGTAAGTTAAATAAGAGGTAATCTCATTTTCATCAAATATGGATAATGGCACTAATACATACCCAAGTTCATCGATTAGAACATAGGAGTTTTGAGTTGAAATTTTATCTTTAAGTTTTAGTGCGATTTGGGAAAAAGCTTCTTCGAAATTGGAGATGTTGTTGCTCTGAGCCCATTGGAATGAGCCACAATGAGCTAGATTTTCACCGTTGGATGTAAAAAATGACAAACCATCCGAGGATACTCGAATGGTTGTTTTTGTTGTGTCGGTGTTTGTGAGTGTGGAATACTCATAAACAAATATTTCGCTTACCTCAATACCCATAATAAAATGTTACTCCCAATTCCCATCTGTAGAAGGCTCTGTTAATGAACCCATGATTAAATCGGTATATTTTTCTCTTTCTTGAAATTGCTCTTGTAATTTACTGTATAAAATAAGGTTCATGATGCCAGATAAGCCTTTGCTATTAGCAGATAATTCTGAATCAACACCATTTAAAAATGCTTTTTTAGAAGCTACAACTTGAAAAACAGGGACTTTAATTCTTCCTTTTTCAACTGTGTCCGATTTCATTTCAAACACTTGATTGTTTGAAAATGGAACGTAACGCAATCCTTTAACATCAATATTTGGTTTGTCCTTGAAAATTTCTTTAAAAGCATCTACATACATTGTATCTCTTTTAATCAACCCTTTTTTTAGCGCTTGTTGTTCTGTTAATTCATCTGGCACTGTTCCAGTCTTAACAACAATTGCCATTTTTCCATCGGTTAAGAAGCTAATCAATTGGTCGAAATCATTTGCGTACATTCCTTTTGTGTTTTTGTAAGCAATTTGAGCTGTACGAATATCCTTCATCTTTTCAATTACAACGTCTCTTCGAGTTTCAAAGATGGTTCTAAATTTCTCGGGACGCATTACGCTACGAAAAATATAAACACTTAAAACAATAGCAGCAAGAATTAATGCAGTTTGGAATAATCTATTTTTCATGTCATTTATGAATTTATTTTTATTTTTTTGTTTTATTAAACGATTTTATCAATGTAATATTTTATTATGACCGCAAATTTAAAAAAAAACATTGAATAATTTTTTATTCTAGCCAAACTTATTAAAAATGTTTTTTTAATCTACGTTTTTTTTTGAAAATCACCTTATAAATAACATTGCTATTTCCATTAAATATTAGTTAAATCGTGGGTTTACCACATTGTTATATATCGAACCAAACGAATAACTTATGCCAAAATATGCCCACATAGAGTAACTGGTTTCTAGTTGTTTGATGCTAAGGAGGACTTCGTCTCTGGTGGCTTCTCCTTTTGCCAATCCAATTTGATCTCGCACAATGCTGTACATCATGTTCATATTGATTGATAATCCTTTAAAAATTCTCCACTCTAAGGATGTGTAAAAATCAAACCTATTTTTTCTAAAATCATCTAAAAGTGTACTACCATCTACAGAAACATAAATATTTCCCCATTTTTGTATCGTTTGGTAGGTGATGGATAAATTTTGTCGACCGGCAATCTCCTCCTTTTTATAAAAAATGGTAGTATCTATGTAGTTATAATACGAAGGGCCAATGGTGTATGTGAAACATAATTTTCTTCTATTGTACTCCGAATATTTAAATACATTATATTCTAATGCTGGTTTTACCCCAATAGCAAAGTGGAGGTTAGAATATGTAGATATGTTCGAATTAACGTATTCGCCAATAGACCAATGATCGGAAAGACTTTTACCGTACAGGTGAGAAAAATAATAGGATTTGTTGATTCCAATATATTCATCTTCATCAAAAAGAAATCGCTGCTCGTTAAATGAGTTTCCAAGACTAAATGATAGTTTAGATTCTTCTGTGGTACGATTTGCACTTACCGACGAAGAAAAATAGACCGATGAACTCGTAGATTGGCTGTTGAAATTTCCACTTGCATTTAATCTAAATACCCATGAATTCCATTTATCTTGTATTTTTAATGATTCATCTTCTGGGTTGTCGTAATCTATCGATAAATAGTCGATTAATGGAGTTTTAGAGGCAAATTGGATGAGCCCAATCTTGATTTTTTTAGTCAACGCAGTTCTTGTCTCTTCGCTAGTGGAAGAAGGTTCTGTGTTTACCTTCAGCGTATCGTTGATGCCCTTGAACTCTCTTTGTCCAATGAAAAATAGTTTATATTCCGTTCCACCACTTCCCGTGGAGTTGTTTACTACTAATAAATGAACTTGCGCTTCTTTGCTGTCTCTTACAAAGTTTACCCATTCGATGCTTTTTCTAATATACGAGAAATCACAATCGTTGCAGTCAATAAATAAATTGATAGCATCTTTACGTATGCTCTCTTTTACCTGGGTGGTGTCGGATGGTGTTAATTGGGCAATGCTTGTAAATAAAGTGCAGAAAATCAAAATGAGGATGAATGAGGCTTTTTTCATTGGTTTATTTTAAAATGGATTTACTGTTTAGATTATGGTTTTTAAAAAAGCAAATGTATAAATTTTTTACTTTAAATATTTAATTTTATTTTTTCTTTGACATAATTCTAACGTTTTTCTCCTTTACTAGGATAATAGTTGTTGAAATATCATCCATTTTTTTTGGTTTTAAATACGATGATTGCATTTTTTTTACCGATAAAATAGATTAATTCACCTAAAAAAAATCAGTGTCTATTCTAAAAAAAGTAATTTTGAACCCATATTAGTTTTTTATGGTTATTTAAATTATAAATCTACGTTTTGTAAAAAATATATTTTCACATGAAATTTTCAAAAACTGTATTCTTCGTTTTGTTAATCACAATACCATCTCTTCTTTATTCCCAGAAAAAGTATACCATCAGTGGCACCGTTAAGGATGCTTCTAATGGAGAGCTGTTGATCGGTACAAATGTGTATATCAAGGAGACAATAAAGGGTGTTTCTACCAATCATTATGGTTTTTATTCTCTATCGGTACCTTCTGGAAAAATGACACTTGTAGTCTCTTTTATTGGATATAAAGATTTTACAAAGAGTATTGATTTGAATAAAGATATGCGTATTAGTGTTGAGTTAGAGCCAAAAGCAATTATTGGTGAAGAGGTTATTGTGTCGTCTACCAGAGCCGACAATAATATTCAGAGTTCTGAAATGGGAAAAGTAGATGTGTCTGTAGAAGCAATTAAATCGTTGCCCGCATTTATGGGAGAAGCCGATGTGTTAAAGGCTATTCAGTTATTACCCGGAGTTCAGGCCTCTGGTGAAGGAAATACCGGTTTCTATGTCAGAGGGGGAGGCCCCGATCAAAATTTAATATTGCTCGATGAAGCAATCATCTACAATGCTGGACACCTTTTTGGTTTTTTTTCGGTATTTAACACCGATGCAATTAAAGCTGTAGAGCTAAGTAAAGCTGGAATGCCCGCTTATTACGGGGGTAGATTGGCATCTGTATTGGATATATACATGAAAGAGGGAAATCAAAAAAAATATCAAGTAGAAGGGGGAGTTGGGTTGATTTTCTCAAAATTAACCATTCAAGGACCTATCAAAAGAGATACAAGCTCGTTTATCATCTCTGCTAGAAGAACGTATATAGATGTGTTAGCTCAACCTTTTTTAAGCTCTACTTCTCCTTTAAAAAATTCCTCTTTTTACTTTTATGATTTAAATGCGAAAGTAAACTATGCAATCTCCGAAAAAGATAGAATTTATGCAAGTGGTTATTTTGGCAATGATGTATATGGTTTTAAAAGTAAAAAAAGTGATTTTAAAACCGAGTTTATGTGGGGGAATGCCTCTGGATCGTTAAGATGGACGCATATCTTTAATGAAAAACTTTTTATGAACACCTCTGCTGTATTCTCAAATTACAACTTTAGCTTCGGAATGAAACAAAGTCTTTATAATATTACGCTAACTTCTGGTATCAAAGATTGGAACGGCAAGGTAGATTTTTCTTATCTTCAATCCCCTTCTCAAACCATACGTTTTGGAGCCAATTATGTTCACCATACTTTTACACCAAGCACTTTGTCAGTAGAGGCAGATAATGCATCGTTAAATATCGCGAAACCAAAAAAGTTGTATGCACACGATCTCTCCTTTTATGTGAACGATGAGTTTGATGTCAACAAATGGGTTAAAATAAATGCTGGCTTGCGTTATGGTATTTTTCAACAAATAGGACCTTTCGATAGATACAACTTAAATTATCAAAATAGAATTGAGGATACCATTATCTTTAAAGCCGGTGAACCTGTAGCTACCTATAATGGACTCGAACCTCGTATTTCTGCTCGTTTTGTGCTAAACAAAAAGACCTCTTTAAAAGCATCATTTGCTCAAAATTATCAATACATTCATCAAGTCTCGTTGAGCTCAATTTCGTTGCCAACAGATATTTGGATGCCTAGTACATCCCTCATCAAACCTCAATTTGGAACTCAATATTCTGCTGGTGTTTACCGCAATTTCAAAGATAATATGATTGAAACTTCGCTTGAATTTTACTACAAAGAGATGGAAAACTTGTTAGAATATAAAGAAGGAGCAATGCCTGGCGATGATGTTAATAATAATCCGGATAATAATTATACGTTTGGTGACGGATGGTCGTATGGTGGAGAGTTGTTTATCAAAAAATCGAAGGGAAAACTTACCGGATGGATAGGGTATACCTTGTCATGGACCAAACGAAAATTTCCAGATTTAAATCAAGGCAGAGAGTTTTATGCAAAATACGACCGTCGAAACGACGTTTCCATCACTGCTACTTATCAAATTAATAAACGATTGGATGCTAGTGCAGTATGGGTTTACGCTACAGGAAATACGATGACTATCCCAATAGGACGTTATTTTATCAATGGTAGTTTTGTTACGGAGTATAGCGATAAAAATGCTTACCGACTTCCTCCTTATCACCGCTTAGATTTGTCGGTAACCTACACTTTAAAGAAAAC
Source organism: uncultured Lentimicrobiaceae bacterium (assembly GCA_964653595.1). Lineage (GTDB taxonomy): Bacteria > Bacteroidota > Bacteroidia > Bacteroidales > WCHB1-69 > JBAXTE01. The sequence continues at coordinate 21,138 of CAZZHH010000035.1, forward strand.
CAATAAATTTGAATCTACTTTAAATTTGTCTGTGTATAATGTGTATAACAGGATGAACCCATTTTTTATAACCTTAGAAACCTCTGGAAATATTGCCAATTTTGACATACAAACCAAAGCAGTTCAAACTTCTTTATTCCCAATTTTGCCTTCATTATCTTGGAACTTTAAATTTTAACACTCAGAAAGTTATGAAAAAATCAACATTATACAATTTGTTTTTAGTTATATTTTTCGCTACATCTTCTCTACTATTTGTATCTTGCGAGAAGGAGATTGAAGTGGATTTGCCAAAATATGAAAGTAAATTGGTTATCGAAGGAAGCATCGATCAAGGAATGCCAGCATTGGTGACCATTACTCGTAGCACCGATTACTTTGCCCGATACGACTCTGCTACCCTTGCTAGGATGTTTGTATCAAATGCTCAGGTGTACATATCCGACAACTTTGGAAATGTGGATACGCTTGTTTTTGGTGTAGATCCCAATCAACCCCTTCCTTTTGTTTATAAAGGAAATTCACTTTTCGGACAAGTGGGTGGAGTTTATTCTTTAAAGGTAGTGTTAGAGGATAAAGTCTACCATGCTACTACTACAATACTTCCTACAGTGCCTTTAGATTCGATTTTTTTTGTGGTGCAAAATCAACAAGATGGATCTGGGATTATTCGTGTGAAATTTACCGACCCTGCAGGAGTGCCAAATTACTATAGCGTATTTACCAAAGTTTTAGGAAAGGATCCAATTTTTAATCCAGTATGGGGTGGTGCTACCTTCGATGATAAGTTAATTGATGGCATTAGCTCCAATGGCGATCTTTATAGAGGATCATCTAGCAATTTGATACAAGATACGGCTCAAGGAGAGGATCAATTGCTATCGCGATATTATCAACCGGGCGATACCGTGGTAGTAAAGTGGTGTAGCATCGATTATACTTCCTATCGCTTTTGGTATTCAGCCGAAATGGAAATTAACTCTGGTGGTAATCCATTCATGACCCCAGCGCCCATTATTTCAAATATTCCCAACGCATTGGGCGTATGGTGTGGTTACGGAACTCACCTAGACACTATTGTTATTCCTTCTTCTGCGAAAAGATAAATTTCTTTGATTTCATTCAACTCAAAATTTGATAAAAATTAAAGAGTAAGGATATTATCTTAACTTTGTCCAAAATTTTCTACTATTAATGACGGAAAAATCCAATTTTATTAATCAAATAAATTTGGGACATTAATTATGAATTTTGGAATTATAGTATTAATAGTAGCTGGTATAGTATATTTAAGTGGGGTATATTTGTTGCATAAAAATCGAAATAACAAATATATACATCTAATAGGCCTAATAATATCTGTGTTAGGGCTAATATTGACAATTGGCAGTAGATTTTATTACGACGATTATTCAATTTCTAACACTCTACTTGTTATTTTGTTTTCATTATCAATTGTGATAAAAATTGGCACAATGCGATACAATCGTTTTAAACAAAAACAAGAATAACAATATTCGAAAAAAATCTTCTGTTGATATTCATGGATTTAGTAAAGCACCATTTCGTATGGATTATTTGATCGAAGTAATTTTAAAAGCATAGCATTCTTTTCTTTGAGTTTGCATGCTTTTTTTGTGATTCTTATCATAAATGATGAACTTTAACTTTTGTTTTTTGTTAATCCCAATACAAAAAAATATCTTTGCAAAAAAAAATAATTTTTATGACTGAAAATGTAAAATGTTTAATTATTGGCTCAGGTCCTGCGGGATATACAGCTGCTATTTATGCATCAAGGGCTAGTTTGAACCCTGTAGTTTACGAAGGAATGCAACCAGGAGGACAGCTGACAATTACGACCGAAGTTGAGAATTTTCCAGGATATCCACAAGGGAAAACGGGTCCTGAAATCATGGGCGATATTCGCCAACAAGCCGAACGATTTGGTGCCGATATTAGAATGGGTACCATTGAAAAAGTAGATTTTTCAAAACGTCCTTTTCTCTGTGTTGCGGATGATGGTAAACAGATTTTGGCCGATACGGTAATTATTTCTACGGGCGCTACAGCTCGTTGGCTTGGATTGCCTTCCGAAGAGGAGTATAATGGGTATGGTGTATCTGCTTGTGCTACGTGCGATGGCTTTTTTTACAAAGGTAAAGTAGTAGCAGTAACAGGGGGAGGAGATACAGCAACCGAAGAGGCTACCTATTTGTCTAACATTTGCAAAAAAGTATATCTCATTCACCGCCGCGACGAGTTAAGAGCTTCTAAAGCGATGCAAGAAAAGGTGTTTAAAACTCCCAATATCGAAATGGTATGGAATAGCGTTCCAATAGAAATTATTGGGGAGAAAAAAGGATTTAGTAAGGCTGTTACTGGCGTGATTGTAGAAAATACAAATACTCACGAATTAAGAACAATTCCTGTAGATGGTTTTTTCGTAGCCATTGGTCATACCCCCAATACTGCTATTTTCGAAGGTCAGATTGAATTGGATGAACATAACTATGTAAAAACCGTTCCTGGAACTACAAAAACAAACGTAGATGGTGTTTTTGCTGCCGGAGATGTACAAGATAAACATTATCGTCAGGCTATTACTGCTGCTGGGTCAGGTTGTATGGCAGCCATCGATGCCGAACGATTTTTATGTTCCATAGAATAGAAATATCCAGAATTGTATATATAAAAAAAAAGAGTCACATTCCATACGACTCTTTTTTTTATATGGTAAGTCCTTTATTGCAATGAATCGAGTAAATTGATAAACACATGGTCTGGATTTTTCTCCTTTAGCTTATTGGCAATTACTCTGGCTCTTTTTCTAACTTCCGACATCACTTCATCTTCGTTGATATTGAGCATGGTGAAGTTTTTCATCACAAATTTCCCATTGATGATTACATCCGAAACATCGTTTGCATTTACAGAATAAACCAAAGAAGAATAAACATTATAAAGAGGGGTTGTATTGGGTCTATTCATGTTTATTAAAATAATATCTGCTTTTTTGCCTACCTCTAGCGATCCAATTTCCCTCTCTTTCCCTAAAAGTTTTGCCCCTTGAATGGTGGCAATTCTTATGGCTTTTTCAGCAGGGATAGAGGTTGGTTTTTTTGTCGATAATTTAGCAAGTAAAGCCATTGTGTGTAGCTCTTCAAACATGTTCAAGTTGTTGTTACTTGCTACACCATCGGTTCCTAGACCAACGTTACAGTTTAACTCATTCATTTTGTCGATAGGGGCAGCGCCACTCGAAAGTTTCATGTTGCATTCTGGATTATGAGCAACACTAACACCGCGATTTGCAAATATTTTTATGTCAGAGTCGGTAAGCCACACACCGTGAGCAGCAATAGTTTTGCTGTCCAATACGCCAAGTTTATCTAAATACTCTACTGGCGTCATTTTGTATAGTTTGTAGATCGTGTCTACTTCCCATTTAGTTTCGGCTACGTGTATATGGTAGTTGAGATTGAGCTCTTTTGCAACATTTTTGGCTTTTTTCAGAAGTTCGGGACTGCATGTATAAGGAGAATGTACAGCTAATCCAACGGTGATTAGGGAGTCGTTTTTATATTTTTTTGTCATTTTTCGGATGTGCTCAATGCCTATATCCGAATTATTGCTATTGGGGACAGGGAAGTTAATCAAACTTTCGCTAACTACCCCTCTCATGCCAATTTTTTTGGCAACCTGAGCAACAATATCTTCATAAAAATACATATCGTTGAATGTAGTTGTACCAGATCTAATCATCTCTATCATCGCTAATTTAGCTCCAAGTTCTACACTTTCGGCATTCATAAAGTCAGTTTCTGCCGGAAATATATATTTTGTAAGCCAATCTTGCAACTCTAAATCATCGGCAAGTCCTCTAAAAAGAGTCATCGAGAGATGAGTGTGACAGTTTACAAGTCCTGGCATTACAATTTTTCCTTTGGCATCGATTATATTTTCAGAGCGGTACTTGTTGAGAATTTCTTCATTTTTTCCTATAGCGATAATTTTGTCCCCATCTATAGCAATGGCTCCATTAGGAAGTATCGTTCCAATAGAATCTACCGTTACAATAATTCCATTTTTAATGATAATACTGGTCTCTTTCAAATTTTTATTCTTATTTTGTTGACAGCTTAATATAAAGATTGTAGCAAGGCTCAAAAATACGATTTTTTTCTTCATATATTATGATTTAGTTTAGTTGTGCTTAACTTTTAAAGCTATTTAAAGTTTGAATTTAAAAAATTGCTTTAAATATTATTTTTTATTATTTTAATTTTCTTTTTCACTGAATAAATTATACAAAATTACACAAAAACTAAATACAACCGAAAAAAACTTATCAGATAGCCCTTTTATTAATTTTTTGATGATTAAAATCCTTTCTACATGATTTATTTTTGTAATTTTGTCAATTGATATAGTTACTAAAAAAAATGCAAACGATATGATAGAAAAAATGAATGAAACTTCTGATTTTTTAAAATCAAAGTTATTGGAAACACCAGAGATAGGAATAATTTTAGGGAGTGGTCTTGGTGGCTTGGCCGAAAAAATTACCGATGCAATCTCTTTTCACTATAGCGAAATTCCAAATTTTCCCATTTCTACTGTAGAGGGACATTCTGGTAAGTTGATTTTTGGTAAACTTGGTGGAAAAAATGTGGTTGCAATGCAAGGTAGATTTCACTATTACGAAGGATACGATATGAAATCGGTTACTTTTCCTGTGCGTGTTATGAAATTATTGGGTGTTAAAAACCTATTTGTTTCCAATGCTGCTGGTGGATTGAATCCAAAATTTAACGTGGGCGATATTATGATTATCACCGATCATATCAATTATTTTCCAGAAAATCCACTTAGAGGAAAAAATATCAACGAGTTGGGCGTTCGTTTTCCCGACATGAGTAAAGCATATCATCCCGATTTAATAAAATTAGCAGAACAAGTTGCTGCCGAAGAGAATATATCCGTTAGAAAAGGGGTGTATATTGGTAGTACAGGTCCTACTCTCGAAACTCAAGCAGAGTACAGATTGTTCCGATTGTTTGGTGCCGATGCTACTGGTATGTCTACTGTTCCTGAAGTTATTGTTGCGAACCATCAAGAGATGAGATGTTTTGGTCTTTCTGTTATTACAAATGTTGGAGAAAAAGAAGATTTAAGCGAAGAGACTACCCACGATGAGGTTCAAAATGTGGCTGGTTCTGTAGAACCTATTATGACTAAGTTGATTGTGGGATTAATTGCAAAAATTTAGTTTTTAGATTTCGAAAATTGATTATTTCGTTTTATTTATTTAAAAAAAGCTCTCTTTTAGTGGAGAGCTTTTTTTATTGAAAAAGCCCCCCATTAATTATTACAACTTTTTCTACTAACTCGACGTTAAATGAGCTTATTCAATAAGAGTTACTGAACCTTGTCTTGATATTATTGTCTCACTGTTGAATTTTTCTGAATATTCTATAATCCAGAAGTAAACTCCTTCAGAGGCAATTTTTCCATTGACTTGTCCATCCCAGCCATTTATAAAATCATCAGTTTGAAATATTGCATCTCCCCATCGATTAAATATTGTCATTTTAAAATTATGGATGCTTTGAGCTTGTGGAATAAATCGGTCATTGTATCCGTCGTTGTTGGGAGAAAAAACATTTGGAATTATCATTTCTGGACAATCAAAAAGCTCTATGGTATCACTAACAGCACAATTAGTGTCTCCGTAGCTCACCCAATACTTACCAGGAGAATTCACTGTAATAGATTGTGGCCCGGTAGAACCCTCACTCCAATAGTAATCAAAAGCATTGTTTTCTATCGTAATGGCTTGTATTTCAAACGAAGGTAGTCCGCAAAAATCAACATCTGCCCCTAAAGAAATAGGGTTTAAATGGTGAAATATTACTTGGATAGTATCTGTGTTGTAGCAACCATCACTATTTGAAATTTTCAACCAATAACTTCCAGTGCTGTTTATGGGAAAAGTGCTCGAATTACTTCCATCCGACCATTCCAAGGTCGTGGCATTTTCTGGTGCATGTAGTAGGATAGATGTGGAGTTGAAACAGACAGAGGTGTCATTGCCTAAAGATAGCGATGGTGGTGATGAAAGGGTAATACTTATCGTGTCTCTGGAAGTGCATATCCCATTTTGTAATGCAGTTAGTGTATAATTTCCGGAAACTTTTACCCATATCTCTTGAGAAATTTCATTAGTGTTCCATAGGTATGAAGAAAACCCTGAAGGAGCTGATATTTTAATGGAATCAGAGTAACAGAGTGTGGTGTCGTTGCCAAGCCATATCGAAATTGGGTTTAGAAAATTTATTTGAATAGTATCTGATGAACTGCAGCCTAATGAATCAAATACGGTTACCGATAAAGTAGAATTGGTTGCAATCGTAGTTGTTTGCTCTGAGGTGCCGTTACTCCATAAATACGAACTATAATCTGGAGATGCGGATATTACTATGGCTACTCCACTACACAGAGTAGTATCGTTCCCTAAATTAATTGGGTTGTGATTTTGAAAGTAAACATGGATGGTGTCCGTTGCAGATCCACAACCATTGCTGCCTTTAAGCCAATATGTTCCAGGAGATGAAATAGTTCTGAAAGAGGATGTCGACCCATCATCCCATGTGTAATTGTTGATATGGGCATTTGTGGCATCTAAAATCAGTGAATTTCCAGTGCAGAGCGTTGTGTCGTTTCCTAAAAAAAAATGAGGCATATCTCCAATGGAAACAACAACTTGATCTGTATTTGTGCAACCGTGGTTATCGGTAACGGTGACTGTGTAGGTTGATGTTGATGAGGGAGAAACGGATATTTGTTGAGTATTTTGAGCTGTATTCCAACTATAGTGAACGCCACCTGAAGCAATTAATGTAACTGAATTGACCCCACAAAAGGTTGTGTCGTTACCTGCAAAGGCTATGGGGTGGCTTATTGCAATTGTTACTGTGTCGAAGTCTCCGCAAAGAGGTGCAAAACTTATGTCGTCCAAGGCAAAATCGTTTCCACTTGAAATAGTGTTCATGTTCACAATGCAGATAGTAGCACTGGTGTTGATTCCAGAATTCCATATTTGATAAAATTGCATCCATTCACATACGTTTGAGGAAGCGTTAAAAGGAGTTCCAAGGAGTTGTCCGTTGATGGAAAATTGAAGTGTTGCTGGATTTTGAGTATGCATGCTAGAAAGCCAAGTTGCAAATGCATAATTTGTGTTGGGTGTAACCGATACAGTCTGACACCATACGTTCACATTAGCAATGTTTGCTCCATTTACAATCATCGATATGCCATCATTTGTTGGAGTGTGGTCTAAAAAATTGCATTGCCACCAAGCAGAATTTGCACCACTTGCATCGGGACGAACCGTGTATTTGCCTTCAGACATGTCTTGCGTATTCGCAGTATAGTATATGTAGTCGCTATAGAAGTTTGTATTCCCTTGTGAAAAATCGCCATTTATTATATATTCTCCCACTTTGCTTTCACCATAAACAACGAAGGGTGTAGTGGTATCTGGTTGAACAATTGGGTTCGAAATATTTGTGCTGCCAATAATTTCACTTTGTGGATTCCATTGATAATAGGTGCCACCCGATGCTTGGAGTGAATGGTTTTCGCCAAAGCATATGGTGTCGTTAATGCCTGCGTTTATAGTCGGAGACACAAATATATTGTTTATGATAACGATTGCTGAATCTGAATTTATGTTATTGTCGGTAGCAATTACAGTATACGATCCCATGGGGAGATTGTGGGCAACGGAATCATGGATGTTGAGTATTGCTTGGTTTGAATTGTTTTTCCAAATGTAGGTGTAAGGTCTACTGCCTCCACTTGCCATGAGTACTGCAGAACCACTATGGCTGTTGCTGCATAATTCTGGAATCGTGTATCTGTTCACTAATCGGAACGTGTTGTTTTTTACATAACCTTTCACGATTAAATTATCGATGGCAAATCCAGGTGTGTTTCGAGTAGCTCCCGATGTAAAAGCAAAGCGAATCATCAGCTGAGGTTTATTTAGCAAAGAAGGATGTTGTGTTGAGTTAATGGTAGTGGTTGTCCACGTTGATTGATTGTTGTAAATGGATATGGGGGAGGAGAGCGTAGAGAAATTCATTCCACCATCTGTACTAACTTGGATTTGACCATAATTGGATGAATTGCCTTTACAAAGCCAGTCGAAAGTGATAGTAATGCTGTCAAACCCTACAGTACAAATATTTTCTGTTGTATTTGCATACACCGTTTCTGAAATACTAGTGGGATTGTAACATGCACAATTCCCTCCAAATAACGGAAGAGCTGTTTCGCTATAAATGTGTAAATACCCTCCGTTGCCATTATTTGGAGTGGCAGCTGTAAAACTCCCTGCACATGTATATGTTTGATTTATTATCCATTTATTGGTTCTTTTTCCTAAATTCCAGCCATCAGAAGTATTAAATTGATGTTGATATATTGAATAAGTTTGTGAAAACGATAAAAGTGAAATGGAAAAACAAAAAAACAGTAGAAATACTTTTTTAGAAAAATTTACTTTTGAATCCATTTTTTTCATTTCATCTTATTTTTTAGGTGGCTATTTAGGAAAATGATTATAAGATATTAAGTTAAAGGAACAAATATTAAAAAAGGGCTAATGCCCTCTTTTAATATTGTTTTGATTTTTTACTACTCAGCCAATATCAATAAAGTATTATTTACAACTTCAACAACTCCACCATTAATTTCAAAAAATAAAGTCTGTTTTTCGTTATCGATAATTTTTATTTTTCCTTTTGCAAGAACGGATATAATGGGAGCATGCATGTTAAGAACTTCAAACAATCCATCAATACCAGGCATTTGTACCAAAGATACATCTCCTTTGTAAATGGTAGTATCGGGTGTTACAATTTCTAACTTCATAAATTAAATTATTTAAATCAATAATAAGGCTGACCTATTTTGATTGTTCTAACATTTTTTTTCCTTTTTCTATTGCTTCATCTATGGTGCCAACAAGGTTGAATGCGGCTTCAGGATATTGATCTACTTCGCCATCCATAATCATATTGAACCCTTTTATCGTATCTTCGATGCTTACAAATGCACCTGGGATGCCTGTGAATTGAGTAGCAACAAAGAATGGTTGAGATAAGAAACGTTGTACCCGACGAGCTCTGTGTACGGTTAATTTATCTTCATCGGAAAGTTCGTCAAGTCCCAAAATTGCAATGATATCTTGTAGCTCTTTGTATCGTTGTAACATCTCTTTAACGCGTTGTGCGGTGTTGTAATGTAGATCGCCAACGATATCAGGTGATAAAATTCTGGAAGTAGAATCTAGAGGATCTACCGCAGGATAAATACCTAATTCAGAGATTTTACGACTTAATACTGTAGTTGCATCCAAGTGAGAGAAGGTTGTTGCAGGAGCCGGATCTGTTAAATCGTCGGCAGGGACATAAATAGCTTGTACAGAAGTAATAGAGCCTCGTTTGGTAGAAGTAATACGCTCTTGTAAGATACCCATTTCAGAAGCTAACGTAGGTTGATATCCTACTGCAGAAGGCATACGTCCTAACAGCGCAGATACTTCCGAACCTGCTTGAGTAAAACGGAAGATGTTATCGATAAAAAATAAGATATCACGACCTCCAGTAGACTCATCACCATCTCTAAAATACTCAGCTAATGTAAGACCAGAAAGGGCAACACGTGCACGTGCTCCTGGTGGTTCATTCATTTGTCCAAATACCAAAGTGGCTTGAGATTTAGCTAGTTCTTCTTTGTCTACCAATGACAAATCCCAATCTCCTTTTTCCATGCTCTCTTCAAACGCTTTTCCGTAGCGAATAACACCTGACTCGATCATTTCGCGAAGAAGGTCATTTCCCTCACGGGTACGCTCACCTACACCGGCAAAGACGGACATTCCAGAATAACTTTTTGCAATATTGTTAATCATCTCCATAATTAACACCGTTTTGCCAACACCGGCACCACCAAAAAGACCAATTTTTCCACCTTTCATATAAGGTTCAATTAAATCGATAACCTTAATACCAGTGTACAAAATCTCTTTTGAGGTGCTCAAATTTTCGAACAAAGGTGGCTCGCGGTGAATTGGATACTTACGAGTGCTTTCCACTTGAGGCATCCCGTCGATGGTTTTGCCAATAACATTAAATAAACGACCATTAATTTCAGCGCCAATAGGCATTGAGATTGGTTCGCCCATAGCTTCCACTTCCATGCCTCTTTGTAGCCCATCAGTAGAATCCATAGCAATCGTTCTTACCGTATTTTCACCAATGTCTTGTTGACATTCTAAAACTAATATATCTCCATTCTCTCTTTTAAAATGAAGAGCATCATAAATGTTGGGGAGTTTTTGACCTTCTTCGAAGGTAACGTCCACTACAGCACCAATTACTTGAGAAATTTTTCCAACGCTTCGAGTTGACATAACTTAAATTATTATTTATTGCTAAAATTATCGATTATTTCTATTTCGGCTTCAAAATAAATCATTTTATTCTGAATAAACAACACTTTTGGATTTTTTTTTTTAATTTTGAGGATATTTTTTTTCTTTGAAGACGAAAAAAATGATTTTATTTATTACAACTATATATGAATAAGGAGGATACGATTATAAAAAATAGAATCATCGGCGATGGTCGTGTGGATTTATTTTTTGACTCTTTTCATTATTATTTTCGAATTTCTGGAACAATTGTCGAAGGAAATAAAATTGGCAGAACGATTGGTTTCCCTACCGCAAATATTAAAGTTAATCCATCCTTCCAAATTCCAAAAAATGGAGTTTATGCTGTTTTTGTTGAGCATTTAGGTGCTTTATTTTTAGGTATGCTAAATATTGGGACAAGACCTACTTTTAATCTTAACCAAGTGTCGGTAGAAGTCCATATTTTCGATTTTTCAAAGGATATTTATTATCATCCTATTTCTGTTTTTTTTGTTCAAAGACTTCGCGATGAGATGAAGTTTTTATCGAAGGAACTTTTAGTAGTCCAACTAAAAAAAGATGAACAAAATTCAAGATCTATTCTAAAATCTGCACCATTCCCAAAGTTAGATTAGTTTTTGAAAGCTAAAAAGAAAAAACTATCTTTGCAGTAATAAAAAAAAACTAGAAAAATGCATTTTAAGATTCATGTTATCTCTTTTTTTGTAGCATTTATTCTTGCTTCATCTCCTCTAGTTATGGCGCAATTACTCGATTCTGCTGCACTGGCGTCCCAACCTGTTTTTAAATCAATTGAAGAAGGATTGAAAAATCCCGAACAAGTATACCGTTTATCGTTGAAAAAAAATAAACTTACGGCCATCCCAATTGAAATAAGTAAATTTGTTAATCTTCAAGAATTAGACATAAGCAAAAATAGGTTGAAAGAACTTCCTGTCTATTTCGAAAATTTAACCCATTTACAATATCTGGATGCATCTTCAAACCATCTTACCAGCTTACCCCCTGAAATTGGAAAATGTATCGAGCTAAAAAAAATGGTACTCAATAGAAATTTTATTGAAGAATTACCTTCAACAATGGGCTATTTGAACAAATTAGAACATCTAGATTTATGGAGTAATTCTATTGTAGAGTTTCCTGAATCATTTGTCCTTCTTCAAGAAACACTCAAAGTGTTGGATTTGAGGGTAATCAATATGAATTTAGAACGACAAGAGGCGATAAAAGCGCTTTTACCAAAAACATTGATCTATTTTTCAAGGACTTGTAACTGTAATTAGTTTCAATATAACATTTAGTAGTCGTTAATTCTTTACCCATTTCCCTTTTTCCACAACATTATTGTTGAGCACAATATGCCAGAGATACGTTCCCGGAACCAAATGCGAAGCATCAAATTGCATTTCGGTAGAAATGATTTTTTTGGTAATTATGGGTCTGCCTTGAATATCGAAAAGTGTAAAAATACCATTGTTTAATTGAATCCCCGAAGTAAGGTTGATGATATCTTTTCCTGGATTTGGAAAAACGATGGCACTGTGGAAAATTGGGTTTAATTCAT
>CAZZHH010000036.1:0-32988 GCA_964653595.1 uncultured Lentimicrobiaceae bacterium
ATTAAGAGATAGGAGACTCAATCTCCTTTTCTTAATTTTTTATCGGACAACAATGATTTTTTTTATGAAACAGAAACTTTTTCTTTTATTTTTTGGCGTTTTGCTTTTTGCAAGTGCTACTACTTATGGCCAATTAACCAAAGGTTCGTACATGGGTGGAATAAACCTCTCTTCTAGCTGGGGTTCCATTACAACCAATCCTTTTGAAAAGTCGAAATTCATTCTGGGTGTGTCGCCAGATGCTGGGTATTTTTTTGCCGACAAAATGGTAATTGGCGTTTCTACACCAATTCAAATAATTAGGCCTAGTGGTTTAAATACCGGCGTTTTTGGATTTAGCCCTTTTTTAGGTTGTATTTCGGAGATTATAAGTATGTTAAATTTTTCATGGTAGCCAAAGCAGGGTATAATGATTTATCGAAATTGCTTATGGGTACGCAGTTGCCAACACAAAATGGTACAGCTTATTTTGGAGGTGGTGCATCTTTCTTTTTTAGTAAGCAAATAGCAATTGAAGGAGTGTTAAAGTATGAAGGCACATACTCAGAGAATTCTAGTCCAGCTTCCGCAGTTGGTGGCGAAATTGGAATTCAGTACTATTTTTCATTAGGAGGTACCACTAAAACTAAAAAGTAATTCTTTTTTTTCTGTTATATCTTACGTTTTTTGACTTGATATTGTGATTTCAAATAAATTCGATTTCAAGGATATACAATTTATATTTCAGAATTATTTTTTCATATTAAATGTCCCCTTTCCATTATTTTAGTGTAATATCTTTTTTAATGGTTAAAAACCCTAGTTTAAGGGTAAAAACTATTGTTTGGTAGAAAAAATAAAATAAAGTACTGTTTTTTAAAAAGAGTTCTGTATTTTTACATTCTAAAATGAATTATCATGGAATGGTTAAGAAAATTTATCATTACTTTAGTTACCATGTTGATTGCGTTGATTTCTCAACTATTTGGTCAACAAGCTAATAATGTGGGTGTGTGGGATTTAAAAAGATGCGTAGATTATGCATTAAAGAATAATATTCAGATAAAGCAACAATTGTTAAACGAAGAGATTTTCCGCCAAGAGCTTATACGTAGCAAGTGTTCAATCCTTCCAAGTATCAATGGGAGCGCAACCCATGGGTATAACTGGGGTAGATCGGTAGATAGATATACCAATCAATTTTCTGAATCCGAAGTTCAATCGAATAATTTTTATCTATCGAGTCAAGTAATTCTTTTTAGTGGTTTTCAGCAGTACAATAATGTTCGTCAGGCACAATTGAATTTGGAAGCAGCAAAATTCGACTCTGAAAAATATAAAAACGACATGGCATTGGGAATCGCAGCAGCGTATTTAAACATTTTGTTTTCAAAATCGATGGTTGATAATGCGAAAGAACAAAAACAAACTACCTTCGTTCAAGTTGAAAGAACTAGAAAAATGGTTGCTTTAGGCGCATTGCCAGAATTGAGTTTGCTGAATATTGAAGCTCAGCTTTCTACAGAGGACTTACAACTAACGAATTACGAGAACCAGTTGGCTTTAGCCTATTTAACTCTAGTGCAAATGCTAGATTTGAAAACCACCGAGGGTTTTGAAATAGAACATCCACAAATTGAAATAAAGGGGAAACCAGAGATGATTTTAACTCCTTCCGATATTTATAAGACATCTCTTACTAAAATGCCTGAGATTCAGTCGTCTGAATTGCGAGAAAAAATTGCACTAAAAGGACTGCAGATAGCTCGCAGTGGTTTTAGCCCAACTCTTAGTTTACAAGGATCACTAGGTACAGGATATTCGAATGGTAGCACCGAAATTAATGGATACACACTAGATGGGTATCAAACAGTTGGTTTAGTTGAAGGAACAGGACAACAAGTATTAGCACCAACCTATAAGTATAATTTTGCAACCAAATCGTTTGAAGATCAAATCAACGACAATTTTTCAAAATCGTTATCCTTTAATTTATCTATTCCGATTTTTAATGGTTATCAAGTACGTTCAGCCGTCAATCGTGCTAAGATTAGTTACCAACTGTCGCAATATAATACAGAACTTCAGAAAAATCAGCTGTTTAAGAGTATTCAACAAGCTTATAGCGATGCTCAGGCAGCTCTTAAAAAGTATTACTCTGCGGAGAAAACGGTTTCTGCTTACCAGACTGCTTTTCGGTTTATAAACCAAAAATATGAACTTGGAGCTGTAAGTTTTTATGAGTATTCTGATGCAAAGTCAAAATATTCTAGAGCAGTAAATGAATTTATTCAAGCAAAGTTTGATTATATTTTTAAAACAAAAATTATCGATTTTTATTTAGGAAATCCAATTAATTTAGAAAATCAGTAAAATGAGGTTGAATATTCAAAGAGGAAAGATTAAGTGCCCAAATAAAAGAATATTCAAAACATTGAAAACAAAGTAAAAACATGAAAAAAAAGAAGTTATTTATTTGGATAATAGTAGGCGTTGTCTTGCTAATAGTTTTATTGGTATCTCTCAAGAAATCAGGTGCTATTGGAGGTAATAAAAACAAGAAGGTCACCACAGAACAAGTCTCAAAGAGGTCGATTATTGAGACTGTAACTGCAAATGGTAAAATTCAACCTGAAACAGAAGTCATTATCAACCCAGATGCATCGGGTGAAATTATCGATATATATGTAAAGGAGGGCGATTTAGTCAAAAAAGGCGATTTGTTAGCAAAAATTAAACCTGATATTTATGAGTCCACTTATGATCGGATGGAAGCATCTGTAAGTGCTCAACAGGCTACATTAGCAAATGCAAAAGCCCGTCAATCGCAAACAGAAGCTCAATTTATCACTGCAGATCTGAATTACAAACGAAATCAAAAATTATGGGAACAGAAAGTGATATCGGATGCTGAGTGGGAAACCATAACGTCTCAATACAAAGTAGCTAAATCTGAGGTTGAAGCTGCTAAACAAAGTGTTTTAGGGGCTCAATATGGTGTAAAAAGTGCTCAAGCGGGAGCAAAAGAGGCAAAAGAGAATTTGTATAAAACTGCCGTTTATGCGCCAATGGATGGCACTATTTCGAAGTTGACGAAAGAAAAAGGGGAAAGAGTTGCCGGCGCATCTCAGTTCTCGGCTGGGACAGAAATTATGAGAATTGCGGATTTGCAATATATGGAAGTGCGTGTTAATGTCAACGAAAATGATGTTGTAAAAGTCTCTCTTAACGATACTGCTAATGTGGAAGTAGATGCATATCCTAACCGCAAATTCAAAGGAATTGTTACCTCTATTGCAAATTCAGCTACTTTGAGTTCTACTGGCACATTTTCTTCTGATCAAGTGACTAACTTTGAAGTAAAAATTAGGATTTTACCCGATTCATATGCTGATCTTATCCCAATAGATAAACCATATCTTTCTCCATTTAGACCTGGTATGTCTGCGGCTGTTGAGATTGTCACAAATAAGGTGGAAAATGTTCTTACTGTTCCTGTACAAGCCGTTACAACTCGCGACGATACAACAAAGAATGTAAGAGCAGTAGCATTAAAAAATATTTCAACAAACGAAAATCAGCCAAATAAAACTAAAGATAAATCCTACATAGAGTATGTTTTTGTATATGAAAAGGGGAAAGCAGTTTTGAAAAAAGTTAAAACTGGAGTACAAGACAATTTATTTATTCAAATTTTGGAAGGCCTTACCGATAAGGAAGAGGTTATATCTGGCCCATTTAATTTGATTTCAAAGGAGTTGATTAATGGTTCAGAAGTAGAAAAAGTGGAAAGAGCTGATTTGTATAAAGATCTACCCAAAAAATAGGTAATTTTATGACAAATATTCTATGTATTGAAACAGCTACCGAAGTTTGCTCTGTGGCTGTTTCGATTGATGGGAAACTCTCAGCCGTAGTGGAGACTGTCGATCCAAATTCTCATAGTGAAAAGCTCACAATTTTCATAGAAAAGGTGATTGCCGATGCTAAAATATCGTTAAAGCAATTGGATGCAGTAGCCGTGAGTATGGGCCCAGGATCATACACAGGTTTGAGAATTGGCGTTGCTACAGCGAAAGGCTTTTGTTATGGTTTAAATATTCCCTTGATCGCTATCCCAACATTACAAGCTATTTCTTGGGGGGCTAAACAGTTTGCCGACACCGATACTCAATTCATAGTCCCTATGATTGATGCACGAAGGATGGAAGTCTTTTTTGCTCAATACACCATGGATTTGGAATCCGTTGAAGAGACAAAGCCTCTCATTATTGATGATGAATATAAAGCGAAATTAGATCCATCGACTCATTATCTCTTCTGTGGTAATGGTGCTAATAAATGTGAACAAATTATGCATGATTTTTCCAATGTGAAAATTAGTAACACCTTGAGTTCAGCCGCAAACATGGTGGAACTGGCACAGCAAAAATTTGTCACAAATCAATTTGAAGACCTCGCATATTTTGAACCATTGTATGTAAAAGAATATATAGCAGCTCAATCTTATGTTAAAGGACTCAGATAATAAAGAACCAAAACCAAAGCATCGCATTATTGCGTTGGTCGATAATACCAATTTTGGGTTATCTGCACTAGCCCATGGATTCAAATTTGCTCAAATATTTAGAGCAGATTTATGCGTAATCGAACCAGGCAAAATTCTGCCAAATAAAGCCATTATGGAAAAAATCGTTGCATTAAATTCAACGTGCAGCGAGGACCAAAAAAATTTAATTTTAACTCCCAATATTAAAGGTGCATTTCGAAAAAACATACACCGTTACGCAGAATCTGAAAATGCGATTATCTTGGTATTACCAGCTTCCAAAAATAAAGGGGAAACTATTTTTACCCATAAATCTGGACTTAAGTTAATTCAAAAAAGCAGAATACCATGTGTGGTAACTGGGTTAAATGAACCCGCAGAAGATGCGTATAAAAATATTGTCTTACCTCTTGACTCACTCCGGTTGTCTAAAGAAAAGTCATTATGGGCTGGGTATTTTTCCAGATATTATAAAGCGAAAGTTCATGTTTTAATTGCTTCATATAAAGATAGTTATTTGGCAGAAAAGCTGTTTCGGAATTTGAAGTTTGTTCAAAAAATATATGCAAACCTCGAAATTGACTATAAAATTCATAACATTGGAGAAATTGAACAAGACATTGATGAGTTTGCACTTTCGTATACACCTAAAGTTAATGGCTCTCTCGTATTAGTTATGACAACTAGGTTTTTCACCATATTTGACTTCTTTTTAGGCCCTACTGAACTTAAAGTTATCGCAAATTCGCAACAAATTCCAGTAATGTGTATCAATCAACGCGACGACTTATATGTATTGTGTACATAAATCCTTTTAAATATCACTCTGTAAAGTAATAGGATTAGTAGTGTGTTCCTCTTTTTTCTCTTTGCTATTTCTAAATTCCATTATTAAAAGTCAATTCACGACATATTTTTGTATATTCGTGGTGTAAATATATATCTTTTAATATGGAAACCCCTTTTTTACATTTAGTTGCACGCGATCTGATTGCAAAGTATGGCAATGGATTATGCGAAGTAAATATTATAGTTCCGTCCCAAAGAGCTCACAAGTTTCTTTTGTTCTATTTAAGTCAAGAGATAAATAAAACCTTCATTGCACCAAATATTATCACCATAGATGAGTTTATGTCTAATTTGTCTGGTTTAAAAACAATAGATAATATTCAGCTTTTACTTGAATTATTTCTGCTAAATAAAGAGGTGGAGTCGATGAAAGATAACGATATTGTGAAGTTTTCGGGATGGGCTGAGCAATTTCTTTCTGATATCAACGATATCGATATGCATTTAGTGGATGCGAAATCCCTTTTTACTACCATTGCAGATGTGAAAGAACTTTCCTTATTTGGCTTGCCAGTAGAAGAACGAACAGTGCGACAAAAAACTTGGCTGCAATTTTTTAAAAACTTATTCACTTATTACGACACCTTTAACATATCTCTTTTACAGCGTCATTGTGGTTATCAGGGAATGATATATCGGTATGTGGCTGATCATATTCATGAAATTGTCAGTAGTATTAAAGATGAAAAGTTTCTTTTTTGTGGTTTTAATGCTCTTACCAAAGCAGAAAAAAAGATATTTGGAGTTCTACACCACCATCAAATTGCAGAATTTTATTGGGATGCAGACACCTATTATTTGGATAATCCGATTAGGGATGCTGGGAGATTTTTAAGAGAGAATTTTCAGGAGCTAAAGATTGATAATCCGAGTTTCATTGGAAATTATTTTTCTAAATCAAGCAAAGAGATAAACGTAGTTTCTGCCCAAAACAATATGATTCAGGTAAAATATGTTGGAGAGTTGTTGAATAAAATGAGCCCAGAAGAGCTCAATCACACAGCTCTCGTATTGGCTGATGAAAAATTGCTACTTCCATTGTTAAATTCAATTACCCTTTCTGAAGTTAACATTACCATGGGATTGCCAGTTTCGCTAACACAACTTTACAATTTCTTTGTATTACTTTTTGAAATGCAAAAAAATGTTAGCAGAGCTTCATTATTGAAAACCAATTTTAAAGACAAGATATACATTAAAGACATTATTTCCATCCTAAGTCATGTGTTTTGCTCCTCTTATCTTATAAAAATGGGAACAAATCCTGATGCTCTGATCGAAGATCTTCAACGATATAAAAGAACTTTTTATACGGTAGATGAGTTGTTGCGATTTTCTGCTAATTCAAAATTAGAACCTCTTTTTAAAGAACTTTTTAGTGTTTGGGACTCTTCCACTTTAGCAGTTTTATCTATGCAAAATGTGTTAGAGTCGATTGCCTCCGTTTTTTTAATCAACATAAATATTGAAATAGGCTATAATATTCCAGAAAATAGAATCTTTGAGAATTCTTATATCTCACTTATCAAGGTGTTTGAAAGGTTAAATACTGTTTGTCAAATTTATGGAGAAGTGATCAATATTACAAATTTGTTTTTTTTATTTGAATCTGAAGCTAAAAAAGAGAACTTATCATTTAAGGGGAATGCAAAAAATGGGCTTCAGTTGATGGGAGTTCTAGAGACTCGTACATTGGATTTTGAGAATGTAATTTTATTATCCGTAAATGAGACAGTGCTTCCCTCTGGAAAAACCAATAATTCCTTGATCCCTTTCGATGTGAAGAGATATTTTAGTTTACCATCCTATTCATATAAAGATGCGGTGTTTTCGTATCATTTTTTTAGACTTATACAGAGAGCCAGCAAAATATATCTAATTGCAATAGAAAGTATAAATGAAAAAAAATCTGAACGTAGTAGGTTTATAAATCAACTGATTTATGAGTTGCCTAAAGAGAACCCGAATGTGATTGTTCATCAACAAACCATCCATGTGGAAGGTGAAATAAAATTGAAATCGCCAAAAATTGTTGTAAAAGATGAGGTTATTATAAAGGCAATTATGAATATTCCTCATTTTTCTCCAAGTTCTTTAATTAAATATATTAATTGCCCTATGCAATTTTTCTTCTCAAAAGTGCAAAAAGTATCCGTTTTAGATGAATTATTAGATTCTGCCGATGACTCAACTTTGGGAAATGTTGTACATGGAGTAATGGAAGATATTTATTTGCCACAAATTGGTTCAAAGATTCAAATTCTGCCATCTATTTTTACGAATATTGAGACATTGATTGAGTCTCATTTTATGAAGCCAACAAACAAAGTAGTACTTCATTCAGAAGATTTAAAATATGGTAAAAATCGATTAGTTAAAGAGATAGCAAAAAGATATATTGACAACATATTAAATGCGGATCAGAATAATACCGAGCCAATGATCTTGAAATTTTTGGAGAAAGAACTTTCTTGTACAATAAAACTCCATTCTCACGAGGTTATGATAAAAGGAACCGCCGACAGAATTGACCAGTATCCCAATGGTCCCATCCGGATTATGGATTATAAAACAGGGACTGTAGATGCTAAAAGTTTGAAGGTAAATAATATAGATGACTTATTCTACAAGATAGATATGAATAAAGCATTTCAACTGCTGATGTATGCCTTGTTGTTTCATAAAGATATCTCAGACAAAGAGCCAATTTGTAGCGTGATATTTAGTGCCAGAAATTATAAAAATCCGTTTGCTCCATTGCTTATTGAAGATTCTGAGGTTATCTCGAGTGATGTGTTGGAGCAGTTTGAAAGTGGATTAATAAAGTTATTGGAGGACTTATTTAACCCGGATGTAGATTTTAAACAAACCGAAGATGTAAATCGTTGTAGCTATTGCGACTATAAAATTATTTGCAATCGATGAGCTACATAAGTGTCGTAAAAAGAAAAAATATAAAATAAATTAAAATATTTAAATGTATGAAAGTAGGAACAAGAGTGGATCACGAAAGATATGGCGAAGGGGTAATCAGCTTCGATAGTTTAAGTGTTTGTAAAATTATTTTTGTTCGTGGTGGGGAGATACAATTTTCTAAAAGCAATTTAGAATTAGAGGTTCTGAGTGAGCCAGATGAGGACAGTGGAAACAACGAAACAAGTGGTTTGACTTTGAACGATGTGGAGGTGGCTCTAGAAGGGATTTTAAATAAGTATCAAGGCAGTGGAGAAATTGTGCCATTGGGAGAAAAATGGAGTGGAGGGGTAATGAATTTACA
This sequence comes from uncultured Lentimicrobiaceae bacterium, assembly GCA_964653595.1. Classification (GTDB taxonomy): domain Bacteria; phylum Bacteroidota; class Bacteroidia; order Bacteroidales; family WCHB1-69; genus JBAXTE01. The sequence continues at coordinate 8,655 of CAZZHH010000036.1, forward strand.
GCCTGCCGATAAAAACTTAAAGGGGAAAGATATTCCCCTCGAGATATTTTTTCATAAAATTGTAATGCTTAGAGATCGTTTACGAGTGATGGAACAACAAATAAACTCTAACACAAAGTTGTCGGATGAAGAAAAAGTAAACCTACAACAATACATCACCAGATGTTATGGTAGCTTAACTACTTTTAATATCCTTTTTGCCGATAAGGAGCAATATTTTGTTGGCCAAAAGGGTGAGTAGGTGTGTTTTATGGGCACATTTGTTCTACCATTGGGTTGAGCTGTTTTAATCCCATTTTTTTTGCCATTTGTACGTCGGCACAACCTTGGTCAAGTTTTCCATGTTGCAGATAAAAAGCGCCTCTGTTGTATAGATATTTTGGCTGATTTGGGCGCAATTCAATAGCTCTATTGTGATCGGAGAGAATATCTCCATTTCCAACGAATGTTTTGGCTATTGCTCGATTAGAATAAGCATCTGCATAGTCTAGTTTTATCTTGATTGCTTTGTTTAAATCTATTAAAGCCAAATCTGCTTTGCCTAGATATATATATATTACAGCTCTATTGTTTAATGAAAATGCAGAGGTAGGATTAAGTTTAATTGCCATCTCAAAATCATGGATTGCCGCATTTGGATCTTTTTTGTTGTAATAAGCGGTGCCTCTATTGTTATAAGCAACGTATGAATCGGGGTATTTTGTTATTACATCTGTGTTGACTGAAATTGGGTCGTTGAAAACTTCGATGCGACTCATTGTAGTGATTGCCATAACCAAGATATAAATTCCTACCACCGAGGTTGCAAAACTTCGATATTTTATATATGCCGTGGACACAAAATGGGCTATAATAATTCCAATCCCAATAATTGGCAGATAAAGATAATGGTCGTTGATTAATCCATAAGAGTTTGGAAATAACTGTAACATCAACACCAAATTGATGCTAAAAAAAAGGAGTCCAAAGAGCGTTGTTTTTTTATCTTTTTTATAAAGCCAATATCCCCAAAATAGGAGTGCAACTAGGCATGCAATCGCCACATATGCAAGGTTTGGGATGGTATTTGGGTATGGATGAATTAAAGAGAGATGATTGGGAATCAAGATTTGATAAAGATACATTACATATCCATATATCCCATAGATCAGTCTTTCTAGGATGGGTATTTGCAGAACCTCGTCCGTAATTTTAAAATCTTGAGAAGCTTGTTTAATGTTTACGGTAATTATTCCAAAAATTATCATCAAAATAATAAAGGGTATTTTCTCGAGTATATTTTTTCGAGTAAATAATTTTATACCCATAACGTAGTCGAATGCAAAAAGCAGAAAGGGGAACAACAACGCTTGGGTTTTGCTCATCAGTGATAAAATGTAAAAAGCAATTGAAATGTATATCCATTTTGTTCTCTTTTGTAATTTGAATTGTGCGTAAAATAGCATCGATATTAATGCAAATAGGGAAAACAATAAATCGCGTCTTCCTGCAATATAGGTTACGCTTTCTATTTGTACTGGGTGAAGACTGAAAATCAGGGTTGCTAGTGTAGTGAAGAGTAAGTTATTTGAAAGAGTAAAAAGCAACATAAATGCGATTATTACAGCGAATAAATGAAGGATGATGTTGGTAATATGATAGGGTTTAGGATTAAATTTACTTTGGGAATAATTTATCGAAAGGGAAAGTGCGGTTATGGGTGCATATACTCCGTGGCTCTCACCTTGGGTGAAAGATTGAACGACATTTTTTGAATTTAGAGCTATATTTGGATTTTCTGTTACATATACAGTATCATCCCAATCTACAAAACCACATTTTATACTTGGGTAATATACAAATACGTTGACAAGTAAAATTGCTAGTAAAAAATATCTAACTTTCGTTGGCGTATCGCTTTTAACACTAATGGATTTGCTCTTTTTGTTTTTCATACAATTAACATTTGATTTTTTAGATTTTTTGTCCGTCAGCTGCCCAATTGACATTGTATAGTCGTGCAATTTTGGCATACAAAATCTTGAATCTTGTTATTCAAATGTAAAAGTAATAAAAAAGGTCGTTGATTATTCAACGACCTTCTAGTAAAATTGTAAAAAAAATAATTATTTTTGAATACAAATTCTAGCATCCACCGCTACAACTCTATCTGGTTTTCCAAGGAGAGGGTTTAAATCCATCTCTATAATTTCTGGGGCTGCTAATAAAAGTGCAGATAATTTTGTGATAATTTCTCCAAATTTATCTTCATTTACCCCTTCCTGACCGCGTACACCCTCAATAATTTTATAACTTTTTAAGTTACGAATCATATACATGGCTTCTTTTTTAAGAACTGGGACAAGGGCTGCATTCACGTCTTTGAGTACTTCGATGAAAATTCCGCCCATTCCACAAAGAATCATGTGTCCAAATTTATCTTCACGCGTAGCTCCCACAAAAAGTTCGGTTCCAGATAACATTGGCTGCATTAGAATGGCTGTAGTTTCAGGAATTACAATCATTCGGGTAAATTCACGTGCTACAGTTTCTACATCTTTTACATTAAGAACTACTCCACCTACATCTGATTTGTGAATGGGGCCTACTACTTTCATTACTAAAGGAAATCCTAGTTTTTGGGCTTCGGCAATGGCTGTTTCTTTCGTGAATACAGTTGCTTGACCAGCACGTGGAATTCCAGCTGCATCTAGTAGCGAAATCGTTTGTTCTGGAGTTAAGTATCCGTTGTCTGCACTATCGATCACCGCTCTAATTAATGCGGTATCTACTTCGGGTTGGCAAACATGTTCTGCAGCAGGTTTTGGGGTTTTAGCAATTTTTGCTAATGCATTTCCTAAGGCAACTTCATCTGGAAAATTTATTCTGCCTTTAGCTAAAAAAGCATTCACCTCTGCTTGGGCAGTAAGAGTGGATGGAAGAACAGGGAAAATTGGTTTTTTACAGCTGTTCATTTTTTCGTGAAGAACATCGTAGACATCCCATAGAGGGACCAATCCTGGAGTTCCAAAAATTACAACCATTCCATCTATGTTGTCAAACTTTTGATCTACATAGTCAATAATAATCCCCAACTGCTCAGCGGTACCTGTAGCTAAAAAGTCGATAGGATTATGAACTGAAGAGCCCGCAAAAAGTTTTGTAAGTAATTCATCTGCAACAACTCCTTCTATAGGTGGAATCTGTAGTCCTCCGTTGGAAAGTGCATCCGTAAGCATTACTGCTGGTCCTCCAGCATGTGTGATGATAGCGATATTTTTGCCCAATAATTCTGGGTGCATAAATACGGAAGCTATGTTCACTAATTCATCACGTCCACTGCAACGAACGATTCCGGCTTTTCTAAAAAGAGCATCCACTGCAATGTCTGAGCTCGCAAGGGCACCAGTATGGGAGGATGCAGCTCTGCTCCCCGCTTCTGAAGAGCCAGATTTTATTGCTGCAATTTTACATCCCTTTCGTATTAAGGAGGATGCATGTTTGTATAGTTTATCCGGATTTACAATATTTTCAACATAGAGTATCTTCACTTTTGAGCTAGTAGCAGGATCGAAAGTTACATCAAAATATTCTAAAATTTCTTCCACTCCAGTTTGTGCACTGTTCCCTACTGTAAAAACATTGCCAAAAGTAAGTCCTTTTGGAATGCCAGATTCCATGATAAAGCATGCAGTAGCTCCTGATCCAGATATAAAATCACACCCCTTGCTGTCTAGCTTTGGTATTGGATAAGTGAATATGCTATGATGGTTGGGGGTTAATACTCCTGTGCAATTTGGCCCAATTAAGACTCCGTCAACCCGATTTATCGTGCTCACAATTTGGTCTTCTAAAACTTTCCCTTCAGCGCTCTCTTCGCTGAAACCAGCTGATAAAATAATAAAAGCTTTGGTCTCTTTACTTGAAGCAAGCACCTCTACTGTATGAGGGCAATATTTGGCAGCAATTGCCAATATGGCCAAATCTACTTTCGGAAGATCTTCTACATTTTTATAACATGTAATCCCTTGAATTTCTGTTTCTTTGGGATTAACAACCATCAGTGATCCTTTAAAACCACCATCTAGAATGTTTTTTAGAATTTTTCCACCAGGTTTACTGGTATCGTTTGAAGCACCTATTACAACAATGCTCTCTGGATTGATTAATTGTTTATTTATCATCGTTTTTTCGTTTTTTTCTGACTACGAAATTACGCAAACTTTAGCAATAAAAAAATTTTTAATCCTTAGGTTTCACTTTTTAAACTGCTGTTTGTCGGATTATAAGCATTATTTATCGATCTATTATAAGTATATTTGTAAAAAAAATAATATAACTAAATATAAAATCATTAAGTAATGAAAAAAAACATGTTATTGTCTGGAGTACTTTTCTTTGCTCTAGCATTTTCGTCTGTGAATGCACAAACGGATGAACCCAAATCTGAAGGATACAAATTTACAACCGTGAAAGAGGTAAAAGCTACCACAGTGAAAGATCAATACCGCGCTGGAACGTGTTGGAGCTATTCCGGATTGTCTTTTATCGAATCGGAGTTGATAAAAAATGGCAAAGGGGAGACAGATTTGTCTGAAATGTTCATAGTTAGAAAAGCGTATGAAGAAAAAGGGATGAAATACTTCCGTTTGCACGGAAAGCTAAATTTTGGACAAGGTGGGGCATTTCACGATGTTACAAATATGATTCGTCAATATGGTATTGTTCCAGAAGAGATTTATCGTGGTTTAAATTATGGTGAAAAAAACCATGTTCACGGAGAAGTTGATGCCGCTCTTAAAGCATTTTTAGATGCAATTATCAAAAATGAAAACAAAATGATTTCTACTGCTTGGTATAGTGCTTACAAAGCAATATTAGATGCATATTTTGGTCCAGTGCCTGAAAAGTTTACTTATAAAGGAAAAGAATATACTCCTCAATCCTATGCAAAAGAACTTGCTTTCAATGCCGATGATTATGTTTGCATTACCTCTTTTAGTCATCACCCATTTTACAAACCATTCGCTTTAGAACTTGAAGATAATTGGGCATGGGATATCTCATATAATGTTCCAGTAAACGAAATGATTGAAATTATCGATAATGCAATTAATAACGGATATTCTATTGCTTGGGGTAGTGATGTAAGTGAAAAAGGATTCTCTTTTAAAAATGGAGTTGCTATTGTTCCTGAAAAAAATGTTGCAGCAATGAACAATTTAGAAATGGCGAAATGGGAGAATTTACCACAAAGAGAAAAAGACAAAGAGTTATATGCTTTTGACAAACCTGGAATGGAAAAAGTTATCACTCAAGAAGATCGTCAACGTGAATTTGATAATTACACCACTACCGATGATCATGGAATGCATATTACAGGTATTGCAAAAGATCAAAATGGGAAGAAATATTATATCGTAAAAAATTCATGGGCAGAAGCTAATTTGTATAAAGGATATTTTTATGCTTCCGAAGCTTTTGTGAAATTTAAATCTACCGATTTGATGGTGAACAAAAAGGCAATCCCTGAAAATATTCGAAAAAAACTAGGATTATAGTTCTGTTATCCTCAAATTTTTGTTCTTTGTTAAATGTTGGAAGATAAATTAGAGAATAAAGCAAAAATCATAAAAAAAAAAAGGCCGTTAGAGAAATTTAACGACCTTTTTTTATGAGTCTTAAGTTGATTAATGGTCTAATTTCGTTTGTCAACCCCCCAAGAGAGTTTATCTCTAATGGTGTCGTAGAATGTACGTTCTTTAAACTGAACAGTTTTTATGGTTGATTTTGATTTTTTTATGATTATAGTCTCTTCTATTGGGATAGCAAAGCTTTGAGAATCAATACTTAGTGAAAAATGGTCGCTTCGTCCAGAGATGGTTATTTTGATTTCAGAAAGATCGGAAACTACCAATGGACGCACTGTTAGATTGTGCGAAGCAATGGGAGTGATGATGAGTGCAGAGGTGTCAGGAGCTAAAATAGGCCCTCCACAACTTAAAGAATAAGCAGTTGACCCAGTTGGTGTTGCTATTATCAGGCCGTCTGCCCAATAGTTGTTTAAAAATTGACCGTTTACTTCTACATTAAACGATAACATATTTGCATTATCCGATCTTCTAATGGTAATATCGTTTAAAGCATGGTTGTGTGGACTAGAGGTACAACTATCTTTAGAAGATTTTACTTCAATCAATAATCGTTCGTCGATTTGATAATTATTGGTAAACCATTTTTTTAAGGTCTCTTGTATCTGATTTTGCGTGGAGTTTGCCAAAAAACCCATCCTTCCTGTGTTTATTCCTATTACTGGAATGTTGCCTTCCACTACATAAGGTACAGTTCCTAAAAATGTACCATCACCACCTAGGCTTAAAAGTACATCCATTTTTTCAACACAGTCGTTTGGACAACAAAATGTTTTTTCGGAAAATTGTCTTTCAGGGATGGTTGTTAATTTTTGGTGCAATTCATCGTGGAATACTATATCACCGCCCATTTGTTCTACCTGAAATATGATTTGATTTAGAATCTCGATAGGAGGTAGTGCTTTTGGATTACAATATATGCCTATCCTGTTTTTTGTATTCATTAGATTGCTGCTTTAAAATGAATGAAAAAGTTTCTGTTTTTAAACACAAAATTATAAGAATATTCCAAACGAACAACAAAATCGTAATATGTGTTTAAATCAATGCCTACTCCACATGAACCAAGTGTGTTTTCATGGATTATTTTTTTATTCTGATAATTGGCTTCTCGATCATAATTTAAATAAACTCCATCCATAAAAAAAGTAGCGTAAAGAGCATAGTAAACTAAGTCAAATTTTGGATTTCCTGTAACTTTGACTTCCTGTTTTTCGCGTTTTAATAGTTTATATTTTATACTCGTTCGCCCTATCAATGAAGAATATACGGGGATTAAAAGTGCCTCAAATGATCTTACTTCTAAACCAGATTGCCCAATTTTTAACCCATAAATAGGCGAAAAATCTTTATTACTGATAGAAGCTATTGTTGTGCCAAATGCCCCAAAAAAATTGTTAGATATTTGCTTGTACCATCTGCCATTGATAGTAAATGAAGTGTAATTATTTTCATTCTCAGAAAAGGAGAGATCCTTGTTTTTTTCGATAATAACATCGTAATAAGAGCCTTTAGTTGGGTATGATTTATGGTTGCGATTATCTATTTTAAATTTTGAATAAAAACGAATTACGTTGCTTCTAGCCTGAGGATACCATGTTCTGTTAGCTTGCACTAAGTTAGAATCGTAGTTATTCTGAATGATCCCTATGGACAGCTGTTCCTCGACGTTCAAGGCAGGTCGAAAAATGAGTTGTAAGGATCCGTAGATTTTGGAGGAAAGAGTTTGGCCCGACATCCTCAGATATTTTGTTTTGTAGTCAAAAATTCCAACGGGCGCTTCTTTGTTGCTGCTCCAACCCACGCTCATCCCTAATCCAACTTTTTTGTTGATTACATACGAAGGTTTTAAAAAAGCAATTTCTATGGATTTATTATACCCGATTGAGCCGGATAGGGTTAGTTTTTCATTATTTCCTCTAGTATTTTCGTCAGTAATAGACAAAACTGTAGAGATGTGGTTGAAATCTCTTTTTTCTGCCCATATATTCAGATTCTCTTCTACTGTGTGAATTCGTGCTTTTGGAATAAAGAACCAACGTTCTTGGACAACTATTTGAATGTCAATAAACAACGAATCTTCCACTTTCCAGTTGATTTCTGCGAAATTAAAAAGAGATGTTTTCAATAAATTAATTTTACCTTTTTCCAATAGAGTGGGCGTTTCAAGTGTGCTTATTTTTTGACCAACTTCAAAGGGTAATTCCCTTAAAATAATCTTGGCTTTTGTTCTGGTATTTCCTGAAATCTCAATTTTACGAATTTCCAAAGAATCTTGTTCTTGTCCACAAACTATATTCCTGGCGAAGAGAAAAACGAAGGTTATGATTAGAAAATTCTTCATACCCTTGTTAGATATTAAGCCACGACATAAATTCATCGTATCTATCATGAAAATTGCTCAATTCTAGTTTTTTTGTATAATAGTCTTTTACAATATAGTTGTACCGATTAAACGTTTGAATAATTGGAGCTATTTCTGTTTTATTTACTTTTATATGCACATCCATTTTGGTAGAATTGGGATGAGTAATGATGTGACTATTTAAAATTTTGGCATCGTTGTATTCTACTATTTGTGCAATTTGACTTAGAATGTAATCGTTAGAGTTAACCTCAATTACAATGATACTTCCTTCTACGTGAGCAGCTGTTAGCTCTGCAAAAAACTGGATAAGATTTTTAAAAGTAACTACCCCCACATATCTCATCTTTTGGGTAACAACAGGAATCACTGTTAAGTTTTTTTCTGCAGCTATTTGTATCACATCAAAAATATGTTGGTCTTCGTAAATAAATACCTTTCCAGAGGAAAGTGTGTGATGTTCAATACTAATTTCTGGGTCGTTAGAGTTTAAAATGTCCAATTCTGATATCAAACCTAAATAACTATCTTCCTCTACGATAGGCAAATGTTCTACTTTGTATTCATCCATCATTTGCATGCCTAAATATCCATTATCGCTACTCCTAAGCGGAATGATTGTTTCGTTTATTAGGTCTTTTGCTATCATAATTGTCGCTCTTTGATAAGTAAAAGTACAATTTTTTTTTCTTATCGCCTATTTAGAATTTTTTTTTCTGATTTTAATGGGATTGTTTGAAAATCTCTTTTTGTAAAAAAGTATATCTATGCCATTTGTATGTTGTATTTTTTTAGATATCTGAAAAAAAAATTGTTGACTTCAAACAGGTTTATACCTCTTTTGTTGGAAGAAATAAATAAAAAGTATCAAATTATTGTTAAAACTTAAAATAAATTAAATATTTCGGGAATTTATCTTGATAATTATGTGTATATTTGGTCTTTTAAAATTAATACATAAAATTTATTTGAATGAAAGTTCTCGTTGTAGGTAGTGGGTATGTTGGTTTGGTTACTGGTGTATGTTTTGCAGAAGTTGGGATTGATGTAATGTGTATCGATATTGACAAAGAAAAAATTTCTAAAATGCAAAAGGGGATTTCCCCAATTTATGAGCCAGGTTTAGAGTCAATGTTAATTAGAAATATTGAAAAAGGAAAGTTGACTTTCTCTGATAATTTGGCAGAAAACTTAGTTGATGCAGATGTCGTTTTTAGTGCGGTTGGTACACCTCCTGATGAGGATGGTAGTGCTGATTTGCAATACGTTTTGGATGTTGCTCGTACCGTTGGTAAATATATTCAACGACATGTATTGGTAGTCACAAAAAGTACCGTTCCTGTAGGTACCGCTAAAAAAGTGAGAGACACGATTCAAGAAGAATTGGATAAAAGAGGAGCTAAAATTGAATTTGACGTAGCATCCAACCCCGAATTTTTAAAGGAAGGCGATGCCATCAACGACTTTATGAAGCCAGACAGAATTGTGGTAGGCGTAGAATCCGATGTCGCTAAAGATATTATGGCCCGTTTGTATAAGCCATTTACGTTAAATGGTCATCCTGTAATTTTTATGGACGTCCCATCGGCTGAGATGACAAAATATGCTGCTAATTCTATGCTTGCAACCAAAATTAGCTTTATGAATGACGTTGCTAATTTATGCGAAATTGTAGGTGCAGATATTAACATGGTGCGAAAAGGAATTGGCTCCGATAGTAGAATAGGACCTAAGTTTATATACGCTGGCATTGGATACGGCGGATCTTGCTTCCCCAAAGATGTAAAAGCTTTGATTAATACATCCAAACAAAATGGATATCCATTGCGAGTTTTACAAGCGGTAGAAGAGGTGAACGACGATCAAAAGATGGTGCTCTTTCATAAGGTTAGCAAATATTTTAAAGGCAATTTAAAAGGAAAAACCATCGCAATGTGGGGACTTTCTTTTAAACCCAATACGGATGATATGCGAGAAGCTCCTGCGTTAGTGCTGATTAATGCATTTATTGAAGCTGGTGCTACTGTTAGAGCGTACGATCCAGTAGCTATGCCTGAAACTCAACGTCGCATTGGCAACTCCATTACCTATTGCAAAGATGCTAATGAAGCTGTGCTTGATGCTGATGCTCTATTATTGGTTACCGAATGGTCTGAATTTAGAATTCCTAACTTTGTGATATTGAAGAAATTGCTACGAAATCCCGTAATTTTCGATGGTAGAAATATTTACGATGAAAATGAGGTTAAGAATTATGGATTTGATTATTTCTGTATAGGAGTTAATACTGCCAAATAATTTTAAACAAATGAATTAAAAAACATATATTGATTTTTGTAATTGGAGAATGTAAAAATTGCTTATCCATTAGTTTTAAAAAAGGATGAAGAAAAAAATATTAGTTACCGGTGGAGCCGGTTTTCTTGGGTCTCATTTATGCGAGCGGTTGCTTAATGAGGGAAATGAAGTTATTTGTTTAGATAACTTTTTTACTGGTAATAAACAAAATATTGCCCATTTGATTACCAATCCCTATTTTGAATTGATACGACACGATATTACGATGCCCTTTTTTATTGAAGTGGATCAAATATACAACCTCGCCTGTCCCGCATCTCCCATTCACTATCAGCATAATCCGATTAAAACGATTAAAACATCGGTTATGGGAGCTATTAACATGTTGGGACTTGCCAAACGGATTCAGGCTACTATATTACAAGCTTCTACCTCTGAAGTATATGGTGACCCAGCTGTACATCCTCAACTTGAAGATTATTGGGGAAATGTTAATCCCATTGGAGAACGCTCCTGTTACGATGAAGGAAAACGATGTGCCGAGTCTTTGTTTGTAAATTATCACAAACAAAATGGAGTAGATATAAAAATTATTAGGATATTCAACACTTACGGACCTCGTATGCACCCACATGATGGAAGAGTAGTCTCCAATTTTATTGTTCAAGCACTCACAAATCAAGATATAACAATATATGGAGATGGACTTCAAACTCGGAGTTTTTGCTACGTAGACGATTTGATTGAAGGCATGATAACCCTTATGAACACCGAGAAGGGATTAACAGGTCCGATTAATATTGGAAATCCAAATGAGTTTACCATGCTCGAGCTGGCTCAACTGGTTATCAGACTTACCAATTCAAAATCTAAAATAATTCATTTGCCACTTCCATCCGACGATCCTTTACAGCGGAAACCCGACATTACCTTGGCGCAGAATGTATTAAATTGGAATCCAACCATTCAGCTTGAACAAGGAATACAAAAAACAATCGACTATTTTAATAAAATAATTTAAGCATTTTTAAGATGAATAAAATATTGAGAATACTAGTTACTGGTTCTAATGGACAATTGGGACAGGAGTTGAGGTTAAAGGCTAATAAAACAGATTTTAAGTTTTACTTTACCGATATTGATGACTTAAATATTTTAAATAGCGAAGAGCTGGAGAACAAAATTATAGAATTCAGTCCCGATGTTATTATCAATTGTGCTGCTTATACAGCTGTAGATATAGCCGAAACTCAACAAGAAGATGCTTCCGCTCTAAACTATAAAGCAGTTCAAAATATTGCCGATATAGCCATAACCAACAATATTAAAGTGGTTCATATCTCTACCGATTATGTCTTTGATGGCTGTTCATTTACTCCTTACAACGAAGAACGTGTGCCTAATCCAATATCGGTATATGGCTATACAAAATTGCAAGGCGAAAGAGTATTGATGGAATCGGGGTGCGATGGAATTATTATAAGGACTTCATGGTTGTACTCTAATTTTGGAAAAAACTTTTTTAAAACCATCGATCGTATTGCTCGCAACCAAAATGAGATAAGCATAGTTTTTGACCAAGTAGGCACACCTACCTATGCTGGCGATTTAGCGGAAGCTATTCTGTATATCATCCCTCAATTGAATACTGTATTCGGAATTGATATTTACCATTATAGCAATGAGGGCGCTTGTAGTTGGTACGATTTTGCTTTAGCGATTGTCAAAGAGTTGAAATTGTCTACCAAGGTATATCCTATTCATACCGAAGAATATCCTACAGATGCTCAGCGACCATTTTATAGTATTTTAGATAAAAGCAAAATTAAAAATTCCTTCGGTCTCCAAATTAAACATTGGCAAGAGAGTTTGTCTGATTTTATTAAAGAAAATAAGTTGTAAGCTCTATTTGTTCTATTTTATCTTGTCATAGATTTTGCGATAGCTTTCAATACCCTCTTCTAAAGAAAAGTATCTTTGAGAAGCTTTCATAAAAATAGATTTGTCAGTTTCAACATAACTGTCAATTTGCTCTATCGCTTTATTATAAGCATCTGAAGAGAAATCTTCAACTAAAATTCCGCAATTTGTCTCTTCGATGATTGAATCCACATCACCTACTCCAGCATTCGCAATGATAGGAATGCCCATTGCTAATATTTCTCCCATTTTTACAGGAGAAGATGCTTGCTTTGAGAATACAGGTTTGATGAAAAAAATGGATATGTTGCTCAAATCTATCAAGGTAGGCACTTCGTCTCTCTTGGCCGATTGAACTATTATTTTATCCTGCGGAATATCGTGTTTGATTCTATAATCATCTATTAGCGATTGAGGTTCGGTGGTTATTATTAGAAACTTTGATTGTGGTTTGTACTTCAACAAATGGTTGAAAAACTGAAACATCTCATCTGCCATATACCAAGTTCCAATAGACCCTAAATAAGATATTACAAAGTCAGACTCTTCCATTTTTAATTTGATTCGCCATGTCTCTTTCGATTTAAGGTCAATATTATCTCTAAGAAAGTGTTTTTGATCTGCACAACACGGGATTACATCAATGGGAGTGTTTTCAAACCCTTTCCAATGATGGATGATTTTTTTCCCAGCATGTGTTAGAGATATGTTGGCAACTGAATTTTGTAATAGAATTTTCTCTCTCTTCTTGAAAAATTGAAAAATTGCTTTGAAAATAGGATTTTTTATATTCCATATTTTACCATCTACTCGCTCATCGGCGTAAAATCCTCGCATGTCGAAGATAAAAGGGATATTGGACTTGCGTTTTAAATAGTCTCCAGCTAAAGAGGAGATGTGACTTCTACAGTGTAAGTGGTTGAAATGATATTGTTTATGCAAACTATACGCGCGTCTCTTCATTCGATAAATATCCCACAAAGTAGAGAGAACTGGAGGCCTTTTTGTGTACATCAAGGGGTGCCATATAATACCGTTATTGGTGCAAATTTCAGAAATTTTTGCTTTATTAGCAATGTATTTTTCTCTTTTCTCAAAGGAGAGAATAACAAAGGAATAACCCGTTTTTGATAACCCAATTAAGTATGGAAGTACCTGCGATTGCCCCAAGGGATCGGTCATGCCATCGTAAGAAATATATAATACTGTTTTCATTTTTAAAATAAGGATCTAATTAAGATATTTTTCTATCTATTAAATCTAATAAATAGTTGGTTGTTGATTCGCAAATGTAGTATTTTTTTTAAAATCACCACATCTATATTGGGTTAAGGTATAATATTTTGAGAAATTAAATAATACTAATCTCCATCTTTTTTCGTTATAAGTGCCTTAAACTCGAATTTCAGCAATAATTCAGTTAAGATTCTTATCTTTGCAAATATTAAAAATAATGGGTTAGATTAATGAGATTATATACATTGCTTTTTACCTTTCTTATGCTCCTTAGCTCGGAATTGTTGCATTCTCAACAATTGGCTAATGTCTCTGGAAAAATTGTAGATGAAAAAGGAGTAGGGATGGAGATTGTTAATATTGCGATTAAAGGATTGCCTGGTGGTGTGTCTACCAACAAACAAGGTAATTATTCTATCGAGATACCTGCCAATAAAGAGATTGTGCTTATTTATTCTTTTATTGGTTACAAATCTTTTGAAAGAAGTTTTCATTTAAAAACCAATCAAAGAGTTTTTAATATAGACACTCTTTTTATCGATAATAGAGTGCTGAATGTGTTTACCGTAGAAGATTCTCAAATTAACCAATCTGGATTAACAACCATCGACTCCAAACATACCTCGCTGATTCCTTCGGTATCTGGTTCTATCGAATCTATGTTAAAAACTGCCGGATTAGGAGTGTCTTCTAACAATGAGTTATCCTCACAATACAATGTACGTGGAGGAAATTTTGATGAAAATTTAATCTACGTCAACGATATTGAGATCTATCGCCCATTTTTAATTCGCTCTGGGCAACAAGAGGGGCTAAGCTTTGTAAATTCTGATATGGTTGAATCGATTCGCTTTTCGGCAGGAGGATTTGAACCAAAATTCGGCGATAAGCTCTCCTCTGTTTTGGATATTACCTATAAAAAACCCAAAAGAATTGGTGGGGTAGCATGGGGTAGCTTTCTGGGTGGGTCGCTATTTACAGAAGGGTTGACTAAGGATAAAAAACTAACTTATCTTTTAGGCGTCAGATATAAATCAAATGCATATCTTCTTAAAAGCATGGAGACAAAGGGGGATTACAATCCTACTTTTTTTGATATCCAAACATTAATTTCTTATGTGTTTTCTGAAAAATTTGAAGTGAGTTTCTTAGGTAATTATGCCAAAAATGTATATCAACTTGTGCCACAAAACAGAGAAACTACTTTTGGTACGATCAAACAAGCAATTCGATTGAAAATATTTTTTGATGGTCAGGAAGTTGATCAATACTCCACTTCTACCGGTGCTTTAACATTCGCCTATAAACCAGATAAAAACACTACGCTTAAACTTATTACCTCAATTTTCAACTCACAAGAACGCGAAACCTATGATATACAAGGACAATATTGGCTCGACGATATAGAAACGGATATTGGAAGTGATAACTATGGCGATGTTACCTTCAATAGAGGGGTTGGGACTTATCTCGATCATGCCAGAAATTATTTAAACACAACCATTATTAATATTGAACAACGGGGCGAGATTAAGAAAAAAAAGCACAAAGTTTTGTGGGGTGCAAAGTATCAAAGAGAACTCTTTACAGACAAATTGAACGAATGGCATTTAAATGATTCTGCCGGATATATATTGCCATTTCATCGTTACGACTCCATCGGTGTGGAAGTCCCTTTAGACGACCCTTCTAGAGCGCTGACAATGACTACCAGATATTTTTCAAATGTCAACCTAAACTCAGATCGCTACTCTATCTTTATTCAAGATTTATATACCATTGATATCGATTCATCTCAACTTTTTATAACTGCAGGCGCTAGAGCTTCTTATTGGAATGTTAATTTACAAACAATTGTCTCACCCCGTATTACATTTGTTTTTGTTCCTCATAAATCCCCTACAAGTTCTTATCGTCTATCTACTGGACTCTATTTTCAACCACCATTTTACAAAGAAATTCGAGATATTACTGGCACTGTCCACCAAAACGTAAAGGCACAACGCTCTTTTCATGCTGTGATGGGCTACGATTATGGTTTTAAAATTCTGAAAAGACCATTTAAAGTCACTGCCGAAATGTATTACAAATACATGGATCATGTGATTCCTTATACTGTGGATAATGTTAGACTTAGGTATACTGCAAAAAATGAAGCAAAAGCCTATGCTACGGGTGTCGATTTTAAACTTGCAGGCGAATTTGTCCCAGGCACCGACTCCTGGCTATCTGTTTCTATCATGAAAACAGAACAAGATATATTTAATGATAGCTATTTGAATACTACCACAAATGAACTAGTTTATCCTGGATATTTTGCTCGACCATCCGATCAAAGAGTGAATGTCAATTTATTCTTTCAAGATTATTTACCCATGGATCCAACATACAAAATGCACATGACACTCTCGTATGGAACTGGCTTACCGTTTGGAGCTCCAAAAACTCCGATGTATAAACATACTCATCGAATGCCCTCTTATCGAAGAGTAGATATTGGATTCTCTAAACAATTATTTACCGAAGCTGGACTTAGTACCCGTCGCGGATTTTGGAGAAATATTCGTTCTTCTTGGTTGAGTCTCGAAGTTTTTAACCTCCTTCAAATAAGCAATACTATCTCTTATATCTGGGTGACAGATATTTTTAATGATCAATATGCTGTTCCAAATTACCTAACCCCACGGCAAATAAATTTAAAGCTAATGGTAGAATTTTAAATTTGACTTTTTGTAAACAACCCTAATTTTTAATAATATGATTAAAACGTATAAAAACATAACTCCATCTATCCCCAAAAGTTGTTACATATCTGATTCCGTAGATATTATTGGAGATGTTACCATCGGCAATGATGTTAATATTTGGTTTGGTACTCGAATTAGAGGCGATGTAAACAGAATAATCATTGGCGATAATAGCAATATTCAAGAAAATACCGTAGTGCATGTAGATAAAAATTCTCCCACTACGATTGGCAAAAATGTAACCATTGGTCATGCCGCAATTATTCATGGATGCACCATCGACGACAATGTGCTTATTGGGATGGGATCGATTGTTCTTAACGATGCCCATATTGGCAAAAACTCAATGGTAGGTGCTGGCTCATTGGTAACTCAAGGAAAAGTTTTCCCAGAAGGATCTCTCATATTGGGTAATCCTGCCAAATTAGTTAGACCTCTTACTCCCGACGAAATTCAAGCTATTCAAAAGTCTGCAGATTTATACGTTCAGTTGAGTAAAACTCATCTTTAATTAGACTTAAATTATCCCCCAAGTTCTTCAGATTTTCTATAGATTTATGTGAGATTAAACAAAAAAACTCTTCGATTTTCACCGAAGAGTTTTTTGTATAAATACGATCATTACCAAAGTGCAAGATATATTCCAGCTGTAACAGGGTATAGTTTTGGTCCCTCTTTTTCTTTAAATAATGGAGTGAGAGAGTAGGATGCAAACAAATTGATAATTCCATATCCAATACCTACGGTGGCATCTAACCGAATTGGATTTAAGTAGAAATTGTCGGAGGTCTTAATTTTGGTAGTAGCCCCGTCGTCTATAATGGTTTTAGTGCTAGATGACAATTTAACACCAAATATTAATCCAGCATTGATGTGAAAGCTCTTGCGGTTGTGGTTGGCGTTGGTTTGAAACTCTAACAACAATGGAATATTTAAAGTAGTATATCCCAATTTGCTCTTTTTGTATTTTGAAATGTTTACCGTGTCCAATGCCCCATTGATCATAGGTTGGTTTGCAAAAATCTGAGCATTTTTCGCAAATCGGTAGTTGTACCATTGAAAACCAATTCCTGTGGTGATGCCGAATTTATTTCGAATGATGGAGAAATTTTGCTCAATTAAGTTAAGTGCAAATGTTCTAGACCCTCCAAAGTTAAGATCCAAATATTCGTATCCAACAGGTACATCCATCTCTCCAGCATAGTTGACATAGTTGTTGAACCCAAGCATTAATCCTCCCCAATTACCATCAAATCTTTTTTTGTTAAATGGGTTTTTCAACCATTTAGACTTGTTTTTTTGAGTTCCATCTTTAAATGAACTGTCAATTTCAATCAAAATATCAGTAACAAGATTGTTTAAACTATCGCTACCCACGAAGGAAGAGTCATCTGTATCTTCATAAGATAGATTGTCCATCTTTTTTGATTTAGATACGTCATTGGATTGAATTTTGATTGTTTTTGCATCTTTAAAATAATACAATGTAGACACATCATTGGTGTTCCCAACCACACTCTCTTTGGCGTTAACCCATGCTTTAGAAGCATCATGTAAGTTTGTTTTTATGTTTTCGGCTTCTAATTGAATCGCTTTTACTTTGGATGCGTCGTTGGTGGTAATGTTAAGATTGAGTGATTTGCCTTGAATGTTCAACACGGATGCATCGTTGGTGGTCGCATTTATGTTTTCACACGAAACATTCAAGTTTTGAGTGGATGCATCATTAATATGAATTGTTAGATTTGGGTAATTTAAAGTGCCGATGGAATTAATTACAACCACATCGGAGGATTTAATTTCGGTTAGATTCTTTACTTTAATAGTAACATCTCCAGAGGTTAATTCGAGGTTCAATGTTTCGTTTTTGACACTATAAACAACCTCTTTTTCAAGATTATTTTTAAAGGAGATGGATGGTTCATTTGCTTGCTCTATTGAAAGATGAAAGGTGCCACTTGCATTAATTTTTGTAAATGGTTCGTGGATGACTATCGTTTTTAATGCGTCTGATGAATTTTCTTGAGCATACATGCACAAAGGAATAATCATCAAAATTAGAGTAGTAATACGTGTAAAAGTTTTCATAATTGATACATTTTAATACGATTCATTTAGTAATCGTAAGCGGTTAATATTAGAACGACATTTTACCTAGTTTAAGTCCTTTTACCGCCAGTAATTCATTTTGAAATAGATTGATTTGAGTTTCTTCGCCGAATAGTTCGAGGATTATTACAGCTTTGAGCTCTGAGTCAATATCATCAAGATGATTGAGACCTAAACGTGTTTTTATTATATTCCCATAAATGGTAAATAATTCTTGGAGTAGAATGGTGTCTTTGAAATCGGGAGTAACTTGAACACCAATTATTTGTTGTTTAAAGATTGTCTTCATTGCTCTTTTTCGGTTAAAGTGTAAAATCCATTTGTTGTACAATAATCCCTTCAATAGTTCGTATCTCGGAGTGGAAATGTCCCCATTCCGTAGGATCACCAACTAGGTGCAATAAGATAATCCCTTTGCGAGAGCACACTTCAGAAGACAACTCATGAAATCCGATACGCGAATTAATGATATTTGCATATTTTGAAAGCAATTTCTGAGTTTTACCTGCCTCTTTTATTCTGTCGGTTATTTGTATTCCGATAATCTGTGTATGTTTCATAGGTATAATTATTTTTAGAAATACAAATCGCGTTCGCCATTTTTTATTCGATTAATACGATCTTTTACCTCTTTCGCAGCAGGAGTATCCCCCATTTCTTCGAGCTCTTTATGGATAGAATCCCACCCTTTATGAGATGTGTTTTCGGGTGCATAATCCATTAAATATTCTGCTAGTGTTAACATTGCATTGGGTGTGCAAAATCTTTTAATAAACCCAGGGACAGAAAATTCCATAAAATGCTCTCCGGTGCGTCCCATACGATAACAAGACGTACAAAAGGAGGGTAAGAAACCTTTGTCGAGCAACTCATCTACAACTTCATTTAACGATCTGTCGTCGTTGATTTTAAATTGTTCTTTGTTGAGGTTTTGATCATAGTTCTTCGATTCGGAATAACTGCCAATCTCCAATTTTGTACCTCCATCAATTTGTGAAACCCCGAACGAAAGAGCAACGGCTCTAATTTCTGCAGGTTCACGCGCGGTCAATATCAAGCCGGTATAAGGAACAGCTAATCGCAAAATGGCAATAAGTCTCAAGAAATCTTCATCGGAGACTTCATATTCAGGTTTGATACAGTTGTTGGATGCTGCTTTTATTCTTGGAAAAGAAATCGTGTGCGGTCCAACATCATAGCACGCTTCTAAATGATTTGCATGTCGTACCATTGCCATCACTTCAAATCGCCAATCGTACAGACCAAAAAGAGCACCCATTCCTACATCATCTATACCTGCCTCTTGACATCTGTCGAACGCAGTAACTCGCCAGTCATAGTCTTTCTTTTTACCACCTAAATGGTACCATGAATATGCTTCCGGATGATAGGTTTCTTGGAATATTTGGTATGTGCCAATATTTGACTTTTTTACCGTTCTAAATCCTTCAATGTCTAAAGGCGCTGCATTGATATTTACTCTTCTAATTTCTCCGTTCCCTTTTTTTACGGAGTAAGCTAACTTAGCAGTGTGAGCAATGTATTCGGCATTGTATTCAGAATGTTCGCCATATACTAAAACCAATCTTTTTTGACCATTATCTTCAAGAGCCTCGATTTCTTGAATGATTTCTTGATCGTCTAATGTTTTTCTAATGGCGTCTTTGTTTGCGGCTCTAAATCCACAATATGCACAGTTGTTGGTGCATTTATTGCCAATGTATAACGGTGCAAACAAAACAATTCGATTGCCATATATTCGTTTTTTTAATTCTCGTGCTCCTTCCTTAATCTCTTCGATAAGTTCAGGATCGGTAGCATTTAATAAAACGGCTGTCTCTTCAAGTGTTAATCGTTGCTTGTTGAGCGACTTAGAGATTACTTCACGAACCCGCTGACGGTCAGGTTTGGTGTTTTTTAGATACTCTTCTATCTCATCAACATCTATAAACGGTTTCATCCGTTCATCTTTAATTCTGTATTTTTCGGGAGTAAAAATCATGACTTTTTAGATTTTTGTAATTTTTAGTTCAAAAGTAACTTTTTTCTTTTAATAATATTAGAATAATCCAGAAATTAAATGTTAAACATTGAAGTTTTGCATCGAATTGATGAAACAAAAGTATATTATTACTCTACTTAAGTAAATTTTTTTTGATATTCATGGGTGGATTCGGGATGTAAATGCTTGTTTATGTGTTTAAATACCCATTTGTTGTTTCATCCGAAAATAAGGATGTTTATAGGTATAAATTACACGTTTGTCGGCTAATTCTATTGTTTAACCCAGAATCAGCGATACAATCTCTGAAACGAGGCAGTTATTGTTTTTTTGAATGCAATTCTACTATTTTTGTTTCGATATTGGAGGTGGAAAATCCTTTTACAAGAGGTATAGTAACTACTTTGCCACCTTTTTTGGTAACAATGTCGTAGCCTACTATCGATTCTACTTCATAGTCGTCTCCCTTTACCAAAATATCGGGTTGAATTTTTTTAATAAGTTCGTAAGGAGTGTCTTCTTCAAACAGAATAACTGCAGTAACAAATCGCAAGGAAGTTAAGATCAATGCACGAGAATACTCATCGTTGATAGGTCGAGTGATGCCTTTTAATCGCTGTACCGATTTATCCGTATTTACTCCAATTATTAAAACATCTCCCAAATCAGCTGCTTTGGATAAGTAATCGATGTGGCCATGGTGAATGATATCGAAACAGCCGTTAGAAAAGACAATTCTCTTGTTTTTAAAACGCCAATATGCTAACATCCTTTCCAGCGATTCGCTATCAAGAATTTGTTTGTTCATTAGTTCTAAGGTTGGTATCATCTTTTGATTTTTTATGAAAAGCAACAATAATAAGGGAAAGGGTACCGAAAATGACAATCATAAACTCTTGAATTGTCCAACCTACCCAACCTGCAGCATATCCTAGGGTGTCGGAAGTGCCATATAAACTCAATGTTTCTGCAATAATTACCGGATACAAACCGATGCCCCCTTGTACTAACATAAATGCAACTGTGCCAAAAACTAAACAAGTAAATGCGGCCATTGGGGTTAAATTTGCTAGTCCATCGAACGCAAAAAAACAGACGTATGTCATCAAAAAATATCCAATCCAAATGATTGCAGTGTATGTGATAAAAAGAGCTCTTTTTTTGATTTTTGTAACGGATAGCATTCCATGCCAAAATCCAATCATCAGTTGTTCGAGTTTATTGATTAATCGGTATTTTCTTAGACGTTTTCGAAACAAAAACCAACAAAGCATGGCAGCAACAAAACCTAATATCAAGGCTATTTTAACTATTGAATTTGAACTATCTGAGTTTCCAAAAAGGGGATTTAATACTCTTTGATCTACATATTCGTGTATCCGTTCGAATTCAATCCAAAAAACAATTAAAAAGAGTGCGAAAAAGATGGCTAAATCTATTGCTCGCTCGGCGATAATGGTTCCAAAGGTTTTTTGAAAGGGAATTTTTTCGTACCGCTGTAAAAACGTACACCTCAAGAATTCTCCTAGGCGAGGGATGGCTAAATTTGCTAAATAGCCTACCATTACAGCATAAAATGAGTTGGCAACACTTGGGTTGTATCCCAATGGTTCTAACATTAGTTTCGAGCGAATAGAACGAGCAAAATGGCTAACCATTCCCAACAACAAGGAAACGACAAGCCATTCATATTTGGCTTTTTGTATGTTGTCGAATATCTCATCTATCTGTTCTTTAGTGAGTTGACGGATAAAAATCCAGATAAAAAATACCCCAAGACTCAGAAAGAAGATAATTTTAGCTATTGCTACAATTTTTTTGTTCAAAACTTGAAATGTGTTTAAATTCGGTTGTTGTTAGGAAATATAATGCTTGGTCGGAATGTTTTGGCCTCTTCAAAATCTAAAAAGCCATACGATAAAATGATAATGACATCGTTTACCAATGCCTTGCGAGCAGCAGGTCCATTTAAACAAATTACACCTGTGTTGCGTTTCCCCTTAATCACATAAGTCTCTAGTCGTTCGCCATTGTTTAAATTGACAACATGTACTTTTTCGTTTTCTATTAAATTTGCTGCATCCATCAAATTCTCATCAATTGTAATGCTTCCTATGTATTCTAAATTTGCTTCAGTAACGATTGCTCTGTGGATTTTTGATTTTAATACTTCAATATGCATTGTTTCGTTTTAATTTTTATTGTGTTAACATTATGTTGTCGATCAGACGGATACCGCCTAACCATATGGCTACAAACATTCTAGTTTTAATGTGGGGGGCGAAATGGGTGATTTTTTGCAGGGTGCTCTCCTCTGCAATTTCTATGTATTCTACTTTAAATTCGGGGTAATGGCAGAATTGTGTTGTCGTAAAATCAATTAATTCGGTTGGAGTGTATTTCGAAATTTTTGATTTAGCGATTGTTAATATCTGGAAGATGGTAGGTGCTAACTTCCTATCGGACGATGACAGTCGAGCATTCCTCGAACTCATTGCTAACCCGTCAGACTCTCGAACTATGGGGCAGCCAACTACTTCTATTGGCATTTTAAGTTGTTGGGTCATCGATTTAATAATCTGAAGTTGCTGAAAATCTTTTTCGCCAAAATATGCTCTGTCGGGATTTACCAATCGAAACAATCGACTAACCACGATCGCTACTCCATTAAAATGTCCTTCTCTAAATGCACCTTCCATAACCGTTTCTAATTTGCCAAACGAAAACTTTTCGGTTGCTTCGGTCGGATACATCTCTTCAACAGTGGGCATAAATAATATTTGACAACTTTTTTCTATCAGTGCTATATCCTTTTCGGGAGTTCTAGGGTATTTTAAAAGGTCCTCGGGATTATTAAATTGAATTGGGTTTACAAAAATGCTACATGCCGTAATTTTATTCTCTCTTGCCGATTGCTCTATCAATGACAAATGGCCATTGTGTAATGCTCCCATGGTAGGGACAAATCCAACAGTTTCGTTGTTTTGTCTGGTTTTATTTATTATCTGCTGAAATTCTCCCGCTGTTTTGCAAACAATCATCCTGTTTTTTATTTTATCGATAAAATTCGTATAATGTCATTTTCAATCGTTTTCATCGGTGTTTCGACAATTCTACCCAATTCAATTCCTTTTTCGGAAAAGATAAATGTTGGAACTTTTTCAATTTTTAAATCTGAAATATCCAAATTTCCAGCTTTTTTCTCACGATCTACACAAATGATTTTAAGCGATGAAAATGAAGATGTTAATAGAGATTTGATTTTAAAAAATCTAGGTACTTGCTCTTTGCTGTCGCCGCACCATGTTGCTAAAACAATAGTAAGTGCGATTTCTGGATCGTTTTGTAAAATTGTATTTAGTTGATTTATTAAAATTGAATCTACTACATAGTTAGAAAATTCGGTTGCATAACTTACCCCAAACTCACCTTCAGTGAGCATTTTTGGATCGCTCTCTCCAACTAAAATCAGGGTGCCACTTTTTTCATCCATTATCTGAACTGGTGTTTGAGCAAATAGTGAGATGGTTGTAAATAGAACAACGATGGTCGTGAAAAATGATCTCATATGCTTCCTTTTTTTATTGTATGATAATTCGAAAATTATTAAATTTAAATCACAAAACCTTAATGTAATAAAACTCTATCAATTAAGCCACCCTAGTGAATAATGAATAGTAATTTGTTGATTTGTACATTAGTTTAAAGATAAAAAAGTATAATTTCTAATCGGTTATCTGGATTATCGCTTAAAAAACGGAACAAAAGTACAAAAATTTAAAATAGGATGATCGAAAAGTTAACTTCCAAGAAAATGAATAATAGATTATAGTTTTCTAATTCCATACGAGAAAATCGGTTATGGGTAATTTTTTTTTCAAACCTAATACATTAGAATTCACAAATTTTTCAAGTAAATTTTAGTTTAAGCCCATTTTTGTTGAAAATAAGTTTCTTGTAATGTCTATCAATCTTTCTTAAATTCAATTAGTAAATGCAACTTTTAGGAGTACTAATGTATTCTTAT
>CAZZHH010000037.1:0-31953 GCA_964653595.1 uncultured Lentimicrobiaceae bacterium
CCTTCTGGAAGTAGCCCTTTTTATTTAAAATTTAGTCGGTCACTAGTGAAAAAAAATATCTAAACTAAAGATAATGAAAAAAATTAAAATTCTTTATTTAATTGCAATTACGCTTCTCTTATTCAGTTGTGCAGCACCACGCTCAGTAACTAATTCAGGTAAAGTAACGCCATATAAACAGTTTAAATTTGGCAGCAATTTTTCTGGAAATATTTCTAGTTCTTTTGCAAGCAGCTTGTTAAATGGAGCAGTTTCTACGGCCGGAGATTTAATAAATAAGGATACCATCACTTTTGATGAGTCCATTCCAACTTTGGAAAAATTAGCACTCTCCTACTCTCTTGACCCCATCGGTTCGGGTTACGATTTTTTTGTCCGCTATGGAGTTTATCACAAAGTAGATTTGGGATATAAGTTCGCTTCTGGGGTTCATGTATTCGATGCAATGTATCAATTTTTAGGAACCACAGAAAAAAGTGAAAAGAGTAAAGAATCTCCATTATCCGCAAGCATTGGCATACAATTCTCTTCTCAATCTTATGATTTACCATTTGGATTGAGCAAAATTCAATCATTTTTAGGTTATGAGCTTAAGCGAAAAGATTTATTTATCCCAATTATCTTTAGCTTTCCAATTGGTGAAAATGAAAAGTATGGTGCTTTTGGTTTCGGAGTGGCTTATAATCATGCTTTTATCAATTACGGATTTGATCCCGACAATATTTATTATAAAACGATAAATAGCTCAAATCTTATCCCCGTTGAATCTATTACAGGAAAAAATAACTATGGCTCCTATGGATTATTTATCAATCTTAAAGTTGGATATGAGTTTGTGTACCTTGTGACTTCATTTTCTATGTATTATCAAAATTACGGCAGCTATAGAATTTTACAAGATAACACTACGAAGTTTTCTGGTTATACATTTATTCCAACAATAGGTCTACAGTTTAATACTGGAAAAATATGGAAAAAAAAATGATAAAATTTTAAACACAGCAATCATTTATTTTTTTTTAAAATTTGAAATTGATTTATTATGCTAAAAAGATTTATTTGTTTTGTTCATTTGTTTTTTATCGTACAATTATCCATAGCGCAACCTGCTAATGAACCCGCAAGTGATATAGCCCCAAACTTTACTGTAATAGACCTGCATGGTACTGAACATACATTATATCAATATACAGATTCTGGAAAATATGTGTTGATTGATTTTTTTGCCTATTGGTGTGGTTCCTGTTTGTCAAAGGCTCCCATTATGGATGAGTTTTATGCCAAATATGGTTGCAACAATTTTGAAGTTGTAGTTATAGGAATTGAAGCAGATGGGTCTAATGAACAATTAGAAATTTTTAATTCTAATGCAGGTCTTTCTTCACTCTCTTACCCATCGTGTAGTGGACTTGAAGGGAATGGGAACGAAGTAAAACTCAACTATGGAATTTCTGTGTTTCCAACATTGATGTTAATAGGCCCTGATAGAAAATTGATTTCAGCTAATATATACCCATCCAATACAGCAACAGAAATATATGCATCATTTCCCGAAAATTCAATTTTTGAACATCCTTGTGATGCAAACGCAATCGATGAAATTTATACAGATAATATAAAAATTCACCCAAATCCTACTACCGGAAAACTTACGATAACTTCTCAAATAGCGCCAAAATCGATCACAGTTTATAATATAATTGGCCAAAAAATGGGAACATGGAAAATTGGAAAAACCATTTCTGAAATCGATTTATCAGATCTCAAAAATGGTTTTTATTACATAAACTTTGGTGACAATTTAACCACAACATTTAAAGTTGTAAAATACTAACCGACAAAAAACTTCAGATTTTTGCCTATTACTTTATGGTATCTATACTCTCCTTTCCTACGGAATCGAGAATAATAGGCACAAACAAACCATTATTATCAACACCTACTGGCTTATTTACAAAAGAATCGATAATATTAGACTGATGATTAAAAGAGTTAATTTTTAGTAGGTTCTGTTTAAGAAATAAAGTTTTGCCTTCTGGACAAAATAAGGTAACTTGTACCGATTGATTTCTCCATACATCTGTTTTTGACCAACTAAAAATTGGATTCATCATCAAAGTGTCCCCTATTTGTGTGATAGAGTATTCAATAGAGTTAATTCTATTTCTAACTTCCAAATGTGATTTCCCTCGCGCACTTTTTCGTATAACCACTTTATATTGATCATTATCCGACACTTTAAAATCAATTTCTGGAATACCCATATAAAGTCTCTCATTTTTATCTGTAATCAGAGTAAGTAAATTGCCCTCTGATTCGTTGTCAAGAATAATATTTGCAGGAATTGAATCCGTTGCTAAATCAATAAACATGACTTTTGTTTGGGGTTGCTGAATGGCAATTGAGGAATTTATTGAATTGCTTTTTGAGAAATCTCTTATTAAGTCGAATGAGACAATAGCTAGTAAGATTCCACCTAACAACCATAAGAAAAACACAGATAAACCTAAGTATTTTACTTCATATTTCCACCCGAAAATCAATTTTATTCCGCTGTAAACAAGCATAATCATAGGTAAACCAATAAAAATCACTATCCCGATAATTGCCGATGTTTTACTACTTGAAGAAATTATTATCAAATCTAATAACTGGGGAATGGAAGAAGAGTGAAATCCCATAGAAGAAATTTCTATTGAGCTATTTAATGAAAAGAGTGAAATCATTAAAACAAACAAAACTGCAATCCCTAAAAAGGAAAAAAAGATACCAAATAAAATCCCCATCACTTTGCCAATACCCATCAGAATATCGCCAAAAATGGATACAATGTTCTCAACCGTAGTTTTGGGTTGAACATTCTTTCGGAAGTTATTCACTGCATCCTTGGCATCGTTAGACATCGACCCAAATCTGTTTTTTAACTCATCAAATTCCGTTTTAATTCTCTTTTCAATGTTATCTACATTTATAGGCTCGCCCGACATAGAGAGTTTTTCGGCTGTAGTTTTAGCTTCTGGTATTGCCACCCATAATATTAAGTAGATCCAAAAGCTAGAGCCAGCAATAAAAAACGAAATTGCAAAAGCAATTCTAACAATCACTGGATCAAGATTAAAAAAAGCAGCAATTCCACTACATACTCCTCCAATTACTTTATGATCCGAATCTCGATAAAATCTTTTTTGTCCCTTAAATTGAGATTGAAAAGTGCTTTGTGTATCTTCTTTCTGGCTTGTATCATCATCCATCTCTATTGGCTGACCTAATTGAGCAATAATTTCGTTTACATCTGTTAATGTAATAGCCTGTTTTGAAGTATTTGTTCTTTCAGCCATCAACTCTGCAACTCTAGATTCAATGTCTTCTACAATCTCATTCCACCTTCTTTGTTAGAAAAATGGTGTTTTAAAGATCTTAAATATTGTTGAAGCAAATCATATGCATCTTCATCCATATAAAAAACTTGTCCAGATATATTTACCGTAAATGTCTTTTTCATGTTATTTATTATTTGAATTTATATTTCTGATATTATCAACCGTAACTACTAATTCATCCCATATTTGAGCTAACTCGGATAAATAGATTCTACCCTCTTCACTAATTTTATAATACTTTCGAGGAGGACCAGTTTTCGACTCTTCCCATCGATATGTTAACAATCCATCATTTTTTAGTCGAGTTAATAATGGATACAAAGTACCTTCTACCACAATTAATTGAGCTTTTTTTAATCTTTGTATTATATTAGAAGCATACTCATCTTCATAAGATAAGATAGTTAGAATACAAAATTCCAACACCCCTTTTCTCATCTGTGAACTGTTCTTTTCTGCCTTCATTTATCTATTTTTTTAATAATTATAATTATATCAAAACTCATCCTCTCATATTACTTCAGAATTTTTAAGTGAAATCAATTTCTTTACAAAAATAATACAAATTTCAGTACTATGCAATACAATGTACTAAAATTATTTTACTACTAGACAATAAACACTAGCCAAAACATGAAAAGAAAATAGTTTAATAATTGAATATCAATTAGATTACAATTCTATAAAGAATGATGATAAATAGAATAAAGTCTTAAAAAGATTAAGAATTATCAGCTTAAAACTAAAATAAAAGGGAAAGTAGAACTTATTTATTCCAAAATTTGCCTTGCCAAATATCTAAATCTAGCATTTTTTTTTGAATTTTTAGAAGGACTTGGTCGTAGCGAAGAGCATCCCAGGGTTCAGAGACTAAAAAGCGCGGAGGAACTTCACCTGCAAATCTTTCAATAACAAAATTAGGGTTAAGATAAGCAATAAATTCAACGATAAATTCTATATAATCATCTAGAGAAAACAGCTGGTATTTCTCTTTATTTAAGGAATAATCACTTTCCATAGCTGTATCTTTGACTATTTGCAACTGATGAAATTTTATCGTATTTAGAGGTAATTTTGAAATAATTTTTGCGGAATCTAGCATCATCTCTTTAGTTTCTCCAGGCAAACCAAAAATAAAATGTGCACCGGTATGTAAACCGACTTCATGAGTTTTCCAAATCATCTCTTCCGCCATTTGGAATGTATGTCCCCTATTGATATTGATCAGGGTTTGCTCATACACAGACTCCACTCCATATTCTATGATCACATATTTGGTCTTGGCTATTTGGGCAAAATACGCTAACTTTTCTTCATCTATACAATCTGGACGTGTTCCTATAACAAGTCCACAAATCTGAGGATGGGAAATTGCGGGAGTATAAATCTCTTTTAATTTTTCTAACGGAGCGTGGGTATTTGAAAATGCCTGAAAATAGGCTAAGTACTTATTTGCCCTACGATAGCGGTTTGCGTGAAACTCAATTCCTTCATCTATTTGTTGATTTACCGACTTTGATGGCAAGCAATAAGAAGGGTTGAATGCATCGTTGTTGCAATAGGTGCAACCTCCCACAGCCACTGTTCCATCGCGATTTGGGCAACTAAACCCAGCATCAATAGTCACTTTTTGAACTCTGCCTCCAAAAAGATCTTTAAAATAGTCGCTATAGCTACGGTATCGAATTCGATTTTCTTCCATTAAATCTTAATTCTATCGAAATTTCGGCCAAACACTCCGCTTACTTTAGCAATAGATATAAATGCACTGTCATCGCACTCCTTGATGATTCTCATAATGTCGTTTTTGTCATTTTTTTGAGCGATTACCATCAACACATCTTGATCTTGTTTGGTATACCATCCTTTCCCTTTTAGAAGAGTAACTCCACGATGAATTTCTGTACCTATTCGGTCGGCAATTTCTGAATTATTTTTCGAAAAAATCATCATCTGATAGGATTGCTTACTTCCTTCTATTACGGTATCTAATGTATATCCGAAAACTCCCATTACCACATATCCGAAAACGATTTTTTCAACAGATCCAAAAACAAGATAAGAACTTGCAATAATAATGATATCAAGGTAGATAATTACCCTGCCAGGACTAATATTGTAATAATTAGTAACAATCAACGCAACAATATCGGTACCCCCTGAATTACCTCCATTAGAAAAAGCAATACCAACACCTAAACCAGACATCATGGCCCCAATAAGAGCACACATAAATGGATCTTCCACTAATGGCTTATCTATAAAAAGTGGAAATATCAAAAAGAAGGTAGAGCTTAGAAGTATTCCTATAATAGTATTTATCCCAAACTTTGCACCCAGCAATTTTAATGCTACTAAGAAAAAAACTGCATTTATTACCAAACTAACGATACCCACGGGCAATCCGGTAGCGAAAAAAATTAGAGAAGAAATTCCACTCACCCCACCACCTATAATTCCTGAGGGAATAAGAAAAGCAGACCATCCAAAAGCAAAAATGAACAATCCAAGCGAAATCATAAAATAAGATTTAATAACTTGGAAATATTTAATTTTTATTTGTGTCATAATACTATTCGTTTAAATTTAAATTCCGATACAGATTTTTCTTTAATAATATTTTAATATCTTGAATATCAACATCTTTGCCTAACTCTTTTTTCATAGAAGTTACGCCTTTATCGAGAAAGCCACAAGGATTGATATATTTAAAATAGTCGAGATTGGTATTTATGTTAAATGCAAATCCATGCATGGTGACATATCTGCTTGCTTTAACACCGATGGCACAAATTTTTCGAGTCCTTCCAGGGATGTTTACATCTAGCCAAACCCCTGTAGCACCTTCAAGTCGAGTAGAGCTGATATTGTAATAATCTAAGGTATCCATTACACTCTGTTCTAACTTAAATATATACTCACGAATGGATAATTTAGCCAATTCTAAATCGATAATAGGATACCCGACTATTTGACCAGGACCATGATAAGTTATATCTCCTCCACGATCGATATGGTAATAAGTGGCATTTATTTTTTTGAGCATCTCATCGCTTATAAGTAAATTAGAATTCACCCCATTTTTACCTAAAGTATATACATGAGGATGTTCACAAAAGATAATAGCTTGAGTCAATACATCCGATTTTCCAAGTTTGTAATCCATTACTCCATTAAAAATTGCTTGTTGTTTATCCCAAGCTTCTTTATAATCGATGGTCTGCAAATCGTAAAAAACTACTTTATTCATTTCAATATCCATTATTTTTTGTTGTTGTAAGCATTTTCGGCCATGTACGATGACCTTACTAAAGGACCTGATTCCGCAATTTTATATCCCATTTCTATCGCTTTTGTTTTATACATTTCGAAAACGGTAGGATGAACAAATTCAGATACTTCCATATTGTGAGGAGTAGGTTGCAAATACTGTCCGATGGTAATCATCCTACATCCAGCATTATATAAATCTTGTAATGTCTCAACAACCTCCTCCTGAGTTTCACCTAATCCAACCATAATCCCAGATTTAGTGTCGATGCCAGATTTTGCAAACATCCGTATTACTTCGATGCTAACATCATATTTTGCTCTGCTACGTACAGATGGAGTGAGTCGGCGAACAGTTTCAATATTATGAGAAAGAATCTCTGGATTTGATTTCACTACAACATTCACTAAATCAGGAATAGCATCAAAATCGGGAAGTAGTACCTCGATGATGGTATTTGGATTTTCTTTACGAATTGCGTTAATTACATCTGCCCAGTGGTGTGCCCCTTTATCCGATAAATCATCTCTATCTACAGAGGTAACTACAACATGTTTCAGTTTCATCAATTTCACCGAACGGGCTACTTTTATAGGTTCATCCAGATCAACAGGAAGTGGTTTGCCAGTAGTTGTTGCACAAAACTTACAAGAACGGGTACATATGTCTCCTAAAATCATCAACGTAGCTGCACCCCTACTCCAACATTCGCCCATGTTAGGACATTTGCCACTCAAACAGATGGTATGCAACTGATTCTCTTCTACAATTTTTTTTAACTCTGTATATTTTTCGCCCCCTGGAATCTTAATTTTTAACCAAGATGGCTTTCTGCCAATTTTCATATCACTAATTTTTGTGCAAATTTACAGAAACTTCATTTGTAAACATCATATAGACCTATCTTTTATCCGTAAAAATGAATTATGTTTATGAAAACCATAGTTTTAAAAAAGCCTTTTGTGCAATGATAAAAAAATATTTATGCATATAAAATGGCTAAAAAAATAAAAATCTAATAATAATTTAAAATCAATTCCAAAACAAAACGTCGATTCATTTTCTCTTTACAAGTTTTGAGCTGTAAGAAAATGTGTCAGAGAAAATTTTAATCGTATAAACTCCTGTTGACAAAAGGTTTATATTTTCGATTTTTATAATATTATCCCCAATGTTCGGTTGATTTACCTTTCCATAAAAAACCACCTCTCCAACATTGTTGAACATGGAAATTGTTATGGCAGATTTCGAAGGACTTTGAATAGTGATATTTAAACATTGATCATCTGCAATAGGATTAGGATAAATGGAAATATTTGGAGTTGAGGAATTAATAGTAGCAGTCTGATATGGCAATAGAAAAGAATACGCAAGTTGAAAATCGGGTACACCATAGCCTAAAAGCGTATCAGGATTGTTGTATTGATTAGCACTTCTTCGGATAGCGTCCATAATCTCAAAGTTTGATTTTTCAGGAAATGCCTGCCACAAGCATGCTACTGATCCAGCCAACACGGGTGATGAAAAAGAGGTGCCACTTCCTGAAGTGATAAACCCATCCACTCCCTGAACCCATGTATCTAAACCCATGGTTGACACATCTGGTTTTACCCTTCCATCCGCAGAAGGACCTACCGATGAAAAAGGAGCATACCCTTTAAAAGCATCTACAGCGCCAACCGTTAAAATGCTATCTGCATCTGCAGGCACACCAATAAAATGCCATGGCTGTAGAGCTGAATTACCAGCACTATTACAAACAATCATCCCTTTTCTGCTGGCATACGTGGCAGCCAAAGAGGCTCTACTTTTTCTGCCATTCATATCCGCATACGTTCTAACGATGGTTGTGTCATCAAACTTTGTATATCCCAATGATGAGTTTATAATATCAACCCCTGCGCTATCGGCATATTCAATTGCTGCGACCCAATTGTCTTCTTCAATTAAATTTTCGGTAGGTGCATCTTCGGTCCGAAGCAAAAGATAAGAAGCTTTTGGAGCAGTTCCCACAATTGAATCTGGGATATTACCTCCCATGATAGACAAAACCATCATTCCATGACTACTCTCTTGAAACAAGTTGGCATTTGGATCTACAAAATCTTTAAACCCAACAATTTGATCATGTAACCATAAACTATCAAAAGCAGGAAGTACGTCGGCATGGTAAAAACCAGCGTCAAGCACTCCTATCAACATTCCATTTCCAGAAAATCCTAATTGATGGAGGAAGTGACCATTAATCATCGAAATTTGACGGTAAGCATTTCCATAATTATAATCAGAGGTTGTCTTCTCATCCATATTGTTTTTAGGAACTTGAGCAAATGTAGATTCATTTTTTTTAATGGGAAGTACTGCAAAAGAACTATTTTTCTTAAGTGGGACAGCTTGACTTTTAGTTTTTTCAAGAGATATAACAAACGAGAAATTCCTTATGATAGATACCACAGATGTATCATTAGTATAAAAGGTGGCGCCATTGTGCCATCTGGAAGTAGTTAATACCATTGCACCAGTATTAGAGATACTATCTAAATACCAGCTGTTTACAGGAAAATCTTGAGCGGTAACAGAAACTCCCATTCTATTTCTTCTATCTATAGCCCTTTGAGATAAAAAAGCAAGGGGTTGACTGGTAGAATAAACCGAATTAGATTTATCCTTAAATTCAACCCAATATTTATTTGGAGCTGTTTGACAAAAGGCAGAAGAATACGCCAAAGTTGCTATTAAAAGTAAAAATATATTTTTTTTCATTTTTAAAATCCTCTATTTGTTTTTAATAATATGCCATTGTTGTGAATAACACTAATTGTAATATCTAGTTTGAATGTATTTATACCCCGATTTTATATCAAAAGCACCAGAAATGGGATTAAATGGGTGGTATAAATGAATTTTCTCTTTTTGAACCAATCCTTTATTGTATGCATAAATCTCGGTTTCTACATCCGTATTTATCAACGATGAAAACCGTTCCAAATCAATATAAACAGCTTTTTCATAGTTTATGGAATTGACGAAAGCACTAGAGATATCAACACAAGTTGATTTTTTTTCATCAAATGTATTATACGCATTTGCATCCCAAGATCTTTTTTTGGCTATTGGAAAAACAATCTTTGAAAAAGTTCTATTGCTTTCAATTCTCAAACCTTCTGCATTTGTTTTTACTGCAAACCACACAGAATCTATACTCCAGTTGTCGTTTAAATTTGTCTTAAGAAACCGTTCAATTCTATATAATGAGTCGCCAGCATAATTTTGAGACGTTGATTCAATGTATTCACATAAAAAGTAATTAGAAGTATCTATAGTCTGATTAAAATCATTCCAAACAATTTGTTGAACTTTAAAAAAGGCAGAGTCGCCTACAGTTAATGGGTAATAGTTGTAACCCATATCGAATGTTGGCGTAGTAGTTTCCTCCTTTTTACAACTAAAAAGAATCACAATTGACAGTAACAGAAATATTTTTTTTGCCTTCATTTTTAAAAAAATAAAAAACCACCTGCTACCACATCGTTTCCATCGTATATAACAGCGGATTGTCCAGGGGTTATCGAAGGAACATCTTCCAAAAACTGAATATGAATGCAATCCAACTTTTGGTTTATAATGGCAGCAGCACCTTTGTCCTTGTATCTAATTTTTACAATTGCTTGGTAATCCATTGGAATAGAATCAAACTTCACATAATTCACTTTTTTGATAAAAGCCTCTTTACCTCCCAATTCTGATTTTGGGCCAAGCGTAATTGTGTTTGTTTGGGCATCAATTTTTATCACATAATAAGGTTCACCCATTGCAATTACGAGTCCTTTTCGTTGTCCAATAGTATAAAAAGGGTATCCTTTATGTTTCCCCAATATTTTCCCTGCAGAGTTGATAAAATTTCCTTCCGAAACTTTTGAATCAAAATCGGGAATATTTGCTTTTAAAAAAGAGCGATAATCATTATCTGGAATAAAACAGATATCATAACTCTCTCTCTTTTTAGCAATTTTGTCATACCCTCTTTGAATTGCCATTTCCCTAATCTCTGGTTTACTATAACTACCAAGGGGGAATAGTGTACGAGATAGTTTCTCTTGAGATAACCCCCATAAAACGTAAGATTGATCTTTTAATTCATCTGCTCCTTTAGACAGAACATACCTATCATTTACCTTACTAATTTGAGCATAATGTCCCGTTGCAATATATTTGCATTGGAGGGCATCCGCTTTGCGCAACAACGCATCCCATTTCATGTGAATATTGCACATAATACAAGGATTAGGCGTTCTCCCTTGAAGATATTCATTCGTAAAATCGTTGATAACTAGTTTTTTAAACTCGTCTCTTAAATCAAGAACATAATGCGGAAATCCGAGATTGACGGCAACGGTTCTGGCATCGTTGATGGAGTCGAGGTTGCAACAACCTTTTTCTGGGGCTTGATCACCCAAGTAGTCGTAATCCCAAACTTTCATAGTGATACCTAGTACCTCATAACCTTGTTCGCTTAAAAGCATTGCCACAACGGAACTATCGAGGCCACCACTCATTGCTACTAAAACCCGCTCCTTCTTATCTGTCATCTTACTTTTTTTTAAACAATTTTGGGCGAAATGACTTCAAATATCCCAAATCCGATTCATTTACTATAACATCAAAACCAATATCTTGTTTAAAAATCACTTTATAAATTCCTTCTTCAATCTCGATCAATTTTTTTGGTGCTTTGTGTGATCCTAAAATGGAGGGAGTATAATTAAAAAAACCTATATTGGATAGATAATCATTTAGATAAGTCCAATCTCCATCCCCTTTAATTTTTTCTCCTTTGAGGGTAACTACAAAAAAAGCTTTATTTTTTTCATATACATATGAAATAGAGTCTGAGGAAACTTCCCTTTTTCCTAAGGTATTGCTCCAAATCCAGAGCTTATCCCATATTACAACCCCTGCATTTAATTTCTTTTTATGAACGACTTTACCACTTCGATCGAAATACGTTATAATAGAATCCTTTAAAGAATTTTTATAAACTCCTTTTTCATATAAATTTCCTTCCGGATAATTTGCAAAATAGGGTCCATTTGCTTTTCCATTTTTATATTGGATTGAATATCGTGGAGTTCCATTGATAGACCAAGCTTGCATTGGTCCATCTTGCAAATCATTTTTCCAATTGACCTCTTCCAACAAAGTGCCTGTTTGAGGATCAAACTGTTGCCATTTACCATTTTTTTTACCTAATATAAAACTCTCTTGGGCAATTTTGATATTGTTATCTGAGAAATAGGACCAAATACTATCTTTGACTTTGTTTACAAACTTGCCATTGGAACTTATATTTCCATTAAAATGATAGGTAAAAACCCAGTTAATGGAGCCATTTGCTGAAAAGACCGATTCGCTTTTAATTGTTTTTCCATCATCGTAATAATACGTGAATTTGCCAATAGGTACTCCATGATTAAATTGCCCACTGTATAAAGTTTTACCATATTCAACTTTAACCCATTTACCATGCTTTAATCCCTTTGTATCTAATTTGTTGATGGAATCTTTTTGCGCCATTAATGTAGATGATAAACTTAAAAAAAGCACACATAAAATAGCATTTATCCGTTTGCTATGAGAAATATTTGATTTATAATAGGTCATTTTCATATATTGATTATTTCTTTAATTTAATTACAACGAAAAAACTATTGAAAAATTTTTGAAAAGGTATACAAAGAGTCAAAACAGTAATCGGCATGGCTAATATTAAATACATGCTTATATTCAGTACCGACAACCACCGTAGTCATTTTCAGTTTTTTACCAAAGGATATATCACTAACCGTATCGCCAACCATGATTGAATTATCAAAATCGATATCTGGAAAATACTCTTTTGCTTTAAGTCCCATTCCAATATTTGGTTTGCGCATAATTGATTGGTCGGATTTTAAATTGGGTGCCACAAACACTTTATCAATACGCCCACCCGAAGTAGAAACGGCCTCAATCATTTGAGAATGAATACGATGAGCATCATCCATGGTCATTAAATTTTTGCCAATTCCTTGTTGGTTTGTTACCACAATAATTCTTGAAAAAATTTTGGCAAAACAAGCCAATGCTTCTTTAACCCCATTAATAAAAATAAACTGGTCGGGAGTGAAAACGTATGAATCGATAGGACGAACGTTGATTACGCCATCCCGGTCAAGGAACAAGGTAGTATTGTGGTTAACATCATCGGGTATCCTCATATTTTTGGAAATAAAGTTTGTTCAACGATATTACAGATTACATGGCCGATGGTAATGTGAGATTCTTGAATGTGTGGAGTAATGGTAGAGGGGACATTTATTAACAGATCGCATATAGAAGCCATTTCACCACCACTTTTGCCAGAAAAACCAACTACTTTCATTCCGATTTTTTTTGCGGCAACAATCGCATTTAATATAATTTGGGAGTTACCTGAAGTAGAGATAGCAATTAACACATCCTCCTTTTTACCTGCAGCTTCCACCATTCGTTGATAAACATAATCGAAAGTATAATCATTTGCAACAGCTGTAACAAAAGAACCGTTCACATGAAGAGCTTCGGCATAAAGAGGTGGACGATCGTAATAGAACCTACCCGAAAGTTCGGCAGCTAAATGTTGAGCATCAGCAGCACTACCTCCATTTCCACAAAACAACACTTTTCCATTGTTTTTAAAAGTTTGTACAATCCATTGAGAAGCTTCCTCTATCCGTTTCATGAGCGATTCATCAAGCAAAATAGATTGTTTTACGGCAATAGACTCTTTTATTGAAGTAACAATAATATCAATATTTCTCATTTGCAAGAACTCTTTCAAGATTAATTTTGCAATCAATTAAATACTTATTTTTATCCACAGAAGTTCTAGATATCATTTCAGCGATAAAACCACCCAAGAACAGTTGAGAGCCTATAATCATAGCAGCTAATGCAATGTAAAAATATGGATTATCGGTAACCAAACGAGCGTGTTCATTATTTTGCATCGCGATAATTTTAGAAGCTCCAACCCATGCAGCAGCAAAAAATCCAACGATGAACATGATGGTGCCTAGAACACCAAAAAAGTGCATTGGTCGTTTGCCAAATTTTGATATGAACATTACTGAAATCAAATCCAGCGGTCCACGAATAAACCGCTCAAGACCAAATTTAGTAACTCCGTACTTCCGTTCTTGATGAATAACCACCTTTTCTCCAATTTTTTTATAGCCAGCCCATTTTGCCAATACAGGGATAAAACGGTGCATATCACCATAAACTTCGATGCTTTTTACAACCTGTTTTTTATATGCTTTTATGCCACAGTTCATGTCGTGTAATTTGATCTTAGTCATTCTACGAACTGTCCAATTGTAAAGTTTGCTAGGTATATTTTTTGAAAAAACTGGATCGTGGCGAATTTTTTTCCATCCTGAGACTAAATCATAACCATCTTCCACAATCATTTTATAAAGTGCTGGTATCTCATCCGGACTATCTTGTAAATCAGCATCTAGAGTAATAACGACATTTCCAGTAGCTGCTTCAAATCCTGTATTAAGGGCTGCTGATTTTCCATAATTTCGTCTGAATTTAATACCAGAAATTTCTGGATTGGAAGAAGAAATTTTCTCAATCACTTGCCATGAATCGTCTTTACTCCCATCATCCACCAAAATCACTTCATAGGAAAAACGATGTTCATCCATTACTTTTTTTATCCATGCACACAACTCAGGGAGCGACTCTTCTTCGTTGTATAATGGTACTACTACAGATATATCCATTATTCTATTTCTTTTATTGCGCCTTCAAAAGTGTTATTTTTTTTCCGAGTAAATGCAGAAACGATTAAGGAGAGAATGAGTCCCCAAATAATATTTCCTACTAATTGCATGGCAGATTGTTTGAGAGGAGTTACCGATAATAAAGAATCTATTTGCGACTGTTTCCAATTTTCGGGAATATCCGGATTTGAGGTAATCATCAACAATTGCTCATCAATCATTTTGGTAAATGATTCTGGGTCGATAACTCCATAAATCAAAAATGTCAATATGGATACAATTATTGCAGAAAATAGTATTAACAAAAAGCTATTTGCAAAACATTGACTGTATTTAATATAGCCACCCAGATAGGTATTTCGATATTCACGATTGGATAATACCAAAATGATGATGTTGATAATCAATGTAATTATTCCAATTATCATTGCTAGAACAGTATTGGTATTTAATCCGAAAACATAATTGCCAACTAAGGTAATTAAAGAAACAGCAGCCAAAATTCCACCCCATTTCAGAGAAACTTGAAGTAAATTGTGATTTTTCATACGATAATATTTATTTTTTTAAAGGTCGTAAGGAACTAGCATATTTTATTATCATCATCTTGGACTTTATGAAAAAAAATGCTCGTTTCAAAACGCGTTTTTTATATAATTATAGGCAAAAATAAGAAATTCTTTTTGAAATATCATTATAAAGAAGTTGGATTAACCCTAAATATCAAAATATTCAAAAAAACTCTGTCAAAAAGTCAATTTACTAGATTTATTATTACAAATCAGATTAGTGATTATAAACTAAGTATCTTCCTGAAAACAAAGATGATACAAATTGATTTAGGGATTTATTTTTAGGACTTTAAAATATTGAGAGTAATGAGAAAAATCAATTTTTAGATAATAGATTCCAGCTGATAAATTTTGAAAATCAACATTTATATTTGATTGATCAATGGATTGAGAGCTTACCAATTCACCAAATATATTAAATACATTTATTTGAAATGGTAATTGATCTCCTCTGAATTCGATTTCCGAGGTTGAAATAGTAGGATTAGGAGTAATTACTATTTCAAATTCATTTTTTTCAGACTCTTCTATATGGGTGATTCCGATATATTTAGAAACAAAAAGTGTATCACAATTATTCATGGCTGATAGTTTAACTAGATATTCGCCAGCAATTGGAAAATCATGACATGGAGATATTTCATTTGAAAATGACCCATCTCCAAAATCCCAAATAAAATGAGTTGCATTTTGACTAGTATTTTGAAAGCAACAAGGAGAAAATGGACTTAATGCAACAAAATCTACAAGTATAGGAGTTTCATCTATCAGATAAATCGAATCTGTAGTAAATAAACAATTATTTTTTTCTAATTGTGCATAATACACCCCACTCAGATTGGTGTTTAATGTGGGTTCGGTAGATCCATTATTCCAAACAACCGTAGCAGTGGAATCGGAAGTAATTTGAATTGGCAGATTATCGCACAACATCCATGATCCACTCATGGAAAGCAAGGTGTCGATATCCACTAAGGAGATAGATATTTGACTTTTCGGGCTAAAACACCTTTTCTGGATGTTCCAATTATAAAAATAGTAATAATTATTTCCCTGACTCGAACTATCAATATCTATTATATTTTGAATAGAGTATGGAAAGTTGCTAAAACTAATATTAGCGTACCAAGAGACATATGCAGGAGCCACTAATTTGTAATTATCGCCCATTGGAATATAAAAATCGAGGAAAATAGTGTTCTTACCTTCCGTAAAAGTAACACTTTTAGTAGTAACCACTTGATTGTTGTTATTCAATACTTTAATAGTTTTCTGACCAGGACTCATGGAATAAATATCAACCGATTTTAGAAGGACATCGGCATGGAGATTAAAATGCAAATAATGCTCTCTGTTTTGATATATAAAACCACCACCGCCAATGGTATCCAATTTTCCAATGGCAACTGTTGACATATCCTGGTAAGTAGATGCAAATACAGTAGTATCTGGGGTTAAAACAATTGAATTGTTCCATACTGGAGCTGTAGAGAGAATGGTTTCGTACCAAGCAATGCTATCATCCGTGTGAAAAGATAACGTATAATTTTGCATGATACACACGATAGAATCAATCGGATCAAGGGATTGAGGAGCATAAAAATGAATTGCATTATTAAGTATAACACTATCCACTCCATGCGGGTTTGACACTGTAAGTTTGATGGAATAAATTCCTGATTGAGAATAATGATGAAGTGGACTTTGAAGTGTAGAATAGGTACCATCTCCAAAATCCCAAAACCAAGAAGTAGGAAAATAAAGAGAACTATCTGTAAATTGAATAGGAAGATTGCAAGTCATAGAATCTGAAAACGAAAATCCAGCAACTGGTTTATAAATAGGCTGTGAGCAATGCCAGTATATTGATGAAATATATGGGGAGTAGCCATCTTTGGTAATCGTTAATACAGCTCTAGAAGCATACTGAGGCAAGAAATAAAGTACCACCGTATCGTTTTGAAAATAACTACGACTTATCACTTGATTATCAACTGTTAAAGTTGCTAAAAAGCCATCTGTATTTGTTCCATTAATTTTAAAACAGGAATCGATACAATCTATCGTATCTAGGTGTGTAAAAGCAGCTTGTAAAGGAGGTTCGGTGTAAACGTACATTGCCGGATCACCAAAAAAATGGGCTATCTGAGTGCTGTATGTGTCAAAACCCCAGAAATTGTTCATATACCAGATTGCATATCGGAGCATATCCCCTGGTCTATTAAACTGAAAATGCGAAGAGGTTTCTGGGGTATGATTACCCCCAGTTCCTGTAAAAGGGGGAAATAAGCCAGGATTTGGGAATAATGCGTCGTATAATCCTAAAGTATATGCATCGTTATTGCCACTATAACTATAATAAGAAGGAGCAAAAACACCACAAGCGCCAGTATTTTGTCGTATCAGACGTTCAGCAAATGACTCACCAACTCTAAAATTACCAGAATAACAGTTGATACTAAATACTAATGGCAACAAGGTGTCATTGGTGAGACCAGTTAATTGGCTCGTTGCTAAATGAGGATGTGCCCAACCAGATGCATTTGAGTATCCATGATCGCGATGAAGCAATAAGAAAGTCCCAGCATTCATTTTATTTATAATATCCGCTCCTATGCCATTCCATGCAAATAATGGTTTTTGAATATCAATTGGGATAGACTCTCCATTTGAATAGGTATCGTTGTTCCAAAAAAGAGGATTTGAACTAGAAGAAGCCTCATAAATACGTTCTACATTTTTACCATAATTTGTTTGTAGATAGCTCCTAACTTCTTCTGAAGTTTGAACAAAACGGCGATCGTCGTACCCATTCAAATCATCATCTTGAAAATAGGAGCAATTAACCATAGTAGAATAATATGAGCTCTGTGTAGGAGGATATTTTTGAAATTGAATCAACTTATTCACCACGTTAAAAGCTTCCATTGGATTAGAAACAGATATCCTACCAACTGAAAAATTGGATACGAGGTCGCTATCCGAATCCATCGTAGTGAAATACAAATCAGTTGAAAAGGCCTCTGGAATGGGCGGAGGAGCAATTTTTTCGAAAGAAGGAACAGTGTTCGTGTCTCCAAATAGTAATAAATAGCTCGGTTTTAAACTAGAAGAAGAGTATAATTGAAGCATCAACGAACGAATACTATCCGCTGTCCATTGTACATGCTGATATTTTGAAACTACATACCCCTGTTGCGATTTCCAAAGTGCAAATGAATCAGCAGCTTGAGAAAAGGTGGGATGAGTAACGATGACATAATTTGAAAAACTATCATTCGCAGATACAAAAAATTGGGATATCTTATTAAAATTTGCAGCTTTAGATAAAATGGAATAGTCAACAGAGTTTACCGATTGTGGAATGACATCAAAAGCATGATTCACAGAAATTTCGACAGAGAGATTTGTATAGATGTCCAATTTTTTTCTTAATGGATTGTATTGAAAAGGATATACATAAAAATAGAGCACATCAAACCCTTCAAACTCCAACAAAGATGAAATTTCACCCTTTTGAGAAGGTAAATAGGTATCTATTTGGTGGTATTCAGTAGAACAAATAGAGTCCACAAACTGGTCGCTATCAATTGTTTTGGGAGTAGATTGAGGGATTGCAAGAGGTATTGTTTTTTTTTGAAGAGCTGTTGAAATTTTAAAGTTCGAAAAAGACCCTTTTGGAAGGACCACAAAATCGGTAAGAATTGGAACAGAGGGCATTCCGCATTGATGAAAAAAAAGATTAAAATTTGAAAAAAGAGATTTTACTTCCGAAAAACTTCCAAGCGAATAATCAATTTTGATTTTTTCAGTTGACATCGACACAGAACGAGAAATCCCCTCTTTTGTCTGAGAAAACAAGATGGGTTGAAAAAAAAACAATAAAATGATAATAAGGAGATACTTGCTCTTCATATTTCTATGTCTGAATGGATGTTTTAAGGTCTATTTTAAAATAAACTCTACTCTTCTGTTTTTTTGTCTTCCTTCCTCCGTGCCATTATCGTCAATTGGATCGCTACTACCTTTTCCTAAAAACGAAATTCGATTTTTGTCAATACCCTTTTTAATTAGATAATTAGCAACCTCTTCTGCCCTATCCGTTGAAAGTTGAATGTTATACGATTTGTTACCAATATTGTCAGAATGTCCTGATATTTCGATTTTAAAAAGAGTATTTTTCTTTAATAAGCTAACTACATTTTCAAGTTCTGGGAATGAAGATGGTCGCAAGGTAGATTTATTAAAATCGAATAAAATATTTTTTAAGATAAAGCGCTTGTTTGTCTCCACTTTTACTTTATCCGAAAATATTTGAACCTGGTTTGTATTAACAGTCTCTTTTGCAAAATAGGTTTGAATAAAGGTGGGCAGACCAAGTTGACATTTTGAATTTTTCAAAGAAAAAACATCTGATTTATAGCCACATTCAACTC
This sequence comes from uncultured Lentimicrobiaceae bacterium, assembly GCA_964653595.1. Taxonomy (GTDB): domain Bacteria; phylum Bacteroidota; class Bacteroidia; order Bacteroidales; family WCHB1-69; genus JBAXTE01. Next base: position 19,471 of record CAZZHH010000037.1, read on the forward strand.
CTACTTTATTTGGAAATTCAATCACCGACAAACCATCAGACTGATATTCAGAAACATAAATTTTCCCATCGATAGCTAATTGCAACGCACCCATCCAACGATTGTTTTTGCTGTTTCCAATCACGGTTAAAGATTTTTGAACCGCTTCTTGCGAACCGGCTTGAAGATTTACTTGGTACACTTTGCCTTTTCCTCCAGCAGAAACATACAATAAGGAGCCGTTTGGTGAAAATTCTACGCCATACGCTTTAGAACCTTGTTCTAATTGAAAAGTGATTGGATGACTCAGTTCACCGGTAGCGTTATCAAAATCAAAAAGTTGAAAGCAATGTAACTCTTTGATGGCAATTGCCAATTGAGTCCCATCGGGCGAAATTTTCATATACCCAATGGTGTTATCTACATCGTCGTGCGACAATCCTACTTTGGATATTACGGTGTTAGAAGACAATCCATCTTTGGTTAGCAGATATGCCCAAAACTCATTCGATTTATATGCGTGAGTTAATATCCAAAAATCACGATTATTTCGATGTCTTACTGCCGTTATTCGCTCGGTAGAGGGCGTTTTTACCAATTTATTTTTTGTAATTACATCTCCAAGTCCTTGTTCTTTGTCAATGTCGATAATAGAGTAACAAAATCCCTTATCCCCGCCTTCTGCATCGATTGTAAATAGATAATAGAGAGAATTGCTGCCAGGTAATGGAACAATTACGCCAGATTGAGTAGAAGAAGGATCCCCATTTAACTCATAGCCATTTGGCATGAGGGCATGATTTTTATTCCAAACAGAAATACCATCAGTGTAAAATAGCAAGTTTCCACTTTTATCGCTAATTGAGGCACAGCCTTCTGTGGTAGAGATTCTACTATTCGTTATCAGTGAAGGAGTTTCCCCTTTAAAATCGATACCTGCATTTTGCCCAAATAGCCACTTACTTGCTTCTAGCTGAGCAAATGTAAAAAGAGGAAGTTGTAGGATTAAAATCAAAAATAACAGCTGTTTTGGGGATACTAAAACCATGTAATTTTTTTTCATAAATATCAATTATTTGGATTATAAAACAATGATTGTTTAAAATATATTTACAAAAATAAATAAATAATTCAATTTTTGCTTTAAAAACGGATATTTAAATTAAAAACCGTCACAATCAATGAGAAGATTTCATAAATTTGCAAAAAAAATACAATAATGATAGAAATACTTATTTTGTTACTTCTTATTTTACTGAATGGATTTTTCGTATTATCGGAGATAGCTTTAATAACTTCAAAAAGGGCAAAATTGGAGGACTTATCTTCCAAGGGGAGCAGTAGCGCGTTGGTTACGCTCAAACTTTTAGAGCGCCCTGAAGTCTTTTTATCTAGCATTCAAGTGGGAATAACACTTATATCAATCATTACTGGAGCATATGGGGGGACTTCATTTGCAAGATACCTAGTTCCATTTTTTTCAGAATATATGGCCTTAGAGTCGGCACAAACCACTTCACTTATCCTATCGATCTCTCTCATTACCTATTTTTCGATAATTTTAGGAGAATTATTGCCAAAAACGATAGCTTTAAATAAGCCTGAAAAAATAGCATTGGTTGTTTCACCCATATTAAATGTATTTACCCTTATCATTTTTCCTCTATCCAAATTACTAACCCTTTCTACAAAGGTTCTTCAGCGGATTTTATTCATTCGGAATACAAACAGAAACTCTATTACCGAAGAAGAATTAAAAACCATGATTAAAGTAGCTCATCATGAGGGTGTTTTAGATGTAGAAGAGACCGAAATGCACAACAAATTATTCAATTTTAACGACAAGCGTTCACAGCATTTTATGACCCACCGAACCGACGTTGAATGGATAGATATCAATCAGTCTTTTGAAACTATTACAGCAATTATCCGAGATAGCTCTCACAATATATTTCCAGCTTGCGATGGGTCAATCGATGAAATAGTTGGCACTATGCACAACAAAGATTTTTTCGAATTGTGTAATACCAATGCCGATGGAAGCAGAGATATACGAACCATCATCGACCCACCTATTTTTGTGCCTGAAAATATTCCTGCTATTAAACTCATCAAGGTTTTTAAAGAGAAAAAAACATATTTTGGCTTTGTAGTAGATGAATATGGTACTTTTCAAGGAATTGTTACACTTCACGACCTAGCAGAAGGTATTTTAGGTGATTTGCCCACAGATGACGAAGATGATGAACCAGATATTTTGGTTCGTGAAGATATGTCGTTATTAGTCGATGGATTTACGACGATCAATGATTTGAATGAACAATTAAAAATCGAACTTATCCCAGAAGACCAAGATTTTACTACCATTGCAGGATTTATCATGAATGAAATGGACGCCATCCCTAGAACGGGGGACAAAATCGTTTATCAAAATTTTTCCTTTGAAATTGTAGACATGGATGGAAATAAAATTGACAAAGTAATCGTAACTGCCATCAATCCCGAAATTCAGGATGGAGATGATAGTGGCGTATAATACTTCTCCCCTGTTATCTATCTCCATGTCAAAGGACACATCTGCTAAAAAACCTAGTTATTCTCCGATATGAATATTTACAACAACCAAACTTATAAAAACAATAACCCATCGTGGCACGAGGAAGATGCTAGTTTTAAAGCAGCGAAAATTTTATCCATTATCACCAAAAATTCAATCTCCTTTGACACTGTTTGTGAAATTGGTTGTGGTAGTGGTGAAATTTTGCTTCAATTGATGAACAAACTACCCTCATCAATTCACTATCAAGGAATAGATATTTCGCAAGATGCCATTAAAATAGCTAAAACTAAAGAAAGGAATCGTTTAACATTCAACTTAAATGAATTTTCAGAAATTAAAAACGAAAGAAATTTTGATTTAATACTAGTGATTGACGTAATTGAACATGTAGAAAATTATTTTGAACTATTGAAAGAAATAAACCACACAAGTACTTATAGTATATTTCATATCCCTTTAGATATGTCGGTATGGACGCTTTTCAGAGAAAAAATGTTAATTGAATCGAAAGAAAGAGTGGGGCATATTCACAATTTTACAGAAGATTTTATTTTAAGCATATTGACCGATTATGGGTTTAAAATTATAGATAAAATATACACTGAGCCAATCGACAAACCAACTAAATGGAAAGAGAAATTGGTGGGTTTAATTCGAAAAACATTGTTTAAAATTCATCCAAAATTTTGCACCAAAAGCATTGGTGGGTATTCTCTATTAGTGCTTTGTGAAAATAAAAAATGAGGATTTAAGATGATGCAAAATCAATTAATTTTCATTAAAAATTCGCATGCTAATTCTCATTTTACAGAAAATGCTTTGAGGTATTCGTAATACAACCTACGAAAAGTTAGAAGATTAAATAATCTTAAACATATCGAGATAAAAAATTTAAGGCGAATATCAACAAATTCGATTAAAAATCGTAATTTTGCGTTCTAATTAATACCGAATATAAAACAATGTTCAATCGACGTTATTTGAGAATCAAAACCATGCAAGCATTATACGAAGCATTTATAGCTGAGGATGAAAATGTTGCTAAGGGAGAAAAAGATCTAATTAAGGCAATAGAAAATCTGAAAGTGCTAAGCATGTACCAATTGGCAATATTGCCACAATTGGTTAGAATTGCTGAAAATAAGATTGAAGATGCCAAAAACAAATTACTACCTACTCACGAAGATTTACACCCCAACCTTAAGTTTGTAAACAACCTTGTTATCAAAAAAATTACCGAAAACATTCAATTTAAGGCTTTATATAGAGATCATAAAATTTCTCAAAACATAGAAGTTGAAGTACTTAAATCGATGTATCAACAAATGCTAGATTGGTCTGTATATAAGAAATATATGAACACTTCTGTAAATAATTTTGAGGAAGATCGCAATTTTATCATTCAATTTTACGATGAAATTTATTTTCCCAACAATTCTGTATGCACAAGTGTAGAAGAGCAAGACCTTCACTGGTTAAATGATTTTTATGACGCTTCGTCGTTTACGATAAAAAGTATTCGATTGTTAACCGAAAATACAGAAGATTATAGCTCATTGAATGATTTTGACAAAAATGCGGAAGAGTATGAAGACGACATAAATTTTGTAAAAACAGTGTATCGAACAGTCATCAAAGATAGCATAGAGTATGAATCCATGATAGTTCCAAAACTACAGAATTGGGAATCTGAGAGGGTTGCGTTTGTAGATATGATTATTTTAAAAATGGCTCTATGTGAATTTTTAAACTGTCCCTCTATCCCAATTAAAGTCTCTATCAATGAATACATTGAGATTTCAAAAGATTATAGTACTCCTAAAAGTAAAATTTTCATCAATGGAGTACTCGATAAAATGGCAAACGAGTTAAAAAGTGCTGGTAAAATTAAGAAAACAGGACGAGGATTAATTAGTACCAATTAAAAAACATATAAACTAAAAATCTAACCAGATGAAGAAATTTGTATATATATCATTGATATCTATAGCATTAGCATCCTGTGGAGAAAGAGAAAAGACTTTAGATACAGATTTAATAAAAAACGAGCTATCTGCTGATGGAAAAACAGCTCCTGAAAATGCTCCCATTATCAAATTTGACACCAAGGAGCATGATTTTGGAAAAGTTATTCAAGGTGAAAAACTCACATATTCATACAAATTTGTAAACGACGGCAAAAAGGATTTAATCATATCTCAAGCTACTGGTAGTTGTGGATGTACTGTTGCTGAATTTCCCCAAGAGCCAATTAAGCCTGGTAAAGATGGAGTAATTACCGTTACCCTTGACACAGAAGGGAAAAAGGGGCCAATGAATAAAGTTGTAACCATCTTTGCTAATAGCTATCCTTCCGAAACAAGATTACAAGTAAAAGCAATGGTAGAACTACCATAATTTTTATATCTTTGCATTATAAACTAAAAAAAATATCAAAATGAACTTTGACCTAATTATGCTTATGGCAGGTGGTAATGCTGACCAAAAAGGTGGTGGAGCAACCCAATTAATATTTCTAGGATTGATTATAGTAGTATTCTACTTTTTTATGATTCGTCCTCAAATGAAAAAAACTAAAGAGGCAAAAAAATTCCGTGAATCTTTGAAAAAGGGGGATAAAATTGTTACCATTGGTGGACTTCATGGAAAAATTGTAGAAGACAGTCACGAAACTACTTTTGTTATTGAAACAGAAGGTGGTGGCCGTATTAAAATTGAAAAAGTAGCAGTTGCATCCAATGTAAACGACGTTGCTATTCAAAAATAATCATTGAAAACAAGTATTTTAAACGAGGGTATTATTCAATATCCTCGTTTTATATTATATTTTAGATAACATGAAAGCAGAAGTATACCAACAATATTTAAAACCCAAAAGGTGGTTTTCTGTTTTTGCCATGTGCTTTTTTATTGCTCTTATCAGCTGGATAAACCTAAAATTATCAAAAACCTACACTGTAAAAATTAAATACAATATAGAATACCTTCATCACTCCAAAGATTTTCAAATCGAAAAAGAATCTGATTCTCTTATTTACGTTTCTGTAAAAGATAATGGCTTTAATTTGTTATTAAATAAGTTCTTTCCTAACTCAAATACATTAACGGTAGATGTTTCCAAATATCTAAAAAAAGAAAATAACACCTTTACCCTATTATCTAAGGAAATTTTATCCTCTGTAATTCACCCAAATAAAGAAGTTTTAAGCTCCGATTCCATTCGGGTGTACTATTCTAAACGATACCAAAAAAGGGTACCTGTTATGTCATTGGTAAAGTATCAACCAGAAAAACAATATTTTGTAAGCGATTCTTGTGTTATCTCGCCCGATTCTGTGTGGATATGTGGTAGCAAGGATGATTTAAATAAAATTAATTATGTAACGACTCAATTGTTTACGATTTCCAATTTGAACACTACTTACTTTGGTCATTTTTCGTTAAAATCAAATTATAAAAGCAAAAATTCGATTGAGATTTCGCCAGCGCAAACTTCTATCTACATCCCAATAGAAAAATACACCGAATCGTTGGTACATTGCAAAATTGACAACAGTTACGATGACTCTTATGAATTAAAAACCTTTCCAAATCTGGTAACGATAACTTTTCATGTTGGGGTTTCAAAATATAAATCGATTGTGGACACCAATTTTTCGGCAAAAGTTGATTTTTCAGCTCACAAAGGAGGAAACAAAGCTCCTTTGGTAATATACAAGTATCCGAAACACATACAGATTATAAAAGTAAATCCGGAAATGGTAGAATATTTAATCGTGAAAAAATGAGTAAACACATTGCTATAACGGGAAATATTGGAAGCGGAAAGTCAACCGTTGCTGAGTTGTTTCATCTATTTGGAATTCCTATATATAATGCCGATTTAGAAGCAAAGAAAATACTCAATACACCCACAGTTGTTGAAGAGATATGTGCTAAAATAGGGTATGATATTTTAAATTCTAATCATCAAATAGATCCCAGAAAATTAGCAAATATCCTTTTTTCAGACCCTTCCAAACTCGAAATGGTCAATAAAATCATTCATCCAAAAGTAATAGATCATTACAAAAAATGGGCAGAAGCACATAACAACTCCCCTTTTACTCTTTTTGAATCGGCAATTGTGTATGAACATAATTTTAATTCCTTCTTCGACGGAATCATTGTGGTATATTGTCCTGATTATCTTGCAATTGAGCGAGCTTCCAGAAGAGACAACACCCAAAAAGAGATCATACAAAAGCGATTAAACAATCAAATAAGTGCTGAAATAAAAAAAGAAATGGCAGATTATGTTATATTTAACTACGACAACTTCAGCATAATTGCTCAGTGTTTAGAGCTTTTCAAAAGGTTATCTAACTAGGGTCTGCTGAAAAACTCAAGATCTATTTGTTTTTATCAGAGAATTGCGGTTTTATTTTTTCTTCATATGTAATTTGTCACCACCACTTTTTCCATCTTGCTGAAAAACTCAAAAATCACAAACTAGTTTCAACGAAGCATTAAATAACCAAAACTTCTCTTTTTCTTCAAAAAATTGTGGGATGCCTTTGGCGAAGCGGCGGTGCCAGTCCCGTAAAACCACAAATCAATAGAATATTGTAAAACCTTCTCTTCCAGTAATTTGATTTGTTAGTTTTACGAGGATCCTCGTAAAAAGGCAATCCGCCATTCGGTGGATTGATTTTAACGGGAACAGGGCGGGAATGACATAAGACTTACAAAACTTTCGGAGGCGTTTACGTTTGTTCGCGAAGCGGGCACTACTCCGAACTAGTTTTGTTTGTCTTATGGCAGGGCGCGTGGAGCATCGCTTCGCCTAGCCTTTTTTGCTTACTTTTTGTGGCAATGACAAAAAGTAAGGCGACAAAAAATGATTTTAGAACACTTGGTGCAAGGTTCATTTAATAAACTTCAAAAAAACCTTGCACTTGATTTTGAATAGTTGTTATATATGGTGTTGATAATAAGTTGTTTGAAATTTTTTCAGCAAGCCCTAACTAATACACATTTTTATTTTTCGCAAAATTGTGCTTTAAAATCTTTTAAATTAGAGATAAATTTAAAATAGGTATCAATTCCCAACAAGTACGAATCTATAGGAATTTTTTCATTAAGGTTGTGAACAGATTCCATCAGCTCATCACTAACGATAATTGGAGTAATTCCAAAAGTAGTGTAACCCGCGTAACGAAAGGTATTGTTATCGGAAGAAGCAGGGAACAAGAAAGGTTTAACTTCGCTCTTTGGATAGGTAGATTTAATTGCATTTGCCATAGAAACAAAGTAATCATCAACCACAGAGGGTTTGGCATCGTAGCCAATGTTTATAGGGGTAATAACCACTTTGTTTCCAACTTTTAGTCGCATTTTCAATAAAAATAATTTAATAGAACTTCCTGGCAACAGTCTACAATCAACAATTGCAGAAGCTTGTTGTGGGATAGAATTTTGGGTAGCTTTTACGGTATTTATTTCGGTAATCGTATAGGTGTCGCTTACTAAAGAGCTAAAAGGTCCTCCATCTTTAAATAAGCTTTTAGTAAATGGCCATAATAGCCATGAATAGGAGTTTTTTAAGATAAAACCTTTAATTCCCCCCTCTAAAGAGCCTAGATCTTTGAGCATGGTTTTAGTTACCTTGTGAAAATGAATTTTTTTAGGCTCATCTGCAATTTTAATCAGAGCTTTTAATAAATTTTTACTTGCATACAAATCGGCATTAGAGCTATGCCCTTGAGATTTAACTTTAGATTCAACTAACAACCAAAGAGGAATTTTTTCGACAACAGAAATGCCAAAAACTGGAATATTAGGTTTTGATGGTATAATATTTTTTACTCCAGAGCCTCCTTCTCCAAAGATCACCACAGGGTTTAATCTTTTCAAATGATTTCTCATCACATACTCAGCACCAAAACCTCCATTTTCTTCGGAAGAAAGAGCAAGTACTCCAATGTTAAATGGAATTTTAGAATTTGGATTTTCCTTTTTATATTTAGCAAGAGCAAGCAGTTGCATTGCCAAAGGACCTTTATCATCAATAGCTCCTCTTCCCCAGACAAATCCCTCTGCAATAGCACCTGAAAAGGGAGGATATTTCCACCCAATCGTGTCAGCCCAAACTACATCCATGTGAGCGCTTAAGAGGATAAGGGGTTTATCGCTGAGCGGTTCGAGTGTGGCTAAAAAATTCATACATGAATCTTCCGATGATAAATCTTCAAAGTACAAATGCTGTTCGGTACACCACTCTTTTAAATGAGAATAGAGAGGCATTTCAGACTTTGAATAGGTTTGAATGGAGATAATTTTGCTTAAAAAATTAACCGAATATGCAGAGTCAATACCTTCAGAATGTGCAACGTTGCCATTGAAAAAGAATAAAATAAAAAGAAATCTAAAAAAAAGACTACTAATTCTATTTGTAAAATGTAACATTATGAAATCGTTTAATATAGATTCTACAAAAATAGCCATAAAATCAATGTCAAAGGATTAATAGAAGTTTAAATCCGAAAAAAATTCATTTTTTACTATCTTTGTGGGCAAAATATGAAGATGTTAAGAAAATTATTTTCGAAAAGGAATAAAAAACTCGATGCCAAATCGCTCCATTCGTATGTTTTCAAACATATGATGGATGATTCTATGGGGGCAATTTCCATATTTTTTGTACTACTTGTTATCATAATTAGCATCTTGGGCTCACTGATTACTCCCGATTGCACACCAAATGCGAATAGACAAATACTCGAAATATCTCTTCAAAAACCTGGCACTAAAATATTAATGCTTAAAATACCCCGTGAGATTAAGGTAGAAAAAAAATCATTTTTTCAAAAAGCATTATTTGGTCAGGAAGATTTTTATAATTTTATCCCAATTACTTCCTATAATCTTACAAAAGATGGAGTAAAAGTTACCTTATTTAAAGGAGATTCTATTTACAACACGGCAGAATACCCTTGGAATATAGTAGCTCCTGAGATGAAAAGGAATAACAATTCGAAAGAGTACGAAAGCTACTTCAAAAACAATTGCATTCAAGAGAAACGGTTTCTGTTAGGTACCGACAGATATGGACGTGATGTGTTAAGTCAATTGATTCTTGGTTCAAGAGTTAGTTTGTCTGTTGGACTAATCTCCGTCTTTATTGCCATTGTAATAGGAGTATTATTAGGCTCTATTGCTGGATATTATAGAGGATGGGTAGACGAACTAATTGTTTGGTTTATCAATGTAGTTTGGTCTATACCTTCTCTCCTATTAGTGATCGCAATTAGTTTTGCACTCGGAAAAGGTTTTTGGCAAGTGTTTATCGCAATTGGGCTAACCATGTGGGTAGATGTCGCGAGGGTCGTAAGAGGTCAGGTGATGAGCTTACGCGAAAAAGAGTTCGTTGAAGCAGGAAGAGCCTTGGGTTTTAGTAATGCACGAATCATAATCAAGCACATATTACCCAATGTTACCGGAACAGTCTCTGTTATTGCAGCTTCCAATTTTGCATCGGCAATACTGATCGAATCTGGATTAAGTTTTTTAGGATTAGGAGTTCAGCCCCCTGTCCCATCGTGGGGCACTATGATCAAAGAAAATTATGGATATATCATTTTAGATTATGCCTATTTAGCTATTGCACCAGGGATAGCTATTATGTTACTTGTACTTGCTTTTATGCTCATCGGTAATTCGCTTCGCGATGCATTAGATGTAAAAGAGTAATTTATTCGAATATTTATTCATAGAGAACAACCCATTTTGTACAAAAAGGGGTCTATCCTAAAAATCTTAATAAATTACAACATGAAACAGTTATTCCTTATCCCACTATTGATTCTACAATTATGCTCAATTGGGCAGACAAAACGAGTATTATTCATTGGTAATAGTTATACATATTATAACAATTTACCCATGTTGGTCTCACAGGTTGCTTCCTCTGCTGGCGACAGCATAGAGTTTAAGAGCAACACACCAGGAGGATACACCTATAACAATCATACTCAAGACGCGACCACCTTATCCCTCATATCCGAGGGCAATTGGGACTTTGTAGTATTGCAAGAGCAAAGTCAACTACCATCCTTCCCAATTCAACAAGTAGAAACAGAATGCTTTCCATATGCTCACATATTAGACAGCCTGATTATCCATCACAATCCGTGTGCTGAGACTGTTTTTTACATGACCTGGGGTAGGAAAAATGGCGATGCTTCAAATTGCGCATCATGGCCTCCTGTATGCACATACGTAGGAATGGATAGTTTGTTAAAAGCAAGATACACACAAATGGCCAACGAAAACCAAGGAATTATTTCGCCAGTAAGTACGGTGTGGAGATATTTGAGAAACAACGCTCCATCGATAGAGTTATATGCTGGCGACGAAAGTCACCCATCTTTAGCAGGATCGTATGCTGCAGCCTGCTCCTTTTATGCAGTAATATTTCGAAAAGACCCCACTTCTATCACCTTCAACTCATCCCTTACCAGTGAGCAAGCACAAACAATTAAAAATGCTACTAAATTGATTGTGTATGATAGTCTCCAAAATTGGAATATCGGTAAGTACGATCCAATTGCAAATTTTAACTATCAAATCAATGGTCAATCGGTTAGCTTTACAAACACATCTTTACGTGTTGAAAATTCTTATTGGGATTTTGGAGATGGCAATATTTCTACAGAAACAAATCCAACACACACCTTCTTAGAAGCCAATTCATATAACGTAAAACTAATAGTAGAAAACTGTTTTACTACAGATACCTTATCACAGGTAGTTGAAATAACAACGAATGATATAAACAATATTTTGGAAAGCAACCTATCCATTTATCCAAATCCATGCTCGGAAACTCTCAATGTTGAAATACCCAACAATAATATAGAATCTACTCTTGTAGTGGTTAATTCAATTGGCAAAATGGTTTATAAATGTCATACAGAGAACAAACAAGAAATAACTATCCAGACAAAAGAGTGGACTCCTGGAGTTTATTTTTTAATACTTACCAATTCCGATTTGTTGCAAAAGAGAATGTTACATTTTGTGAAAACAAATTAAAAAGAGAATATAAAAGGTTATTCTGGACGATAGACAGAAAAAGTCTTATCCGAATAAAAGATCACAATTTGTTCTACTTTTTTATCATTTTCCTCTATTGGAATATCTTTAGGAGAATTCATTTTTTCTGCCGGAGGTACAGTTTTATCGAAAATATTCGATTCTGAGTGAGTCTTTAATTCGTTTTTTTGGTCATAATCATTTGATTTATAATGACTTATACCATATTTTGCAGGCTCTTCAGATCGGACAATATTGGTCTCTAAATCAAAAAGATCGATTTTTTTATCCTTTTCTGAATTTAAATTCTCTTTTTTCGGCTCCACTTGTTCCACGGAATCAAACAGATTGAATAAATCCGAAGAGGTATTTTTTCCCATCGTAGTTTGCTCTACACTTATCACCTCATTATCTTTTTTTTCTGATTTATACATACTCCCAGTGCCTGACATCAACCAATCGGTATTTAACAACGGAAATGCTTTAAGAATTTTATTCACAAAATCTAAACTAGGATTATTCCTACCAGACAAAATATGAGACATACTCGAACGCTGAACATCTATTGCATCTGCAAATTGAGAAGCGGTAAGATTTTCTTCTTTTAATATTTTCAAAATTCGGTTAACCATTGTTTACAATATTAAAATTCACACTTGTTTTTAGTTCACAAAGATATATAAAAATTATTACAAATGCAAATTCCATCAATTTTACACATGTAAATACATTAAAAATGCAGTATATATTCAATTATATATATATATATATCAATATAATAATCTATATATCAAGAGAATATAAATTATTTAAATTAATTTTAAATGACATACAAATTTTTTGATAATAATTAAAGTAATGGAATATAT
>CAZZHH010000038.1:0-31195 GCA_964653595.1 uncultured Lentimicrobiaceae bacterium
ATAACATATTGATAGTCATTCCGAACGAAGTGAGAAATCTTTAAGGATTTTGTTTCATTACGTTTTAATCGGACAATAGTGAATTTTATTATACATTCTACTTACAATGTGTTGTTTGTAATTTTTTTTGGAAAAAAAAATCGCTGAAAGTGATATTTTCAGCGATTTGCGATTTTTCTATATATTTTGGCGGAGAATGAGGGATTCGAACCCCCGGACCCGTGAAGGTCAACGGTTTTCAAGACCGCCGCAATCGACCACTCTGCCAACTCTCCGGTGCAAAGATACAAAAAATAATTAAACTCCAAATTTTATTTTTTCAAAAATGCTATATTTTTTACTTATACTGTTTGCTGTAAATTTTAAATATATAATTATCAATATTTTGTGTTTTTTATTTGATTATAAAAAAACAATCTGCATTGATTTTTTTTGCATGAACCATAAACCATCTAAAATTGAGGAACAATGTATTTAGTTTCTCAAATATAAAAAACTGGATGAAGGTTTTTTTTATTATTTTTGCTCTATAATTTAATCAATTTATTGAATATATCATACTTAGGCTTATTATTAACATTAATTGTCTCTAATGAAACGAATCTGTTTTTTTATCATTTTAGTTTTTTACACTATAACTTCATTTGCAGGTGTAAGAGCATTTCTCACCTATACTACTTTTTTCTCACCAGGAAAAGGCCCGTATATGGAATCATTTATTTCGATAAATGGGAAGTCTGTTTCTTATGTTAAGTTAGCCAATGGAAAATTTCAAGCAGAATTGGAGTTATTGTATACTTTTGAGAGAAATGATTCAATTAAATCTTTTCAAAAGATAATATTGAAAAGTCCAGAGATAAGCGACACTACCTCCGAAAATATTGTTGATTTTATGAGTGCTGAGCGTTTTTTTATACCCACAGGGACCTATACTTTTAATATTTCATTACAGGACGTAAATTCTTCAGCCCAACCTATTGTGTCTAGTGAAATAATAACCATAAATTATCCATCAGATAAAGTTAGCGTGTCTGGAATTCAGATGATTACGAATTTTGAAAAGAGCAACGTAAAAGATAATTTCAACAAGTTTGGATACAAGATTCACCCATATTTTAGTAATTTTTATCCCGATTATATCCAACAAATTACTTTTTACTACGAAACCTACAATACAAAATTATCGATAGGAGAAAATAAGAAATTTATTACTAAGTATTATATAGAGAATGCTACTTCGAAGAAGAAAATAGGAGGTTTTATCAAACAACAAATTTCAAATAGTGCAGAAGTAGATGTGAATTTTGCCACTTTAAATATATCAAATTTGCCTTCTGGAAACTATTATCTTGTTGTAGAAGCCTTAGATACCAATGAAAAACTATTGGGATTCAATTCCATGTTTTTTCAACGAAGTAATCCCAAACTGAAGATTAACAATACTTATTCTCAAATTGATGTTGCCAATACTTTTGTGTCTAAGATATCCGATTTTGATACTTTAAGGATGTATTTAGATTATCTATATCCAATTATGGAGACCGATTATGCGGTTGGTTTGAGTTCAATTATGCTCGATCAAAAACAGAATATGGATTCTATTATACGTTCTCCAGAAGTTAAAAAACGTTCAATTTTAGTCATGCAACAGTTCTTTTATGATTTTTGGTTGCACAAAAACAGCATTTCCCCTGGAGAAGAATGGGCTAAATATCTAGCACTTGTAAATGAAGTAAACAATCGGTTTAAATCTTTAAATACTAAGGGTTATCAATCTGATAGAGGAAGAGTTTATTTAAAATATGGAGCACCCAACTCTATCAGTGCCGAACCTATGGGCTCAAATTCATACCCCTACGAAATATGGCACTATTATTTAATTAAAGGGCAGGGAAACAGAAAATTTGTTTTCTATAATTTGGATAGAGTTTCCAATAGTTATGATTTATTACATTCGGACGTGTTTGGAGAAGTGTATGAACCTGAATGGGAAAAAATTATTAATGGAAGAAGAGATAATGCTGGAAGCCATGATGTAAAATCAAGTGATCCAGTATGGGGAAGTAAATCACGTGATTATTGGAATAATCCAAGATAAAATACATTTTACACATGAAATATAGTTTCAAAAATGATTATAGTGAAGGAGCTCATCCTGCCATTATTGATGCAATTGTAAAATCAAATTTTGAACAACAAAATGGATATTGTGAAGATGATTATTCTTTACAAGCTATTACCTATATTAAAGGAAAAATTGAAAATTCGAATGCAGGAGTGTTTTTTCTCTCTGGAGGTACTCAGGCTAATTTAATTGTGATTGCATCCATGTTGAAACCTTTTGAGTCTGTTATTTCGGCCACAACGGGACATATCAATATTCATGAAGCAGGAGCTATTGAAGCCACAGGACATAAAATCAATCAAATTTTCTCCAGCGATGGAAAATTAAAAGCTGTTGATGTTCAGTCGGTTGTAGATGAGCACAAGAATGATCCTCCTCATATGGTAAGACCAAAAATGGTGTACATCTCCAACTCCACAGAGATTGGAACCATCTATTTGAAAAGTGAGATAGAGGCACTTTCTGAGGTGTGTAAAAAAAACAATCTTTTTCTCTTTTTAGATGGTGCTAGGTTAGCATCAGCTCTTAGTTCTGAAAAAAACGATATGACATTTTCCGAGCTTTCTTCTTATTTAGATGCAATGTATATTGGCGGAACAAAAAATGGGGGAATGATGGGAGAAGCTATTGTTATGAATAATCCAGCTTTTATTTCCGATTTTCCTTATCATTTGAAACAGCGAGGTGCACTTCTGGGTAAAGGTAGATATTTTGGTCTTCAATTTCGAGAGTTTTTTCGAGATAATTTATATTTCGAGCTAGGTAAGCATGCAAACAACATGGCGAAAAAGCTTTCTCAAGGTATTACAGAAGCGGGATTTTCATTTCTAACAGATTCAGCAACGAATCAAATTTTCCCAATAATGCCAAATTCGGTAATTAAAAAAATGAGTATAGATTACGATTTTTATATCTGGACTGGTTTCGATGAAAGTAGCTCTGTTATTCGGTTGGTAACTTCTTGGGCTACAAAAGAAGAAGCTGTGAATAGTTTTATTTCTGATTTGAAGAAATTATAAAATATTTTATTTTTCTTTAAATTCCAATTTAGCTTAAGATTCTGTTTCAATTTTCTAAATATTCATCTACAGTCTTTTTTAACTGTTATTATCTCACCATAATTAATTGGTGGGATGAAATTTATAGCATATATCATGAAACATAGATTTTTTTTTATAATTTCGTAACCTAAATATTAATAACTAAAATCAATAAACAATGAACAAAAATGTTGCAATTATGACAATCCTTGCAATGGCTATTACTTTGTGTTTTTCGAGTTGTGGCAAGAAAAAAGGAGCTGAGAAAACTCAGTCAACAGAAGCAGTAGATTCTATGAAATTAAAAGTAGATGAATTTGCTACCGTAAAACTGACTGCTGACCTAAGCAGTTTAACCGAAAAAGAGAAAGAGATGCTTCCTTTTCTTTTTGAAGCAGCGGATATTATGAATGAATTGTATTGGCATCAAACTTATGGAGCTGATTATCAAAAAGTGAAAGATACTATTAAAAATGAATACGCCAAACAGTTTTTTATGATTAACTATGGTCCTTGGGATCGGTTAAATGACAATAAACCATTTATCGCTGGATTTGGAGAAAAACCTGCTGGAGCGAATTTTTATCCAAAAGATATGACTAAAGAGGAATTTGATGCATTAAAAGATCCAAACAAAAAAAGTCAATATACCGTTATTCGCAGAAATGAGGATAAATCTTTAAAAGTAGTTTGGTATCATGATGAATATAAGGAGCAATTTCAAAAAGCATCTGATCTAATTCTAAAGGCTGCCGCTATTTCCGAGAATAAGGATTTTAAAAAATATCTAGAATTAACAGCTAAAGCTTTGATGACCAGTAATTATTATGAAAGAGATATGGCTTGGATGAGTATGAGAGGTTCTAATATTGATTTCGTATTTGGTCCGATTGAAAATTATGAAGATGCTTTGTTTGGAACCAAAACTGCCTTTGAAGCATTTGTTTTGATAAAAGACTTAGATTGGAGTGTAAAACTTGAAAAGTTTTCAAAACTTCTTCCAACTCTTCAAAAGAGTCTTCCATGTGAAGATAAATTTAAAAAAGAAGTACCAGCATTAGGATCTGATATGGGGGTATATGAAGCCATTTTATACAGAGGCGATTGCAATGCAGGAAGTAAAACGATAGCTATTAATTTGCCTAATGATGAAAAAGTGCAGTTAAAAAAAGGCTCACGTAAGTTACAATTAAAAAATTCGATGAAAGCTAAATTTGACAACATGGTCATTCCGATCGGAAATTTGTTGATTGCTGAAAATCAAAGAAAATATGTAAAATTCGAAGCCTTTTTTCAAAATGTGATGTTTCATGAAGTTGCTCATGGAATGGGAATTAAAAACACCATTAACAAAAAAGGATCTGTGAGAGAAGCTTTGGGCGAAGAGTACTCTGGCTTAGAAGAAGACAAAGCGGATATTACCGGTTTATTCCTTGCCAAAAAGTTGCATGAAATGGGAGAATTAACAGAAGGAGAGGTGATGGATAACTACGTTACATTTGTTGCCGGAATTTTTCGCTCTATTCGCTTCGGAACAGCAAGTGCACATGGCAAAGCAAATTTGGCAAGATATAACTTTTTAATGAATAAAAAAGCGGTTGCAAGAGATGCTAAAGGAATGTATAGTGTAGATTTTGATAAAATGACTTTAGCAATGGAGGAACTTATTGGCATGATAATGAAGATTCAAGGAGAAGGGGATAAGGCTGCTGCTAATAAATATATTACTGAGAATGGGGTGAAATCTAAAGAACTTGTGAGTGATTTAGAGAAAATTAAAAATGCAAATATCCCACGTGATATTGTTTTTGAACAAGGAATGGATGTTGCAGGTATTAAGAAGAAATAGTTTTTAAATATAAAAAGGGGAAGCAAATGCTTCCCCTTTTTTGTTAATGTTACTTTACTATCTTTGTGGTGTCACTTTTTGGGACTTCAGGTTTCTCTATATTTTTTAGAATATATTTATCTAGAGGAGTGTGAATAAAATGTTTTTTGGTAGCTATGTAAATTGTCCCCAAAGCTAGGAGTAGAAGGATGATAATAACAGGAATATAAGGGAATTTCTTTTTAGCATATGGATCCCGCAATATTCTTGTTGAATTTTTAGGAAGTATGGCTAAGTCTGTGAGTGTTTTGCCAAAAACAATATTTATCAAAGCTCTTGCATTCACAGCCCATCCGTTTGCGTCTAAGATAGGTGCTAAATTTCTTTTCCTTAGTTTGAGATAAGCCAACAACATAGAAGGGCCAGAAATGGCAAGCATTATACCTATAATTGCTAAAGGCATTTGCCACCATTCTAGTTTTAGAAATCCAGTAACTATTGCCAGAAGCACTGTCCCAATTGCTCCTAAAGCAATCCCAATAGCTGCAAAAATACCAGCAAACTTTGCGATATCGAATGGTTCTTTTGGTTTTGCCTTGGCTTGATCGGCATTTGTGATAGGATTTGCCTCGATATTTTTGGTTGAAGAATCAGCAATTTCTTTATCTTTTGAGGAAGCAAATTTTTCAATTTGATTGTTGATCATTTTACTAATTCTCTTGTAGGGCATCCAAAAAGCTTGTCGAATACTTACTGGATTATCAATTATTTTTACCACGGTTGCATCCCAGTCGTTTCCTAAGGTGTCGTAAAAAACCCCATTTCTGCCTACACATAAATCATCTACATCCCCATTTGTTAGTGCAGCTACGATGGTCATTTTTTTGTCTAACTTCTGAGAAACACAATCACAATATAAAAGGTAAACTCCACTTCTACCTGCAGAAGCACTGTGCTTTGCAACATCATTTATCTTAATACAAAGTTTGCAACTTCTTTGGTCTATATACAATACTCCACTTTGGAAAACAGCATTGCTTTTTAAAGAATAGAAGTCGTTAAAGGTGACAAAATTCGATACCAATGTGTATATGTCGCGATAATATCTTACTAGTTTATCTACATCTGCAATAGAATTTGCTTCCTCTTCTAACGCCAAATCTTTGTTGATTAAATCTATAAGGGTAGCCTGATACTCTCCCGATATAAAATCAGATATTTGTTCAAAATCCAGTTCTTCTATACGTGTAATTGGTTTTTTATCAAGCCATTCTTTGAATTTGGAAAACTTCGAGCAGATCTCTTTCCATTGATTTTGGTCTAATTCATCTATATTTCCAAATAATGGTACTATGATTTTGGTTTTAAATATCTCCATTTCCTCCATCCATGAAGGATTAAGGTTGTTGCTGATTTTTAACTTTTGGGCATTGTTTACAAATGAAAGTGGAAGCTGTGATAGTTCTTCAGAACTGATGATAGAATTATTAGAAACGATGGTTTCATATTTTGTCGCAAATTGATTAAATGCTAGCAGCGAAGACTCGTCAAATTTTGCCATATTGCAACGAAGGAAATAATCGTTAATTTTTGGCTCAATCTTGATAAATTGATCATATGCAGCCTGAGTATCATCTCCTAGGAATTGTGCATTTGAATTGTTTGGATTTCCTTCTAACTTCCAATTATAAAAGTTGTTGCACGACTCAAAAAACTGATTTATTGTTTCCAAATTAATTCCTGGTTCCCCGTTGCGATCAGTTTGGGGGTCAGATACGGAAATAATCTTTTCAATACATGCTTTAATGGATTCGTCATTAGTGGAAATAGGGGTAATAACTCCATCCCCATTATAAGGTGTGTTTGCAAAAATAGCAACAGTATCCGATGTCTCTTCCACAGATAGTGTTTCACCATCTGGTCGCCCAATATGCGCTAAAATTTGTTTTGCTGAATTGAAAATTCTTTTTCCATCTTCGGTAGTTGTATTTATTAAAGATAGAGAAAAGTTTGGTTTTGGGTGAATTAGCTCATTTGTGTCTGTTATCACCTCTTCTATCCATTTTATAGCTCCAAGTACTTCGTTTACTCGGAGTCTATTGTCATGGTCGGTGTCCATGTATTCTAGGGTTTTCGACTCAAGTTCTAATCCATGAACAGGGCAACTTAAAGCGGTCCACAACTTTTGATCTAGTTGGTATAGATTTACCAAGTCAGCACCTGTGTCTATTGTTACTCTGTCGACACCACCTACAAGTGCAAATTTCCATTTATGCATACTACTCATTTTTATTGATATTAAATGGAAGAACCTTTTTGATTTTTTTCAAAAAGGTTCTTATATACTTGTTCTTAAATGATTTAAATATTAAAGAAGACGTTTATTTACCGTAAGGTAAAACACCTGCCATATCGCCAATTACATTTACTAATTCAGAGCCGGAAGGGACAACTACTTTTGAGTTTTCTTTAAGAGAAGTTTCTACAGCTTCAATTTTTCGAAGTAGTTGGGCGTTTCCTACAAAATATTTTTCAGCAGCTTCATTCACTAGTTTAATAGCTTCAGCTTCTCCTTCAGCATGAAGAATTTTTGCTTGTTTGTATCCTTCTGCTTCTTTAATTTTTGCTCGTTTAACCCCATCCGCGGTAGTTTCAGCGGCAGTAGCATAATCTACAGCAGCAATTTTTTCGTTTTCTGCCTTAACTACCTTATTCATTGTTTCTTGTACATCTTTTGGAGGATCAATCTCTTTTAATTCTGTACGAACAATTACAATTCCCCAGCTTTTTGTCTCTTCAGATAGGGTGTGGTGTAATTCTGCATTTATTTTTCCACGTTCGCTATTAGCAGATTTTAATGTCATTGTCCCAATTATGTTACGCAAAGTAGTTCGAGCTAAGTTTACAATTTGCCAACGATAGTTATTTACATTGTATACTGAGTTTTTTACATCTTCTTCTGTATTTAAAACTCTAAAATATACTTGAGCATCTACTCGGGCATTTAAATTGTCGTTTGTGATGATTTCTTGAGGCTCTGCATCCACCATTTGTTCGGTTACATTCACTTCGTACATCTTGTCGATAAATGGAATAATCCAGTGAAAGCCTGGTTCTGCAAAATTGTGAAATTTACCTAGTCGCTCAATTAGTCCTCTGCTGGTTGGTCTAACAATTCTAATTCCAATAAAAAATAGTAATACAACGACTCCTGCGCCAATAAATAATAGTGATTCCATAGTTTTCTCCTTTTTTGTTAGTTAGTTTCCTCAAAGTTATCGACTTTTTTTTAATAAAAATCTTTTTTTTTATTGAATTTTATAAATTTAACAAAAAAAAATGAGATTTTTTTTAAAAGAATCTTCTAGAGAAAATGAATGGCTTTTCTTTAAACTTCTTTTAAATCACGAAGATATACCATAGTTTGTGGTCCAAGATTAAAGAGAGTGTCAAAAATGCTTACTCTGCCATCAAACGGGTTTTTGAAATCAAATACTTGAGGGTAGGGGGGGATTTTGTAATATGTTTTGCCCAATTTATGGTCGAGATGTAAGTTCCTTAAATCGGTAAACTCTTTTGGAAATGATTCGTAATTAACGGTTTTCCCAATTGTCTTTTGTATGGAGAGAATTTTTAAAATGCATTCTAAGTAACCTTCGTTTAACTCCATAAGTGTGGGCCATTTTTTTTGATAGAGTGGTTCGATGAGGTAGTTGTAGTAATCAAAGTACGGAGATTTGTTGTAAGCAGATTTTAATGCAATCCAATGGTCGTGTTGCCAAGTAGAATTGTGGTCGATGGTAATTTTATCGATAGGAGTATGAATGCCCATGGTTTTATTTATTGGAACGGTTAGGTTAAGTAACCCATTAGCGGATTGAATTACTGCTCTGTTTCGATAGCTTCGTTTTTGGAAGTTTTCATGGTGTTCCATCATTACGGTTTCGGATGACACAATTGCTTTAATATAATCGATAGGAGGAAGGTACGAAGTAGAAATTATGATATTACTCATTTCAATGAAGATTTACTTGTTTTACTTAGTTATAATGATGTAGGATAAAAGAAAAAACAAGTCATAATTTTTTGAATATTATGACTTGCTTATAAAAATCTATTAGAACATCTTGTTACATATTCCCGTGACAGTTTTTAAATTTTTTGCCACTACCACAAGGACAAAGGTCGTTACGCCCTACTTTTTTATCAACATGCACTGGAGATGTTCTTTGAACTTCTGAAGTCCGTTGGTTTACAACGTCTTCACGACCTGTTTGCAATTTGTTGGATTCCATTTTTGGCAATCTAGCTTCGCTAAAGTTAGAAGTTTCTTCCATTGGAAGTTTGCCTTTATTTAGGAATGAGATGATCTCTTTATTGATACGATGCAACATCAGTTTAAAAAGTTCGAAGGATTCAAATTTATAAATCAAAAGAGGATCTTTTTGTTCATAGGATGCGTTTTGAACAGATTGTTTTAACTCATCCATTTCTCTTAAATGCTCTTTCCAAGCATCGTCTATAACCGCCAATGTGATTCCCTTTTCAATGGATGTAATTATCTCTTTTCCTTCCGATTCGTAGCATTTTTTAAGAGGTGCTATCAATTGTAAAGTTTTGTGACCATCGTTAATAGGTAGTGCAATATTCTCGTATTTGTGACCTTCAGATAAATATACATCTTTAATTACAGGGAATGCTTTTTCAGAAAGAATCTTAGTGCGCATTTTGTAATTATTGTAGGTAGTTTGATAAAAATCCTCTAATAGTTTTGATGTTTTTTCACCATGAAATTCAGCTTCAGTGAATGGATTTTCAATAGCAAAAGTAGAAATTACTTCTGTGTTGAAGTTTTGGAAATCTTTTCTGTCCTGATTTTCGGCAATCATGCTCTCGCAAATATCGTAAAAATTGTTGGAGATGTCGATGGATAGTTTGTCCCCGTAAAGTGCATTTCTTCGTTTATCGTAGATAGATTCTCTTTGTTTATTCATCACATCATCGTACTCTAAGAGTCTTTTACGGATGCCAAAGTTGTTTTCTTCCACTTTACGTTGGGCTCTTTCGATGGATTTAGTAATCATGGAATGTTGAATTACTTCCCCTTCTTTAAGTCCTAAACGGTCCATGATATTTGCTATTCGATTGGATCCAAATAGACGCATCAAGTCATCTTCTAGAGAGACATAGAATTGCGATGAACCAGGGTCTCCTTGACGTCCAGCACGACCTCTAAGCTGACGGTCGACACGCCTAGAATCATGTCTTTCTGTTCCAATAATTGCTAATCCACCAATATCTTTAACTCCTGCACCCAGTTTTATATCCGTTCCACGACCGGCCATGTTTGTGGATATGGTAACTGCTCCAATTTGTCCGGCTTTTGCTACAATATCTGCTTCGCGTTGATGTAGTTTAGCATTTAATACAGTGTGTTCAATTTTTCTGAGGGTAAGCATCCTGCTAATAAGTTCCGAAATTTCTACAGAGGTAGTACCTACTAGAACAGGAACCCCTTTTTTGTTTAGCTCAATAATCTCTTCCAGGACTGCATTATACTTTTCTCTTTTTGTTTTGAAGATAAAATCCTCTTTATCAACTCTGGTTATCGGTTTATTTGTAGGTATTACTACCACATCTAATTTGTAAATATCCCAAAACTCTCCAGATTCAGTTTCCGCAGTTCCAGTCATACCTGCCAGTTTGTTGTACATTCTAAAGTAGTTTTGAAGCGTAATCGTAGCATAAGTTTGAGTTGCTGCTTCTACTTTTACATTTTCTTTTGCCTCTATTGCTTGGTGTAAGCCATCTGAATATCGCCTACCCTCCATGATACGACCGGTTTGCTCATCTACAATTTTAATTTTATTCTCCATGATTACATACTCGATGTCTTTTTCAAATAGAGTGTATGCTTTCATTAATTGTTGAATGGTGTGCAATCTTTCCGAGGCTATTGAAAATTCGCGGTATAATTCGTTTTTTGCTTCAATTCGTTCTTGTGAACTTAAATTTTGCTTCTCTAATTCAGCAATACCAGCTCCAACATCCGGGATGATAAACAGTTTTTTTTGTTCTGCATTTATGGATACTAAGTCGATTCCCTTATCCATGATATCTACTGAGTTTAGCTTTTCGTCTATCACAAAGAAAAGCTCATCATCGATAATGTGCATGTTTTTGTTTTGCTCGGCCATGTAAAAACCTTCGGTCTTCAAGAGCAATTGTTTCATGCCAGGTTCGCTTAAAAATTTTATTAGAGCTTTGTTCTTTGGAAGTCCTCTGTGGGCCGTAAATAGAAGTTTTGCTCCTTCTTTATATTGATCAGAATTTTCGGGGTATGCTAGTAATGTTTTGGCTTCAGCTAGAAGTTTGGTTACTAAATTTCGTTGATTTGTGTATAGTTTTTCAACAATTGGTTTGTAGTTGTCAAACTCTTGTTGATCTCCTTTTGGTGTTGGACCAGAGATGATTAAAGGGGTTCTTGCATCGTCAATCAACACTGAATCTACTTCATCTACTATGGCAAAATTATGAGGGCGTTGTACAATTTCTAATACATTTCTAGCCATGTTATCACGAAGGTAATCAAATCCAAATTCGTTATTTGTGCCATAGGTGATATCTGCTAAGTAAGCTGATTTTCGCTCCTCGCTGTTCGGTTCATGTTTGTCAATACAATCCACGGTTAATCCGTGGAATTCAAAAATTGGTGCCATCCATTCGGAGTCACGGCGAGCTAAATAATCATTTACAGTAACTAAATGAACGCCTTTGCCTGGAAGCGCATTTAAAAATACAGGTAAAGTTGCCACCAACGTTTTACCCTCTCCAGTCGCCATTTCAGCGATTTTGCCTTGATGAAGTATAATCCCACCAATAAATTGAACATCATAGTGGCACATATCCCATACAATCTCAGTACCTCCAGCAATCCAGCGGTTTTTCCAACGAGCTTTGTCTCCAATAATTTCTACATTTGCTTTTTTTGCAGCCAGACTTCTGTCGAAATCGTTAGCGGTTACTTCTACTATTTCATTTTCTTTAAAACGGGATGCTGTTTCTCTGACCAAAGCAAATACTTCGGGTAAAATCTGATTTAATACCTCTTGCGATTTTTGGTAGGATTGTTTTTTTAGCTGATCTAAAGTTCTGTAAAGTTCTTCTTTTTCATCGATGGGCATTTCGTACTCAGTATCCAGACGATTTTGAATAGTCTTTATTTCGTCCTCTTCTTCTGCTATGTAGTTTGCAATTTTGGTTTTAAATTCAATCGTTTTTGCTCTAAGTTCATCGTTGGTGAAATTTTTTATTACCTTGTGTGCTTCGATGCATTCGGATAGTATTGGTTTGATTGCTTTAATGTCTTTTTCTGACTTGGTGCCAAAGATCTTTTGTATTAGGGAAGCCATTTTATTTTAGTTTATTGTTTGTTAATGTATATATCTTGCAAATTTAATGAAAATGATGGACTTTTGTGTTGTTTTTGGTATTAAATAAAAAAAAAAGAGGCAATTGCCTCTTCCAATTTTTTTAATACTCATCTTCATGAAAGAAGAAGTCCTCTTTAGTTGGGTAATCGGTCCAAATATCTTCTATGCTTTCGTATATTTCTCCCTCATCTTCAATTTCTCGAAGATTTTCTATTACTTCGTGAGGTAATCCTGTGCGAGTTGCATAATCGATTAACTCATCTTTTGTTGCTGGCCAAGGTGCATCTTCTAGTTTTGAAGCTAATTCTAATGTCCAATACATACTTATTCAATTTTTTAGTTTTTCAAAAAGTGGCGCAAAGATAGTACTATTATTATTCTAAGTCAAGTATTTTTTTGATTTTATTAATATTTTTATAATCAAATATCTGTCTTTGCACCTACTGAAGTCGTTTTAAAGCATGGTTAAGATGCTTCCAATTGTTTTTTAAGTATTTGTTTTTTATTTATAGCGCTTTATCTAAAATTTGTTTACTTATTTCTATCGATAAATCTTTGGTTTCCGAAAGTTTAGTCATCCCGTGCAATTGGAGTTGATTGAGAATGTTTGGCAAATCGTTGGAAGTTATTCCATATTCTGAAAGGTGTGTTTTTATCCCTAAACTTTCAAAGAAATTTCTTGTTTTTTGAATTGCTAAATCGATTTTTTCCTCATCACTACCACTGTTGATTTGCCAAACTCTTTCTGCAAACTGTATAATTTTATCTCTTTTTTGATCGCGTCTCACATCTAATAGAGCAGGTAGGATAATTGCTAGGGTTTGCGCATGGTCAATACCAAATAAAGCTGTAATTTCATGTCCAATCATGTGCGTAGCCCAATCTTGGGGTACGCCTACTGCAATAATCCCATTTAGCGCCATGGTTGCAGCCCATATTAAGTTTGCACGTGCATCGTAGTTATTTGCTTCTTGTATATTTGCTGGTCCAATTTCTATTAATGTTTGCATGATTCCTTCCGACATTCTATCTTGAATTTTTGCATCTACTGGATATGTAATATATTGTTCCGCAACATGTACAAATGCATCAATAACTCCGTTAGCTACTTGAATTTTTGGTAAAGTAAATGTGTCAGTTGGGTCAAGAATCGAAAATTGAGGATAGGTCATTTCACTCGATACAACGTATTTCCCGTGATTATAACTAATAACTGCTCCCGAATTCATTTCAGATCCTGTTGCTGGCAAAGTCAGAACGGTTCCAAAAGCAACTGGTTTGTCTATCATTTTTCTTGGAATTGGCTTGCCAAATTTTAAAAGGTCTACTCCATCTCCATTGTAATAAGAAACTAAACTGATGAATTTGGTCCCATCTATCACCGATCCTCCACCTACCGCCATGATAAAATCGATGTTGTATTCCCTAACCATCGATGCTGCCTTCATTAAGGTTTCATATCGGGGATTGGGTTCAATGCCACCAAATATAAATACTTTTCTAGATCCTAGCTTTTCTTTTACTTTATCTATTAACCCGCTTCTTTGAGCACTTCCACCTCCAAATGTGATTAATACTCTTGCATCGGATGGTATGTGCTTGTCAAGCATATCCAGCCTGTTTTTCCCAAAAAATATCCTTGTAGGATTGTAAAAATCAAAATTATACATATCTTTTAATGTTTTGATGTTTGTTATTTTAGTTGCCACGATGAGTGATGTTTTTTATTAGGAAGGTTATTTTATACGTAACAAATAGAAACGTTTTTTTGTTCGTCTAATCAATTTTTGTTAAATAATAATTTTAATCAAATGAGTTTTGGTTGATTAATAATCGAAGAGCAACCTAACCATGGTTGCTCTTCAATCTTGTTATTTTTTATTTTTTCTTTCTTCCATTTTAAGTCTTTTTTTCTCTTTGGCTTTTTTTAAAAAGTCTTTTTTAAATTCAACTTCTGCTTCTTTTAATTTAACTACTTTTTGGATGGGTAAGGCCGTTTGATACTTCAGCGTATATTCTTTTTCTAGATCAAGGAGACTTTGTTTATGTTCAAATTGTGATTTCATTAATTCTGCACTCTCTTCTTTCGATAATTCGGAGGTAGATTTGCTTCGTAGTGTTTTATTTTTTTTTGCATGTGACTGCTTTAACTCTTTTATTTTTTGATGATATTCTTTGTGAAGTGGCCAAAATTTTTCTGCTTCAACCGATGTAAGACTTAGAAAGTTGTTGTAAAATACTATCCTATCTGCATCTAGTTGTTCTTTTCTCTCTTTTAATCTCTCTTTTGCTTTGGGATTTCTTTGTCCATAAAGTTGACCAGATATGGCTGTTATCAGTATTAGGATAACACATGTGATTTTTGTTTTCATACGTTTGATTTTTAAAATTTATAGATTTTTAGCAAGTTGCCCTTGCAAATAGTTACCAGTTCCTTATTCAATTGGTTTTTATATGTCAGAAATTTCAATCAATTCTAATAACTCTTCATCATTTAAATTTAACTCTTCCGCAAAATCAAGAATCTCGTTGTTTATTGATTCCTCCGAATTGCTTGCTTGGTCTATTTCGTTCAAATGAGTAATAGTTTTCGGAAGTCCGATGTCGGAATCTTTATTTGCAATTTCTGCAAAATATTTTGTATTTTCTATGGATTTATTATTTGATACCACAAAATAGATTATCCATGATATTCCCACGATTAAAAGGAGAGAAGCTGCAAGGGACAATAGTTTTCTGTTGAGAGAAATAGTGTTTGTATGAGTGCTTGTTTTTTTCATAACACTCTTTTCCAGCTCTTCAAAATAGTTTTCTGGTATTTTAAACCCAGATTTTTTAGGATCGAAATTATCGTCTTGAAGTTTCATTTTCATCTTTTTTTAAAACTAACTGGATGTTTGACAAATTATCAATCCATAAGTTTAAAGTTCTCTAATTTTTTTTTCAATTTTAGAGGTTGCATGATGATAGGTTGCTTTTAAGGCACCAATAGAAGTGCCCAGTGATTCAGACATTCTTTCGTAGGGCATGTTGTCGTAATACCGCAATAAAAACACTTGTCGTTGCTTGGGTGGAAGAGTGAGGATTGCTTTTTGAAGCTTGTTTTCAATTTCTGTTCCACTAAATACATTGGGATCCGAAATTTTATGGATTAGTATCGACTCGTAATCGTGAAATGATAACGCTGCCTTAATCTTTTTAGATTTTATAAAATTCAAAGTTTCGTTGGCAGTAATTTTAAATATCCACGATGATAGTTTGGCTTCTCCTTTAAAGTGGATAAGTCCATTCCATATTTTGATGAAAACATTTTGGGTTATATCGTCGGCATCTTCATGGTCTACAACCATTCTACGTGCATGCCAATACACCTTTTTGTGATATCTATTAAAAAGAATTTTAAAAGATTCTGAAGTGTTGTTTTTGGTAAATAGAAGTTCTAGGATATCTTGATCTTCATTCATATTCAATATCATTATCCCAGAGTGTGTAACTTGGTTTTTGAATTTTTACTTTAAGATAGTGCCTAATAGGATGATAAAAATTCAAAAACCAAGAGGATAATTCTGGAAATTATTTCCTAATCATTACTTTTTTAATTGCAGATACAATATGAGCAGTGTCCAGACCATATTCAGCCATCAATCGAGAAGGAGTTCCACTTTCGCCAAATTTATCATCTACAGCTACCATCTCCAGCGGAGTAGGAGTTGTTAGAGCTAGCAGTTGAGCGATAGAATCTCCTAAACCTCCATTCATTAAGTGTTCTTCGGCAGTTACCACACATTTTGTTTTTGCAATTGAAGTTAGGACAGCTTCTTTATCTAAAGGTTTAATTGTGTGAATGTTTATTACTTCAACGGATATGTTTTGTTGTTCTAATTCGTAGGCTGCTTCGAGTGCATGCCACACTAAATGTCCTGTTGCAACAACGGTGACATCTTTGCCAGAGTTCATTACCACTGCTTTTCCAATTTCAAAAGGTGTATCTTCGGTTGTAAAGTTTGGAACTACTGGTCTGCCAAATCGAATGTATACTGGTCCGTTATATTCTGCAGCGGCCAAGGTAGCAGCTTTGGTTTGATTATAATCGCATGGATTTAGGACTACCATGTTTGGTAACATTTTCATCAAGCCAATGTCTTCCATAATTTGATGAGTTGCACCATCTTCACCCAAGCTAATCCCTGCATGTGAGGCAGCAATTTTCACGTTTTTATTAGAGTAAGCTACTGTTTGTCTAATTTGATCGTAAACACGGCCAGAAGAAAAACCTGCAAAGGTTCCAGTAAATGGAATTTTTCCAGAGGTTGCCAACCCTGCAGCCATGCCTATCATATTTGCTTCGGCGATTCCTGTTTGAATAAAACGATCTGGAAACTCTTTGATAAAATCATCCATTTTTAAGGATCCAATTAAATCGGCGCACAGTGCCACTACATTTTTGTTCCGTTTACCTGCTTCTAATAATCCAGCACCAAAACCCGATCGGGTATCTTTATTGTTAATACAAATTGGTTTTTCCATTTTTATTGTTTTTATCGATTCATTTTTTGTTCATTTATATCTATGGTGGATTTTTGATTAGAGGTTACTTCGAAATTTACCTCTTTAGAGTCGCTCGTTAGATATGAATATCTTGAGCGAAAGATGATTTTATATTGTCCAGGTTGCAAGAGTAGAGACTCTTTTTTGGTGTTGGTTCCTAAGTTATAAATCCACTCCATTTTGTTATCTCGTATTACAAACAGGCTCCCATTTCCTTCCGATCCTTTGTTTATGTCTACTACTCCAGGTGCAGGAATTTCAACAGTAGTTGTTTGATTTTGACTTACTTGGATGTTTTTTATATGCAACCTTGGAAGACAGATTACCTCTACATCGTAGGTTCCTGTGATGTATTTTTCGTTCGCATCAAAGTATTGTGTATTGATGACATTGTTATCTCCCGATTTTTTAATTAATACTGGGATTGTACGATATTGCTGATTTTTTTGAGTCACTTTTAACACCAAGTTGCCTTGAGGGGCATTTATCGGGATGATAGTGTGCTTCCCTATGTTTAAGGTAACGGTATCCGACCAAACTGGGGGTATCGTATGTGCCTTTACTTTATACGTAGGAATTGGGTCTGCGTAAATTGTATCTGGGAATCCTCTGCTGTTCATGGTATGTTCGAAGTTGTATTTCACCTCTCCTGATAAAGCATCGTAAAAGGTCATTGCACAATTTGTTTCTGTTGGTTTCCCCCCTTCATCCAGAAGATTTACTTGGCAAGAGGTTGTATTTAACGCTTGCGCTATTACTACATTCAGAATGTTGTTAAATTCTTCTTCGCTGGTTGCATCATAATAGTTGCCAACACAATTAAAAACCTCTTTGAAGTTCAATCCGATACCTATGATAAAAGGTTTTAAAATTATTCCTTTTTTTTGCAGCTCTATGGATATTTTGCAAGGGTCTCCACCACACTCTTCTATGCCATCTGTGATGAGTATCACGATGTTTCGGCAATTGGTGCAGGGAGGAAAATCATTGGCGCATTGTTGCAAAGACATTGCGATTGGGGTTGTACCTTTTGGATATATTAGCTTTAAGCGATGTTTGATTTTAGGAATATTGTTATAGGCAAAGGGAATTTCCAAACGTGAATCGTCACAATCTTGGGGAGGGAAGTTTTTTTGATGACCATATACTCTTAACCCTAATTGTAATTCGGGAAATGTTTGCAAACTATCCAAAAGATTTGACAAAATGCGTTGAGCTATTGCAATTTTTGTATCGCTTTGCCAGCGCGCCCACATACTTTTGGATGCATCAAAAATGAATAATATTCGTGTAAGATGTCCATCTTTTGCAGTTGTAATCGAATCTGAAGTAACTTTCGATTGCTTTATAGTCTGTCCTACAACGGTACTACTCATGATGATAAGTAGTGCAATTAGGGCAAAGAAATTACGCCTATTAATCATTATTGATATTTGTTAGTAGTCTCCTAATGTCTCTTCCAACTGTGCTAAAGCTTGACCTGTTTGTTCGTTAGAAGGAGCTGACCCGTGCCATTTGTGAGTACCCATCATAAAATCAACACCACATCCCATCTCCGTTTTTAGCAAAAGTGCTACTGGTTTTCCTTTACCGGTCATAGCTTTTGCTAATTTCATTGCTGGAACTAATTCATCCATTTTGTTGCCATTCACTTCAATTACCTCAAAATTAAAGGATTCCATTTTCATCTTAAGGTTTCCTAACGATAAAACATCGTCGCAAGGTCCATCTATTTGCTTGCCATTATAATCAATCGCAACGATTAAATTGTCTACTTTTTTGGCTCCAGCAAACATAAATGCTTCCCAATTCTGTCCTTCTTGTAATTCTCCATCACCAGTTAATACCCATACTAATTTTGAATCACCATCCATTTTTTTTGCTAAAGCAGCTCCTACCGCTACCGAACTTCCTTGTCCCAATGAACCAGATGCTACACGTACTCCGGGCAAGTGCTCTGCTGGCGTTGGATGTCCTTGTAGTCTCGTGCCAAAAATTCTAAAGGTAGCTAGTTCGCTAACTGGAAAATATCCCGATCGAGCCATAACGCTGTAGTAAACAGGAGAAATATGCCCATTTGATAGGAAAAACATATCCTGATTTTTTGCTTCCATGGTAAAATCTTTTGGATTGTGGTCCATCACTTCAAAGTAAAGTGCAGTAAGGAAATCAGCGCATCCCAACGAACCCCCTGGATGTCCAGATTGTACTCCGTTTACCATTCTAACTATGTCTCTTCGAACCTGCGAAGCTGTGGATGAAAGATCTTGTATTGTTGCCATTTTTGTCTTTTTTTTGAACAAAAGTACGATTTTTTTTGTAAATAATACCCCGCAAAATTTAGGCAACTTGATGAACTGAAAATATTTTATGGAAATTTTTAAGTTCTGTAAATCAAAATTTCTGGAGTTAAGAAAATGATTTTCAAAATGGTAAATTGAAGTTTGATGATAATAATTTTCTAATCTTGGTAGAGGGAGGTGAAATTAAACAAAGTGCCATCAAACAATCCTTTATCGCTAAGTTTAAGTTCCGGAATTACTAACAACGACATAAAAGCTAAGGTCATGAAAGGGGAGGATAACTTTGTGCCGAAATTCTTTGAAATTTTATTAAGTTGCTGGTATCTTTCTCCTACTTCATCTACTGTAAGATTCGACATTATTCCTGCGATTGGTAACGGTAAAGTTGTTATTTCTTTATCCAAGCTTGCACAAATTCCACCTTTGTTGCTAATGATAGCATTTATTGCATTTACAATATCATCATCCAGCACGCCTACAGCCACCATGTTATGACTGTCGTGAGCTATGCTAGATGCTAATGCGCCCTTTTTTAATCCAAATCCTCTCACATATGCTACAGCAGGTACCGATTTTTTATATCGATTATAAACTACTATTTTTAAAATATCTTGTGAAATATCGGTTTGTAATAGTTTGTCTTTGGAAGGTAATTTAGCAAAAAATGACTTGGTATAAAGCTGACCATCTGTAACATCAATTACTTTTATCTGTTTGTTTTGGTCTTCAACTTCTAATGCTTTTTTTGATATAAGTTGAGCATTAAATACATTTGGAAAAATTTTGAGTTGAGGTGAGTCAAAATTACATTTCCCATCAGAGGCCACTTCCTCCCCTTCAATAAATGTAGAAAGGACATTAAACGAGTTTAAATTGTCGACAATCAGAAAATCTGCAAAATCCCCTTTTTGTATTAATCCTACTGGAAGTTTATAATGATCAATAATGTTTTTACTACAAATGGTTAGCAAATCCATTGCATTGTATCCAAGATTAATAGCACGTTTTATTAATTCGTTTATGTGCCCTTGAGCAAGTTCGTCTGGATGCTTGTCATCGGAACAAAACATAATCATTTCGGGATGGGTTTTTACAAGGGGTAACAAGTCTTCAAAATTTTTAGCTGCACTCCCTTCCCGTATCTGTACTTTTATGTTGTAGTTGATTTTTTCAATAGCTTCTTCTATGTTCATACACTCGTGGTCTGTTGTAATTCCTCCACTGGCATATTTTTTTAAATCTTCCCCTTTGATGGCAGGAGCATGACCATCGATAGGCTTATTGGTTGCTTTTGCAGCGTTTAACTTAGCCCACACTTCAGGGTCTTTATGTATTACTCCCGGAAAATTCATCATCTCAGCCAAGTAATAGATGTCCTCCAGATGAAGCATCTCTTCCACTTGTTTAGAGTCAATTATAGCACCAGCCGATTCAAATGAAGTAGCAGGTACACACGAAGGAGCTCCAAAAAAGAATTTAAAGGGGGTTTGTTTTCCGTTTGTAATCATAAATTTCACACCCTCTATGCCTAATACATTTGCAATTTCGTGTGGGTCGGAAACTGCTGCAATAGTGCCATGAATCACTGCTTTTTGAGCAAATTGCGCTGGAGTTACCATCGAACTTTCTACATGCACGTGAGCATCAATAAGTCCTGGAACTATATAATGATCTTCTGCTACCGGTTTTTCAATAATATTCGAAATAATTCCATTTTCAATGTCGAGGGTCCCTTTATAAATGCGTTGATTTACTACGTCTACAATGTTGCCTGATAGAGAGTATTTCTGTTTAGTAGTCTTGCTCATTACAATTAAAGATTGAAATATATGAAAAAATGAGAGTTGTGTAAAGAAAATCAATGTTTGGCAAACCGTTACAAAAAGGATATTTTATTCCTCAATTTTTATGGTGTGATTTTCGAATTCTACTATGTCGCCAACTCTGAGCTTTTTACGTTTCTGGAGTTCGGTTTCTTTATTTACTTTAACCAAACCATCCATGATTATTAAATTTGCATCACCTCCAGTTTCTGCAAGGTTAAGAAGCTTTAATAATTTGTTTAACTCAATATATGGGTGTCCATCTAAATGAAAATTTGTCATTTTTTTGTTTTTATTAGTCCTGTTTTCTAATCTTACATTTTAGAAAGAGGATATGTTTGGTTTGTTAAGTTTTTTATTGAAAATATCAAATTTCCCAATTAAGGTTATTTCATGATTCGATTTGGAAAGGATATTTGTTGGTCCAGAGACAAAATCATAAGAATACACAAAGGCAAAGTTGTCGGTAATTTTCATCCCAACAGTGGCCAGAATGGCTTCCTCTAGTCGATACCCAAATCCAACTAAGAAACGATTTTGAAACAATCCCCTAACATTGATGTCTACTTTGTGAAAAGACCCATTGCTCTTGAAAAGAAGAGATGGTGTGAGCATAAATTGTTTAGATAGACGAAAATTATAAGCTGCAATGGCATAATAATGTCTTGGGATATTGTTATAATCGTAAGCATCGTATCGGTTCGAAATATGCAATGCTGAAAGTTGAACATCTAAATTTTTCCACATAAATCGAGCACCAAATCCAAAATCAGGTTTGATTTTAGTCTCTAAAAGCCCATTTTGAACAAGCGGTTCGTTGGTTTCAAACACAAGATGTTCCATATCGATGCTTCTAGAAGTAATCCCAGCGGATAAACCGAAACTTAATTTAGTAGAATCCGCAATTTTGAAAGTGTATGCATAGGATATTTTTGCAGCAGTATTAATTTCTCCCCCAAGTTTGTCGCGAGATGCGGATAGCCCTATGCCTCCAATAGATGGCACTACCGTATGTGCGTTTAAAGCAAACGACTGAGGCGAATTTGGTAACCCAAACCATTGTGATCGACCAAGAAGGGATATGTTTAAATCTTTGTTTACTCCCGCATAAGCAGGATTATAAAACAACTGATTGTTCATGTAATTGCTAATTTGATAGTCGGTTTGTGCTTGAACATTTAAACTTATCGTACAACAAATTAATATAATTATTCTAATGTTTTTCATTTTGTCTTTTATTAAAGATGTCTTAATTATCTAACTAACATTAAATCCCCTTTGTAATTTATCTCTTGTCCTTCGGCACTGAAATATTTTATGGTAAAGTAATAAGTGCCCGTGTTCACATCTTCTCCGTCTTTTTTACCATTCCAGCCTTCAATGCCTTGATACATAATATCACCCCATCTATTAAAGATAGTTATCTGATAACCTCTCATAAATAAATCGTTTACTCCATCATCGTTTGGTGAAAACGAATTGTATATGTCAATTACGTGGATTGGAACTTTCAAAACATTAAAACACATATTTGGGTTGCTGACAATTACACTCAACTCATCTTTGTCATTAAAATTAGAAGCCGTAAACGTATTGTCAGATGAATTTTGAACAATCTGGTTGTTTACATAAAAGGAGTAATTTGAATATCCTGACGGAATGACATTAAAGGTAGCAATTTGCTTTGTGAAGAGAGTTCCCGCTGGACTTTGAACGATGGATAATTCAATAAAAGGCAATACTGTTACGTTAAAAGAAGCTGTGTCGCGACATCCATTTAAATCGGTTGCATATACCTCGTATGTTGTATCGGCAGATGGATAGATTTGATAATTTGAGACAGAAACACCATTGTTCCACAGATAAGTCAACGCACCACTTGCAAAAATATTGATTCCCTGATGTTGGCAAATTGTGGTGTCTGAATTA
Organism: uncultured Lentimicrobiaceae bacterium; assembly: GCA_964653595.1. Taxonomy (GTDB): domain Bacteria; phylum Bacteroidota; class Bacteroidia; order Bacteroidales; family WCHB1-69; genus JBAXTE01. The sequence continues at coordinate 23,030 of CAZZHH010000038.1, forward strand.
AGGGTGATAATTGGATTTGGATTCACAACTACAGTTGTTTGTGCGCTCGAAGTACATCCAAAAGAGTTTGTAATGGTTACCGTATAAATTCCACCTCTTCCAATAGCTGCATTAGCAATAGTCGGGTTTTGAGTATTTGCAGTGTATGTTAATGGCCCCGACCAACTATAACTATTCTGACTGTTTGGCAAAGAGGTTAAATTAATGGTTTCATATTCACAAATAGGCGAATTGGAAGATGCCGAGGTTGCTGGTCGCGGATTTACTACCAGAGTTGCTTGCGCGGTTGCTGTACATCCATAACTATTGGTTGCAGTTACAGTGTATACTCCGCTATTTGCCAAAATACTTGTTGGAATGATTGGGTTTTGGAGAGTACTTGCAAAACTATTTGGACCACTCCAACTATAACTTACTCCACCAGTTGAACTTAATTTAATGCTATCGTTGATACAGATTGGTGAAATTACAGATGCAGTAGGTGTTGGAATTGGACTCACTTTTACAGTGTCAGTTTTGATATATGTGCAACCGCCTTGCGTAACGGTGAGCGTATAAACACCAGCTTTTGTAGAATCCATGTTGGTTACCGACAAAGTGTTTCCTGTACCTGAAGCTACAGCAGGTCCAGACCAATTATACGAAATTGGAGTGGCTGTTGTGCTTATTTCAGCAGTAAGGGTTAGGGTGCTATTTTTGCATACAGTTTTCGTTCCTGCAATATTTGTTTCGCTAAACCGTGCGATAAATCCCTCTTGAAATCCCCCAGCATAGGTAGGTTGAAATCCGTTGGGTGTAGATATTAATGTGGTTGAGGAGGTGTGCCCACAAACGTATATTCTGTTGTTTGTGTTTATTTTAATGTCCGAACAACGCTCTCTGTCCGATCCTCCATAATAAGTGGCCCATTGTCTAACTCCAGCAGGATTAAAACGAACAATCAATGCATCTGAACTACCAGTAATCGTCGATTGATATACATTAGTAGTGCTTAGACCTGGTGATTTTGACTCAAGTACCACAAGTGCTTCTCCATTGCACGCAGTTGTAACTCCCAAAACACCTTCATCGTCTATACCCCCAATATAGGTGCCCCATAATCGATTACCAGCTGAACTGAAGCAACTCAAAAATCCACTGTTTTTTCCTGCAGCTCCTGGTCTTGTTGAAATAAACGATCCTGTCGATGCAATATTTACATCTGATGAAGTTGCTCCACCAAAATAGATAGCATCTATCACTGGAGAATACGATAAAGCATTGCCATAATCATAACTGGGTCCACCATAGTAGGTAAACCATTTTTTTACTCCATTTTTGTCAACTTTCATCAAAAAAGCATCATAACCACCACCATAGGTAGCTTGAAAAGCACCAGATGTAGATAATCCAGTGGTTTTAACACCTCCAGAGATGTAAACATTTTCCGCTAAATCTAAACAAATAGCCGAACCAGTTTCACGATCTCCCGATCCGTAATAGGTTCCCCAAACAATATTTCCACTGAAGTCGAATTTTGCGATAGCAATATCATTCCAACCATTACATGTTGGCTGAATTGGGCTAGTACCAAATGGGATTTTTGGATCTGCATTAGATGATGAAGCTACATATATGGCGTCAAAAGAATTGGTAATAGAAGGGGAGCTATGTTCTAATTGATATTGTTCTCCACCATCCACATATCCATAATAGGTAGACCATAACAAGGTGCCATTTGTGTTGTTGAAACGGGCTATAAAAGTTGCAAACTCAGCTGCGCCTCCAGGTTTTGTGTCTTCATATGATCCGATAGATGCCAAACCAGTGGATACTGCCCTACCTATAATATTAACTCCAGTGCCTGGGATAATGTCTACCGATACACTATGAGCTCCATCTATTCCAGATCCTCCAAAATATGTACACCATTGACGAGCCCCGGATTCATTGAATTTGACTAAGATAGCATCATAAGAACCATTCATAACCGTTTGATATACACCCGAAGTGGCAAGGGAAGTAGAGATACTGTTGCCTGCGGCATATACATCGTTGGTTAAGGAAATGGACATTTTCACAAGCCATTCATCCCAAGTACCGCCAAAATAGCTTCCCCATTCTAGTATTGGAGCAGGGTCGATGATGAGAGTTTCTCCCTTTTTTTGTGGAGTTCGAGTAGCTAATCCAACGGTTAAATAGTTATCGGTTTGTTCAATGATTTTGTATTCTACGTTTTGTGGTTCTGCTGTTTCTCTAATCCAGCTAGCGGGTATCATCTCATACATGGTGCCGTTGGATGTGTGAATCTTGATTTTGTCTTTGGCAAAGGACTGTCCCAACTGACCAGAATATCTTAACTTTATTTGATTTATATCTCCATTTTCTTTGACTATAAAATTGTATTCTACCGTTTTGTCTCCCTCTTGGTGCACTAAAAATTCCAAATCAATGCCTGGATATATTTCCTGATATGTGACTTTTTTATATTTATACAAGTTCAAAAAACCCTCATCTGGTGTTGTGCCAGTTGTGTAATAATTTATAAAATCCAAAGATGGGTCCTCGGCAATGATGTTTGAGTTGGAATTTGCACCCACTAACTCTACATCAATTCTGTGAAAATAATAGGTGGATTGTTTCGATGAACCATTTTTGCCATCCACTTTGTCTGAATTTAGATATTGACTAGTGGCATTTTTTTGAGGTTCAGCTCGGTAAGTGTCGTAACTAAATCCCGTGCTTTTAAGTTGAACATTCAGTCCGTTATTGCCTGTAAATAAATATTGTACAGATGGATTTGGTTTGTAATTTTGGTCGTAAACCTGACCTTTATTCTCAACAAATCCTTTAGTCGCTTTGGAAAATACTTTTTGCTCTTGAGCAATATTGTGTAAAGTATTTGTAATTAATAAAAAAACGATAATTCCCTTTGATAAAAACCCCTTTTCCATGATATAAATTTAATTATGCAATATATTTATGGGCAAATTTAATAATTTTTTCTTTACTTAATTAATTTTGATGTTTTAAAACATCCCTGAAGTGAAAGTTTTTTTGTATCACTCTGTTGTTTTACTTGTGAAATTGATATTGTGCTATGGTTTTGCGAAAAATTAATTATGATAACTCATAAGAAAAAATGTATCTTTTTTGAATTTTCTTTTGTTATTTTTTCATAGTTTTTATCCAAAGAATATGTATCGTTACACCAATTGAAATAAGTATTAATAGAATTGTTGCTAATAAATAATTGCTATAATGAAAAATTGTAATTCCAATTGTACTCCAAAGTAATAATAAAGAAAATATTTTTGCGGTAATTGGTATGCCTTTTCCACTTCTGTAATTTAAAATATATTTTCCTAACCATTTTTTTTGAATAAGTTTTTGATAGTTTTTTGGGGATGATTTTGCAAACAAGGTAGCTGATAATAGCAAAAATGGAGTGGTTGGTAACAAAGGGACAAATACTCCGATGATTCCAAGTGCTAACGAGATAAATCCGATGATTATGAAAAACTTATTGATCATTGTTTGACTTTAAGAGTTTTAATTTTATGGATCCCGCAAAATAAATCCGTCAATTGACGGATTTATAATTCGGCACATTTAAGACTTTCGACTTTATGAACTTTCGACTTTACAAATCCAGAAAAACAAGAAATTTTCAATTTCGTAGCTTTTCGAGGATCCTCGAAAAATAAAAAAATCAAAGATTTTTATTTTTCGGGACTTTCCACTCACCTCCAGCTATATTCAATCCTGCTCCCCCTGTCGTCGCTATTAGTAATCACCAGACATTTCGGGATCTCCTGTTTCATCTCTTCCACGTGTGAAATTAGACCTACGATTCGATTCTCCAAACGGAGCGATTGCAAGGTTTGAAAGACTGTGTGTAATGACTTATTGTCTAGCGACCCAAACCCTTCGTCCATGAAAAAGAAGTTTTGCGAAATGTGACTTTTTCGGTTTATAGCATCGGACAACGCCAGTGCAAGACACAAAGAGGCTTGAAATGTTTGCCCACCCGAAAGTGAGTCGCTACTGCGTGTATGCCCGTTGTTTAGGTGATCAATCACATCAAAGCTGTTGTCCGCGTTTAGTGTGAGTTCTAGGTGTCCGTTGGAGAGCTTCACAAACCTACGATTGGCTTCCTTGCAGAGATTTTCTAGATAATAGGTCGAAACATAGTTGACAAATTTATTCCCAAAAAACAGTTTAGAGATCTTATTCAAGTCATTGATGCGGTTTTCTAATTGCTCAAATTCAGCAACAAGTACTTGATGTTTAGAAAGAGATTCGTTGGCAACTTCTAACTGATTCACCAATTGTCCTTTGTGTTCTGTCTCTTCTTGGATTTGAGTTGTCAGCAAATCCAGTTGGTAGATTAATGTCTGATGTTGTTTCTCATCATAATCGATTTTGCTGCTTTTTTTCTCTAATGTTTGTAGCGTAGATTTTAAGGAGATCATCTGTTCATCAAACACTTTGATCGAATGCTCTTCCGAAATTACATCCAACGGGTGGGCGGTGAATCGGCTCACAATTTCATCCGTGATTTGTGGGTGTTTGAGATATAGCTCTTTCAAATGAAAATCAACTTCCGATTTTTGTTTACTGAGATTGTCAACTTGAATTTGAAGCTCTTGCAACATCCCTTCAACCCCAGATTTTATGTTGTTCAATGTCACCAATTCCTGATTCAGCTGTTCAAACTTTTTCTCAATAGTTTGGTGTTCTTGGACAAATCCAATCCCTATTTTCTTTAGCTCCGCCTCTTCTGTTAATGAATATTCATCAACAGTTAAATGTTTCAAAGCATCCGTTCGTTGTTTAATAATGGTTTTAAATTCAGTGTTTTGCAATGTATTTTGGTGAGTCTCTTTTTCTAGATCCCCAATTATCACCACCATTTTATCAAGTGATTCTCGAAGCGTTTTCACCTCTTTTTCCAAATTAATGATTGCTTTCGAGCTTGCTTTATGTGCTTCAATATCCGTCTCCAAGAGTGATTTGTCTTTGTATTTTTCGTCAAAAACAAATGCAGCCTCGTGTTCTTTAAATTCCTGACGCTGTATTGCCAACTCGTTTTGCGCCACTTCCAGTTTTGGCAATAGATCTAGCTTTTGCTGCTGTTTCCCTTTCAACTGTATTTGGAGTTTGGTAAGTTTTTCAACCAACTCCGAGGAGATTTTTTGAGTTGATTGTTTCTCCTTTAAAACCAGGGTCACGTCATCATGCACCTGGATATTTGGATGTTCCAATGCTCCGCACAATGGGCAAGGTTTGCCATCATGCAACGTGTCCACATATTTCGAAAGTTGCTGAGCCAGCTTCAAATCACTGATTTCCTGATCCATCATCAGCAATTCATTCTTTATCTCAACTATCTTTTCCGCCATTAACGAAAATACCAGTTGAATGTCATTAGGCAAATCAACCGACGCATCCTGAAGTAGAGTTGAGATTTCATTTTCCAATTTTCCAATTTCGTCCTGCAAGGATTTCACACCCGCTCCTTTATCTTTTCCCTCTTTTACAATCTTCTCCCTGACTAAATGCCAGCTTTTGGCATCATTCAAACTATTAATGTCGGATAGTTTGCTTTTCACTAATCCCAATTGCATTTCAGTCTCTTTCAATTTTTCAGTCTGCTTCTCCTGCAAGTTTTTAGTTACATCAATCTCTCGGATAAGTTCTTCACTTTTTTGGGTATATTGCAATAAATTCTGCTGATTTATCCTAATTTCAACCAAGTGGTCGATATCCGAAGCTTTTTCCAACAAAACTCCCCTCTTTTTATAATCTGGGGTCATGTTTAGAAGTTGTTCTGATATATTTTTATGATTTGCTGTCATTTCCAGTTGCTCATCTGTCTTACTCTTGATTGATTTGCCTAACTCCTCAAGCTGAGCAATGATTCCAATTTGTTGATCCAAAACAGGTTTTAGCTCTGAAACAAAAATTCGATATTGTTCAAGTTGAAGTCGTTTCTGATCAATCATCCCTCTACCTGATTCAATTTCATTCAGTTTGTTCCGGGTGATTGCAATCTCTTCAATATCCTTCTTTAATTGGTCTAGAACACCCTTTTGTTTATCCAATGAATTCTTCTCCGCCGTTTTCTTTGCACTGGATTGTAATACTTCCTCTATTTGTTTTACCAATCTTTCGGGTACATCCATATCAATGGTTCCAAGGGTTGCCAAAGAACCTTCAATTTCGCTTCTTCTTGTCAGCGATTTGCCGATTAAAGATTGAGCTTTGTTATATAGATTGAACTTCCCTAAATCGAAAATCTCCTCCAACATGCTCGAACGGTCTCTGACTCCCAGCTTCAAAAACTCCTGAAATTTGCCCTGTGGAATGATGATGGTTCTCTTGAAATTTTCGTAGGTCAGTCCGATTACCAGCTCCAATTCGTCCGTGCTAATGGGTATTTTCGACTCAAAGTCATGTTCCTCAACCTGATAGCAACTTCTGGAGCTGGTATTTATGTCGCCATGTTTTTTCGAATTCCGTTTGAAATGGCTGATGGAATTATAATATTGCCCGTTATTGGCTTGAAAAGTAAAATCGATAAACATCTCGTTGGACGAGAGATTCATCATGTTATACTTGACTTTAGTGTTAATCCGTTCAATTTTTCCATATAGAGCATAGGTGATGGCTTCCAAAATGCTTGATTTTCCGCTTCCTACCGACCCGAAAATCCCAAACAGGTGATCCGAGGCAAGTTCCCTGAAATCGATGGTCTGTTTCTCTTTGTAAGAATATACACCTTTTAGTGTAAGTGTGATTGGAATCATAACGTTTCCTCCTCTCCGATAATCTCTTTGAACAGATTCATCAATGTTTCGTTGGGAGCAATGCCATTGTTTTGGCTTTTGAAATATTCCACAAACAAAGTCTCCCGATTCAACTCCAAGCTTTCCGATTCGATATTTTCAGATTCATTGACTTTGTTCAAGACTAAAATCAACTGAACTATGTTTGGGTTTGCTTGCAGTAACTGTTTTTGCTCTTCACTGCTGAGATGAATGTCCGTTTTGATAGTCAACTCAATCAACGGTTCAGGGTTGTTTTCGAGCCATTCGATGGCATCAGCGATGTTGGTAAAACTCTTACGAACCAACAATTTTGGAGTTTTTAGTTCCAATGGGGCGATTACAGCTGGTGAGCCAGGTTCGATGTCTACGCAAAGCACCATCTTCTTTTGGTTTGCTTCACCAAAACTGTATGCCAGCGGACTTCCGCTATACATGATGGGACAAGGATTTGAATCCACCGTTTGTTTTCGATGAAGATGCCCCAAAGCAATGTAATCTATTCCTTTTGGAAAATTATTACTGTAGACCACTTGAGCACCTCCGATGTTGATTGGTTTCATCTCGTCCAAATTTTCTTCGGGCAACGGACTTCCTTCTTTCCCTACAAAAAGATGTGCTGCAAGTACATTTACTCCGTTTTGATCAAGATAGGCTTCAGCGATTTGTCTCCACTGTTGTTGGAGCGATTCGCGCATGTTGGCTTCCGGATCTTCACATCCCATATAACTCTTCATGCGGTATTCGTTGGCATAAGGAACGGCCACTACCCTAAGTGGTGCAGCAAATGTTGGAGCTGTTATTTCCAAAAAACCAACATCAGTGCGGGTGACTTTCAATCCCGTTTCAAGTTCAAAAGGCACTAGTTGGCTGTTGGGATAACCCACAAAGATTATCCCGCACTCACGGGCAAGTGAATCGGGTGATTCAATGCGGTCGGGCGAGTCGTGGTTGCCGGCAATGGCAATTACTGGACGGGTAGAGTTATTGGTGAGCCGTTTGAGGGTTTTATATAGCAACTCCTGCGCTTCAACTGGTGGGTTAAAGGTATCGTACAAATCACCGGAAACAATAACTGCATCCGCTTTCTGCTCATCACAAAGTGTGCATATTTCATCCAAAACCACTTTTTGTTCCTCGATTCGGGAAACACTGTCGAGCCATTTTCCCAAATGCCAGTCGGACGTGTGTATTATTCGCATAAGTATCAGGTTGTATGAGGTTTGTTATTTCGTAGGCACTCTAAATATCAGCTTCACTTCTCCTATAAATCCATCTTTAATCAAATTTGGATTCAGTAAGTGTCAAGTTTCACAAGGTTGTTGATTCAAGTTTGAATTATTTAGTTGCAAACATA